>DXLO01000099.1 GCA_019414665.1 Bacteroides sp. | reverse complement strand
TGAACTGCACCCCATTTGTTAGACAGTATGATATACTATCTAACAGATGGGGTGATTTATTATGCCAAGAGGAAAACCAAACAAACGATATACGCCGGAGTTCAAGAAAATGGTTGTAGAAACCATGAAAAAAGAACACCTGAGTATCTATGCAGCAATGCAGGAATTTGGAATTAACGACCATAAAATTATAGAGCGCTGGGAACGCATTTATTTGGAAGAAGGGCCGGAAGGCTTGTCGGTTGAGCGACGGGGCCGCAGCAGCACTGGTCGGTCAAAGAAGCTGCCAAAAGAGGTAGAAGAAGATCTGTTGGCCGAAGTGCAGCGACTGCGTGCGGAGAATGACTACCTAAAAAATTTGCAAGCCTTGGTTTTGGAAGACGAGCGACGCCAGCACAAAAAACGCTGGTAGTTCAGAAGCTAAGGCAAAAACACGCACTCAGTATTCTGCTCTCAATCGCTCAACTGCCCCGTGCCTCTTTCTACTATCATTTGAAGCAGATGCAGAAAGAAGACAAATATGCATCTGTTAAGGAAGAAATCACAACGATTTACCACGAAAACATGGGCCGGTACGGCTATCGCCGGATCACGGCAGAACTTCGCAAGCGCAATTTCCTCCTGAACCACAAGACTGTCCAGCGGCTTATGAAAGAGTTGGGCTTAGTTTGCCGTGTCAGGATGAAGAAGTACCGCTCTTATAAGGGAGAAGTGGGCAAAATTGCGCCAAATCTGTTAAACCGGGACTTTCACGCCGAAAAGCCGAACCAGAAGTGGGTCACCGATATGACAGAGTTCAGTTTGTTTGGAGAGAAGCTCTATCTCTCTCCCATCCTTGATCTGTGCAGCAGCGATCTGGTCAGTTACACCATATCGGATCGTCCTGCACTCAGCATGGTAACCACCATGCTGGACGAGGCGTTTGCAAAGATCCCGGCCGAAACAAACCTGATTCTCCATTCTGACCAGGGCTGGCAGTACCAACACAAACAATACCAACAGATGCTCCGGGAGAAAGGTGTTCGCCAGAGCATGAGCCGCAAGGGAAACTGTCTGGACAATGCTGTGATAGAAAATTTCTTCGGGCTGCTCAAAAGTGAGCTGCTGTATTTGCAGGAGTTCCGCTCCATGGAACACTTCAAACTGGAACTGATCGAATATCTAGATTACTACAACAACCGCAGGATCAAGGCAAAGCTAAAGGGCTTGCCGCCTGCAATTCACAGACAGCAAGCCCTTTCGGCTGCTTGAACAATTTTTACTTCAGAATATTGTCTAACTTTTTGGGGTCACTTCA
>DXLO01000098.1 GCA_019414665.1 Bacteroides sp. | reverse complement strand
CAATGTTGTCCTAAACGATTTATAGGTACGATGAATATGAGGTTGTTATAGATAACACCCCCTTCAAAGCTTTTTTGACCCCTATTTATTCCTCTCCTGCTAGCTCAGGCGGAGGTGTAAATGGTTCGTTCAACCACTTTTCGAGTTCAATTTTCGTGAATGTATTCAATCTAAGTGATACGACAAGATTGGCGAGCCCCCATTTGTACTTTGCAATGTGCTTTAGCCAGCAGAGTAGTAGCATCGTTGACAAAGCAGTCCATATCTGCGTCTCAACAGCATTACGTGATGTACCAATGAAACTCTTTATTTTCAACAGCTGCTTGATATTTCTGAAGAATATTTCAATCATCCACCTTGCCTTGTAAAGTTGCGCTATTGTGGAAGCAGACAACTTGAAGTTGTTAGTGAGCAACTGTACCACATAGCCATGTTCGTCATTCCAGATAG
Source organism: Bacteroides sp. (assembly GCA_019414665.1). Lineage (GTDB taxonomy): Bacteria > Bacteroidota > Bacteroidia > Bacteroidales > Bacteroidaceae > Phocaeicola. Next base: position 888 of record DXLO01000098.1, on the reverse strand, counting down.
CTATGCGTCTGAGCGGTTTTGTGTATTTTTTCTTTGTCTGCTCACCTGTCAGTTCAATAATCTCGTCGATGAGCACATTTTGCGCCCTCGTTTCGGGCAATAAACGTTCTTCAATTTGTGAGTAAAGCAGGTTGTCCCTGTGCCTGACAACAAAAAACACATTCCTGCTGTCCCAATAGTCAAGAAGGGAGAAATCGCAATAGCCACGATCTGCGACGACTACAGAATGAGGCGAAACGGGAATATCCAAAGCACCCCTATTGTCACCGCATTTGCCATCTGTAATGTTTACGAATTCAGGAAGAAGACTGTCATAATCAAGTAATGTGTGCATCTTCACTGCGCCTTTCTTTGTTGTGTAATGTGCCCATTCGTAGAGCGACATGGTCAGCGTGATGGTAGATGAGTCCAGCAATTTGATTGGCATCTTGAAACGGAATTTGGTGCGTTGCCATATCGTCTGCTGTCCAAAATGAGCAAGCAGTGAATAGAATATCCGTCGGAACACGCCACTGTCCCTTTTTGCATTCTGATAAGCTACTGTTGATTTAGAGGGAGCACGGCAGATTCCGAGGTGGTTCAAATTGCCATTGGCTGAATTCAGTCCATTGGAGATATCACGTACAGAGTCGCATCCAGAGAACTGGCAGAACATCATGCTTATGAACTGGCTCCATGTGTCGTAGCCTTTGCTGTGCTTATCCGTTTTTTCTTCACGGATAATTTTTCTTATGCATTCTTTCGGGAGTTTACCGATTGCTTGTGCGAAAAGTGTTATATTTGCCATAGGAAGTAAAAGAGGTGGTGCTCTTTGCTAAGGTAGTTCTTTCTACCTTAGCTTTACTTCCTTTTTTTTGTTTTTATCGAAAAACGTTTAGGACAACATTG
>DXLO01000097.1 GCA_019414665.1 Bacteroides sp. | reverse complement strand
GTGAAATCTGGCGGCATGAATGGGAGGTCATCCAGAACCGCTATCTGGAAGCCAATGACCGCCCGGAGCGTGTGGACTTGCGTTCCTATGCCAGACAGGGGCTTGATATTGTCCCCACTGTCCATGAGGGGGCTGCTGTCCGGCAGATGGAAAAGCGTGGTATCCAGACGAATATCGGCAACCTGAACCGGGAAATCAGAGCCGCCAACCGCCTGATGAAGTCCATCCGGCAGCTTATCCAAAACCTCAAAGGCTGGATTACCGAGCTGGGAGAAAAACGGAAAGAGCTGCTTGCACAAAAAGCGGCGGAGGAAGCGACACTTCTTCCCAATCTGCTGATGAAGTATATGGAGATACGAAAGGAAGAACGGAAGGACTGGACAAGGGCTGGACAGAACCGGGGGACTTCACAGGACTTAAAGGCAGTCAGCGAAGCCCTGTCCTATCTCCGGCAAAAGGGGCTTTCCACTGTGGAGGACTTAGAAGCATTTCTGGAATCTTCCGGGAAATCAGCCGCAGATTACCGCAATCAGATGAAGCCAAAGGAAGCCCGCAGCAAAGTGATTGACGGGATTCTTGCCAGCCGGACAGACTGCAAGGAATGTAAGGCTGTCTATGAGAAGTACCAGAAGATATTTTTTAAGAAAACAAAGGAGAAATTCAAACAGGAACACCCGGAGGTTGCCCGGTATGAGAAAGCCGCCGCCTACCTTGCCAAGCACCCGGACGATAAGGACAGTACCCAAAAGGAGCTGCAAGAGGAGCAGGAAACGCTTCTGGAAGAAATCGCAGCCCTGAAAACACCGCTGACCGAGGTACAGGAGGATTTGAAGAAGCTGCGGGACATCCGCTACTGGGTACGGAAAGCCACACCCGGCACAGAGGAAAGCAAAGAGCCGCCCAAGAAGCAGCCCATCAAAGAAGTCTTGCAGGATAAGGCAGACGAGAAAAAAGCACAAAGAACTGCCCCGGCACAGACGAAACACAAACAACAGGATATGGAACTTTAACAGGCACTTGCCATTTTCAATCAGAGAATGTCAGGTGCTTTTCTTATTTTCAAGGAGGGATAGATTTGAATGTATTTGAAGCTGTGAAGCAGTCCGTCACAACAAGACAGGCTGCGGAGCATTATGGAATCCATGTAGGTCGGAACGGGATGGCTTGCTGCCCGTTCCATAACGATAAAACCCCAAGCATGAAGCTGGATCGGCGTTACCACTGCTTCGGCTGCGGTGCGGATGGGGATGTGATTGATTTTGCCGCCGCCCTGTATGGGCTGGGAAAGAAAGAAGCCGCCGTACAACTGGCACAGGACTTCGGGCTTTCCTATGAGGACTGGAAACCGCCGGGAAAGGCAAAAAAGCCCAAGCCCCGGCAGAAATCCCCGGAGGAACAGTTTCAGGAAGCAAAGAACCGCTGCTTCCGTAT
>DXLO01000096.1 GCA_019414665.1 Bacteroides sp. | reverse complement strand
CCGTTGACGCGCTCGCCTTTCTGCGCCTTTGCCTGTTTGACAGCCCGGATTTTCTTTGAAGTGTCGCGGGCGTAAAACTCGTTGAACCAGTTCCGCAGAGGGGTAAACTCGTTATCTTCCCTTGCTGTGTCTACACCGTCGTTAATGGCAATGTAGCGCACTTCATATTCGGGAAAAACAATCTCTATCAGCTCCCCGGTTTTCAGATAATTACGTCCCAGACGGGAAAGGTCTTTTGTTATGACGGTCGCCACGTTCCCGGCTTCAACCTCATGCAGCATGGCTTGAAGCCCCTCACGCTCAAAGCTCACGCCGGAAAATCCGTCGTCTACGAAAAAGCGCGTGTTGAAAAAGTGGTGTTCGTCAGCATACTTTTGTAAAATCAGCTTTTGGTTCTGTATGCTCTCGCTTTCCCCGGCCTGCATATCTTCCTGGCTCAATCTGCAATATAAAGCGGTAATCTTGTCTGTCTGTAACATTTTGTCCTCCTTTCCGACGACAGACAAGCATGGTATTTGTACTGTCTATATTATACCACATACCGCTGCCTGTGTCATGTATAAAATGTGAAGAAACGCCCTATTTCCGGGCGTTTGCGGGGTTCAGTTCCATGTCTTTGCGAATGAGTTTTTTTATCTTTTTATCCAGTGTGTCCGTTGCGCGTTCACTTGCGGACGAACATACAAGGTAAGTAACTTTTCCTATTTTATGCTCCGTTGTGGTAACGGGCGTTTGGTTTTGCGTCAAAGAAAATCCCCCTTTCTTTCGCAAACATATAATACAGTCTATGAATAGCAGCAAGTCCACTATTCAATAAAACAAAGGCTTTAATCGGACGGTTATTAGCATAACCTCATGGGAATTTCACCCCGGCATGGTTCTCATGCAGCCCTACCCATTGCCTGCGACGCTCTTAACGCTCGGACTGTGGCTGTAAGGAAGTATCATTGTATATTCTGCGTGTCGTCGCCCGCAAGCCGCTACACTTGCTTTCCGGCGCGGTGTTGGTCGCTCGGCTGTCCGGGCGGGGATAACCTCACCCGGATAGCGTCATGGCGCACCCGCCGTATGGCTCGGCGCAAAAGGAACGTATCCGATTTGCCCTATGCTGCGCCGCCGTTATCTTGCGCCGCTTTCTTTGTCAAGGTTCAGAATGGCTTTGCTGCCGCGTCAGCAGCGGAACGGAAAAGGGGGAGAGAGAAAGCGTCCCGCCGCCGCTGCGGTTTATTCCTCTGCCTTAAAGGTGAGGACAGCCATCATCAGTTTTGCTTGCAGCCGTTCCCGAATGTCGTGGTCTACGCCGAAATAGACGTTCCCGCGCTCGTCGTACAGCTTCCGCATGGAGAGGCGGGCTATGTAGCCGCTGAAATGCTGCAAGACAATCTTCATGGCGTCCGGGTCGCCCTTTGTCGCTGCCACAATGACAGGATAAGGAACAAGGGCAT
>DXLO01000095.1 GCA_019414665.1 Bacteroides sp. | reverse complement strand
ATAATCTATTACGAAAAATGGGATTACAAAGACTACATTCCTTACCTCGAATGGAAGTATGGCAAGAAAATCAAACCTGTCAGCCGCCGTTCTGAATGTGATATTGATGACAACTGTGCCTGCCCACGTTGCAATGCTCCAAAGCCTTATCTCTACAAGAATAATGGTTCAAAAGGACAGATCCTGTGCAAAGTATGCTCCACCGCATTCTCTCCGGAAGAAAACCGTTTTTCAAAGTCCTACTCCCTCAAATGCCCGCACTGCAATCACTCGCTGGCTCATAAGAAAGACCGCAAACACTTTGTTGTCCACAAATGCGTAAATCCAAAATGTCCTTACTACCTCCACAATCTAAACAAGGTTGATAAAAAAGACCTTAAGGAGGACTATGGCAAGAACAAATATAAACTCCATTACATCTACCGGGAATTCCAGATAGATTTCTTTCGCATGGATTTAAACACTCTTCCCAAGAATGCTTCTTCCCTAAAATTCAGTAAACATGACCAGCATGTCATGTCACTTTGTCTTACCTACAAAGTGAATCTTGGGTTATCGCTTCGTAAAACCGCTCAGGCGTTGAAGGACATACACGGCATCAGCATCTCACACCAGCAAGTTGCCAACTATTGCAAAACCGCCTCTGTCTGCATAAAACCTTTCGTAGACAACTACGATTACAAAACTGGCAATGTATTTACTGCTGATGAGACATACATCAAAATCCGTGGTATCAAAACCTATATCTGGTTTATCATGGATGCTGCCAAACGCTCTGTTATCGGCTATCAGGTATCTGATAATCGTGGTGTTGGTCCATGCATTCTGGCAATGCGGATGGCCTTCCGGCATCTAAAAGAACTGCCTAAGAACTTTAAGTTCATTGCAGATGGCTACAGTGCATATCCCCTTGCCGCCCAGCAGTTCTTCCATGAATTCGGTGATAAGTTTAAGTTTGAAATCACACAGGTAATCGGACTCACCAATGACGATGAGGTTTCTAAAGAATTCAGACCTTACAAGCAGATGATTGAACGCTTAAACCGTACATACAAAGCTTCCTATCGTAAAACCAACGGCTTTGATAACATCGATGGAGCCAACTATGATCTCGCCCTCTGGGTTGCTTATTACAACTTCCTAAGACCACACAAACACAACAACTATAAAGTCTTAAATGAAGTCGAAATGCTGTCTCAGGCTGACACGATGCTGGGCAAATGGCAGCTTCTCATCTTCCTTGGTCAACAGACGATTCTGAACCTGCAACACGGCGAAGCCGCTAACTGTTCTTAGATTCAGAGCCAGAGGTAATTATCCCAGCCACCGCAAAGCGGTGTGCCCTTGATGGCACGAAAAAGAACTGCTACACTGCTGTAATCGACGGAAAAACTCTAACTGTTCTTGAGTTCTTCGCCGTCGGTGATTCACCTACAGCAGTTCTTTTTCGTACCGTCAAGGGTGGCGGT
>DXLO01000094.1 GCA_019414665.1 Bacteroides sp. | reverse complement strand
TCTCCCGGTGTTTGGGTAATGCTTACCCCGTTTTTGTTAAGTGACTGCATGATGTTCTATTTTTTTTAATGGTTATAATATCAGTAAAGAAAGCAACAGCAGGAAAAGCAGAGCCACGCCCAGCGCATAAAGGGCTGAAAGGCAGACCCGGAGCAGGAAACGGGCGGCACAAAACACGATATACGCCGTTATCGCCGTGCCTGCTCCGGCTACGCTGGTAAACCGCCATGCAAGGCAGAGCAGCAACACCCGCCAAAGGATTTTATAAATGCTTTTCCGTTTCATCGCTTGGTCGTTTTTAACGGGCAGGGCTTTGACACCCCGCCCGGATTGGTTGTTATGCCGCACGGAACACAAAACCGTCATCAAACCAGTAATCGCACATAAACAGGTCACGGGCGAACTTTTCATAATCGAAATAGGTCTTTGCGAACTCCGGCAGGTCGTAACATTCTTCTATGATTTCATAGGCGAAATCTTCTTCATCGTCATATTGACCCTGATACTCGTCCCGGAAATCACGTACAAGGTCGTCCGCATCTTCCTCGCCCAAATCATGGCTTTTATAGTTGCACCACACGAAAAAGGCTTCCTGCTCGGTGTCGCTCAAATCCTCCACCGCATCACGCAGGGCGAAGAAGTTTTCAGAAATCCAGCTTTCGCCGATTAAGCCCTCCGGCACGTTCTCCCAGTCCTGAAACATATATTCCGCATCTTCCTCGTCCTTGTGAAGTTCCCGGCAGGCTTCGTAAAATTCTTCCTTGTCCGAATAGTCCGAAAGGTCGAGCCATGCGCCGGACAATGAACCGTTGTTGTACTTGGCATAAGTGCCTACATAAACTTTTGCTTCCGATAATACCTTTGCTTCCATATTGCTGTAATTTTTAAGTTTTTAATTTTATGCGGATTTGAGAGGTGAGGGAGTTGAAGTTTCACTGAACTTTTTTCCTGTTTCCCGTAAATCCGACTTTTTTTTTATGCGTCTTCCGGTCGGGTCGGTCGTTTTCGTTTCACATAGGCGTAAAAGGGTAGTGTTTAGAGTTTGCAAGGTTTTGGGCAAAAAATACCTCGCAAGGCAGGGAAGATTTTTTCGCCAAACCGGAACGGCTCGACCTTGCAAAATCGTGAAGAACACGTAACTACCTTTGCCTATTGAAATGATTAAAACGACTGTCCCGGCTGGGGGACTGCGTAAGAGGAAGATTTACAGATAGGGAAACTGGGGAAAAGTGCCTGTTCTCTTTCATCTTTTAGGGAACACTCCATGCGGGTGGGAAAGGCAAGGGTATGGCAAGTTTACCTTGCGGTACGCTTGTGCGGGTTTCCAACGGCTCTTTTCACGAAATACAGTCAGCCATGCCACGCACGGCTGGCGTTTCGGGGAATGTGCCAGTTGGAAAAGGATATAAAAAATGCGGGTAGTCGGTGGACTGCCCGCAAGGTGGAAGAATGTACTTCATTGGGATATAGTTTGTTAGGCGGAATTTCGTTACCGAAATCGTTACCTATTCGTTTTTGTCACGGTTATAGGTAACGAAACCTACCGGACGGCGTTCTTTCTGTTGTTTCGACTG
>DXLO01000093.1 GCA_019414665.1 Bacteroides sp. | reverse complement strand
ATATTTGGCAACTGTAATGAGCCCCTTTCCTTCTTTTATCAGTTTAGCACACATTTTTTTGATATTAAAGGCTATAGCAAAGAAAGCAAAGTCCATTGTAACCTTGTCTTCTCCCACATGCCGGAATCTTCTGTATGCCATGTTGTATTTCATTTGTCCAAACACAGCTTCTGGTTCTATACACCTCCTGCCTCTATGCTTGATACCTTCTTCTGAGAGCAACCTTTCCCGTGCCTGCCGTTTGTATTGATTTAATCGGTGGTTGACTTCTATAATACGGTTCCCCCGAGCTTTAAAACAACTGCCACGCAAAGGGCAACCTTCGCATCTTTTTGCTTTATACCGGGCACTTTCGGTGATGTATCCGCTCGCTGTCTTGTCACGTTTGGTTCCTATACGGTTCATGTGCTGTCCCATAGGACAAACGTAATAATCCTCTTGGGCATTGTAATGGAGACTTTCGGCATGGAACGGGTTGGGAGTATAACGGGGACGCTGTTCTTTATGGAAGTAATTGTACTTGATGAAGGCTTCTATCCCATTCTCCTGCATGAACCGGTAATTTTCTTCCGAACCGTAACCGGAGTCTGCCACGCAGATATTCGGTAAACGGTTATAGCGGTACTGGAAAGAGTGGAAAAAAGGTATGAGGGTCAGTGTATCGGTAGGGTTGGGAAACAGACGGAAGTCTGTGATAAATTGGTTTTCAGTACCTATTTGCAGATTATATCCGGGTTTGGTCTGCCCGTTCTTCATGGCATCTTCTTTCATGCGCATGAATGTGGCACCAGGATCGGTCTTGGAATAGGAGTTACGTTCTCCAAGGGTATCAAGGTGATTGTCATATTCTATCAGCTTGTCACGATACCCTTCAAGTTCCCTGACCTGCTTCTTCTTTTTGCGCAGGGCTTTCTTTTCTTCCTTATCCTTTGTTGCAGGCTGGCGTTCCAGGGCTTCTTTAAGTTCATCCACTATGTCAGAGAGCCTGCAGGAAGTAAACTCCACGGATGTGTCTTTTATAGAGTTCTCCTGTGCAATGGTTTCATCCACCTGCTCCAAGAGAATACGGATTTTATCCATTAGTCTCGTACGGTTCCGTTCGACTGTCTTGCGCCAGACAAAAGTATATTTGTTGGCTTTGGATTCAATCTTGGTGCCGTCAATATACTCCACATCAAGGCTGATGAAACCTTTATCGGCAAGGACAAAAATCAACTGGGTAAATACATTATTTATTTCCTCCTTTACACGGTTACGAAAACGGTTGATCGTGATAAAATCTGGATGCTCATTACCGGCAAGCCAAATATAATGAATGTCACGAAGGAGGTGCTTCTCTATTTTACGGCAAGAATAGATATTATTCATGTAGGCGTAGATTATCACCTTAAGCATCATTTTAGGATGATAAGGACAACGGCCCGTTTCCTTATAAAGCTTCTTGAAACTCTCAAGATTGAGGTTGTCAATAACAGCATTCACGATGCGGACCGGGTCGTTCGCAGCTATGTTTTCATCAATTCTTTGTGGAAAAAGAACGGTTTGGTTGGGAATGTAAGGACGAAAATGCAACTTTGCCATAACGAAAAACTTTATGCCTAAAGATACGAAAACTTTGGGTAATA
>DXLO01000092.1 GCA_019414665.1 Bacteroides sp. | reverse complement strand
GCTTGAGTGAAAAAGTAAATTCCGCACGTAAACTTAAATTCCATACGGAAGACTAAATTCTATATTTTAGGGTTTGACGAAATGCGTCAAACCCTTTAAAGTGGAATTTAACCAGACATTGTTTGTGCATTTACTGGAAAAAGGCGTACTGATAAGGCAACTGGAATCGTGCCCTGTAAGACTAAATTCCACTTGCCTGGAGGAAAAAATATGCAAGACTCTTATCCGCAGATTCATATGTAATGTCTGGTTCTATTTTTGTAATAATGCCGGTGTCAATACAATCTCATCATCTGGTATCTCAGTAAGTCCAAAGTAATCTATTACCTCTGAAGGCAGCATGAGTTTTGCAAGCTTCAAGGGTGACATTCCACCCAGGCTCTGCCGGGGAGAACTGTTGATATGGCTCATCATCAGAGTGATGTCTTCCTGAGAGTAGTCATCAAAGGAGGTGCCTTTCGGGCATATTTTACGGATATATTCATGGTTTTTCTCACAATGAGGTTTTTGCCAGGAACACATAGGATCGCAATAATAAATGCTTGTACGAATCAGGTTTTCCTGTCCGCATTCCAATGCGGCAGGATTCCGGAATTCACCACCTCTGTCTGTCAGGACTAAAGAGAATACAGAGGAAAATGAAAAAGTTCCTAAGGAGCGTTCGATAGAGTCAAAAATGGCTTTTACATGACAGACCTCTTTACTGTCGAGAAGGTAGGCCATCATAAGGGAACAACAATCAAAGTGAAGGGTAAGTAACACTTTTTTTGAACCTTCACAGCCCAGGACAGTATCCATTTCCGTAACCCTTGTGTCAGGAAATTCCTTTAAAAAAGCCTGGTAGTCTTTGTAAGTACGTCCTTCATAAATGGTCAGATCGGCAGCTTCAGAAGAACTGCAGGAACGCACCTTATATTTCACCTTTTTAGGAAGGTCGATATTTTTCACACTAAGAGCTCCGGACTCGATGTAGTTATAAAGAGTTTTTTCAGATAGAGCAATTTCCGGATGATTGCGGAGGATCATGTAAGGAGACTGCCCCTGCAGAATGAGAGGGGTTACCAATTCATCCAAAGCAACAAGGTCAGCAGGCGAAATGTTAATACCTGCTCTTGATTCCACAAGGATGGTTTTATATTGCCTGTGTGCAGTGGATGAGCGGTAGTAGGCTTTATCGAGGCGGCAGGGATTCTTTTTACTGCAACCATTGCAGACAAAAGGGGCTTTATCCAGCAAACTGCAATGGTAAGATCGAGGAATAAAGTCCTCGCAGTGAGAGTTGCAATGATTGCAGGATCTGCACATCCTTTTGCAAACAGGGGCATAGGTACCACAAATATTTTTCTTTTTGCAGTCTTTTGCCAAAGCACATTTGTTAGCAGGTTCATTAAAACGATTGTGTTCCTGGAAAGACCTGTGCTTTTTGATTTCCTTGGAGATGGTGGTGGGATCTTTTCCTAACTGTAAGGCAATGGAACGGAGAGACAGGTGTTGATCCAATCCTTTCTCAATGGAAATACGGTCATCCAGGGTCATATGTTTTTGAGTAGCAGTTTTTGAATTGTTCATAAATACCTCGTTTCTACTGCAGATAGGAGATATTAAAATCATAAGATAGATCTAAGAAGAGAGAAAGACTAAATTCAGCATAGATGTGGAATTTAAAATTTCATTCAAGG
>DXLO01000091.1 GCA_019414665.1 Bacteroides sp. | reverse complement strand
ACACTGGCCAGCAGTACCGTAAAGACGGATTTTCCCACGCCACCCTTCTGGCTGGCGATGGCAACCAACAACTCTTTTTCTTTTTTCATCATACTTCTTTTTCATTAAAAGTTAAACACTATTGTTTCAGAAACAAAAATAATGCTCCCATCGGGGGAGATCCCCTGTCATGGGGGACGAGCCTTTATGACCGGGCCGGGCAGGGACTCCTCCAGAATCATGTCCGTCGTTTCCCTGTATTCTTCCAGATGCCGCGAGACAAGGTGGTTGATGAACCCCTCCAGAGTGACCTTTCCGTTTCTCGAGGCTCCCGCCAGGATGGACAGTTTCCGGTGCAGGGCGGCGGGAATATGCAGCGACCGACGCTGCACGCCCGCAATGCCATGCAGGTATTCCTCCCCGTAGACGGACGGTTGCATGGGGCCATTTTTCCTTGCGGGACGTATAATGTCGTTACCGGACGTTCCACGTCTCTTCCGGGGACAGGCAGGCGCTTCCCCCATGATCTCACGGATGCGGTCCGCGTCCATCCCGCCAAGACCAATCCGCTCTTTTACGTTCTTTCCTGTCATGATATGCCTTCTTGGACAATGACAACGTTTTATCGGCGAGGTGTTCCTCCCGGCTGTCCGTCCTCATCCCAGGGACGGTAGACCTCACCGAGCAGGGAGGCGATGTCCTCCCTGTGTTCCTCCATATGGAGTTCCAACAACCGGATGATAAAACCGGAGATGCTGCCGCAGCCGGCGGCCCTGACCAGCATGGCGATCCGGCGGTGCAGTCTCCCATCAATGTAGGCGGTCTTCCACTCAGCGGCTCTGGGAGCGGGAACCAGAAACCTCCTCTTGTATTCCTCCGGACCTGTCACTTTCCCTGCCCGGACCTGACTTCCATGACTTGGTATCTCCACCACTGGTTCCAGGGATGGGGAAACGGGAGCTGACAGAAGGTTCCCCGTGAGTCCGACCCTCTCGAGAACGATATCGGAAAGCCGGTTCTTTTCCTTTTCTGAATCCATATTTTAAAATCTTAAATTATTAAATTACACAACTGGTATTGTCTCGGAATACAAAATAAAGGAAGAAGAGAACAGGATGAAACCACCTGTCACTTATAGTCATCCAAAGTCAGTTATTGTCATGATACACATGACGGGGGGGACGGAGATGCCGTTCCGTTCGGACGGTTCTTCCTATGCGGAGGCGACATCAGAGGCCCGTAGTGGTGTGGAAAAGCGAGCGGGATTCCGTTTCCTTGTCCACCGTTCCTTTTTAATCCTTATGGGCAGGCGTGAGAGCGCGCATCCGTCCGGATACGGATTCTTAAATTATCGGTCTATGGGAGTGTAAAAGTATTAATCCGTTAATGGAGAATTATGAAGGAAGACCATAAGGTGTACACGGCTACATTCTCCATTTGCAGAAGTGTAGAAGTAGTAATCCATTAATGAAGATAATGCAGAAAAACCATAAACCATATACGGCTCACTGCCGCTCTCCATTTGTAGATGTGTAGAAGTAACAATCCATTAATGGACAATAGGGCATGTAAAGGGCAGATTTCCCGTATATTCGCCTCCTTATTCCCGAATTATGGACGTAAGTCATATGATTATGGAGAGATATCCACCCTTTTATGGGGAGAGCAGCCGGCAAACACCTGATGGAAATGCCTCGTAAATCACAGGAGAATAGCCATACAATGGGCCAATACACAATAATTATTGGATAAATGTGGTCCGCTCCTGCGGACAGCAAGTTGTGTTTTCGTTTAACGAAAACAGGACGGTTTAACGGAGAATAC
>DXLO01000090.1 GCA_019414665.1 Bacteroides sp. | reverse complement strand
TTTTATTTACCGCCAAAGCCGCTTAGGCTTGGCGAATTTTTAACGAACTATTGATCATGGGGAGTATTAAAAAAGATTGGATATGAAAAATAGTATGTTAAATCATTCTGTTTTCTCAAATATGCAGTGGGGTGTGAGCGCAAGGAAAAATATCTGTAGAAATTGATAATAATGTATTTTATTCAAACTTTCCATTTATCCAAACTCTATCAGTTATCTGCACTTAAATCAGGCTTTGATATTTCAAGAGTTTGGATAAATGATTAAGGATTCAGTCTGCATTAATACCGAACATAGCAGTCAGTGAACGATTGATACCTTACGTTCGCATCGTGCGAAGTCTATTCCTTTCCACACGGTTTTGCGTCCGGCTGAAGATGCACACTCGGCTTGCGCCTTGTTCCTTTGCTGTTTCTTTATACTTGAAGTTCTACAATTCGTTTCACAAAGAATTACCCTGTGGAAGTCTGCCCGCTTTCGCGTAGGGTGACGTTGAAACCTTTATCCAGGGCATTACACCATGGCATTCGCTTTCTCCACAATCCTTTACCCGCACCTCATTCGGCCGCTCTTACAATTGGCCACCCATCGGTTATTGGCTGACGGGAGAGATACGGGCTTACCAAGTTTCGCACAAATAACTGACGACCGACTTAGACTCCGCCTATCCACCAGCAGTGCGACATCCGTGTAGCACGATGTAACAGCGTACTATCCTGACTGCTTGCCTTTTGGAATGGCCCATAAATATCCGTGAGCTAATTCATAGTCACGATGGTACGGCGATTCACTTAGGTTACTCATATCAGTCAGCTTTGACATTCTTCGCCTATGATGCTTAGGTTGGAACGTCGTTGTCAAGAGGGCTTCGCACCCGACCGTTGCCAGTCACGTACGCCTCTTCAGGCTACTATTGATGGAACAATAGGTTCAGACACGATGCTGAACAATTACTTGTGTGACCTCTTGGCGCACATTACACTACTAAGGTAATGCTTTTATAGGAGAAGTCACATCTGTAAAAAACTTATTATCATGCAATTATCTTACTTTATCTTAGGCTAAAAGCCCTTATTCAAGGTGTCTGTATCCTATCATCCGCTACCGCTCGGTATCGGATTCCTCCAGACCGATGGCATGGCATATCTCCTCCACCAGTTCAGGAAGGCCGGAGTCTTTCTCCTGACGGGGATCGGGTGGAAACAGCGTGGAACGAAAGACACCCTTACAGACAGGGTCCGCCTCCTTGTTGTAGCGGAGGGTGTTCGGAATGTGTGAGGACAGCAGCCGCAGCCCCATCCTGTGGATGACCCGGTTCCAGGCATCATACAAATTCTTCCGTCCCCTTCTATCCACCATGTTCCAGAACAGCCGGATTCCTTTCAAGTTGCAGTTCCCCTTGGCGATCAGCTCCTCTTCCAGCACCTTGGTAAACTGCAGGGAACTCTGCATGACGATATTGTCCGCCTTGAGCGGGACAAAGATATAGTCCATCGCGGCAACGGTATGAACCACCCCCTCGCTGCGGAGCGTTCCGGGAAGGTCGAAGAGCACGATATCGAAAGTCTCCCCTTTTTCGTCCATATAACGCCGCAGGTCTTCCACCCCCTTTTCCGGGTCGCTTTTGATGACCGGATAGGCAGGCTTACGGATTCTTTCGTACTGCCGGTACAGGTTCACCTTCAGGTCGTCATTTTTCATGACATTCTCCATGTCCCTCTCACGCATCAGGGCGATGCTGTGCTGCGGGGAGTCACAGTCCACAACCGCCACACGCACGTCTTTGCGGTAATGCAGGACACTGGCCAGCAGTACCGTAAAGACGGATTTTCCCACGCCACCCTTCTGGCTGG
>DXLO01000009.1 GCA_019414665.1 Bacteroides sp. | reverse complement strand
CAGTCGCTATTGTTGTATATAAAGTTCAATACCTGTAGTTTAACGAATGCTTACAATAATGACGAGTTGTTCTGCTATTTCATAAATCAGTTGGATTATTATGAAAACCATCCTAATGAAGAGAAGGAACTGCAGTGGTATTTTCAATACTTAATAGATATGTCATTCTTTAAGGAGATATGTAAAGATACATACAAGTACCATAATATGGTTAGACGGGCTGTTTGGATATTTATGATGAATGGCGGTCAACATCAAAAACATCTTCCCATAAAGTTAGAGTGGATAAACTAATAGCGAGTAATCCTTCTCGCTGTTAGTTTATTCTGTTTCTATGAGTTCAAGAAAGCAAGGATTTCATCGCAGCAGGCCGCTGCATGTTTGAATCCTTTTGGTAATACCATTAGGCATCCATTGTCGCTGTATAGGGCACCTGTTCGGGGATTTTCGTTTTTATATAGTTGACGAATAACTCCATTGAAATCCCCACAATCAGTTATGCGACAAAGAAATTGTCCTTGATTCTGGCTTAGCCAATATCCTCCATGCATTCTATCTTCTTTGGGAATATTCCAAAAATCAATAAGTACGATGCGCTTTTGGTCTCCGTGCAAGAAATTCATTCTTTCCAGGAGGTTATTGCAATACAAATCACCAAAGCTATATCCTGCAATTACCAGTTTGTGATTTCTGATGATACAATTGGTCATATTGGCATGATAAAAGTCAAATGGAACGCAGTTTAGCTTATCCGTTTTACGTAATCCTGTAATGATAGGAGAAGAATAGTATGTTTCTCCTGATTGTGTACAAGGCTGGCTTTGTCCTCGTCCTATCATCAATCCTTTAACTGTCGCATAGTCAGGATATTTATATAAGTCATTTGATAGATAATTATAAATATCAGTATTCGGATCTTTATATGACTGGAAGTAATAATTTATACATCCATGCAGATGATTTATCGTAGATAAGCCATTCGGATTCTCAAACAGCTTTTTGGGATTGAACCGTTGGAATACATTTTGAATACCATCCGATTCAAATCCATCCTCGTAAGTTCTAATTGCATTTTCTATTGTGGTGTCATAGTTTAATACAAAGAAGTCACTGTTTTCGCCGAACTGTTGATAAAATTTCCAATACCATTCATTTACCTGTTCTTTCATGATGTTGGAATCATACCCATTTACAATATCCATTATTCTAAGGATAAATTGGTCCATAACAGAACGCAGTGTATTAGGATCAAAGTCTATATTAGGTTTGGTAAAAGGAGCAAAGACCGGATATCTATTCGGATTATTACACTTTTTGTTCCATACCCAACCGTAAGCATCTAACATCTCTAATACGTGAAACAAATGTTCAAAATGAATATAATGGGGAGTCGTTCCATCTATATACGGATTAGAACGGTCTGGTGGATAATTTTCCATGAGCCGGTTGTAGATATCATCTACAATAGTTATTGTATTACCTGGCGTAAGATAATCTGTGTAAGGTCTGCAAACATCTTTTGTGATTACTGTAGTTGCAGGTTTAATCACATCTTGTGGTAAAACCAAGTCAAGCGGTGTTCCTGCGCCTATTAAAAATGTTGTACGATTATTTCCCATAATGCGCTATATTTTGTCATTGAAACATTTCAGGAACTATATCTTCAATTTCAATTCCATCTATTACCTTGGCTGAGAGTTTTTTGCCTAAGTCGCGTACTTTATCACCTGCATACTTATCAAAGATATAAGTACTTTTGTGGGCGAAATCAAAGTTCTCCAATATCATTTTGTTAATTCCTTCGTCTTTACATCCATATCCTATGATTATCAGTTTTTCTGCATTTCGCAGGTTCTTTCTGAATCTTTTGAAGAGTTTCTTGAAAAGTAAAGGATTGTTGTATCTTTCTATTTTAGAGGTTGTGCCGGTCAGAAAATCGGCGTGGTAAGCAATCGGGCAACTTTCATAACCCATTTTGCTTCGTATTCCTCTTAATAAGTCACTTACGCCAATACCTTCCCTTATTTTCACATACTTGATGGGTATCATGAAATTATTCTCAACGGTCTTGTAATAAGGCACATAGTCTAAGCTGCCATGTAATTTATAAAGCCTTATAGGAGTGTCATATCTGGCTGTGTATCTTTCTAATCGGCAATGATAAGTAACATTGTCTCTATTCAGTATTCCGTAAAACTCAGAGCCATATTCATCAAAACCGTCGGAAATGCTACCATTGATATATTCAGTCTTATTAAAAGATTCAAAAAATAAATCATGGTTCAGTGTATGCACATCAATGATGTAATCTTCTTTCAAGTGACTTAGGTATTTCAGAAAGCCATCGTAATGCTCCACATAACCTACATGGAATGGCTGGTTTTCGTAAAAAGAATTACCATTTTTATCTCTCAGCAAATATCTCACCATCTGATTATAGATGTCGGGGAGGCTGAAGACGAAACTTCCATAGTCTGTATATTCGTCCAATAAATCATTACACAATGTTTCATAGCATGAGTTATATACTTCTTCACTTTTTATGAAGTCATAAAACTCTTCATAGTCGAACTTATGTGTCTCTGCATACTTTTTTATTAGACGCTTACAAAATACGAAATGTTTCTGATGCTGATTAAGAACACCTTCATCTTGAAAAACAGGTTTTTCTCCAGTTGTTGAACAGCATAATACACCACTTGGTGAAAAATCTGCATTATATTTTTCAAAGTCCAGTATATTCTCATTCAGAGTATTTCCTATCGGGTACCCTTGTGGCGCAGAAAAGCCAGCTCCAATTAAGATGGAGATGTGCTTTCTACCTATCAAAGGCTTTTCTGGTATCTCATAGCCCAAATCTATATCTTTTTTCATTACTAGTCCTTTCTTTTTAATATAAACTTATTTACCTAATAATTTATGTATCTGTAATATAATTTATTACTAAGTGTATATTTTACTTTAGACATTATATCGAATAAGATTTTAGGGTATTGATAACCAATAGCCCTGTTTCTTATTCTGTATAAACTCTTTTGATAATAGACTGTTAATACTCAAAGAATTTACGATATAAAAAAATCCTTAGATAAATCATATTTAAATGAGTAATCTTGATTCTTTATGTATTGATATAATTCAGGATCTCTAACTTTTAATTTATTAATATCTGGATCTATAAATAAATCATTATCTATACAAATTGCATCTTTATTTATTTGTAATTCTTCTGAGACTAGCTCTAAAAATGAATTCATAAAAATTTCAAAAGAAGATGATATTATATATATATCTTCTGGCTGCGATGCATTATAAAAGCCTATATAATGGCTCCCTCTTTCATTCTTATGATTGATATAACCATAGAATTCATTTCCTTCTATGCATGCAAAAGCCCAGAAACGGAATACAAGAGAATTGTCACAAAGCCATAAATTGAGGATTTCATCATAAATACTCTTATCACCTAATTTTTTGTTTTTTATACCAAAAAAGCAATAGTCAAGTATGGATGCCCCATTGGTAAACTTTAAAAAAACTACATAAGGAGAATCTATGTCACCAGAAATTCTGTTAATATAGTGTGATATAAAATTTTCCCCGAAATTTCTATATAATGTAATAGCGGGGGATAAAGTTTCTAATTTTTTTTGGTAATCGTTCATTTTATAGGTTTTATGTATTCAATTATTCTTTTATCTATTTCTATTGCATTTTTGAGAACTTGCGCTCTACTTGGTCGAGGATTATATTTAGTAAAAGTTTTCCAAGCAGGAGCTATAACCATTTTATAGATATAACGAGGTAATAAATATCTATTAGAACGCCCGATATTCATTTCTTCTGGAAATAATTTATTCTCTCCAATAAAATTATCGGGAATTCTATAATGCATCTCCAAATTATTTGATATTATATTGCTTGACATGATGTTAAAGTTTATATATTAAAGAACCATTGTTGTTTTTATTTATAAATTCATATAATTCAGAGTCTGTTAAGGAAAGTTTTTTTATATCTGGATTAAAAAACCAGTTCGCATTCAGATACTTTATGTTAGGGTTAATTGTTAATTCATTCTCAATTGAATCTAGAAATTTATTTATAAAAATATTGAACGAAGATGATATAATATAAACTTCATCCAATTTCATTGGATCATAATAACCAATATAGTGATTTCCATTTTTGTCTTTGATCTTTAAATATCCAAAAATTAGTCCATTTTTTGTACGTGCAACTCCCCAAAACTGAGAACAAAGTATAAAATTGTCGTCATATAGTGTCCTCATAAAATCATAAACATTTTCACTAAGTGCCCTATTTTTTATACCTAAAAAGGTATATCCTAAAATATATGCTCCATTTGTATTTTTTAAAAATTCTATGTATTGATTATCGATTTCTTCCACAATTTTTCCACAATGATGTAGTATAAGTTTTGGACCGAACTCTTTATAAAGTTTAATCTCTTGAGTTAACGTGGATAGGTATTCTAGATGATTAATTATAGTTTTCATATCAATTTAATTTATAATGTTAATATATTCTGCTGCTATTTTATCCATCTGCATAGCAAATTTTAGAACTTCAGAACGAGTTGGATTAGGATTATTCCTTCTAAAATTAGCCCAATATCCACTTATCATCCTATGATTTTTGACAGATAAGGCTTGTAAATTTGATAATGATCTACGCATACTTGGTGGAAATAATTTATTTTTTCCAATGTACATTTGTGGAATACGGTGATGTATTTCCATTTTTCTTTTTCCTTTAAATTTCTTTTTTTGGGGGTTTGCTCTATAAAATTTAGAATAATAACTTTCTAAACCTAAGATATCAATCCATATATTTGTATCATAAACATACGCATAAATATTAGTTATACCTCCATTTAGTCTTATTGGATCTTGTGAAATATACATCTCCATTTGCGGCGAGTAGTACCTGAACCGATTGTATGCCAGCTCAGTCTCCCGGTCATAGTACTGCCCCTGGAATAGGAACGGTATCATTCCTACGTTTCCAGTCTCCTCAATGACCTCTCCGTTCATGTCCAGCGTCCTGCTCCACACCTCTTTGCCTTCCGCGTCGTATGCTTCGGTAGGCGTACCCAGATGGTCTGTCAGTATGGAATAGGCCTTTCCTTCCTTTATCATGGCCGCAGGTGCGAAGGATTCCTCCTCGAATAGCCAAAGCGTGCGGTCTTTGCGTTCTTCCTCACTCTGCCACGCATCTTGTTCCCTTGAATAGTTTCTCTTTTGCTTCCACTGGTGCAGTGGCACGTTTCCGTTCCACATCCAGCGTGTCACGGTCGTTCCGAAGTTCTTGGAGAGTCTCCTTCCCAGCGCGTCGTATTCGAATGTCACTTCCTCTCCGTCGGGCCGTACCACCTTTGCCAGCGAGCCGTCAGCGTTCCACCTGTATTTCCAGTGTTCCTTCTTTCCGTCCAGCCATCTTCCCGTACCGATGTATCGTTCTGTCAGGTTCCCATCCTTGTCATACTCGCAGTGCCACTTTCCGTCCTGTTCCATGGCTCCGCCCTTCAGGAAGCGGCGTACCGTGCAGTCGGGATCGGGGTACAGATTTCCCAGGCTGTCGCTCTTTCTCCACTGTTCCGTTCCGTCTCCGTACTCGGCATATTCCAGCTGTCCGTTCGGGGTGTACCCGTACTGGGTCGTTCCCCGTCTGCTGTCTTCGGTTGCGAGCAGCCGGTCAGCCTTGCCCCAGCGGTATCGGCGCATGTGGCGTGTCTGCGCGTCCTTTCTCGTGCGTGCGTCCACGAGGCGGCCAATGTTATCGTAAGCGAAACTTCGCACTACGCCTCCGGGCAGCATACGTTCTACCTCGAATCCCAGCGTGTCGTAGCTGTGCTGCGACTTCCAAGGCATTTCACCGTTTCCACTGCTGTCTCCGGCTCTGAACTCCATCAGTTCTCCGAACTCGTTTCTTATATATTCTAGATTCGCCCCGAGTGTGCTCTGCAGGGACAGTATCTGTCCGGTCTTGTCGTAGGTGCGTGTGATGGTCTCACCGTTCGCAGTTTCCGTTACTGGCAGTCCCAGTGCGTTGTATGCGAACTCCACTCGGCTTTCACCCCGTGTTGCTTCCACGAGCCTTCCCGATATTCCATATTGGTAGGTCTGGTCGGGTTCATCCGTCGTCACATACGACACCCTTGTCACCCTTGATGCGTTGTCATATTCGTATTCCCGCACGATTCCGCTCGGCAGCCTTTCGCTGGTTACACGTCCGGCCATGTCACGCTGGTATATCCTCGTTCCCCGGTCAAACCCTGTTTCCCGGATTACGTTGCCTACGTCGTCAAGGTCGAACTCATAGTATTGCATCCGCTCGTTTATCACGTGGCGTAGCCGTTCTTCCCTGTCATAATGGAAACCTACTACGCCTCGGCTGTCCTTGCGGTGTGTCAGCTTCCACATGCCTGAGTAGGTGTATTCCACCTTCTGCAGGTCGTCCCGGTATTCCAGCAGGTTGTCTATGCCGTCATATCTCAGGTGTATGTGGTTGCCGTCGAAGTCCTCCACTTCCGTTACGCGTCCTATGGCATCATAGTGTCTTGTCTGTACGGCACCCTTCGGATTTGTCACCTGCGTGCAGCGTCCCAGTCGGTCATAGCGGTAGCTTGAGGTATTGCCCCGGCTGTCTGAGGCTTCTGTCAGGTTGTCATCGTTGTCGTAGCTAAGTACGGTTTTTACACCATACGGGTCAGTGATGCTTATGGCCAGTCCTTCGCGGTACTCTATCTGCGTTTCCGCTCCTTCCGGATTGGTCCTTTTGGTCACATTCCCTTTGCTGTCATAATCGAACTTCCATGTTCCTCCGTCCGCTGTGGTCACGCTCAACGGCCTGTTGCGCAATGCGCCCTTGCGGAAGAATACGGCCGATACGCTGCCGCCTCCCGGGTCGGAACTGTCGGTACAGTTTCCCCAGCGGTCGTATTTGTACAGGCTGCTGTTGCCTACCGGATCAGTTTCCTGCAGGAGCTTGCGGTCCGAGTCGTATTTCCATCGGTGTTTGCCTCCGTTGGCGTCCACTTTCAGGTACACCAGTCCGTTCCTGTGGTGATATTCTGTAGGCTTGTCATGGCTGTCAAGCACTCTGGTCATTCCGTCCTGGAATTTCAGTTTGTGGTCGTATATGCCTCCGTCTCCCCATGTGTGTACGCATCGTGCCCCGATTTCGCTGCCGTCATATTCGAAGAACCAGTTCAGTCCGTTTCTCCATGTCTCCTTTACGATCAGCCTTCCTTCGTATTCATACCGCATGGCATCACCCACAGCATTACGCTGGCATGTCATGTTTCCCTCCGCATCATATTCGTAGGATGCGAGTATTGTTTCTTCTCCCTTGCTCTCGGGATGAGGGCCTTTTATTTCCAGAATGTGTCCGTTACGCTCGTCGCATTCTATGGTAAGCTTTCTTCCCGCGCTGTCGGTAATTTCCTTCAGATATCCCTTGCTGTTGTACCCGAACCGCATAGCAAATCCGTTCGCATCCGATACGCTCTCCAGCAGATGTACGGAGTCGTATTCCTTCTGTGTGAATCGGTAATACAGGTCTTCGTCCATGTCCCAGATGCAGTAGCCGTCCTTTTCTTTTCTGGCTTCTTTGCGCTCTGCGCGGATGAACGAGGGTTTCTTTTCGGTCGGTAGCGGGAAGGCTACGGGTATTCCGTCGGACATTCGTAAGGTGAGGATACCGTCTTCCACTACGATACCCATGTCGTATGCATGATGCCATCCATTACCCAGCGGCCCTTGGTAATCGCTTCTGCTGTACCAGGTACGTTCCCAGGAGAGAGGGATCGGACCATCTATCCAGAAATCTTCCTCGTCTGTGAAGAATGTGCCGCTTGCCACGTCCACCGGGTGTCCGGTTACGGTACAGATGGTCTTGTGCAGCATGTCCTGCAACTTTCCGCTCTTTATCTTGTCATTTACGGCTCCATGCAGTTTGTCTGCCAGCTTCTCGGTTTTTTTCTTATACAGTCTTCCGAAAGCCCCCATGCACTTGCGTGAGAGGGCAGCCATCGGGTTAAGCGGCACGGGCACGGGGCTGGTCAGAATCTGTCTGGCCGGAGGAATCGGGTTGATTACGCCTGTCGGCAGGAACAGTCCCGGCACCTTGTGTACGCTCGACATGCCCAGGTCGTTGCAGTCCAGATGCATGTGTGTTCCTCCTCCCGACAGCGGAAGTCCGTCGGCAAGTACGGTCAGGCTTCCCATGAAGGCATGTCCGTTGTTTTTCGGGATTGGTATTGAGTTTGCAGCAAATCCGGCTCCCATCGGTACATGCGGTATGCTGCGTGTGGGGGTGGAAGCCACAGCACGTGGAATGAATCCACCGATTTTTACGGTGGCACCCATCATGCCCACGGCCATGGTCAGTGCTGTGTGGCCTATCTCTGCGAGCTTGGCCGAGTCTGCATCCCCGGTTTCTTTCGCTGTGGGCGGAGGGGGAATATACGAGGCTACCGCCGCCGTCATGAAGTCCTGCGGACAGAGCAGTGTCCCTACATACGGGTGAGGCATCGGCACGCTTGTGGCCGGTGGTATGTTCACCAGGTGAATATCCACTCCGATTACAGGGTCGAGCTGTTTGGAGATGGGCAGGCACGCCTGTCCTTTCATCCCCAGTGCCCCGAGCACGGGGAGTACGGCTGCCTCGCTCACGTTGTCTGCCAGACTGCCCAAGGCTGTGGCTGCCTTCAGTCCGGTGTCAAGCGCGTTGACGGACGGGGATACACCCGCCTCCGCATTGGCGGAAGCTCCCGAAACCACACCCGACATCTGTGCTCCTACGGTGGCTTCAAGCTGTGCGCTTACCTGGTCGAAATACCCTGTTCCTGATGACATAGTTTATAGTTGTTTTTAGAGTGGGTTCAAGTTTTGAAAAACAGATAGGCCGACAATAGTATGGCCAGCACTACGATAACTCCGAGCCAGAAACGGAATCCGTTTGGCCCCAGCAGGTCAAGCCAGAAGTTTCCTCCCCAGCTTCCTGGGCGGGCATAGGTCCATTTCCAGTCCAGTATCAGTCCTGTCAGCCATATCAGCAGAATCAGGATGACTACAAGGTAGCCCGATTTCGGGTTTTCCTTGATGTACCCTGGGCCTTCACTGAACATTTGCTGAAGGGTCGTCCATATTTTGTTGATCCATTCCATGATATTTTCCTAGATTTCGTTTGTATTCATACAGAAAGTCCTCCCAGTCTTTGCCGATAACACGGCTCAGCACGGAGTTGATTTCCTCATTGCTGACTGACGGCTGGCGTTTCCGGCTTTCCAGCAGCTTGAGCAGTAGCAAAGGGTAAGACGAATGCTTTATCAGGTCTGACGACAGTTTGTCTGCCAGATGGAATCCCTCAATGTAGCACTCCGTTGCCCTTTCCGTATCGTATGCTTTCTCCCAGCACCATCCGCACATCCTCAGCGTTTCGGCTTGCATGAGGTAATCCTTGCAGTTTGCGTAGGCGTCTGCTCCCATTCGGTAGGTTTCTGCGGCATCGTTCCAGTCGGATTTTCGCACCTGTATGGATGCTTTCCCTACAAGCGAGCTGCCGAGAAGACGCCCCGAAAGAGACGGGTCTAGTTTTCCTTCTCCCATCCTTGCCGCTTCTACCGCTTTATTGGCAAAATACAGAGCCATGTCCAGATCCTTATGATTGATGCGGTCTGTATATAGGATGGTATATACCGTTACGAACTGGCTTAGCCAGTTTATGTCTTTTTTTACATTGGCAAGTGCCATATCGAGGCATTTGCGTGCGTATAGGTCTGTTTGGGCAGCGTCTCCTTTCTTTACGCTGCTCATGAGTCTGGTCAGTGCCAGTCTGAATTCTGAGGCGGCAGGGTCGCTCCGGTCTTCGTTGGCTGCCTGTTCTGCCAGTTTTTCGGTTGCGCCGTCCATATCTATCGGGGGATAGATGGAAGCCGTTTCCTTCGGATAGGTCGCCATGAGTTTTCCGAATTGCTCCTGGCCGGTGATATCTCCGGTTCCCCATACCATCTGTTTGTCAAATGGTTGGGAGAGTGCCTGATTGAGCCATTGCCGGCATCCTTCATAGTCCGCAGTGCCTTCCAGATCGAAAATGAAGCTGCATTTCATATCGGTACCGTTGACAAGTTCACGGGTCAGCCGGTTGAGATTTTCCACTACTGTCTGGGCTGCATTTCCGCTATTTATGGAACTGTCGTCTGCCTGCCATTCCACTTTTTCAAAAATGATGTCTTCAGGCTTCTTGGAGTTGTTCCAGTACTCAATTTGTTTGCTGATATATTGCAGTACATCTTTGCAGAACTCCATTGCGGATGTAAATGGGAGAGCGATGATGAAGACCATATCTTCTTCTTCGCTGTCGATGGCCAGCATGTAGTCATAGAAAGCCTTGAGCATGGTTTCGTCACCGGGATTGATGACAATGCGTATCATCTTTACCGGTTGTGCCACGGCATTCTCCCAAAGGTAGAGCATATTGTCCGCTATTTGTTGTATGGCATTGCTCATAGGTCAGTTCAGTTTTACGATTGTACCTGCTATGGCGGTTGTTCCGCTGGAGTCCACGGTTGCCTGCGTGGTACCCGAAAGGGTTGCTGTTTTGCTTCCCGTAGCGGTCACGTCACTTCCTTTTATGTTATATGCCTCTTCGGCACTGCTGTTTATTGTTTTTGCAGTCTGCGTGATTTCGTTGGCGGCCGTTTCCGTAATCTGGGCTTCTGCGGAGGATTTGATGTTCCCTTCGCTGTCCAGTTCAATGCTGGTTTTGCCTACGCACAGCATGATGGATTTGGATGCGGAAATCTTAATGTTGCCTTTTCCGTCGGCGGCATAGCTGTTGCCGGCCTGATCCGTCATGGTGATGCTGCCTTCGTCATCATCTATGGTGAGGGTGCATCCGCTCCGGGTGGTCAGGCTCTTTTTCTTGTTGCCGCTGTCACCGCCTGTGCCTGTCTTCCCGTTGAACAGGCTGCCCATTACGAACGGACGTTTCGGGTCGTCATACCGGAAGCCAACCAGTACGATGTCGTCCTTTTCCGGGATGAAGACAAAACCTCTGTTCGTTGATACTTTATTGCTTATTCCGGCATCAGGAGTCATGACACGTATCCATGAGGTTGTCATGCCATCGCCCTGCCAGTTCATCTTTACCTGTACGCGTCCCTGTTTCTTGGGGTCATCGTTGCTTACCACTACAGCCTGCTGTGTCTGTGCCACGGGTAGAGGTACTTCCGGAGCCGGAAGACTTGTTGTCAGCGAGTAGAGTGCGGTAAAGTTGTTGTTATAGCTTTCTCCGGTTCCGGCTATATGGGTAATTTCAGTGATGAAATATTCACCTAAAGTCTTTTCAATAAAATCAAATTGGAAGTTTTGGATTGCGGTTTGTATTTCCACTACGCTGCCGAGTGTTATCCGGTTGCAGTCCGTTTCACAAGATATGTAATGTGAAGGCGAAGCATCGCTCTGCTGTTTCTTTTGGAAATGGTTTTCTGCCTGACTGTCGTTGGCAACCCTGATTTCCGTATGTTGGAATGCTTTCGATTTGAAGAGTTTGACAGATGCGTCAAAAGCTGTTTGTCCCAGCATGTTCATGCCGGTAGGAACATTGGAGGCAGCACCTTTGCTGAATTTGCCGTTGGCGGAGTCGTATGAGTTTCCCTCTACCGGGCGGGCAAGCGTCTGGATTCCTATGTTCAGGTCGGATATTTCGCGTCCGTAGCTCAGCGGTATGGCTGATGGCAGTTTGTCTGGCTTGCCGAATACAAGTTGTTTCCCGTCATAATACAGCCATTCGTGATATTGTCTGGCCAGCCTGCGGATAAAGTCGAAGTCGCTTTCCATATACTGGCATTCGTATTCTATGTCAGCTGTATATTCCGGCTTGATGGCGCAAGGCACACCGGCCCTGTCGCATATTTCCTTTACTATGCTGAATAGCGTGGTATTGGTCCACGAAGCACAGTTTAGTTCTGTTTCGAGAAGGAAGGTCAATGAATACCCTTGGATAAGCAGATAGCCGTGATTGCCTTTCGAGCGGTGCAGTCCCACATGTGTCACTATCCCTTTGAAGCTGTTGCCGCCCAAAAGGATTTCCGCTTGCTTGCCTATCCAGTTCATGCTGTTGTCAAGCGTATGAGTCTTGTAGAATTCACCGGACTCTATATCCATGTGAACTTCAAAATAATGATGGTCATTGATGCACTGTTTCAACACAACCTGAAAAAAGGAAGGAAGAGGAACATCATCAATATTGACGGTTGTCATCTTCTGCTCAAGCATAACGGCAATGATTTTTTAAGGTGAATAAATAAAATTGCCGCTTGATGGATTGAGCCCTTCAAGCGGCAATATCTTACATTCCGCTTAGGGGCGTTGCCCCGGAGCGTTTAGTTTTTCGGCCATCTGTTGTCAAGCGCAGCGTTGCCCACATTGATAAGCTCAGCGGAGAATGTGAGTGCGATGGTCATCGGCACTTCGTTGTTCACGTCAAGAGTTTCCTTGTAATGTACGATGTAGGCGTTCTTGAACTCGATTT
This sequence comes from Bacteroides sp., assembly GCA_019414665.1. GTDB lineage: Bacteria > Bacteroidota > Bacteroidia > Bacteroidales > Bacteroidaceae > Phocaeicola. The sequence continues at coordinate 64,257 of DXLO01000009.1, read as the reverse complement.
CCTTCATCTTAGCATCCTCTTCAATCTTCTTGTACACGATCTTTCCTTCCACCTGCTTGAACTGGCTGTTCAGCATGGCTTCGATAGTCGCAGTGTCGTCAGTTGATTCGATAACTACCGAAACGCGGCCTCCCTGGATGTTTGAAGATGGTTTTCCCTTTGAGTCGGTTGTACGGCTGAATTCATACTCTGAGTACAGTACGTCATACTCTTTACCAGCAAATTCCAATGTAGCTCTAAATGATGCCATAATTGATAGAATTTAAAAGTTTAACAATGAATTTGAATGACTCCGTTTCCCTTTTCTGAATCCTGTCGCCTTCCGTCAGAAAACAAAAAAAGAGAAAACTTCAAAAACGATCTTTTGAAATTTCCTCCGGTTCTTCCAGACGATTTCTGTTTTATTTGTGGAAAAAGAAGAAGAAAAATAAAACATCATCTTTGTTAGTCGCAATTATAGGGAATTAAAATCATATATCCAAATATTTCTCCAACTTTTTTTGAAAAAAGTTTTTCGTATGGTAAATACAACGATATATCTGCCTTGATTTAGATGTGTTCCTTTTTACTTCTTTCTTTGAATTCTGTTATTTCTCAGTCAATCTACATCAGAAAAAAATACTGGTTTATATAATTCCATAACGCTTTTTGGTAGCATTGTCAAATACATCAGTTTCTTTCAGAAACTCCATCACTCTTTCTCTGTCTTCGGGAGTCAGGCAGCCTTTCAGTTTTCCGTCCTTTTCCGTGATTTTCAGTTTTGAAAGTTCGAATATATCCGAACAGTCCAGCCAGCTGTCATAGTCCAGAATACTGCGATAGTCGCGTACTAATAAGGGATATTGGCAATTTAGCAGTTCTTCAGATCTCTTGGAAGAGTCTATTTCCGAATTTATGAGCAAGGCACCAATAGCCACTCCTTCCGGCGTGAACCCGATAATGACTATGTATTTCTTACGGTCATCATATCCGTTTTTCAATATCAGTCCGTCCTCTTCATCCAGAGGGACATAAATAATGTCACCAATCTTCACTGATGACATATCTACTCGTTCTGCTTCGTCCATTGCAGCCTTCAGCTTTTCAAGCGCACCGTTTTTGTCGTCCATCTGATTTTAAGATAAAGCGTTTTTGACAATTTGTTTTTCACGGATGTAATCTACCATTTCTTTGGTTGCCTTTCCGGCTCTTGCTATATCTATGATGGTAATGAAATTCTTTTGGGGATCATCCTGAATACGGGTCATTGCTTCTTCCCATGCCGAGTCGTGCGACAGATCCGACAGGTCATAAGGATCTGTATCCTTATATTTTTCGATGGCAGCATCAAGACAACGCTTGTCTGCACCTGAAATGTAGTCCATATCAGGTTTTGCAGAAGTATATACCTTCTTGTTTCGTACTTCTATACCGGTGAGAAATTCTTCAAAATTTCCTTCCAGTGGCTTTCCCTCTGCTATTTGCAGTGCCTTATAGGTATAGGTCGGTACAGGGCCATGCTTCAATGCCCTGAATGAGTCCTCTACAAGTACCTTTCCATATTTGACAAGATGATCCTGCTGGGCAAAATAAAGTATCTTGAATAACTTTATATAGTCCACTCCTTGGGGAAAACTCTGCATGATATAGAGTAATACTGCTTTTATTTTTGCAATCTGTATAAAAGTTTTCATTTTATCTTAATTCAATTATTTGGCAAAGATACAACTAATTTATTGAATAATACGCCCGTAGTCCGTAAAATCTGACTTTGAGGCCATACTATTCGTATTTCCTGATCTTATTGGGTGATATGATATTTCTCCTTTATATGTTCGGCCACATGCTCCACTTCGGGGAACAATGTGGATTTGTCTATACCGAGAGCTTCAAGTTGCTTCCTGATTTTCTTCTTTTGCGCCTTGCCGATGATATACGTTTTATAGTCGAAGTTGAGTATTGCTGGCTTGCTTTTGTTTCCGTCTATGCCATAAAGGAAGAAAGCTCCCGATTGCCGGATGATACGCGGGTTGTCGAACATCGGTTTCACACAAAAGACTCTTTCTATGTCTTTTGAGTCAATTATATCTTGGAAATGAGGCTTTTCGTACTTGATCTCATGTAGCAGATAGGCTATGTCTGTTTGATTGTTAAATTCCTCACGGTCTAAGTCCCGAAGCTTCTCAATACTGAAGTCTATTGGACGTTTTGCGATATTGGATACTACGCTGACTGCATCGCTGTCAAAATATTTGATGTCTGATGTTTTGACTTCAAAACGAAACAGCTTGCCGTCAACTTTGTCATCGTCGCAAGCAAAATACATGGCAACCAAAGGATTGGTTGTAATGTCCAGCAGACGTGTCGGTAAAGAGTAGTGCTGCATCTTTACCAGTTTCTCAAAGGCTGATGTGCTTCCCTTGAAATCGGTAGGACATTGTGCGATAATGTCTCTGAATATCTTGTCCTCATTCTGGATCAGTGCTTCTTCCCGATAGATTGAGGGGAGTAGCCCATATTTTTTGTCCGATTGCCCTCTGTAAAAGATATGGTAATCCATGCTGTCTTCCAGTTCGCCTTCAAGTCTTTCAAATAATGTTCTGATACTACCTATGGTTGTTGAAGTTTCATTTTCAGGGATGGAGTCATAGGCATCACATGAAATCTCCCAAGGCTTTTTCCCAAGACTCCGGATTGCTTCTTCTGACAGTTTTTCATAAGAAGCAAAGCTGTCATAGGTGTAGCTCAACTTCTTTTTTCGCAGATATGATGATGTATTGGAGTCCAGAGGAACGAACTTCTCTGGATTGGTATAGAACAGTACAATACTGAGTTTGCCTTTTCCTACACTTTTTATATCCAATACGGTTTGAAAGAGTTGTTCTTCTATTTTCCCTTCTTTTGCTTGTCTGAATAAGTTCCACAGTGCTGTTATATCATCTTTACCCCTGGTTGTCTTCCATGGGAATAGATGCACTTTCATTGGGTGAATTGTCGGAAGTCCAGTTACATCTGTCGGCTCTTGGCATTTGAACTTCAGTTCTGTCCATAAATCTTGTAATATTTCGACTCTTCTTTCATTGGAGTGAAACTTGTTGAGATACGATAAGAATGTGAACGGGTCTATTTCGTTCAGTTCTATTGGTTTACCCTTCTCTGTACCGTCTCTAAAGCCGGTAATACCAATCTTTTTTAGGACAGATATCAACTCCAACTGGCCGTTTTGTTTTTTGAATAGCCAGTTGGATAGTTCTTTATAAAATGGTATCCATGTAAATATACTGATCATGTTACAAAACTCTATATGCTATTTTCTTACTAAAGTTTATAAATTAATATCTTATTCTGCATAGTTGTAATATAAAAAGCTTTAAGTCTATGTATGATAAATAAGAGTAAGTGAAATCTTCATATTTATTCAAATATATTGTATTGAAATATTACTTGATAAAATAATAGATAAAAAAGATACAAAGTTCCATTTGTTGTTTAAATGATTGTTTTAAATTAAATTTTAATCTTTATATATTGTATGTCCCTCCTGAACAAAATGAATTCCTTTTAAATTTGCATCTTCACAACGTTTTTTGAAGGCATCAGTGGTAATAATATACGATTTATGTTCTGCCATACGAACGATTGAATGTCCTTCTAAATCTGTTATATACAGTTTCTTAATTTTAAGAACTTCAGCTTTCCCATATTTTTTTATTTCGAATATGGATGTATTTTTATCCATAATAGGCAAAACATTGAGAATATTCATAAAGTAATAGTCCTCGTTATGATTGTTATTATCATCGATAATTGATACTTTTACAAATTGTATATCATCTTTTAGATCATTGAAAGTTTTTTTAAATTTTGCACTAACAAGGGGCATATTAAATGTTGGAAGTACATCATATGTATTAATGTAACTATCAATTTTATCTACATTAAATACTAATGTCTTATCAGCATTAATCAACTGCCCAGCTTTTAGTATTGATATATCAATATTACTTTGGTCTTCATTGAGTACAAATGTTGTATCTCGTTTGTAATAATCTAAAAATTCAAAATACATAAAATTTCTTTTTTAATGACAACTTATTCTACCATTGCGTAATCCTTGCTTCGTTTCATTTTTTAAATCTTCGATTGCAGCTGCATAATCAGCTTTAGACCAATGATTGGCTTTTCCTATTTCGGCTATTTCATCTAATTGGCGCGTTATATTGGCATTGTAATTGGCGTGCTCCTTATTCCAACCATTATGGATGCTTCGCGTTGGATGAATCCCTGACTCTTTAGGTAAGTATATTAAATTACTTAACCTGTCCACATCAAATCCAGCTGCTTTTATTGCGGGATGATTAGCTTTTGACCGTGGTATTACATGGTGTAATTGATAACCATCAAATCTAGGCATGTTATTGTAGTTCCAGCCACCTTTAGGCATGCCAAATAGTCCTAATAAATCAATTAAGCTATTAGGGTCTTGTACATAAATATACTGATTAATTCCACCTAATAATCCTATTGGATCTTGCGAGATGTACATCCCCATCTGCGATGAATAGTAGCGGAAGCGGTTGTAGTACAGCCCCGTCTCAATATCCTCATACTGTCCCTGATAGCGGAAGGGTACGAGCGTTCGGTCTCCGTGACATTCCTTCACCTCTCCGTACACGTCCAGCAGCATCTCCCATACAAGGTTTCCCCTGCTGTCGTATGCCTGCGTAGGCGTGCCCAGATAGTCATGCACTATCGTATAACGTTCCCCGTCAGTGACTTTTGCCACCGGCGTGAACGAGGTTCCGTCATATATCCATGTCACGAGGTTTTCCGGCTTCTCCGTGCCTTCGTATTCCTCGCGTCCGCTTCCGTCAGTGATGAGCTTCGGTCTGCCGGCTTCCTCAATGTCCCATTCGTGCAGCACCACGTTGCCGTCCCATCCGAACCGCCGGACGGTTCCGTCCACGGTCTTCGATACCCGTCGTCCGAGCGCGTCATATTCGAAGGAGACGGTCTTTCCGTCAGGTGTCTTCACTCCGGCAAGCATTCCGCTGGCCAGCCACTCGTAGCAGGTGTCTCCCGGCTGCCAGTCTGCAAACGGGGTGTCCTTGGTTCCGGCACTGCCGCCTTCTCCGTTCTCCGGGGAAGAGAACAGTCCGAACAGCCCCTTCCTGCTGCGGCCTGCACTGCCGCTGTTCATATCCGACAGGTTCCTGCGGCTTCTGTGTACGAGGTTCCCCTCGCAGTCGTAGCGGTAGTGGAACTTCCCGTCGCTTGTCAGCCGTCCGCCGCCGTCATACGTCCTGTCCCTTCCGCTTTCGCTGCGGTACAGGTTTCCCACCTTGTCGGGTGTGCGGAATATGCTCTCGTGCATGGAGTAGTCCGCCCTCACGAGATTGCACATTCCGTCGTAGTCGAAGATGACCGGCTCGGGGGAGAGGTTGCAGCGCATTGACATCAGCCTTGCGCCCACGTCCCACCGGTAGCTTCTCCATCCCGTATGCCTTTCGCCCGAATGCACGTGGCGGGAGCGTACAAGCCCCATGTCGTCATAGTCCGTGGTAATCCTTATCCCGCCCGTGGCGAAGCGTTCCGTCTCGCGTCCCGCATCGTCCCGCAGGATGCTGCTTTCCCAGGACTGTATGTCCTTTTTTCCTGTGTTCCCTTCTTCTGCGGATGCCTTTTCCGGTTCAGGCCTTTCCACCTCGGCCTTTATTTCTCCTACCAGTCCCGGATTGTCGTAGGACAGCCGCATGTCCGCTCCGAGCGAGCTTCTTACGCGGGTGCGCTCGCCGTATATGCTGTATTCCGATTCCACGGACATCACCTGCGTGAATGTGTCGCCTCCCGGGAGACCCGCCTTCTCGCATACCACACGTCCCATCGGGTCGCGCTCCAGCCTTATGCGTGCCTCCGTGTTGTCGGCCGATACCATCAGTCCGTTCCTGTCATATCCGTATTCCTCCCTTGTGCCGTCATGGTATGCGGCTGTCGTCACACGCCCCATGGCATCGTATGTATAGGTCGTGGAGCGTCCTCCGGGGCGGTCTATGCGTGTCACCCGTCCGCATCCGTCCCTGTGGTATGTGCGCCCTATGCCTCCGTAGTCCCTTTCCGAAGTGATGTTTCCCGCAAGGTCGCGTCCGAACAGGTATCCTGCGCCTGCCTCGTTTACCACCTCTGTCAGTCGGTCCATCCCGTCATAGTTGAAGCTCACCCTGTGCCCGGCTTCCTCCCGCCAGGTCATGCTGCCCACCGAGTTGTAGCCCATGCGCACGTGCCTTCTTGCGTCACGCGCCTCGGTGATGCTGTCGTAGTTGTCGTAGTCCAGGTGTATGACGTTCCCGTCCCGGGCGTCTATGCGGCGCAGACGGTCCAGCGCGTCGTAGTGGTAGAACTCCGTGCGGTACCCGGGGGAGGTGCGTTCCGTCATCCTTCCCCTTGCGTCGTGCTTCCATCCTCCGAGCTTCCTGCCGTCCTCATGCCACGCCTCGAGGTTCATTTCCCTGTCGTACGAGAGTTCGCTCCGGCGCTTTCCCTTGCTTACCGTCACGGGCAGTCCGTGTTCATCGTAGGTCAGTTCGGTCACTTCTCCCGCAGCGTCTATGAATCCGGTCACGAGGTGCGGTCGTTCCCTGTCGTACAGGCGCACCGTCTTGTTCCCCTCGCAGTCTATGTGGATGATGAGCCGTCCTCTCTCGTCATGGACGAACATTTCCCCGCTGCCGTCGGGATAGGTGATGCCGGTGAGCTTTCCCTCCCCGTCATAGCTGTAGCCCGTCACTCCGCCTTCGGGATCTGTGGTGCGGTACGGCTCCATGTAGTCCGTGTAGCTGTGGCGTGTCTCGTTGCCCAGCGGGTCTATCTCCGACGTCACGAGCTGCTCGGGCGTGTAGCGGTAGGTGGTCGTTCCTCCAGTGGAGTCGGTCACCAGGTTGTAGCCCTTTTCGGGATGGTACTCTATGCGTCCCTCCATCATTCCGTCCCTGCCGTAGGTATGCACGCAGCGTCCCTTCCCGTCGTATTCCCAGCAGTAGGTATCGCCGTTGCGGTCTGTCTTCTCCGTCATCAGGTGTCCGGAGTACGTCATCCTTGTGGCCTTTCCCAGGGCGTCGGTGATGCCGGTCATGTTTCCCTCTTTGTCGTAGGTGTACGACACCAGGGGCTCGTTCCCTTTTTCCGTCACGAACGAGAGTTCCGTTATCCGTCCCTTTCCGTCCGTGGTGGCCTGTATCCTGCGTCCTGCAGGGTCGGTCAGTCCGGCCAGCCTTCCGTCGGCAAAGTGCAGCCGTACCCGGAGGCCGTCCGGATTCTCTATGTGGGTCAGCCTCCATGCCCTGCCGTCCCTCATGTCGAACCGGTAAGTGAGCAGGGTGTCGTGGCTGTATGCCTCATAGCCTTTGTCCGTGCGGCGCAGCGTCGTGCGTTCGGAGCGCATGTAGAACTCTCCGCCCGGTGCTATCGCCGGGAACGGCACGGCACGTCCGTCCTCCATGCGCAGCATCGTCACGCCTTCGTCCTCGAAGCTCTCCACCGTGCGGTCGTACCGGCAGTGTGTCCCGTGTCCGAGCCATCCCTCGTAATCCGAGTCGGAATACCAAGCCCTCGTCCATTCCAGCGGCAGCGGAGAGGGGAACCCGAAGTCCGTGCCTTCGTAAACCACGGCTCCGTTTACAAGGTTCACCGGCTCGAAACCGTTCTTGCACAGGTATGCGCTCAGTTTTTTTGTTGCGGGGAACAGTTCCTGTATCTTCTTGTTCTTGAGCACCTTGTGGTTGAATGCCTTGAGTGCCTTTCCGACTCCCTTGCTTCCGAGCTTTATCAGCGAACTGAATCCGATGCTTGCAGCAAGGCCGGCCAGCATTCCTCCCCAGTCTGGGACATAGGGACCGCCCACCATCACGGGCTTTCCGGTCGGCACCGGGAGTGAGAAGGAGGTCGGTGCGAACAGGCTCGGTATGAGCCTTGTCTTTCCCGCCTTGTTCTTTCCTACGCCTGCCGACAGGGGTATGCCCACGTCGTTGCAGGTCATCACCATGTATCCCTTCGGGCTCATGCGGCTGCCGTCGCAGAACGTGTTCTGCGAGGCGAAGAAGTTCATGCTTTCGTGGCCGATCATGGATGCCATGGCAAACGGGCCGGCAAGCGGTATGTGCGTCAGGGGGATGATCATCCCGCCCGTATCGGATACGCCGCGCTTCAGTCCGTTCACGCTTACGTTCGTACCCAGGAACGGTATGTAGTCAGCGGGGTCTATCACCATCCCGATGTAGGGATGGATGGGATTGAAGGGGGGAGCCGTCGTCACATGTACGTCAACCCCGATCACCATTGTGGTATGACTGTCCGCTAACAACTATGAGGATTATTTTATTTTGGATATTGAATATTGAATAAAGTTATTATAGATTGATTTTAATTCATTGAGTGAATTAAAATCAATTCTATCATGTAATATAGTTGAAGTCGTTTTAATATCCATTAATTCGTAAAAACAGCTATTGTCATCCCATATCACAAATTTCCCTAAATACTTATCATTCTCTATATCAATACATATTGTCTCTTTTAGTTGTTCATTATCCATTACCTCATTAAAATGTAATGGTGTTATATCAATCTTTATTTCATCTGAATAAGACTGAACTAAAAGCCAATCATAGAATTCATGAATTATCATAATTAGCAACAAATTATTTTACCATTTATTTTTTTTGCTCTCACTCTAATGTTAGTTGCTTCGGGCATTTCTGGAATAGGTAATCCATTACGCTTAGCCATCCGTCCTGTTACTGAGTTTGGGCCTGATATACTTGCCCATTCTATATTTGTTTGTTTTAAGCATTTTTCATCAACATCAAACTCAACATAAATAGTCCCATTTTTAGCTTGTTTACCATATGCTTCAACTGATGCCGGATTAGCAACATGTGTGGTTCCTGTATGGCTTTCTACAACTTTTCCTGTTTTAAGCATCTCTTCATATTCTTTATTACTCATCCACCTACCAACTGTAGTTTTAGATAACCCCCAAAAATCCAGCCATGTATTCACGTCTAACACATACCCATACAGTGTAGGATTATTCCCTGCCAGGCCAATGGGGTCAGCAGAAATGTACATCCCCATCTGAGACGAGTAGTACCTGAAGCGATTGTAGTACAATCCCGTCTCCTCATCCTCGTACTGTCCCTGATAGCGGAACGGTACAAGTATGCGGTCTCCGTGGCATTCCTTCACCTCTCCGTACACGTCCAGCAGCATCTCCCATACAAGGTTCCCCTTGCTGTCGTATGCCTGCGTAGGCGTGCCCAGATAGTCATGCACAATCGTGTAGCGTTCACCGTTCGTGACTTTCGCCACCGGAGTGAACGAGGTTCCGTCATATATCCATGTCACGAGGTTCTCCGGCTTCTCCGTGCCTTCGTATTCCTCGCGTCCGCTTCCGTCAGTGATGAGCTTCGGTCTGCCGGCTTCCTCAATGTCCCATTCGTGCAGCACCACGTTGCCGTCCCATCCGAACCGCCGGACGGTTCCGTCCACGGTCTTCGATACCCGTCGTCCGAGCGCGTCATATTCGAAGGAGACGGTCTTTCCGTCAGGTGTCTTCACTCCGGCAAGCATTCCGCTGGCCAGCCACTCGTAGCAGGTGTCTCCCGGCTGCCAGTCTGCAAACGGGGTGTCCTTGGTTCCGGCACTGCCGCCTTCTCCGTTCTCCGGGGAAGAGAACAGTCCGAACAGCCCCTTCCTGCTGCGGCCTGCACTGCCGCTGTTCATATCCGACAGGTTCCTGCGGCTTCTGTGTACGAGGTTCCCCTCGCAGTCGTAGCGGTAGTGGAACTTCCCGTCGCTTGTCAGCCGTCCGCCGCCGTCATACGTCCTGTCCCTTCCGCTTTCGCTGCGGTACAGGTTTCCCACCTTGTCGGGTGTGCGGAATATGCTCTCGTGCATGGAGTAGTCCGCCCTCACGAGATTGCACATTCCGTCGTAGTCGAAGATGACCGGCTCGGGGGAGAGGTTGCAGCGCATTGACATCAGCCTTGCGCCCACGTCCCACCGGTAGCTTCTCCATCCCGTATGCCTTTCGCCCGAATGCACGTGGCGGGAGCGTACAAGCCCCATGTCGTCATAGTCCGTGGTAATCCTTATCCCGCCCGTGGCGAAGCGTTCCGTCTCGCGTCCCGCATCGTCCCGCAGGATGCTGCTTTCCCAGGACTGTATGTCCTTTTTTCCTGTGTTCCCTTCTTCTGCGGATGCCTTTTCCGGTTCAGGCCTTTCCACCTCGGCCTTTATTTCTCCTACCAGTCCCGGATTGTCGTAGGACAGCCGCATGTCCGCTCCGAGCGAGCTTCTTACGCGGGTGCGCTCGCCGTATATGCTGTATTCCGATTCCACGGACATCACCTGCGTGAATGTGTCGCCTCCCGGGAGACCCGCCTTCTCGCATACCACACGTCCCATCGGGTCGCGCTCCAGCCTTATGCGTGCCTCCGTGTTGTCGGCCGATACCATCAGTCCGTTCCTGTCATATCCGTATTCCTCCCTTGTGCCGTCATGGTATGCGGCTGTCGTCACACGCCCCATGGCATCGTATGTATAGGTCGTGGAGCGTCCTCCGGGGCGGTCTATGCGTGTCACCCGTCCGCATCCGTCCCTGTGGTATGTGCGCCCTATGCCTCCGTAGTCCCTTTCCGAAGTGATGTTTCCCGCAAGGTCGCGTCCGAACAGGTATCCTGCGCCTGCCTCGTTTACCACCTCTGTCAGTCGGTCCATCCCGTCATAGTTGAAGCTCACCCTGTGCCCGGCTTCCTCCCGCCAGGTCATGCTGCCCACCGAGTTGTAGCCCATGCGCACGTGCCTTCTTGCGTCACGCGCCTCGGTGATGCTGTCGTAGTTGTCGTAGTCCAGGTGTATGACGTTCCCGTCCCGGGCGTCTATGCGGCGCAGACGGTCCAGCGCGTCGTAGTGGTAGAACTCCGTGCGGTACCCGGGGGAGGTGCGTTCCGTCATCCTTCCCCTTGCGTCGTGCTTCCATCCTCCGAGCTTCCTGCCGTCCTCATGCCACGCCTCGAGGTTCATTTCCCTGTCGTACGAGAGTTCGCTCCGGCGCTTTCCCTTGCTTACCGTCACGGGCAGTCCGTGTTCATCGTAGGTCAGTTCGGTCACTTCTCCCGCAGCGTCTATGAATCCGGTCACGAGGTGCGGTCGTTCCCTGTCGTACAGGCGCACCGTCTTGTTCCCCTCGCAGTCTATGTGGATGATGAGCCGTCCTCTCTCGTCATGGACGAACATTTCCCCGCTGCCGTCGGGATAGGTGATGCCGGTGAGCTTTCCCTCCCCGTCATAGCTGTAGCCCGTCACTCCGCCTTCGGGATCTGTGGTGCGGTACGGCTCCATGTAGTCCGTGTAGCTGTGGCGTGTCTCGTTGCCCAGCGGGTCTATCTCCGACGTCACGAGCTGCTCGGGCGTGTAGCGGTAGGTGGTCGTTCCTCCAGTGGAGTCGGTCACCAGGTTGTAGCCCTTTTCGGGATGGTACTCTATGCGTCCCTCCATCATTCCGTCCCTGCCGTAGGTATGCACGCAGCGTCCCTTCCCGTCGTATTCCCAGCAGTAGGTATCGCCGTTGCGGTCTGTCTTCTCCGTCATCAGGTGTCCGGAGTACGTCATCCTTGTGGCCTTTCCCAGGGCGTCGGTGATGCCGGTCATGTTTCCCTCTTTGTCGTAGGTGTACGACACCAGGGGCTCGTTCCCTTTTTCCGTCACGAACGAGAGTTCCGTTATCCGTCCCTTTCCGTCCGTGGTGGCCTGTATCCTGCGTCCTGCAGGGTCGGTCAGTCCGGCCAGCCTTCCGTCGGCAAAGTGCAGCCGTACCCGGAGGCCGTCCGGATTCTCTATGTGGGTCAGCCTCCATGCCCTGCCGTCCCTCATGTCGAACCGGTAAGTGAGCAGGGTGTCGTGGCTGTATGCCTCATAGCCTTTGTCCGTGCGGCGCAGCGTCGTGCGTTCGGAGCGCATGTAGAACTCTCCGCCCGGTGCTATCGCCGGGAACGGCACGGCACGTCCGTCCTCCATGCGCAGCATCGTCACGCCTTCGTCCTCGAAGCTCTCCACCGTGCGGTCGTACCGGCAGTGTGTCCCGTGTCCGAGCCATCCCTCGTAATCCGAGTCGGAATACCAAGCCCTCGTCCATTCCAGCGGCAGCGGAGAGGGGAACCCGAAGTCCGTGCCTTCGTAAACCACGGCTCCGTTTACAAGGTTCACCGGCTCGAAACCGTTCTTGCACAGGTATGCGCTCAGTTTTTTTGTTGCGGGGAACAGTTCCTGTATCTTCTTGTTCTTGAGCACCTTGTGGTTGAATGCCTTGAGTGCCTTTCCGACTCCCTTGCTTCCGAGCTTTATCAGCGAACTGAATCCGATGCTTGCAGCAAGGCCGGCCAGCATTCCTCCCCAGTCTGGGACATAGGGACCGCCCACCATCACGGGCTTTCCGGTCGGCACCGGGAGTGAGAAGGAGGTCGGTGCGAACAGGCTCGGTATGAGCCTTGTCTTTCCCGCCTTGTTCTTTCCTACGCCTGCCGACAGGGGTATGCCCACGTCGTTGCAGGTCATCACCATGTATCCCTTCGGGCTCATGCGGCTGCCGTCGCAGAACGTGTTCTGCGAGGCGAAGAAGTTCATGCTTTCGTGGCCGATCATGGATGCCATGGCAAACGGGCCGGCAAGCGGTATGTGCGTCAGGGGGATGATCATCCCGCCCGTATCGGATACGCCGCGCTTCAGTCCGTTCACGCTTACGTTCGTACCCAGGAACGGTATGTAGTCAGCGGGGTCTATCACCATCCCGATGTAGGGATGGATGGGATTGAAAGGGGGAGCCGTCGTCACATGTACGTCAACCCCGATCACCATGGTGGTATGACTGTCCGCTAAGAGCATAATCTGGTTATTTAGAGTTTACAGAATATTCCGCGTTGAGTTTGGCTGCCAGTTCCTTGGTAGATAGCTGCCAGTCCTCGCCGTATAAATTCGCCATACGTTTCTCGATTTCGTCTCTTTTGGAGGAGTCGATGCTGTATGTCTTGTCAAGATAGGTAGAGGCGATAAATGAAAGATTGATGATTCTCAATTCTTCGTCAGTGAATGAGTAGCCATACTCAAAAGCTTCGTTCAGGATCGGTTCGTACGTAAGTCTGTCTTTTTTCAGTGCCATCAGCAGTGCATAGTTGTATTCGTTTACAACCTCTGTCTTCATATCAAGTTCCTTGGCTATCTTCACGGCGGTCATAAACTGTTTGATGGCACTGCTTATGTCTTTATTATAGCTGTCCACCGTACCTTTATAGTTGTAGAGTTGTAGCAGGATTTGTGCGCAGTCCCGCTCCTCATGATATTTGGGGAGTACAAGGGCTATTCCTTTGTCAAACAAGTCATGACAGAATCCGGATTCACGGTGAAATTTAATCATGAAACCGCCAAATATGAGGTAGGCTGAAGCCATGAGTGCCGTTCCGCCGATTTCACGGCTTAGCTTTATCAGTTCATTTCCGAGTCTTTTGGCTTCGTCCTTTTTTCCTTTCGAGGCAGCTTCTCCTAATTCGAACAGGCATTTGCGATATTTCACGTGTGGGTCTTGCGGGTTGCCTTGTGTCGCAATCTCTTTATATGCACCGGTCATATTCTGGTCCGGAATGTCAATCATGCAGAATTTGTCTTTCAATTCTTCGTGCAGACCTTCATAAACCTCTCTCTTTTTATAATCAATCAGAATGATTGCCACTCCTTCAGGAAGCAGTTCGGCAATGTTCTTTAGTGCTTCGTTCAGTGATTCCACATCGCTGATACGGGATATGAAATAGGTTATGCCCAGCAGATTGTCGTTTCCGACAAATTCCTTGAAGCTTGTTATCAGGCGGATGTACAAGTCTCTCAATTCTTCGGCTGTCATGGCATCTGCTGATTCCGATTCTGACTTGAAGGTGGAAAAATCCTTCCATTTCCAGTCTGGATTCTTTTCTGCATCGGCAGAAAAAGAGGTTATCCATTCTTTTATCAGAAACCTGTAAAAGTCTGTTGTATCATTGTAGTCGGTCTTGAAACCGACGATAATGTCCGGAGTGCGGCCATACTCCGATGCTTCCAGTCTTATAAATCCTTCCACAATCTGAAAATCAGCAGGTTCACAGGCGAGACAATAAATCTTTGCATCGGGAGTTTTCTCTCGATACTCAATCCATAAGTCCTGTATGTTGCTGATTCTTATGGCTATCGGATTGTGTTCGTTATTTATCATGGATTAAGATTTAATAAAGTACCTTTTATGTTAGTCATCGCAGAGCCGTCCACATCCACGGTAGCACCTGTTGCTTTAAGTGAGGCAGATGCTTTTATGTCTATTGTGGCAGCCTCTTCCTTGATGGAGGCGCTGCTCTTTATTTTTGCTTCGGATGTACCTTCAAAAGTAGAAGTTTTTCCAAGCACTTCAACTTCAGAGTCAGCTTCGATTCTGATTTTTTCGTCAGCAAGCATTTCTATTTCTTTGGAGTGGATGCTTATCTTGTCCTTGGCATCTATGGTGATGGTCTTGTCACCGTTCAGCATGACGGTACTTCCACTGGGGTCCGCAATGGTGATACTTCCTTTGTCGTCATCAATCGTGATGGTACATCCGCTCCGGGTAGTCAGGCTCTTTTTCTTGTTGCCGCTGTCACCGCCTGCCCCGGTATTTCCGTTGAACAGGCTGCCCATTACGAATGGGCGGTTCGGATCGTCATGCCGGAAGCCTACCAGTACGATATCGTCTTTTTCTGGGATGAAGACAAACCCCCTGTTGGTAGATACTTTGTCGCTTATTCCGGCATCCGGTGTCATGACACGTATCCATGAGGTCTTCATGTTTCCCGATTGCCAGTTCATCTTCACCTGTACGCGTCCCTGCTTTTTGGGGTCATCGTTGCTTACCACTACCGCCTGCTGTGTCTGTGCCACCGGTAGTGGTACGTCCGGAGCCGGAAGGCTCGGTACAGTTGCGCTCAGTGCCGTAAAGGTATTGTAATAGCTGTTGCCAGACCCTATGATATGGGTGATTTCCGTAATGATATACGAGCCGAGTGTCTGTTCTGCAAAACTGAAGTTTTCTATTTGTATGGCCGTTTGTATGTCAACCACACTTCCTACTGTCAGGCTGTAGCAGTCGCTTTCGCTGGTAATGTAGTGTGAAGCCGCAGTATCGCTTTGCTGTTTCTTTTGGAAATAGCTGTCAAGTTCCCCTTTGTTGGATATACGGGGCTCGGCCGATTGATTGGCTGGTGATTTGAACAGCCCTATGGAAGCCTGGAATGCCGCGTGTCCTAAATTTCCGAGACCTTTTGGGGCATCAGGCGATGTCGATTCATACTTTTGTCCGTCCTGCGAGTGATAGGATTGACCAGCCAGTGGGCGGGCAATGGTTTGGATGGAGATATCCAGGCTTTGCAGATTACGCCCATACATCAGCGGTATGCCTGCTGGTACAGCCGGTTTGCCGAATACGAGTTGCTTGCCGTCGTAGTACAACCATTCATGGTATTGTCTGGCTAGCCTGCGGATAAAGTCAAAGTTGCTTTCCCTGTATTGGCATTCGTACTCTATTTTTTCTGTATATTCAGGTGAAACCTGTGCGGTTACGCCTGCTTTCTCACAAATTTCGCTGACGATATTGGCCAGAGTCTTGTCCAGCCACGAAGCGCAGGTCTGGTCCGATTCCAGAAGGAATGTATTTGAATATCCGGTCAGAAGCAGACAGCCGTGGTTTCCGTCAGCTCGGTGTAGCGAAACATGAGTGGCTATTCCTACGAAGGTGTTTTCACCCATCTGTATGACTACTTTTTTCCCCAGCCAGTTTTTCGCCTGTTCCAGCGAATGCGTGGCATAGGCTTCTCCCACCTCTATGTCAAGACTGATCTCGAAATAGTGATGGTCATTGATTACTTGTTTCAGCATGACCTGCAGAAAAGAGTGCAGCGGATTTCCATCTATGCTGATTGATATTTTCTTTTCTTCCAGCATGGCACAGTATGTTTAAAGTTCAACAACCGGAATTCTCTTACTGAAATATGTCAGGACATAAAAACAAAAAGAGAAAACTTCAAAGCCTGATCTTTTGAAATTTCCTCCTTGCCCTTCATCTGATTTCAGTTTTATTTAGAAGAAAAGGAGAAAAATAAAACATCATCCTTGCTAACCGCAAATATACGTGAATGAAAAGACAAAACCAAATTTTATATCTGGAATTTTATGCCGAGAGATATTCAATAAAAGCCAGATAATAACTCACTTAGAAAAATAAAGTGATTATTACTTGGCTTTTGTTCCCTTATTTTGTATTATATTCAACAATGCCGTATATCCATTTTGGGGAGTGGAAAGAATAGTCTTTATATTCTCCATTCTTATATGTAATAGACATTATTAAGAAATCATCAGTATCATAATATGAAGCTGCAAATTCAAATTTTTTCAAATATCGATCGCTTTCATTCTTTTTATCTGTAGCTTCTAGTTCTTGAAAGTCAGTATCATATTGATTTATAAAATCCAGAATTTCATTTTGGGCATTTGAATTTCTCTTGTTTATGATTTTTACAACTTTCCTTAATTTCAATCCATCTTCAGTTACGGTGATATTTTTCAACGGATATTCTTTTAAGGTTCGTTCATTATCTATTTTGAATACAATGAAACGGCCTATTAAATTATCCAACTCTTTTTCTGGATTCTCTATTTTGATTTTTTTGACAAAAACTATTGCTCCATCTTTTATGCCAAAAGGTTCTAAAGATTTCCCTACTACTTTTAGTTGTTCCAGGTTTGACATATCCACCTCAGTTGGGCCTAGTTTGTATTTAGGGGCATTTTGAGGGAGAGGTGAAATATCTATGTTGGAAACATCGGATGATGGATGACCTGCAAATACAATTTTATGTTTCACCGTCATTTTTTTCGTGATGAAATTCATGCAGATATAGGCTGCAGTTATTGCCAATATTATAATAGTTACTGTCATTTTCTTTAATTTATCTTTTTTCAACTTCATACGATGGACTAACCACATATAATGCTGAAACTTTTAATAATATGATACAACTGAATAAGCATATAATACTTGCTATTTTTTGAAGCTCACAGGAATGATAAAAAAGGCTTATTAATAATGTTACAAAAACAGAAAAGATAGCAAAGTATGATGCTTTTATCCAAGTTGGATTTAATTGCTCGTTTTTACCAATAGTCCAAAGTTGATAGAGAAAATCAACAAAGAATGCTATAATCCAAATAAGCAGAGGAGCTATTATTTTCGTATAAAAATCTTCATCGGTTATGGGAGAAAAATCTCCTTTTACTATTTTATGAATGGACGATATGATTTGATTGAATGAAGATACTAAAGAAACTATTGCCCAAAACAAAGTATAGACAATATTTTTTAGAGTAAAGACAAGCTTTGCCTTATCTATTGTTATGTTAAAACTCATAATTACAATCTTTCATTAATGTATTTCATGAAAAAGATTTGCAAAGATACTATTTTCATTTTATATTTTCAATTATACACAATGACTTATTATAGAAAGACCTTATTCATCCTTCATTATGCTTGAAAAATGCTATGCTTTTTGTTGCAATGATTCAAAATCCAATGAACAATAAATATTGCCGCTTGAAGGCTCTTGTACCGTCAAGCGGCAATTCCTTTCTTCACTCTAATGGTATTGCCCCGGAGCGTTTAGTTTTTCGGCCATCTGTTGTCAAGCGCAGCGTTGCCCACATTGATAAGCTCAGCGGAGAATGTGAGTGCGATAGTCATCGGCACGTCGTTGTTCACGTCAAGAGTTTCCTTGTAGTGTACGATGTAGGCGTTCTTGAACTCGATTTCCTTCATCTTAGCATCCTCTTCGATCTTCTTGTACACGATTTTTCCTTCCACCTGCTTGAACTGGCTGTTCAGCATGGCTTCGATGGTCGCAGTGTCGTCAGTTGATTCGATAACTACCGAAACACGTCCTCCCTGGATGTTTGAGGATGGTTTTCCCTTCGCGTCTGTTGTACGACTGAATTCATACTCAGAGTGCAGTACGTCATACTCTTTTCCTGCAAATTCCAATGTAGCTCTAAATGATGCCATAATTGATAGAATTTAAAAGTTTAACAATGAATTTGAATGACTCCGTTTCCCTTTTCTGAATCCTGTCGCCTTCCGTCAGAAAACAAAAAAAGAGAAAACTTCAAAAACGATCTTTTGAAATTTCCTCCGGTTCTTCCAGACGATTTCTGTTTTATTTGTGGAAAAAGAAGAAGAAAAATAAAACATCATCTTTGTTAATCGCAATTATAATCAATTATTTGATAAAAAACAAATATTTATTATCTGTTTTTATTGATTTAACATTATTAAAGAAAAGACCTATAATTGCAAATAAGTACGGAATGAATTGTTCATCTTCTGTTTTCATATCAGTTCCGTTTTCCATACCACGCTATCAGGAGTGAACTAGCTATCAGCGTTGTTATGCCGATAATCCACAGATAAATGTGGTTCTCACGTTGGTTCTGTTCAATAATCCGTGTCTGATATCTGTTATATTCTGCCAGAGAATTTATCTGTTCTTGCTGGGAGCGGATCAAATACAGCAATTCCTGATTGATTTCCTGTTGTCCTTTGAGCGATTGAGTCACATTCTTGAAGTTTCGGTTTATAGTGTACTCATCCTTGATATAGCCCATGGTACTGATTTTCATTTCTTGTATAGAGAGGCTGTCTTGCCTCTCTATAATAGGTGGAGTGATGTCTTCCTTTTGGGCATAATGATTGAAGCAGAGTATGCCGATAAGTATGCCGCTCAAAAGAAAGGCTATGAGTGCAATAATGACATAGAACAGGTAGTTTTTACGCATCGTTGCGGTCGTATCTGTTCCGGCGTTCCTTATTTCAGTCTTGTTATCATTCATTCCTGTGTTCTCAGGCTGTGGACTTGTCTCTTGGCTCATTTCCTTTTCCTCCATGGCTTTTCTTTTGCTCATTTCAATAAACTCTCGTTTGTTTATCTGGTACTTGTCGCCCTGATATAGGACTACCTCATTTTTTACCAGCCAGTCCAAGGCTTCACGTACGCTGCGTTCCGTAACTTTGATATTCTGGATGTTCCAGTATACCTCTGAGCAGGTCACCCAAACGGGTTTGACAAGAGATTTTGTATAGAGTATCTCCATGATCTCTTTCTGTAATTGTTCTTTGGTCTGTTCCATATGCTTTTACGGTAATAAATGTTTTGGAATGAAGTAATAAGTTTCTCCCGACATTGATACGGTTTCGAATGATTGCTCCGCATACATTCCTTCCAGTATCTTTAGCTTGTCAATTACAGCTGGATAAATGGAATGGAAGCCGTTTTTCTTGCATTTTCTTTGTTTCAGTTTTCGGATTTTGAGGTTATAAAGCAGTTCTTCTTTTGCAGGAATTCCTGTACGGTAATAAAACAGGTCTGATATTACCGCATTTCTTTTCAGAAGTTTACGATGGAATGACCGGTTTATACCGCTTCTTTGTTTCCTGTATATTCTCCGCAATACCCTGAATTCCTTTTTTTGTATGCTGTCCGCAAATTCAGGGAGCAATCCTCGATAGTTCTGTAACAGGTTTTCCAATTCCTTTTCACTGAAAATGTATCCTTCCTCATATTTGCAAAGTGTTGAATCTGGTATGGAAAGTTTTGTGAAATAAGTGTCTGACACGCTGTTGCGGCTTATTCTTTCCATTCGTATGGTATCATTTTTATATACTTTTCTGATAATTTCTTTTAGGTCATTTGTCGGACGGCTCCTTAATGTTCCCAGTTTGCTTTCATGATATTGCAAGGATTCCAGCAATGTTTCATTTGTCATTTGGATATTCATGTTGATAGAATCCAGTGCAAGCTCCAAGGCTGTGTTGTGAAGGATACCTCTTCCTTTGGGGAATATGATACCTCCTGCTGAAAGGCTCTTCGAGGGTACGTCAAACAAAAAGATATTGGCCTCGTCTGTTTCCATATTTCGGAAAAGCTCCGGTTTGACCAGCTTGTCATCTACGATATAGTTGGCTATATGGTTCACATATTGCCGTGACAGCTCATCCAGTGTTGACTTGGCTTGAAGGACAAAGTCCTGATATGGCGTATCATAGGAGCGATTTGTCTGTACAAACAGAAAACTGGCTGATTTTTGTCCCGCTCTGGCTATCAGGCTTTCATTTATTTTCAGGTTTTGATTGCTGCCTAATATGATAAACAGATTTTTATCAAAGACATTTCCGTTTATCGTATTCATGATATTGCTCAAAGCGCTGTTTAGTCCTGTATTTCCGCGTGGTGATGAAAATTGAATGCTGTCAGTCGTAATGAAATCGATCCATTTGGAAAAATCGGAAAGTACTTGGGAGTAACGGTTACCTGTATTGGATATACATGTGGCGGTGAATCTGTATTGTACATCCGGGGATAATTTCATTTTCATGTTTTGCAGGGTATTGCAAAGCATATTTGCACGTTGCTGCTCATGCTCGAAATAAAGGAAATGGATGTTTACCAGATTATTTTCTTTTTCCATACGTCTGATATCAGAAGAATGGATGTTTCCTCCTTTGATGTTTATCAGATTATTCCATCTGCTGTTCCATACCAGAACTGGAATATTGATATCCGTGTGTCCGGATTCCGACAAACCGGATTGTCGTGCATTACCTGCATAGTCAAACAGTATCCTTGACTGCAGGCTGGCTTCCTGTATCTGAATGGTATCATGCATTTGGGTTAGTCCGGGAATTGAATCGGTATAATCCCCGCTCAGTAGGAATGACCTGTTCTGGCCGACTTCTGCAATCAGGTCAGAAGGTATCCATCCGAATACTTTTCGGGAATCATCGTCCAGAGTGGGACAATCTGATACCAGTACGGAGCGCTTGCTTTTGTCGTACTTGTAGGCATAGACGATTTGTCCGCTTAATAGGCCGCCTTCCATCTTGTTTTTCAGGAGAGGCTCGCCGAATACGCTCAACGTGTCTCCTCTGAAATATCTGCCCATGTCTAGCAATCGCTTCGGCTGTGTCAGTCCTACACGGAATTTTACTGGCTGATTGTTTCCTTTATCAATGTAGGCATGGTCAAACATCAGAATATTGTCTGCAGGGATCCATCCGGCATATTCGACCTTCGAAGGTTCTTTGAAATGCCTTTTTTTGGATAATAGGAAACTGTAAAACACCTTGGGCTTGCCTATAATGTCTTGATCGGCACGGACAAGACTGTAGTTCCCGTTTTCTTCATCAATGATGTAGTATGGGACACCAATTTCCTGTTTTCCTCTTTTACGCTGGAAATAAGCATCCTCGTATGCCTGGTTACCATTTCTGTCAGAGTAGACAATCAGATTGCTTCTGTTTTTTTTGACTGCAGGATTTTTTTCGGCATCCGGCAGATAGTTGAATATATTTTTTCCTGTTGTTCTGGTTCTGTTCCATGCAGATACTTGCCCTGATACGTGTACGGGCATACTGCATCCGGCCCACACCAGAAATAATATGGCTATGGATTTGTAATATTTCTGTTTCATCTCTCTGTGTAACTTTGGGTTATTTGTATAGTTGATACACAATGAAGTTTGTCGATAAGTACTTCATCAATACGGACGCGACGTTTGGTATTGCTTTCGAAGAAATGAAGCCCTTGGCAATAACCGGTAAAGTCATTGTATTTGTCTCCGTTTACCACGACTGCGACCCTGTCAGCAGGGATACAGAAGTATTTGTTCCGTATGTAGTTATAGTGTTCGTAATAGACAGAGTGCTGTGAAACGCGCGCATCTGCAATGGCTTGCAAATGTTTGCGGATGTCGTTCTGTGCCAGCACGAGTGAATCTACTGTTACTATTTCTTCTGCTTTTTCAAAACGTGGCAGGATTGTTATGTGATGTTTTACAGGATACTGCGTTGTATTCGTTTGCAGTTTTACAGTATATTCTCCAGGATTCTCATAGGTATAGACTACCTGCTGGTCGTATGCATCCACAGTACCGGTTTCTCCAAATTCCCATTGCCAGGAATTCATGCCATATCCCTCTGCCGCAAAGACAAGTTCTTCTCCCTGATAGCCTTCAGACACACCATAGATATGCGGAACAGAATCAATGGCTGCGCGTTCAGTTCCGGATATTACTTTTATGTATTTGTTGATGGTATAACTGTTGTCTATTTTCAAGGTTACCAGATATTTACCCGGAGATTCATAGCTGTATTTCATATTGCTTTTATCGCTTATTGCATCACCGTTTCCCATCTGCCACAACAGTTTTCTTCCTTTTACGGCAACTGTATCGTTTATCATAAATTCCAGTTTCTCATTCACTTCGTAATGATAATTGTCATTGGAATCAAATACATAAAAGTCGATGTTGCTCAGTTGGGATTTAGAGGGCAACAACAGGATGATGATTATACCTCCTATGGCAAGTATACCAAGGGCGGTGATGATAATTTTTCTCTTGTTATCCATATCGCTTATAGATTAGCTTTACATTCTTCCAGGTCTTTTTCTATTAGCTCATTGTTGTGTTTCAGGGCACTCAGTTCTTCCTGTATGTCGAAGTGGAATCTTAATGTTTTGGAAGTCAGTGCACCGAACATGAATCTCGAATTCATTCCGTTTTTGGTGTAGATTTCCTGAAGGCCATATATTTTTCCCTTTATTTCATCCATACGCTGTACCTGGTATGCGTTAAAATCCAATGAATCGATTTGATTCCATATTACCGAAGATTTTTTTGCATGTTCCTTTTGTTCGGTAAATATGGTTTCCGAGTGGTTGATGTCCTTGATCAGCTCCGAGCTTTCTTTCATTGGAACATCAAACACATACTTGCATAGGATGATAAAGGTCAGCACTACGGTAAACACCAGCAATATCGCAAAGCGTACATTACCCCATATATTTTCATCTTTTGTCATGGTTTCTGCAATTTTTCTTTTGTTAATTCCTGATACTTATTCCTGCATTTCTCCAATTGCTCAATATTGGATTCTCTTTTTTTAGCTTCACGGTCAAGGTTATCCATGGTAACCTGTATCTCTTTTATCTGGTCGAGCATTACCTTGTATACCTCATAGTTCTGCTTGTTGGATGCGAAGCTGGTTATCTCATTCTCCATCAGCTGGCGCTTCTTGGTTATCAGATTTTGCAAATGCTTGTGTTCGCTCGCATTTCGCTTCTTGGTTTTCAGACTGTTCAGTTCACGGAACAGTTCTTCAATCTGGAAATTGAGTTCAGCCTGTTTCTTGAACACTTCGTCGTATTCCGACTTTTTGTTTTCAAGAAGTGCGATTCCTCTCTGTGCTGTCACAATCGAGATACTGCCGCATAAGGCAATGACCAGTAAAGTGACGGCGAATATGATGGAGAATTTCCACTTGGCGCTTTTGCGCTCTTCTATGTTCATTGCTTCCATAATTCAGATTTTTTAATTACATGAAAGACCATTTCTTTTTCTTCTCTTCTTGAGGTGAAGCAGTACTTTCTTCTCCGACTACAATATTTTCTCTCACAAGGCCGATATATTCCAGTTCCCCCATTTTGTGGAACATCCGTTCCAGAAGAGAAAGGAATGCACCTGAAGTATGCAGTGAAGAACTGATATCCGTATGCTCGTATGTAATACCGGCAACTTTTTCAATACTGTGCATAAAGTCTGATGGAGTAATATTGGTCCACTCGTAATAATATTGCAGCAGCTCCTCACGCATGGTTTCAGACAAGGTCTGTAAGGCGGAAACGAATCCGTTTGCCAATTCATTGACTGCCCGGATAAGAAAAATAGGAGGCTGTTCTTGAGCTATCTGTTCTATAAAGAAAATATGGCTGTTATAAAAACTGCTGAATGCATTGCACAGGACAAACGTATTATTGGCCAGCGCATCCCTGCGTTTGTCCGACAGGTTGCGGCTGTATATCGTCCTTATATCTTCCCGTATGTTGTGCAGGATATGAGTCAGTTGATTTATGAACGATTTCAAGCCGTCATGATAAACAGATTTCTGTAATGGCGGTATATATTGGCGGTTTACAGCAAATGCGTTTCCATGGGATTTTATTTCTCCGATTATCAGAAAGTTTTTGTTGTAAAAAGCCTTGTTCGTTTGGCTTTTGGGTATAATATGCATCTTTATGCTCGGCAATACGTGAGGATGATGCAAGGGTACAACTTCCGGATCTGGTTCACCTATGGGTATCATCTCATAAGGATTGATTGATACAAGAATAAGGAATACATTGTCCTCAATAGCGAGAGGGTTGCTGTCTGGCAATGTCGCTGTCGGTACATAATCTCCATATAGCCCTTCATAGAAGATGATTGGAATACCGCCTCTTGTCAGTCCGTTACATTTCTTCAGCCGTACACACAGGGTATCAAGGGATTCTCCGGTTATATCGAATTCTACATTGTCATTTGAGTTGTCAAATGCCCTCCCGATTCCATAATTATAGTCCGTGAGTTGGCCTTCAATGCTTCCATATAGAGATTCTATCATGTTATAATAATTCCCGAAGAAATGATCCTTTGTCAACTTTACTCCGTTGACCCAATTAATCGGTAAATGTTCTATCTTCATATGCTTACTCTTTTGTTGAAGTTAATTTTACTCTTCTGATATATATAGGTCGGTTGTTTCTGATTTTGTTCTGCTTGCTGTCCTTGTGTGGATCAAGAATCCGTATCAGCAGCGGATAACTGAACCATTTTGTCGTATAAAAAGTCCATCCCACCTTGTAACCGTCTTTTCCTGTTTCAATCCTGTTCTGTGGAAATCTGCGGTTCTGGTCTTCTATAAACCAGTTGAACCAGTTTCCCAGAGAAATGCCGTCCGGCAGTTTTACAACCAGCGAAGCGTAATTCTTGTCTCCTATCTTGCGGTTGATTTTCACTTTTACGGACTTGAATTCAAAGCTGTCAATATTGTCCCAATAGTTACGGTCGAAAGTCCCGAATTCCAATTCCCACGGAGCATAGATGGGAGGCGGTATAAGCAGAAACAGTTTTCTGCCCAGCATAACCATGTAAGGTACTATGAACCAGAGTACATTCAGCGCTCCCCAAATGGCATACGGAAGATTGCTTATCTTCTCAAATATAAGGTAATATATCCATCCTCCGAGTATGCCTGATACAGACAACAGCAGTATTGTTCCTCCTATGGATTCTCCAAGTCCGATTGCTTTGAAAGAATCCGATTCTGTGTACTTCCAGAAAATAAAACCCAGTCCGATGTAGCATAGGATTGTCAGAAGAAGTCCGCCCCATACGAATTCATTCCTGAGAAGTCCCAACAGGCAGGGAAGGGCAATTATCAAAGCTGAAATAAGTATGAAGATAATGGCTTTTTTCATACTCAGCTTCCGTTTAAGATTTTTCATGCCGTTCAGGAAAAACAGCATAACCGTTACGAGCAGTGGCGCTAACAGGTATTTAAAGAAAAAAGAAAATAACATTTCCATATTCTAACTTTTTTATCTGTTGTTTATAGATTCATATCATATCCCAAGCGGTTTTCTCCCAAAATACAGTCAGTATGTCCCTGTATCAGGTGTTTTATATGTATTTCTCTGAATGAAAGTATAAAGAAACTCAGTATCTTTGTTACAATATTGTCGATTCGTGATTGTCCGTTGTAGTCTTCTGAATTTTCAGACTGTCCGAAGACTATGGTTGCTTCCATATCATCACCTTCACATTCCACTTCTCCGTTCAATCCAAGATTTTCTCCTAGAATACCTTCATTGATAGGCGAATATTGTGAAATGGTAATCACATGTGGTATATACCTGAGCCTGACTTCAAGATCAAGAACAACAGAAAACATCCTTTCAATGGCCTGGAGATTCTCCATGTATTCATCCGAATTGCAAAGAAAAAGGAACAGCTTGTACTTTTGATGGTCAGTGATATCCAATGATATGCCAAGCATCGTTTCTACAAGGTGGTTCAGATTTTCACGCATTGTTGGATTTGAAAAGAAATTCAAATCACGGTCGATGATTTTGACACGTTCCTTGAAGAAGGCTGTATCGAATGGAATAAAAAAAGAAATCAGCTCCTTCTCCTTTTTTTTGTTGTCACGTATCGCATCCACAATTTCCTTGTTGCTCATTCCCGGTGTGCTTATGACGAGGGGATGGAACAGGAGTTCCGGAAGCTGATGATACATACTGTTCCTTGCAAGATGCAGGGTAACAACTTCCTTGTATGAATTTGGCGTAGAAAAATAACGTAAAGAAGCGCTCAGAATGTCTTTGGAGTGGACACGCGGATTCATCCCATGACAAATTATCATGAGAGAATCCAGCAGGTCTTCCTTGAGGATGAACTGCAATTCTTCAAAAAAGACTTCGGCAATGTAATTGTTTGCACTGCTGCGTTTCAGTTCGTTTATTTTTTCTTTCCTGTCTATTGGAGTTCCCATACAAGTTCGTTATTTCTGAGATTGACTACAATATTGTCACCTGGTTTGATTTCTTCCGAAACGATAAGTCTTGATACCGTTTTTTTTATATACGTTCTTATAACTCCTGCTATAGGACGTGCACCGTATTTTGGTGAGAACCCTTTTTGTGAGAGGTATTGGAGTGTCTCTTCCGCCAGTTCAAGGTTGATGTTCTTTTGTTCTAATAGCTGCTTTTTCAATCTTGAAAAATGCAATAGGAAGATTTCCTTTGCCACATTTTCATTTATAGGAGAAAATGGTACCACCTCAGTCAATCGTCCAAGAAATTCAGGTCTGAAATATTGGGCCATAACCTCAATAAGTTTTGCAGATGTTGGGGTATGGCCGGCCTGTATCTGATCCACAATCCATTGACTTCCAATGTTGGATGTGAAAATGATTATCGAGTTGGAAAAATCACCTTCTCTACCCAGTTTGTCATGTATCTTACCTTCATCCATCATTTGAAGAAATACATCATATACGCTGGAATGTGCTTTTTCGATTTCATCAAAAAGGACTACGGAATATGGCTTTTGTCTGATTTGTGTCACCAGCAGACCACCTTCTTCATAGCCGACATATCCCGGAGGTGCTCCATAAAGCAGGGCTGCTGAATGCTCTTCCTTGAATTCGGACATATCAAACCTGATCATGGCAGATTCATTGTCAAAAAGCAGTTCCGCCAATGATTTAGTCAGCTCAGTTTTACCAGTTCCGGTAGGTCCAAGGAAAAAGAAAGAGCCTATGGGCTTTTTTGGGTCACTCAATCCGCTTCGTGATTCGATAATGGCATCAGACAAGGTGGCAATCGCTTTGTCCTGACCTTTGACTCTTTCCCTGAGCTTTGATTCTATACCGAGAAGTCGGTCTTTTTCCCTGGCCTGTATTTTTCCGATAGGAATATTGGTACATTCGGCCACGATTGCTTCAATTTCCGCTGCTGTTACAGTTCCAATGGTGCGGAGTGATAGATTTTCCAGCTCTTTCAGGATTTTATTAATCCAATGGATTTTTACCTCATATTTGTCTTCATCATTCCATGTATAGGTAACTGAAAGTTTTGATGTTATGACAGAACCTATTTTATTGAAAATCATCCGGTAAAGCAATTGTAAATCGGAGTTCTGAATTGTTTCTTCTGTATTCTCCTGTAGACGTTCGAATTCCGCTCGGATATTTTCAATTGTATTTCTTGCATTTTTGTTGCAAAGCCGTACTGCGGCAGAAGTTCTGTCCAAAAGATCAATTGCTGCAGATGGGAGACTGCGTTCCTTGAAATATCGGCGTGATAATTGTATTACATTAGGAATGCAGTCTTCTGAAATTTCAAGTCCGTAATGGCTTTCTATTTCCTTTTTGTGCAGGTGTAAGGCACACAATAGAGTGGAATAATCCAGCTCTTCCGCATTTATGACAACCAGTTTGCTTTCTATAGATTGCTTTTCTATATGTTTACGGTATGCATCTTTTGTAATTGTAAATATGAGATTGCAGGCTCCTTCACCAATCTGGGCATTGAGAATATTTATCAGAGTTGTCGATTTACCCGTATTACCGTTTTCCAGCAACACCTGGAGGTCGTCTATCACAAGAACTACCTGCTCAATTTGTTTCAGTTTATGTATCAGGGCCACAGTCTTTTGGGATATCTCATTTTCCGATGATGTTCCGGCCAGTAATTTGGCTGTATTCATTCCTACAACAGAAACCTGTTGCAGCATTTCGTCTTTATTGTAACATATTTCTTTTACAAAGGCATTGATTATGGATGTTTTTCCTATACCGGAATCGCCTATTATCATTATGGCTTTATTTTCTGAGCGTTCCAGGCATTCAAGCATGGTTCTGATTTCTTTGTCCCTGCCCACCACTATACTTCCGTTTTTGATGGTTGCTTCTGTTTTCAGATTTTCAGCGTATGGAAACGAGGCCAGTATCTGGTTTTCTTCCCCCTGAAAGGAATAGGCTGGTGTAAGGGCATCATAATATTTTAGAATATCCTCTTCGCTTACCCCAAGTAATTCTATTTGCTGGTGCGAATAGATGACACCTTCTCTGGATATGGCCGTAAACACACAAAGAGCATCAATGTGATCGCTTCCCAGCTTTATTTTGGAGCGTTCCGCTTCATCCAGTACTTTGGATAGTTCGTCATCCGCACATATTTCGTCAGAGTCACTTTCCGACGATGTGTACATTTCTTTGCGCGTGTCAAACCAATCCATCAGATAGGCAACGTCCTTTTGCATGGATTGTAGGATTTCTTTAAGACCCGTACTTTCTGTCAGCATGGCTAACACCAGATGTGGGACACCGTATGTACTTTGTCGTTCCTGCCTGGCCATTGATTGGGCCAATTTTATGGCAGAAACAAGACTGGGGCTGTAGTCGTTGTTTATCATAAGAATACAATTTTATAAGATGAATTGCATACGGACTTTTCAGTCAGATCCTTTTCAAGAAAATGAGCGAAAACGGACAGATCCAAGAAGTCTCCTATATTTTGTTTTAATTTTATCTCAACTTGAACTATGCGGACGAATCCTTTTTTCCTTTCCGGAGAAATGGCAACACCATCCTTAATCTGTATATTCTCTACATTGTTTCCTATCTTGTGGTAGATATAGTTATATATATCCTGCTTTGATACGATTCTGTCTCTGCTGACAAGTCCATATCTCAGGCTGTGTACCAGATTGGATTCTTCGGTATGCACGATTCCGCCTTGAACGGGAGTTCTGAAAACAAGACTTGTTGCATCATATTTCTCCATATTGAACTGTTGGATAAATGCCCTTTCATCAAGTCCGTTAGCCAGTCGTCCTGAAGTAATCCAGAATTTTACTTCCGCACTCGTAGCATTGGGGGCTGGTACTGTCAGAGCAAAAATGCGTTGTCTTTTCTCATCCCTGTTTACGCTTTCTACACTTTTCTCTATCTCGGTAAGTTTTGAGAACAACTCTTTCAGTTGCGCTGTCAGCAAATCAGGATTTAATGCGGAAAAGGCATTTCCGTCTTCTCTGATCCTTTGCAGTATCTGGCTGATCAGGTCAATGGCACTATCCGAATCAAAGCGTTCCAGGTCACCGAAATACAAGTCAAAAATACCTGTCGGATTTTCTTCAAACTGCTGAAGCCTGTTGGGATACTCCTTTCCAGTATTGTCACAAATGGAGCGTATGTTAAGGAAATAAGCCCCCTTTGGACATGGAAGAGGGACATAACGCCCGTTGGTTGCAAAATTATGTTGTTTATAAACCAATTTTCTGTTTACTACAGGGTATGTGTTCAGATATATGTTCAGTGAATCAAGGGAATCTTGCGAATTGAACACTTCAGGTAAACGGAGCTTTAACCAAAAGTATCTGTTCTTTATATCTATATCCTGAGTCCCCTGATTGGTCTGAGGTATGATTTGTAGTAATGTTTTTAGTGATTTATCTGCTTCTGCCAGATTGATTTTAATAAAATAATCATTGTAGAAGTCTTTTATTTCCTCAAAATAATGGGCGTTATTGAACGGATCCTCCACTGAAAGACCTGATTGGGATGGTATCTTTTTCCCGTTGGAGTCGAAAAAACGGGCCATTTGCAAGAATGGGACAAAGGAAGTGTCATCAGGAATCAGGCAAAGTGTCATTTCCTGTGTTTCTGCCAGATGTTCTTCGTCTATATCAATACCGAGCCAGATGACGTATGATTCAATCTGATCTTTACGGCTGAGGAATACATTGGAAGCAATACTTTTCTCAGAAATAGTTTTGATAGTATCACCGTGGGCAATGAAACGGAGCCGGGCATTCACCAGAGGATAATTGAAAAGAGGAGTAAAGAATACTTGCACGCTTTCTTTACCGAAGATGAATTTTTCTGTATAAAAGTGATCTTCCGCATTAAGTATGCAGGTCTCATCATTATTGGGGGCTACAGACATTAATGCGTGAGCCGGAATAGGCAAGGCCCATTTGTTGTCTATAAGTATACGTGACAACTGATAAAGCAAACGGGAGTCCGACGCTTTTATTTCCTGATGCAGACGGGCCGTTTCATATGCGAAGACATCCAATAACAAATCAACCACGGGGTCCATATTACGTGAGTCATTGATACCCCATAGTTCCATAGCGAATCTCAGAATTCTTTCCTTTATTTCAATATGTCTTTTGTCTGGCATAGTCTTTACTGTTTATTTTATTGTGATAACGGACTTATATAAACAAGCGTGCTGAAATAGAACGGTTGGTCCGTTGAACTTATTTTTCCTCTCACTGTTATTTGAGCTTTTCTGCGTACATGAGTTTCTTTCTTATTCTCATCGTCAATCTCGGATAAAACCACATTTACAGTTACCTCTTTCAAGCGCTGTTCATACGTCGTTATGGCTTGTAATAAAGATTCCTGAACCTTATTCTCCCAATCGCTGATTTTTACCAATTGACTGAATTCCAGCTCCCATATTACAGAGCCGTAACTTTCTTTACCGGTTACCTCTCCATAGCGTGAAACAATCAGCAACATAATCTGCTGTGCAATGGATTCCTCATAAGAACACCTTTCTAGCTTCCCGCTTACAGCTGCCTTCAAATCTATTGGTATTTTCAGATAACTCATGATTTCTTATATCAATTATTTATTTATGTTTTTCGCAAATATACGGTTTTTTATTAAAAACACTAAGTTTTTTCATAAGATTCTTCTATGTAAATTTGATGAAACAAAAATAAATTCGTATATTGCGCCCGATGCATCTTAAGAGAGAATAAAAACGATTTATTAACATAAAAGAAGAGATTTATGGGAATGTACAATTACGGAATTGGTGGCAATGAAGTTAAGGTCGATGCGAATGAATCTATAGCCGAGATCCCTTCCAACCGAACTTTAATTGTCCAGAAACTGACAGACGATGCTCCTTCTGAGCCTGAGTGTGTTTACGGTTTGCAGACCATAGAAGATGTGTTTGAGCGTTTTGAACCTACCGTGCAACTGGAACATATAGATGCAGAAGGTAACGAAGTAAAAGAGGTCATGACATTCAAAGGCCTTGGAGATTTTGGAGCGGGTAAAATTAAGGAGAACAGCGAGTTCTTGAGTGAATTGGATATCGAACGTGAACAAAGTATCAAAATTGCCCGTCAACTTTCTTCCAATAAGGCTCTCCAGAAAGTGATTGAAAATCCTGCTTTGAGGGAAGCTTTGGCTGAAGTTCTGGAAATCTCTATGCAAGAGATTAATGAAGCTCAATCTAAGTCTAAAATTTAAAATTGAGATTTATGAAACCTGAAAATGAACAAAAACTACAACCGGCTGCAACGGCTACTTCTACTTCTGTCCAAACAACCTCTCAAGGTAAGGCCGCTTCTGCCTCCGCGATAGATCGCCTGAAAGAATTCGGTGGATTTTCATTTTTGGAAAATATTATTGACGGGTATTCAAACATGAATCCCAACAGGAAGGCTCGTCGAAATATTTTCTTGACTGATGCACAGTGGGATGCTGAGCGTAAAGCTCTCGTCAGACGTTTAGGTGTGTGGGTGGATTTGCTCCGCAACAATACCACCACAGAGCAAATGCGTGATAAGGCTAAGGAAACAGCTCTTCAGGCTGAAGAACTGTTGAATAAGAATTTGAAAGCCGCATTGGCTCGTACCCATGATTTGGAAGTAGCTTACCGTTCCGTTGCATATTTCTATAAAAATACGGAAAATGACAAGGTCAAGAATGTTACAATTGTTAATGCCAGTATGGAACAGTTGCGTGATTTGGATAATACTGTTTTTGCTGACTATATCAACAAAGAATTGAAACAGAATTTTGACCGTCTGGATTTACGCCGTAATTATTCTTTGCTTGTTGTGCCTGGTTATTTGGGCTCTAATGCTATTTTGGACAAATGGTCTAAGATGGCTTATGACAACAAGGCATTCCTTATTACAGACTTCCAAGACTTGGAGTCTCCTGATGATGTAATTGATATATTCTTTAATGCAGATCACACAAGTGGTGATGCTTTCAAGTCAAATACAGTGATGACATGTAACTGGCTGCTTGGCCGTGCAAAGGAGGATTCCGTAGGAGAAGAAGAGAATCTTTATGTTCCGCCATCAACAGCACTCGCCGGTAAAATCTATGGGACATTGATGTCTCAGGTTGTTGCTGGAAAGAAATTTGGAGGACTCAATGAAGTTGAAAGTGTTCGTTTTGACTTGAAGCGTAGTGAAATCTCTGAACTTGAACGGATGGGACTTGTTCCGATGGTTAATGAATATAGCAAAGTAATGGCTTTCTCTGCCAAAACTTTGTTCAATGGAGATAACCTCGGTTTGCAGACTTATTCTGTTGTACGTGTGTTCGACTATATTACGAAAGTATTGTTTGACTTCCTCAACCGTCGTGCATTTGAAAACTGGAACACTCGTACAGAAGCGGATTTACGCTCTCAGATTGTAAAGTTCCTGGATAGTGTAATGGGGCCCAACAAACTTATCGAACGCTTTAAGGTGGTGAAGATTGAACAGGATCCGAACCAGAAAGACCGTATCTTGTTGGATATACATATTACACCGTTCTTCCCTGCTAAGAGTTTCGTCATTCAGCTTGCCGGTCACAAAGGTGACGGTCCGGAAGAAGCTGTTTGGGAAAGTGAATACAAGCAAGAGTAAATTATTCTTTTACCAGCAAGCAATATGTCCTTTTTTGAGAAGGGATTATTGCTTGCTGTCTTTTTATACAATGGCTTTATGGATAATATCGAGAATTTAGGGTTAGTATCTTATCTTAATTCACAATTGGCATCGGCATGGCGTATGGCTGCTGATAGTTCAAGCTATGCAGAAACGCCAGAACAATATTTGTGTAAAACGATAAATATGTCTCTCAAAACAAACCCGCAAACAAAGGTTGAATTGGATTTATTTGCCCAAGAAGCAATGAAACAGTTGCTTTCGAACTCGATGCTGTTGAGGGAGAATGGAATTCCTACAGAAAATAATTCTTCTTTCTTTGACAATTCTTTAAATGTCGCAGGTAAAGTTAGTAGTGGTGTTGGATTTTATGCCGGTTATAAACAATACGACCTTTACATTGAAGCTAAGTGGAATAATGGTGTGGGGAAATGGAAAGGGAAAAACGGTGTATGGTATATGGAAAAAGTTGAAGGGAAAAAGAATTTCTTTGGAAATCAATATACCGGTGCAAGAAAAAATATTATTGCTGAATCAGAGAAATATGCTAATATTGGAAGCAAACTTTTTTGGATAGGTTGCGGTATTTCTATATATCAAGGTATTAAATCTTTTCAGGCGGGAGATGGTCAAGGGGTAATTAAAGCTGGAGCTGATATAGCCGTAGGAATTATAGCTACATGGGGTGGTCCGGTTGGATGGGCTATTAGCGGAATTTATATGTTTTTAGATTTGGCTGGAGCATTTGATCCAAGGTATACTAAGTGTGTATCACCTTATGCCAATAACCCTCATGTTCATTTGCGGGATAAAACCTATGTTAAACCTCCTGTTATGCCTACATATTTACCCAGAAGAGTGTCATCAGCTCCTACCAGCAATGCAGTATTCCGACAAGGTTATAAAAGATATTGATTTAT
This sequence comes from Bacteroides sp., assembly GCA_019414665.1. Lineage (GTDB taxonomy): Bacteria > Bacteroidota > Bacteroidia > Bacteroidales > Bacteroidaceae > Phocaeicola. The sequence continues at coordinate 30,133 of DXLO01000009.1, read as the reverse complement.
ATGAATGTTTGGAAATATATCTATATTAAGTTTTATAAATTTCGTCGATGGGGGTTGGGTAAAACACTCGGAGAAGATTATGCTGCAATGTTGTTTGTAGCATCTTTTGATGTGCTTTTGTATTTTGGAATGCTAATACTTATAGACAAATGGGTAGATAATGTATTATCAATAAAATATGAGCCATTGTATTTTGCTCTTTATTTATTGGGAATGTTTACTATTGAACGGCTTCGTAACCGTTCAATGTGTAAAAATGGAGCTTTTGAGCGTATTAAAAAGGAAGTTGAGAATGAACCTGAAAAGTTGAAATGGGGTCTTTTATCCATCCTATATATGATATTTGTGGTTCTCTTTTTTTTATCGTGTTGCTACATTGGAAAGTACGGATTAAACTTTTGAGGATGACTGTATGAACCAAATACAATATACCCCACTGGGTGTTTGAGAATATAGATCTATTGAAAGGAACTTTTTCAGTCGTTTATTTTATTTACGATTATATTTGTGACATTGGCCATGTATTGCAGATGTCGGTTTGAGCTTCCTCTTAAAGACTATTTCAGAAGATCAGAAGCTCATTGTTGATTGGTGTCTTTTTTTGTCTAATGTTTTTTTACATGGATTGGTTTATATTGATTTCATTATATTGTCATCATTGAACCATATAAAGGCATTGAGCCTTAATTTATTAAACTGGTATTATATTCTTCCTCCTTATTTCTCTGAGATAAATCCTATTTTACTCTGAATGTTTAATTTCCTGTTTTAGACTTCGTACTAATGTATCTTGCTGTTTATTTTGCTCTCTTGGCCTTATTGTCGGCCAGATTTTATTATGCAAAGTTACATCTCAGGCTGTACTACATGTACCGCTTTGCTAATTTACGTCACATTTTTTCAGAAGTCTTCCACAAATCATAGATTTGGGTATTCTAAAAAAATACTCCTTAATTTACATGTCTGAACATCCCTTATCGCTGGTATTCTAAGCATATAAAATTCATTCCCGACAATGAAGCTAAGAGCTTCAAAGAAGAGGGAAAAAGATGTTTAACAATTAAAAACTTAGAATTATGCCAAATTGGTGCAGTAGCAGTTATGTCTTGGTAGGCAGTGCAGACGAAGTGAAAAAACTTTATGGAATAATGAAAAAGCTGGAACGAAGAAAAAAAGCATTCGTTGAAAACGGTTTCGGAATAACCTGGCTTGGCTGTCTTGTTGATGCTTTGGGAGAAGATTGGAAAAAAGTGTCTTGCCGTGGGGAATGGAATGCAGTCTGCAAAAGAGGAAATACACTGAGGTTTACGACAGAGACGGCATGGGGACCTTGTAATCAGGTATTTGACCTTATTTGCAGAAAATATCCTTCAATCAGATATTATTTTCAGAGTGAAGAACCGGGAATGGTTGAATACCTTACCAATGATAAGGAGGGAAAATATTTCAAGGATAAGTATTGTGTCGATGTTTATACTCCGGAAAAAGAATTTAAGCATAAGCATTTTTTAGATGAACAAAGTCTGTATAAATGGCTTGGAGATATACTTGGTACTATCGTTACTTCTGCCGATGATATTGAAAAACAGAATAAACGATGGTATGATACTGGCAGTTCGGCTTTTTGCCACATTTATGAATTCAGGAAAATATGAATATATTACGAGTGGAACAGGAATGACATTATCCTGTTCCACTTTTTTGTAACCTTATGGGGATAAGGCACTTTTATGTACAATCGTGTCCTGCCTTTTATATAAAAATAGCCTTTTTTATTTTGGTAGTATATACCCTTGTCTCACCATTTATCCTTGCCGTCTTGATTTTACCATGCAAAGGTAAAGCGTACGGAAGGATTCCAAGCACCGTTTCACTATCAGTTATCTGATTTTACCGGCAGCCTTCCACAAATCAAAGATTTGGGTATTCCAACAAAATCATTACTGCTTACTTGGCTTACCATCCTTTCACGCTTTTGTTTTCGGCATGTAAAATTCATTCCCGACAATGAAATGGAGCTAAAAAAGCTTCAAGTAAAGGGAAAATAAAATGTTTAACAATTAAAAACTTGAAATTATGCCAAATTGGTGCAGTAGTTCGTATGTCATTGAAGGTGACAAGAAAGAGGTTAAGAAACTTTATGGTATTATGCATGGCCTCGAAAAAAGGAAGACACCAGCCGTTAAAAACGGATTCGGTACAGCGTGGTTAGGATGTCTGGTAAACGCTCTTGGAGCTGATTGGAATAAAGTCTATTGCAGAGGAGACTGGAGTAATCTTGAAATGGAGCAAGATACTTTGAAATTCTCGACAGAAACAGCATGGGGGCCTTGTAATGAAGTCTTTGACCTGATAAGGCAAAAGTTCCCTTCATTGAGTTATTATTTTCTGAGCGAAGAGCCAGGTATGGGAGTGTTTCAGACAAATGATAGGGATGGAAAGTATTTTACAGATAAATTTCGTGCCGATATTTGTACTCCAGAAGAAGAGTACCAGTGCGAATATTTTGAGGATAAGCCAAGTATGTTCAAATGGTTGGAAGAGATATTCGGACAGCCAGTTACTTCGGATGAAGATATTGAAAAATTAACTGATGAATGGGAGAATGCCAATGAGAATGCGTTTTGCAACATTGATGAATTTATAGTGATAGAATAGAAATTGGTGAAGCAGGGTTATGAACATTAGCATGACTCTGCTTCTTGTTCTTTACAACATAGCCTTTATACCCTTTTTATTACCGGCCTGTACGGATTTTCTTTTCCCCTCTTTTATTTACCGCTTATAAGTATTCTGCTCATGCTTTTACGCAGCCATCGGCCGATCCTTGCTGCTGAATCTTATGATGCAAATTTACAGCATCGGGATGGACATCAAGTACCGCTCTGCTAATTTGCTTCTGAATTTGTCGGCAGCCTTCCGCAAATCACAGATTTGGGTATTCCGTCAAATTCGTATGCCATTTACTTGTTTTTACCATCCATTGAATGCTGTCTGGATTGCATATAAATTTCCTCCTGCAAGGAAGCCGCAAGGCTTCTACTGGAGGGAAAAACAAAGTCTAACATTTAATTTTTTGTATTATGCACAGCAAAATTTTTCAGATTACCCAGACAATGGTTGATAAGGACAGTTATTTGAATGAAGACACTCTTATGCAAGGTGAAGGCAGTTTTTTTGACTATTGTGGAGAAATTGATGATGAGGAACGTCAGTTACATATTGAAAACTTGGTGAATGAGGTATTTCCAAAAGGTATGTTCGAGCTCGTTTCTGAAAACACAATACGCTATATGGGTGGTGCGGAAGAGTGGAAGAAGAATTTTATCGCAGGTATTCGTCTAAGGGTCGAGGCTGTGACTCCCGACAAAATACAGGATTGGATTGGCCCGGTCTATCAGCTTGAAAAGTACCTGAAAGACCCTTTGGAGACTGGATATTGGTTTTATACGGACGAGAATGGCATACAGTCCTATGCGGAGCAATCTTATGAATTCTTGCGTGAAGTTTGTGCTCTTGAGCCAGGTACTTTGCTTTATATCGGAGGTGTCATCGATTATCATTTCTGATTTTTGTCATATAGGTGGCTTGCTGGTGTTCATTGCCGGCAGGCTGCACCTTGTGCATTGATAAAAGAAAATACAGCCTTTTTTATTGTCGCTTCCTTTTTTATATTTCTGTTCTTCCTTTTTTACATCTTTAAGAAATCTCTGATTTAGCAATAAGCTCGCGTCATTTTGTTTTTTACTCAGCAAATGTACGGCGGATGGAATGGCCTCCTAAGTACCGCTCCGCTACATCGTCGAATTTTTCCGAAACTTTCCGAAATCAGAGATTACGGTATTTCATAAAATTTCATCCTCTGTTCCTTGTTGCCATTCTTTTTTCCGTCGTGATGTTCGCACGTAAAAATCAACCTTACGGCGAGTCTAAAAGCTCAAATTAAGGGAAATAAATAAACTTAATAAATATTTGGATTATGGGAAAATACGATTTTATCAAGGAAGGAAATGTTTTGTTCTGGCATGACCCTGACAAAGGACTCTCTGACGGAGTTTATCAAGTTGTTTCTGTTCCGGAGGTTATAGAGGACGATAGTATTATTCTTATTGCAGCTTCAGGCTCTGAAGCGGAGGTTTATCCCACTGAACTTTCTCCGATAAATTCAGGCAGAAGTTACAAGAAAGCATTCTTACGTTGGAAAGCAGAACGGGAAGCTGACGGAAAGGTGTTTTATGACAGACTTTCAGAGGTCATGAAAACGGATAGTAAAATGAAAGTTGGCGATATGGTTGTTTTCACAAATGATGCCGGCCTTGTATTTGGTCCTTATGAGGTATTGGCATTCGAGAAACCGGACAATATCAAAGACAGATGCGTATATATTGACCATGATAGTTATTGGTTCTCAGAACGTCCCGAAAATTTGTTGCTTGTTCAGATAGGAGGTGAGTTATGACAAAGGATGATAAGTTCCTATGGCGTTTATGTAAAAACATTATCGCAGGGCGTTTCAATTGGCGCAGATACTGCAGGCAGCAGAGTTATTACGGTCGTGAGATCTGTGTGACACCGCTTTTCTGTTCCTATGGACAGATTGGTTACACTGTAAACTTCCCTTATTCAAGAATGCCGGATGTAGAATATGACTGGGAACTTGACGAACTGACCATTGATGAAATGGATTATAAGGAATATTTTGAGCAGGAACAGGGGTGAAAAACAAGAGGGGCGGAAAAACGCTACCGTCCCTCCGTTTGGTAATTGCCTGTTTTACCTCCTGAATCCGCTTCGTTCCATTTCTTCCTCCTCGCGGTATTCTTCCATATTTTCCAGTTTTTCATTCACCTCCGTCAGGTTGTCATCCAGCGCCTTATCATGGTTATATTCGAAGCTGTGCTGTACCGCCAGTCCTGCATTGGTTACAGAGCCTACGTCCAATGTGTCTTTTTCCCTGTTATAGCTGATATACAGCACTTCGCCATTGGGCATTTCAAAGGCCGGAATATTCTTTTGTGATATTTCCGCAAATTGTTCTGCTACCATAGTTTTTGCCACCTCTTTCACATCATTGCTGGCTCTGCCTATACCGTACCTGCGGATATGGTCTCGAACTTCCTGTTCTGTGTATTTCAGCATCACGTCAAAGGTTCCGCCTACACTGCCATTATAAACTACAGCAAAATTCTCGTCTTCAATCAGCAGGTCATCGCCACGATTCTGTAATGGTGAGGCATATGTGTACTGTTCATCCATGCCGTTACCGTCATAATACTCTTTGGCGAGAGCAAGCAGACCATTATAGTCGCCCTTGTCCTTCAGCTCTTCCAATTGCCTGGTATCATCGGACATTTGCAGATAGGCTACAGATGCATAATACATCTTTTCCTTTGGTGCTTCAGCTTGTTGCTCCTTTTCGGCTTTTTCCCTTTCTATATCCCGGGCTATCTGGTCTATTTTCTGCGTGATCATGGATGATGCCTTCTTCACGTCCATAAGTACGGTCTTAATGTACTGGGGCGACTCCTTCAGATTATCCAGCCACGATTTCAGATACGGACAACTGTCCTCTTTTATATGTTTAACCATGCCGTAGCGTTGTGAGATCAGTGCACCGCACAATTCGGCCACAAGTTCTTCATCGCTATACTCCTTTGAACCGAAAGAGGTCGGTTTGAAACGGTTTAGTACACCTTCCGCACCTGTCGAATGACCCATTTCATGGAACAGTGTTCCATAGAATGCTTCCCCGTCCTTGAACTGCACCTTCTCCGGTACGGTGATTTCATTCTTGCTTATTGAATAAAAGGCATCATCCTGATGTTTCACGTTGATGGGGCAGATCCACAGATTGTCGCGTATCATCCTGTCCGCCGGTTCGAAGCTGAACATTTCGCCTTCATGAACAAATGGGCGGCCGTTTTCCTTTTCCAGTTTTTCCCACAGTTCCGGACGTGCTTCTTTCAGATTCGTCTGGGCGACGTTGAACACACGGAAAACCTGCATTTTGGGATACACATTATACTGTTCCTTCTCATCGTTCGACAGATTCTTGTAATCATCATACTTGATCTTCTCCTTAGTTTCCTTGTGGATACAGGTGAAGGTAGTCAGCATGACGGGAAACGATTTCTCACCTTTCAGTACCGAAACCCTCGGCAGTTCCTCGCCGTCCTTGCCCGGCTTGTTCAGTCTCTGCACGCAATCGAAGGTGCAGAACCTCGGAATAGTATATCCTTCCTTTTCGCAGTGCAGCATGAGCATCAGCGCATTCATACCATTGTATTCGCGGCCGGAAAGATTACGGGGCCACTGGAGTGCCCCCTCGGTGAACCAGGGCTTCTTCCAGTCCTTACCGATGGTCTCCAGCTTTTCAATCATCATTTCAGCGAACAGGTCAAGAGCCTTGTCTTCGCTGTTGGGGCCGTCTGTATTGCGTTTCCTGTAACTTGCCATATCATCGTCAGTTATTGTTTGGTGTCGGTACATACTGGTTTACCTCCTGACAACGGCATGTAATATCAACCTTGCCGTTATACCAGGACAAATCAATTTCACCTTTTGCCTCTATCTTGGTAGAAGGCTGTAACCATGCTTCTCGTTGCTTGTCAAAGCAAAAGAATCTTACCCACAAGTATTCGAAATTCTCATTTACCTTTTCTGCGCTGAAAGCTGAAAAGCTGAAGAACGGTTTGCCGTTTTTGTCAGTTCGTTCATCAACTGTTTTTCCCACTTTGCCGCGGAATGTGAGTTCACCCTGCAGGCTGTCTGTGTCGCCTGCTCCGGCTGGTACTATACTTTCTGCCGACAGGTTGAAGTACGTTTTGTCACCCCTGTGCTTCGGTACCAGTATGCCTGTTACCTTTACACGCATACCGTTTCGCAGACGTGCTGCTTCTTCCTGTGTTCCGTCCATGCTGACGCTGATTTCCACAGCTCCGCCCTGGCCGTCCTTTCCCTGAATGGTGGTCTGTACGGTCATACTGACAAACTGTTTCCCTTCTTTCCCGTTTCTGAGGATGGCATCACGGCTGATTAAGCCGCATACCGTTACATTGCATTTGATCATAAAGTGTCTTGTTTATTAGTGTTACATGTCCACAGACCATGTATGTGCTGAATGCTGAATATTGATGTTGAATGCTGAAAATGGTGTTGCCTAATCGGGGGCACGTATTTTTATATAGACTATCCATACGGCGATGGCCACCTGTACGGCTACGATGACAGCCGTACCGATCCAGCCGACCAGCCTTTGGCATACCATAATATGCATTGCCAGTGCGGATAGTCCGAGTAAACATCTGCTTATTGTTATCACCACGCGTTTTGTCATGTCTGTTATGTGTTAGTCATATCTATCTTTTCATGGTTCCCGCCTGTGTCTGCTGTTGCGACATGCCTTGCTCGAAATTCCGGGAGGCGGCTTCCGAAAGAATCACGGTATTCAGCAGTCCGGTCACCCGCATCCTTTTGCTTTCTTCCGAAAGCTCGTTGCTGTTTAATACTGCAGACAGTCGGCTCAACTCGGCTGATGTTAGTTCTCGGGATATTTTCAGTTCCCCGTTATCCGCTTTCAGGATGGCCTTGCCGTTTTCTTCTATGCTCAGTTCGCAAGTTTTCATGCCCGCCATCAGGGATGTCAGGTCAATCCTGCGCCTGTCCATAGCAGCAGAAATTGCGGCATTCTGTTCTTCTTCACTCTTCGCATCTATCTGTGCAGCCAAAAGCATCAGAGATGTGAAAGCAGTCATAGCCATCTCTACGATGGGATCATTGCAACCCGATATACCGACACCGCTATCTTCCGAGGACAGCAGTTTTTTCATCCAGGCATCAGGTGCCATGGTCTTGTCAGTGTTAATGTTCTCGTTATCCCTGTACTTGGCCAAGAGGTCACTCCCGTTGTACATCACCTGCTGTTTGATATTTCCTTTCTGGGCAATCTCTGCCAGATAGGCTGCCGGATCCACCTCACGTTTCGTCCCGTCGCTGTATATGTTTGTCACTCCGAAATGCAGATGCTCGCCGGTTGTTCTGCTTCCCGTATTGCCGGAAGTACCGAGTCGTTGTCCTGCATTTACGCTGTCACCGGCTTTTACGGTAATGTCGCTCAGGTGCATGTAGATACATTGTACCTTGTTACCGTCCGGTCTGCTGTATTCTACTGTTACCGTCTTTCCCCCGGCGGAGTTCACATTATTGTTTACCGACACTACTTTTCCGCCATTTTCCGTTGCCAGTACTGCATCACCTTTGCATCGTATATCAAGTCCTTTGTGCATCTGCTGCTTCTCCTTGTTCATCGGATCCTGGCGCATACCGAAGGCCGATGTTACAAAGAGAAACTCCTCGCGTTCCACCGGAAACGAATATTCTTCTGCCATTCCTGCTTTTTCCTCGCTGCGCAAAGGATTCTGTTCTATCCCGAATGTTTTTCCCTGTGCGGCCATTTCCTGCATGACCTGACGGTCGTATTTGTCAAGACCATTCTGTTCAATGATTTTCTGTAGTGTAGCTGCGTAGTTTCCTCCGGTTGCATATCCGGCTTTTGCTATGCCTTCTGTCCATCCTTTATAATCATCCGGCTTGAGTTTGAAACACTCGGCATAGCGGCTGTTCTCTTTCAAGAACTTGGAATGATGTTCGAATGATTCACCTACATTGTCATAGCTGCAGAATTTTTCATTAGGTTTGTCGTCCGTGTATAGACCGTAACGGCCACCCTGTGCAATCCAGTCAGGCGTAGCCTTGATCCCGAAATGGTTTTTCTCGTTCAGTGCCAGTCGGCTCTGTCCGTTACTGCTCTCCAGAATACCCTGGGCAAGTGTTACGGATGCAGGAATGCCGTAGCGGCGCATCTGCTCCATGGCATACTCTGCATACTTGTCTGCATATTCTCTGTTTTTACCAGCCATATTATTATCTCCTTAATGTTGTACGTTGTTCCACTGATTCTTCGTTTCCGTCTTTTCCGGATGCTTGGCCTGTTTCTCTGGCTGTCCCTTCGGATTGCCTCCCGTCGGACATGCTTCCAGACTGTTGCAAGGACTTGCTTCTTGCTTTCTCCATTTCCGGTGCGTCACAGATGACTACACGTTCTCCGGCCCTGATCAGCTTGGGCAGGTAGTCGTCCAGTTTGTGATAAGGAAACTCTGCCGATTGTGCAAATCCCCGTTCACCTCCTTCCGAAAGCTTTTGTATGGTAACTCCCAGTATGCTGGCTCCCTTTTCGGCATCATCATTGTACATACGGTAAAAGTCACCTTTCCGTACCAATTGCAGGGCATCAGGATGTTTTGCCTTTATCCTGTCCCAGGATTCCCGCTGTGCAGACGTTTCATTCTGTACCGTCTTTTCAGCACTGTCTTTTGTGGTCTCGGCAGTCTGCTGTCTTTCTGCATCCTTTTCCTGTTTCTCTCCGGCATGTTCGTCCTGTGTCTGTCCCTGTTGCAGTATGTCTGCAAACAGCGTTGCGGCAAGATTGCGTTTATACTCGTTCTTGTCCTCTGCCAGCCACATGCGTTGCCACTGCTGCGGAGTCAGGCTTCTCGGCTGCATACGGTTACCGTCTATGGTAGCCGCACACTGGATACCGTCTTTCTTCGTCTTGAATACGCAGACTCTCTGTATGCGGTTCAGGTCTATGTCCCTGGTCTCTGTGCTGAACAGATCAACCTTCAGGTCTGGTTTAATCTCAGCCAGCGCATAATACTTGTGTGCCAGTTCCATGCGTACCTTGTCAATGTCATCCATTGCCTGTTTCAGCGTGGTGAAGAAACGGTTTACGTCCTCCTTGTCCGGATAAACGCTGTATCCCGGTTCGTTCTCCGGTTTCAGATACAGGGCCCAGCGGTTCTTGTCGTCCTGCACCATCTGTATCTTGTCAAAGCATTTTTCATTGGCTTGTTTTACGGCTGGAGTAACGTCCAGCGTAGAGAGTACTTCCATTGTCCAGTTCTTCAGACGGGCCAGCGATACCTGTTTTTCTGCGAAATACGCATCATCGGGTCGGTAGCCCAAGGCACCGTCCGGATTGAAGAAACGCACGTTTTCTATACCTTCCAGTCGCAAGGCACGTTCGATACGAGCCTTGTTCATGCCCGGCACCTCATTATCCACTTCCGTAGAAGCTCCTGCTGGCAGTACCACGTCGGCCTTTTTGCCCTGACGGTCTATGACAAGCACGATGTTCTTGTCTTCCTTGCTTGGGTATCTGCTGATTTCATCTGCTACAAAGTAGTGCTTCGGGAGCTGGTCGCGCAGGTCGGTTGTCTTCTGTCTGTTGCGCAAGGTGGCATATTCTATTTTTTCGCCTTTTTCCGCTTTGTGAATCACCTCAAGGGCATTGTTCACGTCACTTTCCAATGCGTCAATCAAGATAGGATTCTCCTTGAGTTCCCTGTTCCAGTAGTCCACCATCTTCCTGCTTTCTTCCGTCAGGCGTGCAGGCAGGCCAAGTTCAAGCATCTTGATTCCAGATGCTATCTCTACCACCAACCTTTCCTGTTTCAATGCATCTTCCGAAGGTGGCATACCGTTTTTCATCACCATACCTTCGCGTGCAAGCCTCTGCTGATGTCCGGTGGCACTCACTATCTGTCTCAAAGCTTCCTGTACATAGTCATGGTAATGCTTGAACTCTCGCTGGCGGGGCATATACACCGCATCACGGTCTGTCTCATAGTGAGGCATACCGCTTCCGTCCGAACGTACAGGAACAAGATTGTCCCGCATTTTCAGCAGGAAGTCGTTGAATCGGATGTGTAGTTTGCGTTCGTCGGATTCCGAATATCCATTCTCTGTAATCCCGCCGTCTGTTTTCAGTGCTATGTCATAGCCTCTTTCATCCACATAAGGAAATGTCGTCTGATCGATGTTGAACAGTGTTCGAATCTCCCTGTTGTGAATGCCTTTGTACTGTTCCTTCATTTCCGGCTCCAGCAGGAGATAATCCCGTCGGGTGATGATGTCCTCCGGATTGTTGCGGTTCACGTAGCGGTTCCAGTTGTAGTAGAGAAACGGTACACCCTGCTCATGTTCCCTTACCGATGTACCTCGTGCCTTGGCATCAGTGTAGAGGGTAAACAGATTTGTCTTGCATCCTTTGCTGTCCGAATGCAGAGCCATAAACAAGGCGTTGAACGGACTGGCCGAAACTCCTTGCGGATAGAGTCTCGGATAGTGCTTGCCGGCAGCATTGAGCCAGTGGCCGTCGGCTTCCGAAGCGCCACTCAATGCCGATGAAAGCAGTTCTATTTGCTTTTGTGCGGCATTTTTCTCTATTTGCGACTTTTCTTTCATATTTGGATGTGTTTGTGTTGTTTATTTTTTTTATAGTTCTTACTGGATACCTCTGCTTCTGGCCGCAGTTTCCTGTTGTCCGCTGTCGTAGTTTTCCGCAGCCATCTGACGCAGCCTGTCGCTTTGGGCAAGTATGGCATTGGCCAGTGTGTTCAGGGGCACCGCGCCGCTACGGTAGGCATCCGCTACTGTCGGACTGATCTGTATGGTACAGGGAACACGGTCTATCGTAGCAATCAGCGTGCAGCCCTGCAATACCGGATTTACGATACGTGGATTCAATGGTTCGTCCGCATAGCGTTTGTATTGTACGTTTCCGCTTTCTCTACGTGGATATCCGTCAACTTCGCTCTGTTGGTTTGACAGTGCTTCCTTGCCGGCCTTGTTCAGCAGATTTGCACCGCCAAGTCCCATGAGCAGCATCTTCAGCAGCGGATTCCGGACAAACAGTCCTGCTACGATACTGGCTATCGGCAAAAGGTTGTCCTTCAGTCCGAGGGATTTCGTCTTGCCCGTAAAGAGCCCCAGCAGCATATCCGGCAGCATGGCTATGATATAACCCAGGTTACCGGCCACTTTTCCCATTCCGTCAAGACCGAATGAGCGCAAAAGCCCGTCCCAGCCGTTTGTATTGGTATGTTCCGCTTGTTCTTCCGTTTCTTCCCGCGTACCTACGGCAGCTTCGTCGTCTTTCACATTTTGTCCGTTATATCCGCTTGTCGGTGTTTCCGTATTTTTCATTGTCTGTTCCCTTACTTCGCTTTCCGTGTTGTCCTTCAGCATTTCCTGTTCTTTCAGATAGGCATCCTCATATCCGGGAGCTACTACCAGCGGAACATCTTTGTACTGCTCTTTGCGTTCTTTTCCCGGCATACTGTAGTTCTTCATCCATGCCGGCTTTTCATTTTCTTTCTTGCTCCAATCCATAAAACTGAAATTGATGACAGGTATTTTGTTTTTCAGCTGTCCGTTGACTTGGGCAATAAGTTTATTGTCCTTGGCTGGAATCATGGTCGCTTCTTTGCGGAACATATCAAATACATTGTTCTCCTTTCCGAACACACCTTTGCTGATACATTCCTCTACGGATTGTTCCCGTGGTGTTTCTGGCACAAGACTGTCAGCTGCAGCAGTCAGTGCCACATCCACACCTACGAATCTGGCAAGCGAAGCCCACGATCCGGCACCTCCCAGCATAATGGCATCTGCTGAAGCGCCCAGTACATTTCCGGCACCTTTTTCCAGCGTACTGGGATGATAGGCTGCCTCGCTGCGTGATTCAATCTCTTCTGCCAGTGGCGAACGTCCCAATGTCTGTGCCAGTCCCAGCAGACTCGATTGTCCGGCCTTTCGGATAATGTACTCGGCCGATGACTTGGGTATCCGGTCATTCACCAGTTTGTCCACCATCAGCCGGTCCAACCGGTAATCCAGATAGGCATATGCCAGGTCGCATCCCAGTTTTTCCGAAAGGGCATCATAACGCTCACGTCCTATTTCAGCCACTACGGTTTCGCGCCACTGCCCGGCCATACAGGCCAGGTCACGCTGGATATCATCCGAGTCCAGAATGCGTTCCTTACACATTCCTATATACTCTTCCGTAGTCTTTGAGTTCCATTCGCCCGTCAGTTTGAGTGTCTGGTACGGGTCTCCTAAAGGTTGTCCCGCAGTCGCCATCATACTGAGAATACCGCTGGCAGAGGTAGAGTATTCTTTCATTTCCTCCACCTGCTTACGGTTGAGAAAAGCCTGTGTTTCATTCATTACCGGTACCAGGTAACAGCGGAAATAACTGCCCGTGAGAGCCTCCATTTCCGCAAACCGTCTGCTATTGATTCCGTCCATATCTTGTCATTGTTTCGCTATACCATGTTTATCTGTTTGAGCAGTTGCTCCTTGGTCTGCTCGATGGCATGGTGATATACTTCCATCTGTCTTGGAAAATATTCTTCCAGCCATTTGTCCTTCTCTATGTTGTTCTGCAGGAAACGAACTGCCTGTTCACGTTCTATTTCCACCGAAGCTTCTCCTTCATCATGGTTGTTGAACCATGCCTTTGTCCACCAGCGTATGCCGAACCTGTCAGGATATACAGAAACTATTCTCGGGATGTCGAAACTCTGGATATCTATATCCAGACCCGCCAGCGGATCGATTACTCCTCCGCTGGCTACTGCTTCGTTACGGAGTTTTTTTTTAAGCCCTCATCAGTCGTACTCAGAAATATTTCGTGTCTGAGTGCCAGATAGTTCAGGAAATCCCCGATAAGCAGGTTCTGTACCTTGCCGGCCAGTGGAAGGGCTCTGTGTCCGAGTCCCAGAGGATTGGCCAGGCTGGGCATTCTCTCATAGAAATACTCCTTTACGGCTCCCATGGTGAACAGATGACGCAGGCTCTGTTCCGTATGCTCCGGTAGTGTATATGCACCTGATCTCAGGTCTTCCATATAAAGGGGAAGGAAGCGGAGCATCAGTTTTTCTATTTCCTCTCTGTCATTCTCATAGTCGGTTGCTACGGTCATTCCTTCCTCGTCAAAGTCTGCCGCGCTGCCGGTTGCCTGTCTGGCTGCCCGGATGTTTCCGTACAGCATGGTCAGAAATTCTAGCGGATTCAGTTCTTCTCCCTTAAAACGGGTTTCCAGATGCAGCAGGTCGCCGCTAAGTGCCACTGTCTGTCCGGCTTTTACACGCTGCCCGAACTGGGCGAACACATTCGACAGATGTCCGTATGTCACTTCGTAGCCGCCATATCGGATGGTCTGACAGATACCGTGCACCGGATTGTTGGACACACCCGAAACAATACCGTCCGCAAGGGCTGACAGCATCCGGCAGCGCACGCTGAAGTCAATGCCATGATGAAAGAACTTTTCTCCAGTTGTCGGATGTACCTGTTCGCCATATCCAAGCGACATTTCCACATCTTTTCCCTGTGCTTCCTCAAACGGCATACAGTAGCCGCTTTTCGAGTGCAGGATCATTTCTTCTGTATATTTCATATCTTGTATTGTTTTTTATTCCTATCTTCTCATGCCCCCCGGTCGCACTTGCTCTTCTTCCGGTGCGACTTGCGGTTGCACCCTTACGGCACTTTCCTGTGAGGACATACGGGTAATACCAGAATTGTTACCGATAAGCATCATTCCCAGCAGTGCACCGGGAGCCATCCGAAACGGCCGAATACAAGGAATGCGGCCGCTACCAGCCCTGCGATACTCAGGCCTGATACGTTTCCGCGTCCCAGATTGCCGAAAAAGTTTCCTATCATTGTTCCAAGTCCTCCGCTTGTCGTTTCTTTCAGGAAGTTTGATACTCCGTCCAGTTTTCCGTCAAGCCCGGATACAGCTTCTGTTACAGTATCCATTGCTGCTCCGGCTTTCTCTTTCAGGGCTTTCATCTCCTCGGTCGTTCCAGCAAGGGTATCCGTAGCATTTTTGCCTACTACAGCTTCGCTTACGATTCTTGCTACACTTTTGTCCGATGTCAGCTTTTCCCAGCCTACATAGCCTACAGCGCCTGTTACCGTAGCTGTTTTGATTGCATGGCCGGCTGTGCGCAGTGTTCTTGTAGGGTGCAATATTGCGCTTCCGGCTGTTTTCCCAGTCTCGGCAGCAGCTGTTCCTACACCTTTGGCTGCCTTACCGCCGTATTTTAATAAAGTGCTCCAAAATCCCATATCTTTTCGTATATTAAGGTCTTACATTCTTTCCAGCCTGTTTCCACCGTCTTTTTGCCGCTTCCACAATGTCCCGCTTGTCTGCTACCGGCCGTGCGCCTTCGTCTATCTCCAGCCAGATGTCACCAAGCGTTGTGTACTTCACGGCTTTCGTGAGCCGTTGCAGCTTCTGGTTCATCATCTTGAGTTTGGGACGGATGCCGAATACGATTTCCATCCGTTCCTTTTCGGTCATCTTGTTGTCGGAAATACAGACAGACCGTATGTCATTTACAATTTCCACACTGTTCAGTATAAGTTCCCTGTATATGGCATTCCGTCTGGCTGATAGGGCCACGGCTACGGCGTTCGGAGAGTTCCGTGCCAGTTGCCGGCTGAAATCACTCATATTGTCCGTCAGTTTGGATACCTCGTGGTAGAATCCGTATGTCTGTGCCGCATAGCTGACTATCGAGCGGAACGAGTCCAGATAGTTGTTGAACTCACGCTGCAGGTTGGTCGTGGCTTCCACTTCTTCCTTGGTCCAGATATGTCCGGTTGTCTGCATCAGCATAACCTTCTCCTGGTTCTTCAGTTCCTTTTCCGCTTTCTCTGTGTACAGCAGTATCATACCGGCAAGTACCGGGTCATTCTGCGCCCGGACTTTTGACAGTCCAGTACACAGCAGAAGTGCCATTATTAATATTATCCTGTCCATCTTGCCTTGTTTTATCGTGTCATGGCAGCAGCCCTTCTCCAGCGCGACATGGCTGTCCGGGCCACTTCTCCGTTATTCCGTTCTATCATTCCTGCCGTCACGCTGTTCCACACGTCATTCAGTGTATAATAGCGTACACTCAGATAGAGCAGATGCAGCTTACGGCTGAAAGCCGACAGCTTGTCGTTCAGTGCCCACAGTGTCTTGCTGCGCTCTGCTCCGGTCTGCATGTTCTCTGTTCCCCCCTTGGCCACAGCATCGTTCAGCAGCGTAAACACAGACACCAGTTCAGTTGCCGTCTCTATATACAAGTTGTTCATGCTCATTCCGGCTACTATACCCTGCGGATTGTCACGAACGGCCTTGCCAAGTTTTCCCAAAGTAAGAAATATCCGCACGCCGTCGTTGTACAGATGGGTACAGGCTTTCAGCGATGATGCATAGCCGTTTATGGTCTTCAGATAGCTGTTGTACTGTTTCTCCCACTGATGGATGCGGTTGAACTCTGCCGCTATCGTATTCTGTAGCAGTGCCGTCTGTGTCTGCCCCTTAATCTGCTTTTCTATCTGTCCGTTTATCAGGTCATTGCCCTCGGCCAGTGCCATCCATTCCAGAGGATTCGAAGCAGCTACCTGTGCATGGAGCGCCTGTGGAACTATAATGGCAAGTGCCATCAGTATGCTAATGATTGGTAATCTCATATATTCCCTTTTTTCGTTTATTGTATTCCACGCGTTCGCGTATCAGAGTCACGATTCTGTCACTGCGTTTCATTCCCAGCAGGTCAAGCCGTGGCGTGTTCCGGTCCATCGAGAGGATGCTTACCGTTTTCAGTCCGCATATCTGTTGCAGGATACTCTGTTTCTCCTGGAAGTCCACGATGCGGTACAGTTCCATATAATCCACCTTTCTTAGCAGAATACCGCGCTCGCATACTAGCTGTTCGGCTGTTATGTCATAACGTATTCTGCGCAGATAGATGTACCGGTAAAGCAGTACAAGAAGTGCAAGTGCAGATATTGTGGTCGCCATGCTTACGAGAGGCATGTTTTCCATGCCTCCGTATATCAGTCCAGCAACACAGACCGACATCAGCGGCAGTTCATTGATGACAAACTGCACCGGATGCGGCCGGAAGTTGATGATATCGTAATGTGTCATTTGCATAGGCTGGCTCTGTTTATCGATGAAACCGTGGTTGGTTGTTTTCTTTTATCTCAGATAAGGAATCGGATATCTCGTTTTCCAGACGGGATAGTTCTTCCCTTATTTTGTACATCTCCTGGAAACCTTTTTCAGGCATACCCTGATCTTGGGTTTCAAAGGAGAATATTATCTTGTCCGCACGCTCAATTCTCTGTCGTACCGCCTTATAATCCGCTTCGTCATACGTCCCGGTACGGATATGTTCAGGATTGACTTCCGGCAATGCAGCCAGAGCACGGTTCAGAGTGGCTTTACCGCTTATCTCCTGAAGTTCGCCCTGCTTTTCCTCTATTGGCCTCCCCAGATCTAGCAGCTGGTCGTTCCAATCCTTATAGCCGTCAGCTGCCGGCTCATAGATGATACGGGCTGTGGAGCGAGGGTTCAAGGAATCAGACCTTCTTTCCGCCTCGTTTGTAATAGCCGGCTCTTCTTCCTGTTTCACAAATGCTTTGATTATCTTGTCGAAGTCAAAGGGTTCCAGCTTTATTTCATGACGTGGATTTCCTTTGCCGTTTTCCTGAATTACAAGCAAATCCGCTTCTGGGGTAAAGCTGGTAAATTCCATCCCGGCATGGGTTAGGGCAAAGGTTATTGCGTAGATTTTTCCCGCACGGTCACGGTCAAAGCAAAGATGGTGCGAAGCTTGTGGCGTTGCTTCAAACATTCCTCTGAACTGCTGGCGGCTCGGTGAACCTCCGGTAGATACAAACACGGCCTTTCTCAATTCCCTGTTTGTTTTCTGGTTTAGCTGATAATAGGCCATTGCGTCGTATGCGCTTTCAAACCAGTAGATGTCGTTTGCATCAGCCGGTTTGGTCTGTGCAGGACTGGCGGCCCAGACTCCTTCATTCGAATTGCTCCCTTCTGCCTTTCCTTTGTAGCTTCCGCTTCCGTCTGGTCGCGGACGGCCCCTTTCTTCAAATCCTACAGTCTTCTCCGGCTCTTTTGGCAGGATAAGCGGAAACGACAAGTTGGTATAAGCTCTCCCGTCTTCCAGATGTCTGGTTGCCAGACAGAAATTCCTGTGAAAAGCATATTGGGTGTACAGATCTATACCTCTGCTTTTGAAATAAGGATAGAATCTTTTCTGTGTCTCCCTGTCCTGCGGGTTGAATTTATGCAGTTCGTATTGTTCAATGTCAAAAGGTCTGATATCACGTTTGGGCTGCAGGATACGGGCACTGCGTTCCTCTATGGGGTGGTTGAGCAGACGGCAGCACACCATATTTACCAGTCTGTCAGGCGAGACACCGGTTCTGTATTCCGCAAAAAGCTGCGGATGCTCCTTGATGAACGATATTATATTGTAGAGTTTCTGCTGCGGTGGCTGGAAACAGCATTGTCCGTTGGCCGTCACTATGAACTTGTCGCCACGGATACGCCGTCCGTCGCTGTCCGTGCGGACATACGAAGGGTAGCGAAGGCCGTCCCGCCTGTTCAGGCGGTAACCCGCATCAATAAGCACGTCCTGAATGTTCAGTCTGCGCAGATAGTCGTCGTATGTAAGGTCTCCGTCTCTCATATTTACCTTCCTAGTCTCATGTCTGTAATTTCCCGGTTCATTTCTGCTTCGAAGTAGCGTATTGCCACATCCCTTGGAGTGTCAACTCCCGGTTTGTAATAGGGCCTCGGGCCGCAGTAATGCTCGGTGTACACTTCAGGTGCATGATGGCACCGCAGGTTATGTGCCACTTCCGAAGCTACCACCGTGCCTGCCGACAACGCGGCAAGTATCTTCACTCCAAGTCCCTGTCGGGCTTCCGGACGCATTTTCATGTCCACTTCGTCAAATACTTTCGAGAACAATTTCATTCTGTGATAGTCATCAACAGCAAGAAACTTGTCATATTGCTTCTGGCTTATCTCATGGCTCACGACCTGTCCGTTAATGACGGCACTCATTCGGAACTTTCCCTCGGTTTCAGCAGGGTGTACGGCTATTTCGCCTACCTCTACCTCACGTCCGTTCCTTTCCTCCCTGTACCAGCCCATCTTTTCGTTGAGCGGTGTCAGGTCACGTCCGTCCACTGTAGCTGTTGCCTGTATGCCTGTTGCTATCCGCTGCTCCTGTATTTGCTGTTCCTGCAGGAAAGTGTTCTCCTGCAATCGGTTCTCTTGTTCTATTTCATGACGTATTTCAGGATGCAGGCCTATTGCGATACGGCTGTTGCTGTTCAGCGTTTCCATGCTTACCTTGTCGGCAAAGTCCGGACTGATGATGTCGTTTATCAGGCTGATGCGTTTTTCTGTCGGATGCTCTTCTATCGAATTGGAAGTCAGTATGGCTGTCTCTTCGCCCGAAAGGTCATAAACCATGTCCACCGTCTCCCGTTCCGACTGAATAGTCATCGTTTGGGCATTCTGGTCAATGATTATTCCATGCGATGACAGGCATTCCTGCCATTTCTCGTTGGAAAAATATACCGGTGACGTTATCAGTTCCCGGTATGGTATTGCCGGCTCCGTACTTCTCGGCCGGCTTGTCATCGGAGTGATTACAGCCTGAAGGTCTTGCAGCACGTCCCGTTCTTGCTGGGGTTGAGCCTGCCTGTTTCCCTTGTAGTAGAAGCCGTAACCGCCTGATTGCAGTTCTCCGGGTTTCATTCGTCCGTCCAATCGTTCCGGCACAGCCGGTCCGCCCGGATAGAACAGGTCGCCGCCCACTCTGCGCAGATGAAAGCCCCACTGGTTGCGTGGAGTCCAACCCAGAAACGGAGGCGGCATATGCGGCCATGCAGTCCGTCCGTATTCTCCAATGCCTATCCTGTAGCCATGCAGTCCCATGGCCACGCGCCCGTTGGCATTTCGGGCATGGACAAAATTTTTGGGCAGATAAAAGTCATTGCCTACGATGCTGGTAAATACATTGTAGGCTTTCTTGTTTGCTGTGTTTGTTCCCCAGTCCGTGAGTGCCAGCATTTGGCGTTCGGTGATGGCGTAGGTCAGCAGAGGTGAGTCATGTCCCTGAACGACCAGCCTGTAACCCGAACCGTCAGACACCACATGTGCCTGCATCCCGTTACGCATCAGTATCTTTTGCATTTCGGGCTGCAGATCCATTTCCCGTGGATTGGTATTTGTTCGTATCGCCATAGTCCGTTGTGTAGTCTTTTGTTAGTTGTTTTTCTATGCTTCTCCGTTTTCCATCGCAGCTTCAAGTTCAGCATCTTTATGACGGACAAACTCAGCTGCCGATTCATTTCCGATGGAAAGGCCGTTCTCTTCGCAATAACTGCTGTATTCTTCCTGCCATTCAGCTGAATAATGGTTGACGTAATCCAGCCACCCAAATTCACCGCTTTCCATTTTTTCTACCAGAATATCTTCCGGATAATATTTCTGTTCTGACATCGCTATTCAAATATTTAATGGTGTTGACTTATTTGTGAAGGGCTGCCGCACGGTTTCTTTCTCCGCTTTTTTTCTGTTCATTCCACAGTTCTTCTGTGTACTCCTCTTCCGGTACATAGTCCAGGTTTCCGTCTTCGTCCATTATCCAGCATCCGTAGCAACCGAAGTTGTATTTGTCCCATTCACGTTTGTCACGCTCTTTCCATTTTTGTCCGTCACCGGAACAGAATCGGATGCCGGTCGGAGTTGTCAGGTCGATGCCTACTGTAACCGTATCATCATCCACCAGCAGAGTAAGCGGATCTCCGTGTTGCATACTCTTGATTTCCACCGCTCCCAGACGCAGTTCTTCTGCAAGAACCTGAAGGTTGCGCCCGATGATGGGTGTGGGTACTGACATTACCTGGTTTGTACCCGGATCAATCTGCACGAAAGCCTTTCCGTGTCTGCCGTCAGCCTGTATTACATCTGCAATGATGGCTTTTCCGTCCAATAATTCTTTTTGCTGTTCCGGTTGGTATTGTTCCAGTGGCGATGATTTCAGTACCGGATAGAATACTACGTCTGTCGTTCCGTCATCCTTTCGGATACACACAAAGCGGGTACGACTTTCTGCAGTCAGCCCGTTTTCATCGGTCACACGTACAGGTAGTACCGGTGAATGTCTGCCGTTGCATATTTCTTTCAATATACGCATGGGAAGGTCTTCTATCATTTCTCTGCTAAGCCCGAATTTTGACAGCACCTGATAAGGTAATTCAGTAAGTTCGAAATAGTTCTTTTTCATATTTTATTATCATATTATAATTATACTCTGCAAATATATTATGATTCTATAATTGCGGTAAACTATCAGATATATAAAGGATTATATTATATCTTTTTTATGATTTAAGTATGATTTTATCCTTGTAATCATATTCTAATATTAAAATAATCATATTTTAATCAGATAGTTTTGCTGAAATTGGAGCTGTTATTTTATCTCCATTATCTTTGCTTCATGAGAAAATTTATATTGATTGGTCTGATTGGAATTTCGATTTTTACTGAGTCTGTTTATGCACAAGCATGTCCACTTGTGATGATGGATGATTCCTATAAATCAGATATATTGATGACAACGGACAATACTGATGCTGTCGAATCGTTAGGGAATGTTGATCATGATAATTTTGAAATGTCGGGAAAAGCGGACGAGGCAAGAATGTTTTGGACTGAAAGATATTTGAGTGTAAGCCTTCCGTTGAAGGCATTGAAGGTGACATCACCTTACGGTTATCGTACTGATCCCTTCACTGGAAAGAAAAGATTCCATGGAGGGCTTGATCTCCATGCCAGAAATGAGAAGGTTCTGGCTATGATGCCAGGAATAGTAGTTAAAGTCGGGCAGGATAATGCTTCTGGAAAATATGTTGTTCTGCGTCATGGAAATTATCTGGTCAGTTATTGCCATCTTTCACGGATTCTGGTGAGTAAAGGAAAACAAGTAAGCCCCGCAGAACCAGTCGGAATAACTGGTTCTACGGGGCGCAGTACGGGCGAACATCTACACGTTACGTGCAAGCTTAACGGAAAAAGTATCGACCCGCGGATTCTTTTCCGTCACATCAAAAATATTAAGGATGAATGTGTAAGGGCTTTGAGAGACCTGTAATGGCATTTTAAGGCTTCATGCTTATGCCGCTGTTTCATCTTTTCCTCGTTTTCAGCAGGCATTTTACCTGAATATACCAGACGTGCATTCTCAGTAAAAAAAGTGGTGGAACTTCCACCGTCTTCCCATAGAAGATGGCGGCTGTTACCCGTCCGCCGTGCCGTTCTATTTCTTTCTTATACTCGGATACGCTCTGCCCGGTGGTCATCACGTCGTCCACGATGACGATGTCTTTCCCTTCTACATCGCCGGTGATGCTATAGTTCCGTTTGAGAATACGTTTTTTGCCGCCTTTCATCTTGTGCAGGCTTTCGCGTGTTCCGGTTATCACCACATCGTTCAGCCCCGAGGTCATCTGCGGGCAATGCGTGGATATGTACTCGTCCAGCCGTCTGAAGCGGCGGATGTATTTCTCACGGCTGCTGCACGGCATGAACATGACATGCAGGTTCCCCTCTTCCAGATGCAGGGCTTCCATGCAGGATTTGAAGAATCTCACTCCGTGGATTTCACCGTCCTTGAATCTGAACAACGCATGGCAGAACATCCGTTGCCTGCTGCTTAGCAGTTTCTCATGGCGCGTCGGGTAATAGTAGCCGTAGAAGGTCACTTTCATCCCCCGGAAGCTGTACGGTTTCAGCGGTTGGCGGCTCTCGTAGATGTCCGGATGCGAAAAGCAGAACATGCGGCCCGCATTCCTGTTTCCGGCCAGCACGGACAGCCGGCAATACCGCTCACGCTCTTTCTCGTCCGTGGCGGCCCGTGCGGCGGCAAACGCCGCCTCGCCGGCTTTCCTCCGCCAGAATCCTATGACGTAAAACAGGATGCACACCAGCGCACATAGAAGCGTGAATACGGATTTCGCAAGCATACCTGTTTTATCGGGGGCTTTGGAATAGTTTCCTGATATCCATCGAGAGGAATTTTTCTACGCTGATGCCGCCGTCGCCGACAATGAACGATGCCTGTGGTGCGAACAGTTCCCTGAATTTATCCAGACCGTCCGTCCTTTTTTCGGCATTGCTCTTTACCTCGATGGCTATCGTTATGCCTTTCTTGTGAATGACAAAGTCCACTTCATCATTTCGCTCTCTCCAGTAGAATACCTCAAACCGGTGGACGAAACCCTGACTTACAAGGTAGGCTCCGATACCGGATTCAAATATATGTCCCCATGCCCGGCGGTCAAGCAGGGCTTGTTCGAATGATATAGGGTTGTACACCGTTTTCAGTGCATTGTTGAACACCTGGAACTTCGGAATGCTGGCTTTTCTTCTGGCCGTATCAATGCTGTACTTCTGTAATCCGCATAGCAGTCCGCTCTCTTCCAGCAGGTTGATGTAACCGGCCAGTGTGGCCGTGTTGCCGGCGTCCTGAAGGGAGCCGAGCATCTTGTTCAGCGACAGCAGGTTGCCTGAGTAGGCCGCACCCAGTTCAAAAGTCTGCCGCAGCAGCGCCGGCTTGCTGATGGGAGTGTCCATCAGGATGTCTTTGTTGATGGTCGCCTCGATAATGGCGGACTGTATGTATTGCTGGAAACGGTCTTCGTCACCGATAAGTGAAGCCGCGCCGGGATAGCCTCCGTAATAGAGATATTGATCGATTGAGAAACCGAAACTGTCCCTCATTTCCGTATAGCTCCAGTGGCTCATGCGTATCTCTTCGAATCTTCCGGCAAGAGATTCCGACAGACCCTTTTCCAACAGCACGCGGCTGCTGCCTAAAAGCAGCACCTTGATGTTGCGGTCATGAAATGTGTCATCGTCCCATTCCTTTTTTACGGCCTCGCTCCAGTTGGATATCTTCTGTATTTCGTCTATCACCAGGACGGCCTCTTCCCATCCGTTGTTTTCTTTAAGGCTGCGCACTGCCTCCCAGCAGTTGGTTATCCATGCACTGTTCGTAGCCGGTACGTTGTCTGCTGAAAACAGCTGGTACGGAATGGATATATCCTTCAATACCTGTTTTACTACCGTCGATTTCCCGATTTGACGGGCACCCATCACGACCTGAATGAACTTTCTCGGTTCTTCAACTCTGTTTTTAATTGTCTGATATTCAGCTCTTTTATACATAGTCTTACATTTTACGCAGTGGAGTGCGTATTTTTACGCAGTGCAAATATAATAAATTTACCAGATTATATCAATTTATTGAAGGACAATATTTTGCACTGTTTTTTTGCCTACTTTCTCGCTGTTGCACTTGTTCTACCGCAGGGGCTTGTGTACTTCACACTTTATTGATCGGCGAATGTAGGACAAAGCGCATAATCGCCAAGCGACATTGTATTCGGATGGCGGAAACAGAACCTTTCGGCCGGTTTCCTGTCCGCACTTGGTTTATTATGCGGCCTGCTTTGTCCTTTCATGCCTCAAAAAGTAGTGAATACGGCCCTGCAACCCAAAACAGGGAAATAAGAAAAACGGATTTTCAAACTATTAAAGCTAAAAGAAATGAAAGAAGAAATCAGACAGGACGGAAGGACAATACTGTCAAGTGAAGACGGATTCAGCATCCGCATGTTTTTCAACAACCTTAGCGGTAAGAATTTCTCGGGAAAGGAGTACCGGGACTATGTCAGAAACATAGCTTTCGGCGAAATGGGGTTCATACCTGGTACAATCGAACTCTATTGCGACGGGAAGAAAGTCAGGACAGGCACACTTCCCGAACTTTGAAACACAGTCAGGGCGGATATGCAGACAGCATATCCGTCTGTTTTTTGAAGCCCCGTATCACTTTTATATTCCTCCGTTGCCGGATTTTCCCTTTTTACCCGCAGGGCGGCTTCCTTTTGTACCGTCACATGTTCCGATTCATTTCCTGTTACGCCTCACATACGGTACTCCTCACCGGCATTGATTTTCTTCGCGAATTTACTGGTCGGTCCGAACCGGCAGGTACCGCTATGCTAACCGGGTACGGATTTGACGGCAGCCTTCCGCAAATCGGAGATTGGGGTATTCCGTAAAATCCGCAGCCGCTTTACCTGCTTTTGTCGTCCGCTTTCCCAGTCTTCATTGCTTGAAAACTCCAATCCCGGCATGAGAGTCCGAAGCGGCTCGAACCAAGGGAAATTAACAACTAAAAAAATACAGGTATGGACACAACAACAGCAACAATGCATCCGGCAGAAGCCTATCTCCGTAATGAACAGAACCCGCCGGTCTTGTATGTCAGGATTTACGGGGAACGCAGGAAATTGTTTATCAACCGTGGCGGGGAGAACGTCATCGGTATTATTGCGAAAGGGAAACGCAAACATGGCTACATCTTTTCAGACTGGAACAGCATCGAAAAAATCTATTACCCGTCACAGGAAAAGGTGGACGAAAAGGATATGGACAGGAAAATGATTCTCAAATACCAGAAACTCGCACGCCTTGCCACGCATACCAACGACTGGCTCCGCAAGATTGCAGCAGCAGACCTTGAGAAGTCCCTGTACGAAAACCGTATCACCACGGGAACGGCTATTGATGGAAAGTGCATCCGACTCTCCACGATTGAGAAGTATTGCGGAAGCTGGGACATGCAGAGGTTCCGCCAGGCCATGAAGAATAAGGAGAAATTCTCGACGCTTCGTTTCGACTTTTGCGGTTATGACGGTACGCTTTGGTGCGAGCCGCGGGACAATGGCGACATGGCTGCCGGATTCAGCAAGGAGTACCGGAATTGCGGCAACGGCTATTACTATCTGCTAATCAATGACGAGTTTGTGATTGGTTACGATATTGACTGATAATCCACGGACAGACCTTACCGGGGCCCGGCAGGGTCTGTTCCGGCTTCGGTCTGCCGACGGCAAAGTCCCTTTTTATCGACGGCATTGCCATGCACCGTCCCTTTTTACCTCAGATCTTCCTTTTCTATCTTTCCATCCGCCTGTTTTCAATCCTTTTCTATCCATCCCTCTTGTAGCTGCTCTTCCGTTCTCCGCCGTGCGACCTCGGGGGATTGGATTTTTCAGCAAAGGTAACCGCCGGTTTCCATTCCTGCCAATGCCGGCATTCTGCCCGTGGGGTCTCGGAAAAATCTTCCTCTCCGGCTGTCGAGCGTATTTTTCCTTACCGGCCATGGCGGATGTCCACCGCCACCTTTCAAGGCAGAAAAATAATCCCTGCGGCCGCAAACGGGCCGAAAAAAGGGAAATAAAAAAAATAGGTTAAATCATGGGTTACAACAAATTGACATCATTATCGGCCAACATCAAGGCCATAGAGACAGCAGTAGCTATCCGCACACAGGGCAGGACAGCCACGCAAGAGGAAAAACAGGTATTGGCGCAGTATTCAGGTTTCGGCGGTATCAAGGATGTACTGGACTTGGGTACGGACAAGCCGCTTGACAAAGGGGTTGCCGGGCTTTTGAACCGTCTGCTGGATGCGTTAAGGACACTTGCAGGGGGTGACGAGGCAGCTTGCCGTTCACTTGTTGAAAGCATCAAGTCATCTGTATTGACAGCGTTCTATACGCCGCAATTCCTGATTGACGCAGTGGCGGCACAGATACACAAGACATTTTCTGCCAACGGCTTGCAGATGCAAAGTTTTCTTGAACCGAGCGCAGGCATCGGCGGTTTCCTGCCTGTAGCCATGCCCGGCACACGCAGCTATGCTTTTGAGAAAGACACCATTACAGGACTTGTACTTTCGCTGCTGCATGAGGACGCAACCACCGTAACGGCAGGCTTTGAAACGATAGGCACACAGGAGCTGGAGCATCGGAAATTCGATGTCATTGCCTCAAACATTCCTTTCGGCAACTTCCGTGTCTTCGATGCCGACCTGTGGAAAAAGGGCGGTATCTACGAACAGGCCACAAAGACCATTCACAACTATTTTTTTGTCAAGGCTATGGAACTGCTTTCCGAGGGCGGTCTGCTTGCCTTTGTCACTTCAAGAGGTGTGGCCGACACGGCAGGAAATAAGTTTGTACGTGAGTATCTGGTGAACCATGCCGACCTTATCAGCGCAGTACGTTTGCCTGACGCTCTTTTCATGCAGACAAGCGGTATCGAGGTGGGCAGCGACCTGCTCATATTCCAGAAGCATACCAATAAGGCGGCACTCTCCGCACGTGAACAGATGTTTTTGCAGGTGGGCAAAGAAATGTACGACATGAACGGAACGATGACCGAAAACGCCAACAAGCTGTTTTCCATGCCGAAGACCGTACTGGCGACCGACAGCCGTATTGTGATGAACCAGCACGGCAAATATGTACGCAAACACCAGTGGCTCGGCTCTGATGCGGCCATGGCACAATACCTTTCCGCACTTCTGAAATACGACTTTGACCGGTATTTCCGCAAAAACTTTTTCGGACAGCAGGGCGAAGCGTCCGTGCAGATGTCGCTGTTCGGGATGCAGGAGACGACCGCACTCTCCGTAAACAGAGGACGGAGAGCATACACGGAAAAACTCGAGGAATGGATGAAAAGCGGTACATTGGTAATGTTCGAGGGGCAGATTGGTACGGTCGTGTTCCGCAAATCAAGCCACTATGCCGATGTGGCCGTGGATTTCGTTCCGGTGGACGAGGGAAAGGTCAATATGGAGCGTGCAGCCGACTATTTCCCTGTCCGTGAAGCGTATTTCATGCTTTCTGTCAGGGAAAGGGATCTGCAGACCGAACAGACGGCCATACGTGAGCGGCTGAACACGCTGTATGATGCCTTTGTAGCCAAATGGGGATTTTTCCATGAGAACGACAACAAGGAGTTTATCATGCTGGACAGCCTCGGTGTCGAGGTGTTCACTATCGAAATGCAGCTTGGCGGCGATATAGTCAAGGCCGACATCATGCGTGAGCCAGTGGCTTTCGCTAAGATTGCGACCGACCGTATTCTACAGCCGTCGGAAGCGCTGGCAAGCAGCCTCAATTTCTACGGCAAGGTTGAAATGGACTATATCATGCGCTCTACCGGTCTGTCTGATGAAGATGTAATCACAGCGTTGCAGGGCGAGATATTCTACAATCCTGTTACGGATGAATGGGAACACAAAGGCAAGTTCATTGCAGGCAACGTGATAGCTAAATGCACGGAATTTGTTTCCTGCATTCCCGACCTTTCGGAAAGGCAGCAGCAATGGACGGAAATATCCGTCAAGGCACTGGAGAACGCAACGCCCGAACCGATACCTTATGAAGAGTTGGATATCAATATGGGCGAGCGTTGGATTGACTCGCAGCTTTACGCCGACTTTGCGGCAGAACTTTTCGGGGTGGAAGCCGAAGTGATGTACTTTGATGTCAACGATACATATGTAGTGCGTCTGAAAGGTTATTCCCCGGCAGCATACAACACCTATTCCGTGCGCAATTTCAACGGTGAAGACCTGTTTGTCCATGCCTTGCATGACACAGTGCCGGAGATAACCAAAGAAGTGTATCGCAACGGCGACAAGGTACGTGTGCCCGACGAGGAAGCCATTCAGGAAGCGGCCACCAAGATACAGGAAATCCGCAGCAATTTCAACCAGTGGCTCGATGCCCGTCCTCTTGAAGTCAGGGATGAACTGGTACGCACATACAACGAGCGTTTCAACTGCTATGTCCGTCCGGCCTATGACGGTTCGGCACAGACCTTTCCGCAGCTTTCCTTTGAGCAGTTCCCGTACAACGAACTCTACCCGTCGCAGAAAGACGCAATCTGGATGATTAAGCAGAACGGCGGCGGTATCTGCTGGCACGAAGTAGGCACAGGCAAAACCATGATTATGTGCGTCTCGGCCTATGAAATGAAGCGTCTGGGATTGGTACAGAAGCCTCTGATTATCGGCCTGAAAGCGAATGTACACGAAATTGCCGACACGTTCCGCAAGGCATACCCGAACGCAAAAGTCCTGTACCCGGGCAAGGAAGATTTCACACCGGCCAACCGCAGAGAGGTATTTTCCAAAATCAAGAACAACAACTGGGATTGCATCATCCTGACGCACGAGCAATTCTCCAAGATACCGCAGTCCGAGGAAACCATGATAGAGATATTCACAGAAGAACTTTACGATGTGGAGCGAAGCCTTGAAGTGTTGGAACAGTCCACCATGCGCTACCGTAGCCGCAAGATGCAGAAAGGGCTGGAAGTGAGACAGGAGAACCTGAAAGCGAAGCTGTCAGAACTCCGTACAAAACTGGACGGCCGCAAGGATGATACCGTGGACTTTCATTCAATGGGTATAGACCACATCTTTGTCGATGAATGCCACATGTTCAAGAACCTAATGTTTCAGACCCGACATACACGTGTCGCAGGTATCGGCAATACAAAAGGCTCGCAAAGGGCGATGAACCTGCTGTTTGCCATTCGTGACATCCAGCACCGAACAGGCCGTGACCTTGGGGCGACTTTTTTGTCCGGTACGGTGGTGGTAAATGCGCTGACAGAACTTTATGTGATGTTCAAGTATTTGCGCCCACGTGAACTCAAGCGTCAGCAGATTAGCTGTTTCGATGCCTGGGCGGCCATATTTACCAAAAAGACAGCCGACTATGAGCTGAACGTGACAGGGGCAATCAAGCGCAAGGAGCGTTTCCGCACTTATATCAAAGTGCCGGAACTGGCGATGTTCCTGCGTGAAATCACCGACTACCGTACAGCCGACATGATACATCTTGATGTGCCGGAGAAAAATGTCCGCTTCCTCTCTCATGCGCCGACAATCGAGCAGGAAGAAATGATCGGACGCCTCGTTTCCTTTGCCGGTAGTGGGAACTGGGAAGACCTCGGGCTTGACACGATCGAGCCGGACAACCTCGACAAGGCAAAGATGCTCATTGCAACCAATGTGGCACGCAAGATGGCTCTCGACATGCGCCTTTTGGGTGAGAAATTCAGCGATGATGCAGGTAACAAGGCTTCCATCTGCGCCCGAACCATCTATGACTATTATGTACGCTCGGCGGCCAATAAGGGTACGCAGTTTGTCTTCAGCGACCTTTCCACTTACAAGCCGAACGAGTGGAACATCTATACCGACATCAAGGAGAAGCTGGTGCGCCTCGGCATCCCGGCTGATGAAATCCAGTTTATCCAGTGTGCCACCACGGAGAGGGCAAGGAAACGCCTCTTTGAAGACATGAACAGCGGCAGGGTGCGCGTTCTCTTCGGCTCGACATCCATGCTCGGTACTGGGGTCAACGCCCAGCAGCGGGCTGTGGCGGTGCATCATCTGGAGATACCGTGGGTGCGACATGAAGTCGCATAGATAATTGTTGGAATGATACTTATGGGT
>DXLO01000089.1 GCA_019414665.1 Bacteroides sp. | reverse complement strand
TTTTGGTTTGCGCGCCATGGGCGCGCTCTAATGGGTGAAAGTCCCGAACACGCCTAGGCAACGAGGAAGTGTATAGCAGAACAGCAAGGGTGTCCATCGTGAGGTGGAATCTGAAGGAAGCTGTAAGCAAACTCTTGGTCCGACGGACAGAAATCACATATAAGGCTCGGAAATACGGATAAGTCTGCCAAAAGAGATGAAGTCCTAAAGTTGCTGGAAGTACGAGTAGATGTGGCGGATAGATGAGAGGAAAGAGCGTGCACCTTAAGCGTGGAGGTCTCACAGGGGTTTCATTAGCCTAGTAACAACGAACTGTGAGAAGTCAGCCGAGCCCATAGTAGTGAAGAAGTCTCTGTAATGGAGATAGAGCAAAGGGGCGAACAATCAATAAGTTTGAGTATGTCTCGTATTGCAGAAGAGATAACATCTGCCGTAACCAATCGGGTAAAAGATGGTCAAATCAAGCGGGACGGAAAGGAAAGAACGCATGGACACAAGTAGTCTAATGGAGCAGATACTATCTAACGATAATCTCAACAGAGCATATCTGCAAGTCGTACGAAACAAAGGTGCCGAGGGAGTAGACGGAATGAAGTACACAGAACTCAAGGAATATCTTGCAAAGAACGGCGAAATTATCAAGGAACAGTTGAGGATAAGAAAATATAAACCTCAACCAGTACGAAGAGTGGAGATACCAAAGCCTGATGGAGGTGTCAGAAACCTGGGAGTACCGACAGTAACAGACAGATTCATACAACAAGCTATTGCACAGGTTTTAACACCAATCTATGAGGAACAATTCCATGACCATAGCTATGGATTCAGACCGAACAGATGTGCACAGCAAGCAATCCTTACAGCACTCGATATGATGAATGACGGAAATGATTGGATTGTAGACATTGACTTGGAAAAGTTCTTTGACACAGTAAATCATGACAAACTTATGACTATCATAGGTAGAACTATTAAAGATGGAGATGTTATCTCTATTGTCAGAAAATACCTAGTCAGTGGAATCATGATTGACGATGAGTATGAGGATTCTATCGTGGGAACACCTCAAGGTGGAAATCTCTCGCCATTATTGGCAAATATTATGCTGAACGAACTAGACAAGGAAATGGAAAAGAGAGGACTTAACTTTGTACGGTATGCGGATGACTGTATCATTATGGTCGGAAGTGAAATGTCTGCGAATAGAGTTATGAGAAATATCTCACGATTCATTGAGGAAAAACTAGGACTTAAAGTCAATATGACGAAGAGCAAAGTAGATAGACCAAGAGGAATTAAATACCTTGGGTTTGGATTCTACTACGATACAAGTGCACAGCAATTCAAGGCGAAACCACATGCAAAATCAGTAATGAAGTATAAGAAGAGGATGAGGGAACTCACTTGTCGTAGCTGGGGCGTTAGCAACAGCTATAAAGTAGAGAGACTTAATCAGCTTATCAGAGGATGGATTAACTACTTTAAGATAGGTAGTATGAAAACTCTCTGTAGAGAACTTGATGGAAACATTAGATATAGAATACGCATGTGTATTTGGAAACATTGGAAAACACCACAAAACAAAGAGAAGAATTTGGTTAAACTCGGCGTTCCAAGATGGGCGGCACATAAAGTGGCAAATACTGGCAATCGGTATGCACACATGTGTCACAATGGATGGATACAAAAGGCTATAAGCACAAAGAGACTAACTTCATTTGGATTAGTCTCAATGTTAGATTACTACACCGAAAGGTGTGTTACTTGTTAAGTTGATTGAACCGCCGTGTACCGAACGGTACGCACGGTGGTGTGAGAGGTCGGGAAATCACTCAGATTTCCCTCCTACTCGAT
>DXLO01000088.1 GCA_019414665.1 Bacteroides sp. | reverse complement strand
ACGTTCTTTTTGACAACGCCGTATTCCTGCATTTGCTTCTTGGCTTGCCGATAATCTTCATACAATTTGGTTTTCCTGTCGTTTAAGCTTCTATACTCCTTGCGCAGCGCGGCGAGATCGGGCAGCTTCTTTATCTGCATTTCCTTTAATGCCCTTGCCGCAGCTTCAAACAGGATAATTTCGCTTTCATGCCCCCGCAGATACTTTTCCTTGTCCGGCGATTTTCGGTATTCATCGTAAATCGGTTTTAACTGTCGGTATGTGGTGGTGTGCTTGATAAGCAGCGACAAATCAGACATACGCTGTTCCACTTCCTTAACCGCCTTTGCCGCCGCGTCATGAGCGGTCATAATATCGGCTATCTTGCTTTCAAGTTCGCTATAATACTCAATCTTGTTTTCGGTTAGGAAGTTCATGCTTTTAGCAGCCTGTTTCAGATTATGGATTTTTGCCCACCGTTCATAGCCCGCCGACTGTTGGGCTTTGATACTGTTTTCAAGATCGACGACAAGCCGGATTTTCTTATCTTCCCGCAGCGTTTTTGTTTTGGCAACATACACGCCCTTGATACGCTCCTTTATCGCTTCTTCCGTATAGGCCGCGCCGAGCGTCTTTGTGCGGGTAAACCGTTCCTGTCCGGCAGCGCGAAAGGAAATGTATTTGCCCTGTTTGATTTCATACCCCATTTCCTGCAAGCGGCGCAGCAGTTCGTCAAAATCTTTCACTTGGGGAATGAGAGTATCTATCGCCGTTTTCAGCTTTGCTTTGTAGCTTGTCCCTTGCTTTTCGGCGGTGTATTCTGCATAGCTTTTTCCCTTGTCCTGTCCCGGTACGACGACGGATAGCCCATGCTCTTTACATATCCTGTCGCTGGTGCGCCGGATAAAGTGATAGCTTTGCTTGTTGGAATGGTACTTTTTGTAGTCAACGAAGCTAACCGCGTTGAAAATCAAGTGATTATGCAGATGGTCTTTATCGACGTGAGTTGTCAAAACAAACTCATACTTGCCGCCTAATACCGCCCCGGCAAGTTCCATGCCGATTTTGTGCGCTTCTTCCGGTGTGGTTTCTCCCACCGCAAAGGATTGTATCAAGTGCCGCCCTAAATGTGTGCCGCGATCTCCGGCAGCTTCCCGCGTCCATGCAAACTCAATATCGGCGGTTTCCAGCCCGCAGCCGAAAGAGGACGCAAGCAGCTTCCCGTCTGTCTTTTCGGGATTTAAGATATAGTCTATCGCAGCCTTTAAGGTTGATTTAATAGGGTGCGTCTTTGTAACCGCCATATCTCGTCCACCGCCTTTTTAATGTCCTCTATATCCTGCCTGTAAACCGTCCCCGTCGCATTGGCGCGTTTTGCAATTTGGTTGATGTTCCGGCTCACCGCTTGCAGTTCCCGGATATATGCTTTTGTGTCGCTTCGGTCAACGACAAGAATATACCCGTCTATCGCCATTTTACGGAAGTATGCCCCATACTGCTTTATGGGAAGCTGCTTCATCTTCTCGTCGATCAGCCGCTTTTCTTCTTCCGTAACGTAAAACTTCATCTGTATATTTCTCTTTCGGTTTTCCATTTCCGCACCGCCTTTCGGTATAAGGGTTTGGGATTATCCCAACAAGCATTTTCCGCAAACGGGTACTCGTTTGCTGTGCTTGCTATCTACTCCATACCCCCACCGAAAGGCGGTATTTGTTGCGCGTTCCTTTGATTTTGGACGCAAAAAAAGATTGCAGCCGCCATGCGCTGCAATCTCCCGATTTCTCATATTGTGAGGTTAATCCTCTGCTTTTTCGACTTCCGTTATCTCCCTTGCTGTTGCGGTTACAATCCGTATGCCTTTATCGCTCATACCGTCCAGCAGCGCGTCAA
>DXLO01000087.1 GCA_019414665.1 Bacteroides sp. | reverse complement strand
TTATCTAATTAACTACATTATTTTCTGTCTAAAATATCCATAAATTCGTCACCTGTAATTGTTTCCTTCTCATACAGGTACATAGCCAGTTCGTCCAGTTTTTCCCTGTTTTCAGCAAGGATTTTTCTTGCTTTTTCATGCTCTGCTTTTACGAGCTGCACGACTTTTTCATCAATTTCCTTCTGGGTATCTGCAGAACAGGAAAGAGACGTATCGCCGCCAAGATACTGGTTGGTCACGTTTTCCATTGCCACCATGTCGAATTCATCTGTCATGCCGTAGCGGGTGATCATCGCTCTTGCAATTTTTGTTGCCTGTTCGATATCATTGGAGGCTCCGGTCGTGATCTCACCAAATACGATCTCCTCTGCCGCACGTCCGCCTGTAAATGTAGCAATCTTATTCTCAAGTTCTTTTTTCGTCATCAGATATTTATCACCCTGCTCAACCTGCATAGTGTAGCCGAGTGCACCTGAGGTACGCGGGATGATCGTAATCTTCTGGACCGGTGCTGAATGACTCTGTAATGCAGCTACCAGAGCGTGTCCTATCTCATGATATGCAACAACCTTCTTCTCCTGATCTGAAAGAACCGCATTCTTCTTCTGATATCCTGCAATAACCACTTCTATACTTTCTTCGAGATCAGATTCATTTACAACGGTCCTTCCACTACGGACAGCACGTAATGCTGCTTCATTTATAATATTGGCAAGCTCCGCACCGGATGCACCGGATGCCATACGTGCAATCGTATGCAGGTCAACATCATCAGATGCTTTTATCTTCTTTGCATGAACCTTTAAAATTGCTTCACGGCCTGCAAGATCCGGCAGTTCAACCGGCACACGTCTGTCAAAACGTCCCGGACGTGTAAGTGCCGGATCTAACGACTCCGGACGGTTCGTTGCAGCAAGAATGATGACACCATTATTTCCTTCAAATCCGTCCATCTCTGTAAGAAGCTGGTTTAAGGTCTGCTCCCTCTCATCATTTCCGCCCATTTGTCCGTCACGCTTTTTACCAATGGCATCAATTTCATCAATAAACACGATACATGGTGCCTTTTCCTTTGCCTGTCCGAAAAGATCTCGAACTTTGGAAGCTCCCATACCGACAAACATCTCAACGAATTCTGATCCGGACATTGAGAAAAATGGTACATTTGATTCACCCGCAACTGCTTTTGCAAGCATTGTTTTGCCGGTTCCCGGAGGTCCTACAAGAAGGACACCTTTTGGCATAGACGCACCTACATCGGTATACTTCTTCGGATTGTGAAGATAATCAACGATCTCTGAAAGGTTTTCTTTCGCCTCATCTTCTCCTGCAACGTCTGAAAAACGGATTCCCTCACTGGATTGCACATAAATCTTCGCATTGCTTTTTCCCATTCCAAAAGCCATCGAATTTTTTCCTCCGGCATGCTCCATCAGTTTCTTCGCCATATAATTTCCCAGTGCGATAAAAAGGATCAATGGCAAAACCCCGGTCAGCAGGAAGCTGATGATCGGTGACATCTGCTTATCGATATCTTTTGCGAATACTGCTCCACATTCATATAGCCTGTCCGTCAGGTTCGGATCGTTCATCAGACCTGTTTTATAAATATTTTTTTGATCTTTATCTGTAAAGATGATCTGATTGTCCTCAACTTCTACTTCACCAATATTCTTCTTCTCGATCATGCTCATAAAAGTGCCATAATCCGTTTCCTTTACCTGATGCTCCATAAGGATTGGTGTGACAACCAGATTAAATACGATCAGCACTATTAACACAATCCCATAATAATATGCCAGTGGTTTTTTCGGTGTTTTAACTTCTTTCATGGTCTTTCCTCCTGTTGTTCTGCGTTATGCTTTCTCCGTGCATTTTCGTATTATTTATTCT
>DXLO01000086.1:1065-2178 GCA_019414665.1 Bacteroides sp. | reverse complement strand
TTCCATGCGGAACCACCGGATCACTATGCTCTAGTTTCCTACCTGATCGACTTGTCTGTCTCCCAGTCAAGCACCCTTATGCCATTACACTCTGCGACCGGTTACCAATCGGTCTGAGGGTACCTTTAGAAGCCTCCGTTACTCTTTTGGAGGCGACCACCCCAGTCAAACTACCCACCATACAGTGTCCCCGCTTCTGCGGGTTAGAACTCAAACAACCAAAGGGCCGTATTTCAACGGCGACTCCACAAATACTGGCGTACCTGATTCAATGTCTCCGGCCTATCCTACACATCGATTGCCCAAATTCAATGTAAAGCTATAGTAAAGGTTCACGGGGTCTTTTCGTCCCATCGCGGGTAATCGGCATCTTCACCGATACTACAATTTCACTGAGCTCACGGTTGAGACAGCGTCCAGATCATTACACCATTCGTGCAGGTCGGAACTTACCCGACAAGGAATTTCGCTACCTTAGGACCGTTATAGTTACGGCCGCCGTTTACTGGGGCTTCAATTCAATGCTTCTCTTGCGATGACATCTCCTCTTAACCTTCCAGCACCGGGCAGGTGTCAGGCTGTATACTTCTACTTTCATATTCGCACAGCCCTGTGTTTTTGTTAAACAGTTGCCTGGACCTATTCTCTGCGCCCTCTCTTGCGAGGAGGGACCCTTTATCCCGAAGTTACAGGGTCAATTTGCCTAGTTCCTTAACCGTGAATCACTCGAGCGCCTCAGTATTTTCAACCCAACTACGTGTGTCCGTTTACGGTACGGGTACTTTATGAATATGCTTAGCGGATTTTCTTGGGAGCCTGATTACGTCCATTTTGCCTTGTGCAAGCACGCGGCATACTGTCAAGGTCGACTCTCCCTGCGGATTTGCCTACAGGAATCTACATCTACACTCTTCAACCACCTATTCCGTCAGATGGCAGGACTTTCACTTCTCCGTCTCCACATCGCTCCATAAAGTAGTATGGGAATATTAAACCATTCTTCCATCGGTATCGCCGTTCGGCTTAACCTTAGGTCCCGACTTACCCTGATCCGATTAACGTTGATCAGGAAACCTTAGTCTTTCGGCGAGGGGGTTTCTCACCCCCTTTATC
>DXLO01000086.1:0-1055 GCA_019414665.1 Bacteroides sp. | reverse complement strand
TCGGGGAGTACGAGCTATCTCCAAGTTTGATTAGCCTTTCACCCCTACCCTCAGTTCATTGGAACACTTTTCAACGTATACCCATTCGGACCTCCAGTTGGTGTTACCCAACCTTCATCCTGACCAAGGGTAGATCACTTGGTTTCGCGTCTACTCACTCCGACTATCACGCCCTATTAAGACTCGCTTTCGCTTCGGCTCCGGGCCTGAAGCCCTTAACCTTGCCGGAGAAAGTAACTCGTAGGTTCATTATGCAAAAGGCACGCCGTCACAACTTACGTTGCTCCGACCGCTTGTAGGCAGACGGTTTCAGGGACTATTTCACTCCTCTGTTCGAGGTGCTTTTCACCTTTCCTTCACAGTACTGGTTCGCTATCGGTCTCTCGGGAGTATTTAGCCTTACGGGATGGGCCCCGCTGATTCACACAGAATTTCTCGTGCTCCGCGCTACTCAGGATTCCACTAGGCTTCGTTAAAGAGTCGTATACCGGGCTTTCACCGTCTACGGCCGTTTGTTCCAAAACGTTCTACTTCCTTAATCTCTTGCCACAACGTGGTCCTACTACCCCGACAATGCCTAAACATCATCGGTTTGGGCTGTTCCGCGTTCGCTCGCCACTACTTGCGGAATCACTTTTGTTTTCTTCTCCTATGGGTACTTAGATGTTTCAGTTCCCCACGTTCGCCTTCCTTACGGAATGACTGGCCTTCTACCAGCCGGGTTGCCCCATTCGGAAATCTTGGGATCAAGGGTTATTTGCACCTACCCCAAGCTTATCGCAGCTTATCACGTCCTTCATCGCCTCCGAGAGCCAAGGCATCCACCGTCTGCCCTTGCTTACTTTCTGTATCACTGACACCGGTTCCTTTTTTATTGCTAAAATTGAAAACCGTGTCGGATTGATATATCTTCAGCTTGCTCTATTTTTTTCGTTACTTTACTTTTTTGAAGTTGTCCAATACGTCAAAGATCTTTTTATTACCCCTACCGGGGTATATCGTGGAGAATAACGGATTCGAACCGTTGACCCTCTGCGTGCAAAGCAGATGCTCTA
>DXLO01000085.1 GCA_019414665.1 Bacteroides sp. | reverse complement strand
TTTTATTTTTTGTACAAATGTTCCGCTCTTTTCGTACAAAAATTCCGATGTTTTGTACAAATTTTCTGATTTTTTGTACAAAGATTGAGAAACATTTCAGGATGTTTTTTGAAAACTTCTGCATGAATTCTTTTAAACATGGCATATACTGGAAAATGACTTGTGCCAAATTCTGTCGATTTTAGGTGAGATTATGTAATTTTTGGCGTATGCTTTGTCTGCTTTGTCATAACGGACTGCCAAAATGTCCGTCGGCTATGAGAAAAAAAGAAGTTTTCTTTCTGGCACGCCATTTGTTTTAATTATGGCGTAATGCTTCGGTATTACAGAGTAAACTTGAATAAAAATAAATAAAATAGATACAATTATGGGAAAGATTATTGGTATTGACTTAGGAACAACAAACTCATGTGTTGCAGTATTCGAAGGTAACGAACCGGTGGTAATTGCCAACAGCGAAGGTAAACGTACCACTCCTTCAGTAGTAGGTTTCGTTGATGGTGGCGAACGTAAGGTTGGTGATCCGGCTAAACGTCAGGCTATTACAAACCCGAAACGTACAGTATATTCTATCAAGCGTTTCATGGGTGAAACTTACGATCAGGTTCAGAAAGAAATTTCACGAGTACCTTATTCAGTAGTAAAAGGTGACAACAATACTCCGCGTGTAGATATCGACGGACGTTTATATACTCCACAGGAAATCTCAGCAATGATTCTTCAGAAAATGAAAAAGACTGCTGAAGATTATCTGGGACAGGAAGTAACAGAAGCTGTTATCACAGTTCCGGCATACTTCTCAGATTCACAGCGTCAGGCTACTAAAGAAGCTGGTCAGATTGCAGGTTTGGAAGTAAAACGTATCGTAAACGAACCGACAGCAGCAGCACTTGCATATGGTGTTGACAAATCAAATAAGGATATGAAAGTTGCAGTGTTCGACCTTGGTGGTGGTACATTCGATATCTCAATCCTTGAATTTGGTGGTGGTGTATTCGAAGTATTGTCAACTAACGGTGATACTCACCTGGGTGGTGATGACTTCGACCAGGTTATCATCGACTGGTTGGTACAGGAATTCAAGAACGATGAAGGTGCAGATCTGACAACTGATCCGATGGCTATGCAGCGTTTGAAAGAAGCAGCTGAAAAAGCTAAGATTGAATTGTCTTCTTCTACATCAACAGAAATAAACTTGCCGTATATCATGCCGGTAGCTGGTGTTCCTAAACACTTGGTTAAGACATTGACTCGTGCTAAATTCGAAGCTTTGGCTCACAACTTGATTCAGGCTTGTCTTGAACCTTGTAAGAAAGCAATGAGCGATGCTGGTTTGAGCAACTCAGATATCGATGAAGTTATCTTGGTTGGTGGTTCATCTCGTATACCTGCCGTTCAGAAACTGGTAGAAGACTTCTTCGGAAAAGTTCCTTCTAAGGGTGTTAACCCAGACGAAGTAGTTGCAGTAGGTGCAGCTGTTCAGGGTGCCGTTTTGACAGACGAAATCAAGGGTGTAGTTCTGTTGGATGTAACTCCGCTGTCAATGGGTATCGAAACAATGGGTGGTGTGATGACAAAACTTATCGATGCTAACACTACTATCCCTTGCAAGAAGAGTGAAGTATTCTCTACAGCAGCCGACAATCAGACAGAAGTAACAATCCACGTACTTCAGGGTGAACGTCCTATGGCAGCACAGAACAAATCAATCGGTCAGTTCAACCTGACAGGTATTGCTCCTGCTCGTCGTGGTGTTCCTCAGATTGAAGTAACCTTCGATATCGATGCAAACGGTATCTTGAAAGTTTCTGCTAAGGATAAAGCAACAGGTAAGGAACAGGCTATTCGTATCGAAGCTTCATCTGGCTTGAGCAAGGAAGAAATTGAACGTATGAAAGCTGAAGCTGAAGCAAACGCAGAAGCAGATAAGAAAGAAAAAGAACGTATTGATAAATTGAACCAGGCAGATAGCTTGATCTTCACAACTGAAAATCAGTTGAAGGATCTTGGAGATAAGCTTCCAGCTGACAAGAAAGCTCCTATCGAAGCTGCTCTTCAGAAACTGAAAGATGCTCACAAAGCACAGGATTTGGCTGGTATCGATGCTGCAAGTGCTGAACTTCAGACTGCATTCCAGGCTGCAAGTGCTGAAATGTATGCTCAGACAGGTGCACAAGGCGGTGCTCAGGCTGGTCCTAATGCAGGTCAGGCAAATACTCAGAATGACGGAAAGAATGATAATGTTCAGGATGCTGATTTTGAGGAAGT
>DXLO01000084.1 GCA_019414665.1 Bacteroides sp. | reverse complement strand
GCCGTTACTTTCTTCCGTGAGCCTGCCAGCGGGTGAAGAAAGTAACAAAGAAGCCTTTCGTTTTCCCTATCATGGAAACATCCCGCCGATGCTTCCCGGCGGGATGTCTGCCCGATATTTACGCTTTGCGTATCATTCCATACCCGGTTTCCCAAGAGGATGATAAAAACGAATGTCGCAACTATAAATCCTCATAGTGAATAAATTTTACACCAAGTATGCACACGGTTTCTTCTTCCTCGATGTCATATTTCCATGTCCGTTTATTGACAAGCATTTCCGTGTCGCAATCGAACCATTCCATTACAGGCGCATCATCTTCTTCGTCCGCCCATTTGAAAACCTGATTGGACGGCGTTTTCCACAATTCAGCCCTGTCACGTGCGGAAATGCAGTCCTTATCCACGATAATGATGTCACCTACTGCCGGAACTGTATCTGTTTCCAACGTGGTTTCTATGTACCACGAGATGCCTTCTATATCCAATTCTATTTTTACCATGTCGTTTTATTATTAGGGGGTTATTGTTTCCGTTTCTTCTTCGCTGTTGTCATTATTGAATGATAGTGTAAGTTGCTGCATCTGCCCGAAGCTGTCGATGATATAAATGTCAATCGTCTGCTGGTCGGTCGATGCCGAGGTGTAGTAGAGCCAGAACGTTTCTTTCTCCAGCGGGTAGAGGTCATTGGGCAGGAACACCGTGCCGTTATCCATTTCCAGCTTCCCTTTGCCGTCCGGCTGGAAATACCTTATCTGATAGGTAGTCGGCTGGTAATAGCCGCCACGCACCAGTCGGCAGCGTATTTCGGCGGTTTCCCCGACTTTCAGCCTTTTGGGTACTGGCAGCGTTTCGATGCTGAACGGGTACGCCTGCTGAATATCCAAGTTGTCATTACAGGCGGTGACAAGCACGAGGGCGGCCACGATGTAGCAGCCCATGATGATTTTATACATTACATTCTTCATATACATTATTATATAGCGGTCAGTTGATAATGAATTTCAGTCCCAAAGATACCTGCGTGTGGAACTTGCCTATGTCCGAGCCGAACAACGCCCGTTCCCTTGCGTTCAGCAGCAGAGCCACCCGGTCGGTCAGGTAGGCTTCCAGTTCCAGCGTCAGCGCACCGCCGTAAATGAAGCAGTCCTTATCCAGCAAGGTAGAGCCGTCCGGCAGCAGCTTTTCGCTTCGGTTGCTTGTTTCGTACCCGGCGAGAGCCGACAATCCCAATGAAAGGAAAAAAGTCTTTCGCCTGTCCGATAGGAATTTCAGGTAATAGCCGCCCTCTGCGGTGAACTGTTCTACGGGTATCTGCATATCCTTGTAGTCATACTTCTTGTGCAGGTATTCGCCGCCAATCACCCAGCGGTTGGCGTTCTTGGTGTAAACGCTGTACGCCGCCCCGATGTGGTAGGCAAAATCCGTGTCGGAGTTCCAATGCACCCCGTCCGCCATGCCCGCCGTGACTTGCAAGCCTTTCATGCCCGGCAGGTATCTTTGCGCATGTGCCTGAAACGAGGTCAGGCACAGCGCAAAGAGCATCATTATAAAGATGTGTCTTTTCATTCCCTATTTGATTTTTAGTTCGTCAATCACTTCTGCGTTCACGATGTCGGCGTTCTCCACCCGTATGGTCTGATGCCGCCCGCCGTTCTTCTCGTAGAGTTCCACGACCAGCAGCTTGTCGTCAGGAATGGTGAACTTCGGCAGGGCGTACACCGTGCGCACGGTCGATTTCCCGGCAATCTCTATCACCTCGTTGTAGCTGCGTACCGCATCCAGCACCGTTTCCTGAATAGCCGTGCGCTTGGGTACTTTCTTATCGACTATCTTAAACTTGATGAAGTCGGTATCGAAAGGCACGTTGGAACTGTTCTTTGTCTGCGTGTGTACGTAGAGCATCCCGTTATAGGTGTAAATCCCCTTGATTAAGAACTGTATGCCGAAACGCTTGCTACCCAAGTGGCGCACTTTCCGGTCATTGT
Source organism: Bacteroides sp. (assembly GCA_019414665.1). GTDB lineage: Bacteria > Bacteroidota > Bacteroidia > Bacteroidales > Bacteroidaceae > Phocaeicola. The sequence goes on along the minus strand of DXLO01000084.1, from coordinate 300 downwards.
TCTTGTAGATGCTCTGCATTATCAGCTTCACCAGCAGCGGGCTTTCATTCCCCAGTTCCCGGAAATGGATGTTCATCCGGGTATGCGAGAAGTCGGACGTATCTTCATTCTCCAAGAAGTCCTTCATTTCGATGTTGAGCATTTCCGGTTCACGGGCGTACTTGGCGTTGAACGAAAAGAAACTGCCGTCCTCGCAGATAACGGAGAAGTTCGTTTCTCCCGGAAAGCCCTCTGTCGTGGCTTTCACCCTGATTACGTTCTCCGCACCGTCCGCCTTGCCCGCTATGATGTGGTTGCTTC
>DXLO01000083.1 GCA_019414665.1 Bacteroides sp. | reverse complement strand
GTGCGCCCATAAGGCGGTGTAATAAATATCTATTTAGCAATAGATTAGGTTAGAGTTCTATGAAAATAAGACCTACTGTCATCCGACTTATCCCAGAGGGAAACCCGAGGGGGAGTGTAGCATGTCGGAGAAGCCATAAGTCAGCCAACTGCCACGCTGCGACTGAATGGCAAGACAGAAAGACGGACATGAGGATGAAGCCTGAACTGGTTGAACAACAATCCAGTGGCACATACCAGGGCTGTGGCGGAAGGCAGTTACCAACGCCATATCGCATGTACCCCAGCAAGTGTTTAGGTTGTATGGGGCAAAGAACTGACTGCGACACGTCTGCAATAAGCAGATTAACGGACGAACGTTGCATCCGACAGTCTGTCATGCTTGTTATCACACCCGCTAAATGGGGATTGCCTAAACCGAAACGCCGAAAGGCTATAGAAGTCGTTCTTGAATATTCGGCATGGCAACGGAGCTTCCGTAATAGTCCGAGCAGGGTAATGCCCTGCACATGGCGAAGGGAAGCAGTTATATAATCAATATAATCAAAGGAAAATGTGAGAGACATTATGAGAAATCCAAAGAATGTATTGAACAACTTAGTGAAACACAGCAATGTATCGGGCTATAAGTTCGAACGGTTGTATCGTATTCTATTCAATGAACAGATGTTCTATACCGCCTACCAGCGAATCTATGCCAAACAGGGCAATATGACCGCTGGGACAGACGGCAAGACAGTTGACGAAATGAGTATTCAGAGAATAGAAAATCTAATCTCCAAGCTTAGAGACGAAAGTTACAAACCCAACCCAGCCAAAAGGGTCTATATCCCTAAGAAGAACGGAAAGAAACGCCCGTTGGGCATCCCTTCTTTTGAAGACAAGTTGGTGCAGGAAGTGGTACACATGATACTGGAAGCCATATACGAGGGAAGTTTTGAAAATACCTCACATGGATTCAGACCACGTAGGAGTTGCCAGACTGCATTAACCCAAATTCAAGATACGTTTCTCGGAACAAAATGGTTTATAGAGGGGGACATAAAAGGCTTCTTCGACAACATAGACCATAACGTTCTGATTGGCATACTCGAAGAACGCATAGCGGACGAGAGGTTCATAAGGCTCATCCGTAAATTTCTGAACGCTGGGTATATTGAAAATTGGAAATACAGACACACGTACAGTGGAACTCCGCAAGGCGGCATCATTAGTCCCATACTGGCTAATATTTACCTTGACAAGTTCGACAAGTACATGGAGGAATACGCCCAATCTTTCAATAAAGGCGCAAGCAGAAGATTGGATAAGGATTACCGTCGGATTAAAGACCGTAAGAACAAGCTGGAAAAGAAACTGAAATCCGAAACCGATACAAAGGTACGGAAAGACCTTATTGATAAAATCAAAGGGTATTACCGACAGATGCAACAAATGCCTTGTGTCATGGAAATGGATGAAGAGTACAGACGGTTGAAATATGTCAGATACGCAGACGATTTCTTGATTGGGGTTGTCGGCAGCCATGAAGAATGTGGGCAAATCAAAGCGAATATCACACAATTCATGAAAGATAAGCTAAAACTTGAACTGTCGGCAGAGAAAACGCTTATAACCCAAGCACAAGAAAAAGCTAAATTTCTGGGATATGAAATAACCGTACGCAACTCCAAAGCCACCAAGAGAGATAAGAATGGAGTGCTCAAAAGAATGTTCAACCGCAAGGTTGTACTTCTACTCCCGAGAGAGGTGGTCAAGAACAAGTTGATTGACTACAAAGCCATGAGGGTTATACAAACCAATGGCAAGGAGGATTGGAAGCCAAAGGCACGCAGTTATATGATGAACTGCAAACCGGAGGATATTGTAGCCCAATTCAATAAGGAGATAAGAGGATTCTACAATTATTACTCGATAGCGAACAATGTATCTACTCTTTGCAAAAGGTTCGGTTATATTATGGAATACAGTATGTACAAAAGCATCGCCAAAAAGCAAAGCAGCAGTGTACGGAAGATTAAAAAGAAATACTCGAAAGACAAAGACTTTGTAATCAGTTACACGGATGCAAAAGGGCAATGCAAATGCCGTGTGTTATATAATGAGGGTTTCAAGAGAAAAGACGCTCAATGTGATGCTAAATGCGACATAATGCCAAACACCAATTTTCTGCCAGCCTCAAGCCTTGTTGAGAGACTAAAGGCGGAACAGTGCGAGGTATGCGGAGCGCATGGCAAAACGGTGATGCACCATGTTCGTGCCTTGAAAGACTTGACAGGCAAGAACGAATGGGAACGCATCATGCTCAAAATGCACCGTAAAACATTGGCAGTCTGTCCAGAATGTAATGCTAAAATACATGGCAATGTATAACACTAAGTTGAATTATAACGGAGAGCCGTGTACATGGAGACATGTAAGCACGGTTCGGGGGCAGGCTCTCGGAAACCTACCGCAGAAATGCGGCAAGGCGCCGAGTGCCGAGCCTAC
>DXLO01000082.1 GCA_019414665.1 Bacteroides sp. | reverse complement strand
AGTGCGCCCGTAAGGGCGGTATAAATCCTACCTTGAGCAAGTAGTAGGTAAAAGTATCAAGCGGCATTGTGCCGCAACCTATCATTCCCCGTCTTACCCCAAAAGGGAAACCGGAGGGCGACCATAGCATGACGGAGGACACGGGGCGCTGAAGCCTCAGAAGCGCCGGCGTGACGGAATGAAAATCCACGTATGAGGATGGAAGCTAGACTGCTTGAATGACAGCCTGAAATCGGGACCAAGAGCGTACCCCTGACGTAGAGAGGTTGTACTCGTCAGTGTTCCTGACAGTCGCATTGTTTGGCTATGCGGCTGCTGATACTCGGAGCAGGTTCAGCCACGGGAAAGTGGAAAAAGGCGAACGTCACATACCGACAACGTGGAACGCTTGTTTATACCGTACTAAACGGGGATTGCCTAAAGTGAAATGCCGAAAGGCTATGAAAACGCTGAAATGCGGGGTTCTGAATATTCACCATGGCAACAGAGTTCCCATAGTAGTCTGCGGACGGGAAAGCCGTCTACATGGCAAAGGGGAACAGTGAATCATTTTCAAAACAGAAAGGATGGTGTGTGAGACACTATGAGAAATCCGATTCATGTCTTGAAAAGCCTTGAAGAAAAGGCAAGTGTAAGTAACTACAAATATGAAAGATTATATCGCAACCTATACAATCCAGAGTTCTATCTCCTTGCATATGCGAACATTGCGAAATCGCAGGGGAGCATGACGCAGGGGGTAGACGGGCAGACGCTGGACAACATGAGCCTGCCGAGAATTAACCGGATTATTGAATCCATACGCAACAGGACATATCAGCCAAAGCCTGCAAAAAGAAAGTACATTCCTAAAAAGAACGGGAAACTTCGCCCGTTGGGAATCACTTCTACTGATGATAAGTTAGTGCAGGAAGTGGTCAGAATGATTCTTGAAGCAATCTATGAGCCGACATTCAGCAACAATTCACACGGTTTCAGACCAAAAAGAAGCTGTCACACGGCACTTACGCAAGTGAAGAAAAACTTCACAGGTGTTACATGGATTGTCGAGGGAGACATTAAGGCGTGCTTTGATAACTTCGACCATCATGTGTTGGTTGAATTACTGCGGAAAAGGATTTCAGACGAGGCTTTTATCGGTCTAATCTGGAAGTTCCTGAAAGCCGGATATATGGAACAATGGCAGTACAACTGCACCTACTCCGGTGTTCCGCAGGGCAGCGGTATCAGTCCGATATGTGCAAACATCTACCTCAGCGAACTGGACAACTATATGCAGGAATACAAAGAAAAGTATGATTGCGAGCCAGAACGCAGAAGGACGACCAGAGAATACGAGCGGGCGTCCCGGAGATACAGAAAGGCACGTAAAGCGTTAATGGGCGCAGAAAAATCAACTCCTGAACTGGTAAAAGAATTTAAGGATTCCAGAAGGAAGAAGATGAATCAGCACTATTACAATCCGTTTGAGGAAGGCTTCAAGAAAATCCAGTACAACCGTTACGCCGATGATTTTGTAATCGGCATTATCGGCTCCAAAAAGGACGCAGAAAAAATCAAGGAAGATGTAAAAATCTTTCTCCAAGAAAAACTGCATTTGGAAATGTCCGAGGAAAAGACGAAAGTCACCCATTCCAGTAAGCCGGTACGCTATCTGGGGTACGATTTCAAAGTAATCCATTCCAAGAACATGAAGCGTTGTAAAAACGGCGACATGAAACGGGTGTGGTATGGAAAAGTATTCCTGTATATGCCGAAAGAAAAATGGATTAAAAAAGCGATGGAACGGGGAGCGATACAGGCGAAACGCAACAATGACACAGGCAAAGAAATGTGGCGGCCTATGCCAAGGAAAGACCTGATGAACCGCAGCGACGCAGAGATTGTGTCTACTTTCAATTCCGAAATTCGAGGGTTATATAACTTCTATCGGATAGCAGAAAACGTAGGCGCATTGCACAAGTATTACTACATGGTGCGGTACAGCATGTTAAAAACTCTGGCAGGAAAGCACAGAACGAATGTCAGTGTTATTAAGAAGCGGCACATGGTAAACGGAGTACTGAGAATCCCATACGATACAACTAAGGGACGTAAATACTGCGAATTTTACCATGATGGATTCAGAAAGCACAGCGACGGCTATGACAATGTGGCAGACGTTATGCCGAGTTATAGGAAATATGACAGCAGGCACACGATAGTAAACCGCATAAAAGCCGGAGTATGCGAGATTTGCGGGGAACATGCAGACTATTTATGTATGCACCACGTAAGAACGCTGAAATCGCTGAAAGGCAGGGATATATTTGAGCAGAAAATGCTGAAAATGAGAAGAAAATCTCTGGCTCTCTGCCCTGACTGCTTTGAACTCTTACACGAAACCAAAGAATCAAGGTGATTCATGGAAAGCCGGATACGCTGAGAGGTGTACGTCCGGTTTGGGAGGCGGCTCCCTGAAACCTACTGATGAAAGTCAGCAAGGCGCAGGGTGCCTACCTCATATCT
>DXLO01000081.1 GCA_019414665.1 Bacteroides sp. | reverse complement strand
TCCGTGTGGCGGTAGTCATATTGATAATAAATTTGTCCCCTGAAAGCCCCTAAACGGCATTTCACGAACTTTTCTTCTCCCGGTGTTTGGGTGATGCTTACCCCGTTTTTGTTAAGTGACTGCATGATGTCTTATTTTTTTACGGTTATAAACTTGGTTGTTTTTAACGGGCAGGGCTTTGACACCCCGCCCGGATTGGTTGTTATGCCGCACGGAACACAAAACCGTCATCAAACCAGTAATCGCACATAAACAGGTCACGGGCGAACTTTTCATAATCGAAATAGGTCTTTGCGAACTCCGGCAGGTCGTAACATTCTTCTATGATTTCATAGGCGAAATCTTCTTCATCGTCATATTGACCCTGATACTCGTCCCGGAAATCACGTACAAGGTCGTCCGCATCTTCCTCGCCCAAATCATGGCTTTTATAGTTGCACCACACGAAAAAGGCTTCCTGCTCGGTGTCGCTCAAATCCTCCACCGCATCACGCAGGGCGAAGAAGTTTTCAGAAATCCAGCTTTCGCCGATTAAGCCCTCCGGCACGTTCTCCCAGTCCTGAAACATATATTCCGCATCTTCCTCGTCCTTGTGAAGTTCCCGGCAGGCTTCGTAAAATTCTTCCTTGTCCGAATAGTCCGAAAGGTCGAGCCATGCGCCGGACAATGAACCGTTGTTGTACTTGGCATAAGTGCCTACATAAACTTTTGCTTCCGATAATACCTTTGCTTCCATATTGCTGTAATTTTTAAGTTTTTAATTTTATGCGGATTTGAGAGGTGAGGGAGTTGAAGTTTCACTGAACTTTTTTCCTGTTTCCCGTAAATCCGACTTTTTTTTTATGCGTCTTCCGGTCGGGTCGGTCGTTTTCGTTTCACATAGGCGTAAAAGGGTAGTGTTTAGAGTTTGCAAGGTTTTGGGCAAAAAATACCTCGCAAGGCAGGGAAGATTTTTTCGCCAAACCGGAACGGCTCGACCTTGCAAAATCGTGAAGAACACGTAACTACCTTTGCCTATTGAAATGATTAAAACGACTGTCCCGGCTGGGGGACTGCGTAAGAGGAAGATTTACAGATAGGGAAACTGGGGAAAAGTGCCTGTTCTCTTTCATCTTTTAGGGAACACTCCATGCGGGTGGGAAAGGCAAGGGTATGGCAAGTTTACCTTGCGGTACGCTTGTGCGGGTTTCCAACGGCTCTTTTCACGAAATACAGTCAGCCATGCCACGCACGGCTGGCGTTTCGGGGAATGTGCCAGTGGGAAAAGGATATAAAAAATGCGGGTAGTCGGTGGACTGCCCGCAAGGTGAAAGAATGTACTTTATTGGGATATAGTTTGTTAGGTGGAATTTCGTTACCGAAATCGTTACCTGTTCTGTTACCAACAGTATATAGGTAACTAAAAACTCACATGGCGACTTCCTTGTAAATTTTCTCGATGCCGACAAACTTCTTGTCAAGCCCCTGCATATCGCTGCCTATCTTGCTGTTGGTGATGCGGGCGTAGATTTGCGTAGTTTCTATGTTTGTGTGTCCCAGCATCTTGGACACCGTTTCAATGGGTACGCCCTTTGACAGCGTGGTGGTCGTGGCGAACGTGTGCCGGGCAAGGTGGAATGTCAGGTTCTTTTTAATACCGCATATATCGGCAATCTCTTTCAAGTAGGCGTTTAGCTTCTGATTGCTGATTACGGGAAGTATCTTGCCGTCCGGCAACTTGCCCTTGTACTTCTTCAAAATCATCTTGGGAATATCCAGCAGGGGAACATTCACGTCCGTATTCGTCTTTTGCCGCTTGGTGATTATCCAAAGGTTGCCGTCAAAGGACTTTTGGATATTCTCCTGCCGCAAGTTGGCGACATCGCTGTATGCCAAACCGCAGAAACAGGAAAAGACGAACAAGTCCCTGACGTGTTCCAGCCGTTCGGAAACCATTTTCTTTTTAAGGATGATTTTAATCTCGTCCTCTGTCAGATAACCCCTGTCCACTTTCTCCAGCCGGATTTTGTAGCTGGCGAACGGGTCGCCCACCAGTATGCCGTTGTTGCGGGCAATGATGATGATACGCTTGAAGAACTGCATGAACTTGGCGGTGGTGTTGTAGCCGCACTTGCAGGCGGTACGCAAATACAACTCAAAATCGGTAATGAACATCGGGCTTATCTCCTTTATGGATATGTCCGATACATTGTACTTGCTTTGGATAAATTCAGCGAGGTGGCGGCGGGTCACTTCATACTTGCGGTAGGTCGCTATCGTCTTGGATATGCCCACAAGCTGCTTCACATCGTCATTGTGCTTTTGGAACAATGAAAGGATTGTTTCGTGGCTCTCGCTGTGTCCCAAGAACTCGTTTTTCACTTTCTCGGCGGTCACGTAGTTGTCACGCCGCTGCATTTCGTGGTAAATGGTATTCAGGGAAGAACGTATGTCGTCCAAAAGGGCGTTTATCCTCCCGGCATCCCTGCCTTTGGCTTTGCCCGCAGCAATGCTCCAGTTGTCGGGCTGGATGCTCTGTTTCGTACTGAACTGGCAAAGTTTGCCGTCTATGGTGATGCGTGCCATAATCATAACCTCGCCGTTTTTCTTTTCAGAACCTTTCTTCAAATAAAAAAGAACCTTGAATGTCGATTTCATAACTCACTTTTTTTAGTTGCAAAATTAATTTTTACCTCTCGTTTTCGAGTTATGCAGACTATGGACTAATCAAGTCATTATCAGGTCATTTATGGACAAATCGTTACCGTTTTTGTCCGGCGGGGAATAGGTAACGATTTAGTAACGAAACTTTGTCTTTTACCGTACTTTTGAAGTCTTGGAAGCAGGACTTTCGGGCAATAAAAAAAGCCACAAATCATTGATTTGTAGCTTTTTGTCCGTTTACTGTCCATTTCTGTCCAGTAAGTTCAGCGGAGAGACAGGGTTATGAACCTACTCCCCCATATCTTTCAAATTCAATGTGTTATCAATATGTC
>DXLO01000080.1 GCA_019414665.1 Bacteroides sp. | reverse complement strand
GTGCGTCCTGCGGAGCTTCATTCCCAGTCAGCAGAAGAAAACTGCCCGACCGAGAATGTTTCGTCACTTCGTTCCGTCAAGGGAGCTACACTCCCTTGCGACGCTTGTGCGTCTATCCCTTGTGGACTTGCCGTCCGCAAACAGCATAAAATGCTGTTCGCCGCCAGCAAGTTTGAAAAAGGAACCTGAATCTGACAAGGAGTTTTGATAGCGTGAAAAAGAGATTTCTTAAAATTGTGATAGGGATTGTTTTCGTTTGCGTTTTATTCGTTGGATTTCTTTATGCAAACAATGACATCGGTATGACTTCGACCAATTTGGAAGCGAATATTCGTTCATCGCAGAAGATTAAAGATGATTGGACGCTTGAAGGAAGCGTTTCTAACACGATGGCTGCTTATATTTCTTATCCTCAGGACATGAGCGACCACACTTTTTCCGTCTATGTCAATCGTCCAGGACTTTCCTTCGGATATTTTTTCCGTGGAGGTGGAACCCTTTCGGGGGTTCAAAGAGGAATTGCGGAGTTTACTGTAGAGGGATATAGTGAACGAGCATTTATTTCTATGAATCAACAGCAGGTGCAACAACTTGAAATAGATGATGGCAACGCAATTCAAGTGATTGATATTGACAGCAATAAACCTTTTGCGATTGTCTTGCCTATAAATGCGGGTAATATTACTTTTTATGATGTAAATAGAAATACTGTAGAATATTGGAATAATCCTCTTTGACAATTTCCAGCTCGCCTTACCGAGACTAACAACCCGAATACCGAAAAACAGACCGTTGACTGGTCGCACTATGCGAAAAGTTGACGGTCTTTTTTTATCCCAAAAATCAAAAAAGGAGGTCAATCACAATGACAAAACCGAAAACTCTTGAACAGCTCCGAACCGAAAAGGAACGAGCCGAGACGCAGCTTTTACAGGAACAGCACAAGCTCAACCGTCTTGAGAACAGAAAGAAGTATCTGGAGAAAGGCGAAAGGCAGAAACGCACCCATCGTCTTTGCAATCTGGGCGGCACGATTGAGAGCCTTGCCCCGGAGGTCAAAGATCTCACACGCACCGAAATGACAGAGCTGATGGAACACATCTTTTCTCTGTCCGAAGTCCAGCGAGCCGTCCGTCACATGGCGATTACCCACATCAGCCAAGCAAACAGAGAAAAGGAGTTGAAAGCCGATGGCACTATTTCATCTGAGCGTCACGCAGACTAAGCGAAGCGCAGGACAGTCCGCTATCGCTTCTGCCGCCTACCGTGCCGGGGAGCGATTGTATAGCGAGTATTACGGCGAATACAGCGACTACACCCGCAAGGGCGGCGTGATCTGCTCTGACATTCTCCTGCCGTCCCATGCACCGCCAGAATACGCAGACCGCCAGACCCTATGGAACGCCGTGGAAAAAGCCGAGCGTGGAAAGAACGCCCAGCTTGCATACAGCTTTGACATTGCCTTGCAGAATGAATTTTCCCTTGAGGAAAACATCGCTCTTGCAAGGCAATTTTTGTTGGAGAACTTTGTGAGCCGTGGCATGGTGGTTGACTTCGCCGTACACCAGCCAGACCGGGAGGACGGCGGCATACCAAACCCGCATTTTCATGTGCTTTGCCCCATCCGCCCCATCGAGCAGAACGGCAAATGGGGACTAAAGCAACGCCGGGTGTATGAGCTGGACGAGGACGGCAACCGTATCCGAGACGCAGACGGAAAGTTTGTGTTCAACGCCGTTCCCACTACCGACTGGGGCAGTCCCGAAACGCTGGAACATTGGCGTCAAGCATGGGCGGAACTATGCAACGCCAAGTTTGCAGAGAAAGGGCTTGATGTTCGTATCGACCACCGAAGCTATGAGCGTCAGGGCGTGGAGCTTCTTCCCACCGTCCATGAGGGCGCAACCGTCCGGGCAATGGAGAAGAAAGGCATACGCACCGAAAAGGGCGAGTTCAACCGCTGGATCAAAGCAACCAATGCCGTTATCCGGGACATCAAGAAGAAAATCGCTCTCCTGTTTGATTGGATTGCCGAAGCAAAAGCGGAGCTTGCCAAGCCGCAGGCACCCGACCTTGTTTCTCTGCTGAACGCCTATTACACCAGCCGCAAAGCCGGGGCGTATTCCCAGAAAGGTAAAATCAGCAACCTAAAGGAGATGAACGAGACTTTCAATTATCTCCGGGCAAACGGCATTTACTCCCTTGAAGATTTGGAAAGCCGTGTCAGCGAACACAGTGCTGCCACAGAGAGCTTGAAGAAAACGCTGGACGAACAGACCGCCCGAATGAAAGCAATTAAGCAGCTCTATGACAGCTCCGCTGCTTTCCAGAACTTGAAGCCTGTCTATGACGGCTTGCAGAAAATCAAGTTTGAGAAGCCCAGAGCCAAGTACAAGGCAGAGCATGAAGCGGAACTGATACAGTTCTACGCCGCCAGACGAAAGCTGACCGGGGAGTTCCCGGACGGCAAGGTGGATATGAAAAAGCTGTCCGACGAGTATGACGAGCTGGAACAGGCGCACGAAACCACCTATGGCGAGTTTAAGGCTGTCAGAGACGATTTACACCGCCTTTGGAAGGTCAAGTCATGCGTAGATACTGCCGCCCGATTTAACGAGCGTACAGAGGAACAAATGCTCCAAAATCGACCCCAAACACGACACAAAAAGGAGGATATGACACGATGAAAAAATACGACTGGAAGAACGAGTACAACCCCATCCGCAGAACGGCAAAACGCCTTTTGAGCGGAGAAGCTTTGACCGATGGCAGACCGCTTTCCGACCTGATCGAGCTGGACGAACACACCCGGAAATGCCTTGCCTTTGAAGCCACCCTCACCGACCGCCAGATTGATATGTTGCAGGAGCTGGGCTATCTGCCTGTTATCATGAGACAGTACGGCGAGGAATGTGCGAACTGCCCCTACACGCTGGACGAGCGTGAGCATGGCATTTGCAGACGATGCGCTGTTTTCAAGAAGTAAGGAGGACGCCCATGCAGTACACCCAAGCACAGATTGACCGGGCAAACGCCGTCAGTCTGGAAGATTTTCTCCGCACACAGGGAG
>DXLO01000008.1 GCA_019414665.1 Bacteroides sp. | reverse complement strand
TTTATTATAACTTGGAGAGAAACACGCACGAGGCCGAATGCTTACTTGCTTCCTGGACTCATTTATCGTTTCACCTTAGTGATGAAGTTGTTTCACTAGGATGATGAAACTTCATCACTAGAGTGCTAAAGCTTCCTCACTAAAGTGAAACGATAAATAAAAAAAGGCGTGAACATGAACACATCCAGATAGAAAGGATTTCACGAGAACAACTCTTTCAGCACATCCAGCGATTTCAGCACCGGAAAATCCGGCAGATGCAAACGATAGTAATCATTCATAATAACCAGACAGCGGTTACGCTCCAGACGGCTCATAGTAAAAAGATGCATTGTTTCATAATTCATACGCATTAAAAGGTTGATACGTGAAGCCTCCTCCGGTTTCAAAAAAGCACCATGTAATGGCCGGACAGACACGAAGCAGGCATTCAGCATATCAAAAAAGCATCCTTCCCTATAATCCTCCGTATTAGGATACAGACCGAGGAAACGTGAAAAACGCATCAGAAAAACCAAATGAAAATTGGAGAAACTTCTGTCGCATTCGTCCAGCCACCGGATAGAATGCTCCAAATAAGCAAACAACGGCCCGTTCTCCGCTTCTTCACGCAAAGCACGATACAGAAATTCCGCCAAGAACATGGCAATGGAAGATTTATAAGGATCGTATGGCAACGTGCGGAAAGGATACCACGACTTCGCTTCTTTTATACGATACAAATTAGACATCGGACGATAATCCGCTTCAAACTCTATCATGGAAAGCGGCTGGAACAATACCGTCTTCACCGCCGATTTCCGTGAACGGGGAACAGACACAAGAAAAGAAGCACGGCCATTCTCGCGCGTATAAATATCAACGATATTCGAAGTATCATTGTATTTTAAGGTATGAAGTACAATTCCCACCGTCTTTTGAAGCATACTCTTTCTCTCTTTTATATACTAGGTAATCGTTGTCCGCAATACGTTTTTTGCTTTTCCACACAAATATACGCATCGTTGGAACATACAAAAATAGGTTTTTTAGATGAAAATGCACGTATTTACAAAAAAAATATGCCGAATATTTTGTCAATTCAAAAAGAGTTCCTACCTTTGCAACCGCAAAAGAGAAAAACACTCTCCGAAAGCAAGCCAAGCTAAGGCTCGGCAGAATCAAGGCTCGGCCCGTTCGTCTATCGGTTAGGACGCAAGATTTTCATTCTTGAAAGGGGGGTTCGATTCCCCCACGGGCTACAAATAAAAATAATAAAAGAACAAAATTAAAGATTAGTCGAAATGGCAAATCACAAATCATCATTAAAGAGAATCAGACAGGAAGAGAAGAGAAGACTTCATAACAGATATTATGCAAAAACAATGCGTAACACTGTTAAAAAACTTCGTGCAACTACTGACAAGGCAGAAGCTGTTGCAATGTATCCGGGCGTTCAGAAGATGTTGGACAAGCTTGCTAAGACCAATATCATACACAAGAACAAAGCCGCTAACTTGAAGTCAAAATTGGCTGCTTACATTAGCAAACTCGCTTAAGCAAAGTCTTAAACTAAAAGATAAAATAGGCAGGATTTTTCAATCCGGCCTTTTGTCTTTTTATGTGTTTCATAAAACACAAGCAATACATATTGCAAACGTAACATCGAAAAAATACGCAATTCCTCGCTCCGCGGAAAACAGCCCTGAAGAATCTGAAGCATTCATGAAGGATTTAGAAGAGAATCATACATGATAAGATGCTGATAAAAAGCCTGTTAAGCGTCAATGAAGGATTTGAAGGAAAAAGAAGCCCCATTGATCTTCAGAAGACTTACCCTCGAAATAAATACATCACTCCCCTACTTTTCCCGGCGTTCACGGACAGACCTCATTCCAAACCCGTCCAATCCCCTCTTTTTTACGTTTTTTAGTCCATAAAAGCTGCCTGTCTCAGCAATTTTTCGTATCTTTGAAAGCTAATATTTAAGATAATTGAATCAAACATGAGTGAAGAAGAAAAGATAAACGGCGAAAACAATTACTCGGCCAGTAACATCCAGGTATTGGAAGGTTTGGAGGCTGTACGTAAACGTCCCGCCATGTATATCGGAGACATCAGCGAAAAGGGATTGCACCACTTGGTTTACGAGGTTGTGGACAACTCTATCGACGAGGCATTGGCCGGCTACTGTGATCATATAGAAGTCACCATCAATGAAGACAACTCCATTACCGTACAGGATAATGGCCGTGGTATCCCGGTAGACTTTCACGAAAAAGAAAAGAAATCTGCATTGGAAGTGGTAATGACCGTGCTGCACGCGGGAGGTAAGTTCGACAAAGGTTCTTACAAGGTTTCAGGCGGTCTGCACGGTGTAGGTGTTTCTTGTGTGAACGCCTTGTCTACTCACATGACCACACAGGTATTCCGCGGTGGCAAGATCTACCAGCAGGAATACAGCTGCGGACATCCTTTGTATTCTGTAAAAGAAGTAGGAACAGCTGATATTACCGGAACAAAACAGACTTTCTGGCCGGATGATACCATCTTCACTGTTACCGAATATAAGTTTGACATTCTACAGGCACGTATGCGTGAATTGGCCTACTTGAACAAAGGTATCACCATTTCACTGACCGACCGCCGGATCAAAGAAGAAGATGGCAGCTTCAAGAAAGAAATATTCCATTCGGACGAAGGAGTGAAAGAGTTTGTACGTTTCCTGAACCGTAACAACGAAGCGCTGATTAATGATGTCATTTATCTGAATACCGAAAAAAACAATACCCCCATTGAATGTGCCATCATGTACAATACAGGCTATCGTGAAAGCCTGCATTCGTATGTAAACAATATCAATACAATAGAAGGCGGCACACACGAGGCCGGTTTCCGCAGCGCATTAACCCGTGTACTGAAGAAATATGCGGAAGATACCAAAGCACTGGAAAAAGCAAAAGTCGAGATTTCGGGAGAGGACTTCCGCGAAGGCTTGATTGCCGTCATTTCAGTGAAAGTAGCCGAGCCGCAGTTCGAAGGACAGACCAAGACCAAGCTGGGCAATAGCGAAGTGAGTGGTGCCGTGAACCAAGCTGTAGGCGAAGCGCTTACATATTATCTGGAAGAACACCCGAAAGAAGCAAAACAGATTGTTGACAAAGTGATCTTGGCTGCAACAGCGCGTATCGCCGCACGCAAGGCACGTGAATCTGTTCAAAGAAAGAGTCCGATGGGCGGTGGCGGACTGCCGGGCAAACTGGCCGACTGCTCGAGCCGTAATCCGGAGGAATGTGAACTATTCCTGGTCGAGGGTGACTCGGCAGGTGGTTCTGCCAAGCAAGGACGTAGCCGTGCCTTCCAGGCAATTCTACCTTTGAGGGGTAAAATCCTGAATGTGGAAAAAGCGATGTGGCACAAGGCTTTTGAAAGCGATGAGGTCAATAATATCATCACCGCCCTGGGTGTCCGTTTCGGTGTGGACGGAAATGATGACAGCAAAAAAGCGAACATCGACAAGCTGCGTTATCACAAAGTGGTGATCATGACCGATGCCGATGTCGATGGTTCTCACATCGACACCCTTATCATGACATTGTTCTACCGCTATATGCCGGAAATTATAGAAAACGGACATTTGTACATTGCCAATCCGCCATTGTATAAATGCAGCAAAGGAAAAATCAGTGAATACTGCTACACCGAAGAAGCACGCCAGGCATTCATTCAAAAATATGGTGACGGACAAGAAAACGGAATCCATACACAGCGATACAAAGGTTTGGGTGAGATGAATCCCGAACAACTGTGGGAAACAACAATGAACCCTGAAACGCGTATTCTGAAACAGGTAACAATTGACAATGCCGCCAACGTAGACTATATCTTCTCCATGCTGATGGGAGACGATGTAGCTCCACGCCGCGAGTTCATAGAGAAAAACGCGACATATGCGAATATAGACGCGTAATTTTTCATTCATTATTTTTTAATCAAAATCCATCCTCACATCTTACAATTTGAGGTAGCCCCGATCCTGCTTTTCTCTGGATCGGGGCTTTTTTATCAATGAAAACCAACCTGACCCCATTTATATTTTTCCTCCTTTAAATGCCCGAAGAAACAGATACTCATACCGACTCTTTTTTTCGATGAAATGGGCAGAAATTGTAATAGTTCACCGCCGGTAACAAACATAACCTCATTCATTTTTCTTATAAATTAATTGGATGAAAGACGATATTCTGCCAGAAAGTCTTAATTTTGGGACATTAAACCATTTAACTCGAATAATAACATGAAACTCACATTTCGAATTGAATACCGTACAGCCTGGGGAGAAGAACTGGGGGTGATACTGGACGGAAACAATAGTGAACCTATCATCCTTCGCACTCCAAACGGGGAACATTGGGAAGGTGAAGCTGAAATGCCGGACCTCCCTGCATGCGTGCCTGTTTCCTACCGCTATGGAGTATATCGTGACGGACAGTGCATCCGCCGTGAAAGCGGAACCATGGCTCATTTGTTTTGCCCCGGAAAAAAGAAAAACTGCCACTACATATTAAATGATTTCTGGAAAGACCTTCCGGCTGAATCTTACTTATACAGTTCCGCCTTCAGTGGTGATTATCAGTCTGAGACAACTATAAAAGTCACAGCAAGCGCCGATGGAAGCATTACTTTCCGGGCCTTATGCCCTTGTCTGCATCATAAGCGTCAAGTGCTGGCTATCAGCGGAGATTGCCCGGCTTTAGGCAATTGGGATATTCAAAAGACGGTCCTGATGGAAGAAATACAACCGAACGAGTGGACCATCACACTGAATGTTTCTACTTTGGAGTTTCCGCTAAGTTATAAGTTCGTAGCCTGCAACGCCGACAGCAAGCAGGTAGAGGAATGGGAGAACCACGACAACCGGATGCTTAATAATCCGGAATTAAAAAAAGGAGAAATTTACCTGACACCGGAAACTGAAGTTCATTTCACTTCATCGGCCCGTAAGGTGGCGGGAACAGCTATCCCTGTATTTTCTCTCCGCAGTGAGAAAAGTTTTGGAGTAGGAGATTTCGGAGATTTGAAGAAACTGATAGACTGGGCGGCAAAGACCCACCAGCAAGCTGTACAAATCCTCCCTATCAACGATACGACCATTACCCATACCTGGATGGATTCTTATCCCTACAACAGCATTTCCATTTATGCATTCCACCCGATGTATATTGACCTGAACCAGCTGGGTAAGATGAAGGATAAGGAAGCGCTGGCTGTTTTTGAAGCCCGCCGGCAAGAATTGAACGCTCTTCCCCAAATAGATTATGAAGCGGTGAACAATGCCAAACGTGCCTATTTGAAAGTGATGTTCCAACAAACCGGAAGGAAAGTGCTGGCTTCGGCCGAATTCAAAAAATTCTTTGAAGAAAATGAACATTGGCTGCTGCCATACGCCGCATTCAGCTATCTAAGAGATCTGTATGGCACTCCGGATTTCAGCCAATGGCCTGAGCATACAGAGTACAAGGCAGAAGAAATAGCAGCCTTATGCGCACCGGACAGCTCTTGTTATGAAGAAATCGCCTTTTACTACTACACACAGTACCATTTACATATCCAATTACTTGATGCAGGAAACTATGCCCGCGAAAAAGGTATTATCTTTAAAGGTGATATCCCTATCGGCATCAGCCGCAACAGTGTGGAGGCATGGATTGAGCCGTATTATTTCAACATGAACGGTCAGGCAGGCGCACCACCCGACGCATTCTCCGTGAACGGACAGAACTGGGGCTTTCCCACCTATAATTGGGAGGTAATGGAACAAGACAACTACCAATGGTGGCAGAAGCGTTTCCGCAAAATGGCAGAGTATTTCACAGCTTACCGCATAGACCATATTCTTGGTTTCTTCCGTATCTGGGAAATCCCATCTCATTCGGTACATGGTTTGCTGGGACAGTTTGTACCGGCATTGCCTATGAGTGTAGACGAAATTCAAAGTTACGGGCTGCCGTTCCAAAAGGACTTCATGACCAAACCGTTCATCAACGAAGAGATGCTAAACAAGATGTTTGGTGACAAAGCTGCCTTTGTAAAAGAAACATTCGTACAACATGCTCACGATGACATTTATGAAATGCGCCCGGAATATGATACCCAACGCAAAGTGGAGGCTTATTTCTCCGATAAGAAAGATGAAGAAAGTATCCATATACGCGAGGGAGTATATGCCTTGATAAGCAATGTATTATTTGTTCCCGACCGCAAGCACCCCTCCATGTACCATCCAAGAATTGCCGTTCAGAATGATTTCATCTTCGGGCGCCTCGACTGGAAGGAGAAAGATGCTTTCAACCGTCTGTATAATCATTATTATTACCAACGCCATAACCAGTTCTGGTATCAGGAAGCGATGAAAAAGCTGCCTATCCTGACACAAGCCACTTCTATGCTGGTGTGCGGAGAGGATTTAGGAATGGTTCCCGACTGTGTGCCTTGGGTAATGGACCAGTTGCAAATACTCAGCCTGGAAATCCAACGTATGCCCAAGAATCCCAAACACGAGTTCGGTCACGTGTGGGAATATCCGTACCGCTCGGTCTGTACTATTTCCACTCATGACATGTCTACTCTGCGGGGATGGTGGGAAGAAGATTATGAACAGACCTGCCGCTACTACAACCATGTAATGGGACACTGGGGAGAAGTTCCGGTTTCAGCCCCGGGATGGGTTTGCGAGGAAATAGTACGCCACCATCTGGAATGTCCGTCATTGCTGTGCATCCTGTCCTTTCAGGACTGGCTGTCAATAGACGAAGAAATCCGCTATCCCGATGTGAACACGGAACGTATCAACGTACCTGCCAATCCAAGACATTACTGGAAATATCGTATGCATCTCACTTTAGAAGAACTGATAAAGAACAAGAAGTTCAATGAAAAGCTGGTAGAGATGATTGACACCACCGGCAGATTCTAACCATCCACCACAGACAGCCCCAGGCTGTCTGTGGTGACTCCCTACCCCAACGATAATCAATAACACACATACCATGAAAAAAATTCCCGATTTAGGTTTCTGGAAACTATGGAATATTAGTTTCGGATTCTTTGGCGTGCAGATAGCCTACGCTTTGCAAAGCGCGAATATCAGCCGTATCTTTTCCACTTTGGGAGCAGACCCACACAGTTTAAGCTATTTTTGGATATTACCTCCGCTGGCAGGAATCATCGTCCAACCCATCATAGGCGCACTGAGTGACCGCACTTGGACGCGTTTCGGACGGCGTATCCCCTATCTGTTTGCAGGAGCTCTGGTTGCTGTCTGCGTCATGTGCCTGCTCCCCAATGCAGGTAGTTTCGGAATGACAGTCAGTGCAGCTATGGTATTCGGTCTGATATCACTGATGTTCCTTGATACCTCTATCAATATGGCCATGCAGCCCTTCAAGATGATGGTGGGCGATATGGTGAATGAAAAACAAAAAGGACTGGCTTACTCCATTCAGAGTTTTCTCTGTAATGCCGGCAGTCTGGCAGGATATCTTTTCCCGTTTATTTTTGCCGCCATCGGCATCAGTAATATTGCTCCCAAAGGTGTTATTCCCGACTCTGTCATCTATTCTTTCTACATCGGCGCATTGATACTGATTCTATGCGTGATCTATACTTCGGCCAAAGTAAAGGAATTTCCTCCCGAAGAATATGCAGCATATCATGGCATCACCCATGAAAGCAAAAAAGAAAAGACAAATATGTTCAAATTGCTGGTCAAGGCTCCCAAAGCCTTTTGGACAGTAGGAGTGGTACAATTTTTCTGCTGGGCAGCCTTCATGTTCATGTGGACTTACACCAATGGAACAGTTGCTTTGAATGTGTTCGACACACCGGTCATAACAACCATGACAAACGGTGTTTCCAGAGTGGTACTGGATACACAATCCGCATAATACCAGACAGCGGGAGATTGGGTCGGGATCTTATTTGCTGTCCAAGCCATTGGTTCCGTTATTTGGGCAACGATCATCCCGATGATTCAGAACCGCAAACTTGCCTACGTACTCAGTCTGGTATTGGGAGGCATTGGATTCATCTCCATTTTCTTTATCCATAATCAATATGCTTTATTTGCATCCTTCATCCTGATAGGTTGTGCATGGGCAGCCATGCTGGCCCTTCCCTTTACCATTCTGACCAATGCATTAACAGGAGGACATATGGGAACCTATCTGGGATTATTCAATGGAACTATTTGTGTTCCACAGATTGTCGCAGCTTCTTTAGGAGGTATCGTACTGAAGATGTTTACCAGTCCGGGTAGTGTCGCTCCGGAAGTAAACATGCTGATATTGGCTGGAGTGTTCCTGATTATCGGTGCCGGCTGTGTAAGTATTATCAAAGAGAGGTAAAGCGTTTCCCGAAAGTAATATATGCTCATTCCATCACCACCGTTCAATGTTCTGTTTCCCGAAACTGAAATTCACTCCGCGGTGTCAAAACTTTGTTTTTGAAAACATGAACTTATAATCTGAAATTTGAGCATCCTAAAAGACTAAAGAAAGGATCGTATCATTACTCAATACAGAGTTTGATACGACCCTTTTACGCGTTATAATTACTATCTGTAACTTTTCAAAGCTGTCATTTTGGTTTTGACACATTCATCTTCATTCCGTCCAGCATTATTCCAACTTCTCCATGAATTCTGGATGCCGATAGAAAAAATCATACGCCATATAATAAAGTACAAAGCGGTACTCATTTCTGACACATGAGTTACATTCTGCGCCCAAGTATATAATAAAACGAAGAGATAAATAATTGATTTTTACCTGTTTAGGCTACAAAATACAAGATAGGTTTTTATATATCTCTTAGTAAGAGATATATAATTCTCGTGCAAAAATAAGGAAAGTTTTGATAACTAATACACTTTTCATTAAAAAAATACGATCTAAAGCAAAAAAAAGCCTTTTTTCTTATTTAATCTTTCTCTCAACAGCCCACTTCTCACTGATTTAATTATTTGATTTTATGCATATTACATCTATTTTGTCGATCTCTTACTAAGAGATCGACAAAATAAGCAAATAAAAAAACGAAAAAAGAATTGAATGGAATACCTGTTTCTGCGACGTAAAAAGACCCGCTACACTTCGGTGCGCCAAAAGACTTTGCTCTATCGTGCCGCCTCTCGCCGATGGGAGAAGGAGTTTGCGTTGCGGACGGACGTCCGCCGGATAGACGCTCTTATATATAAAGGTATATTATACCTGATGGAAGTGCGTCAAGTATTCCTCGATTCCTCTCTTTCGCTGAAGACACTGAGTGCGATGCTGGAGACAAACCAGACTTATTTAAGTAATGTGGTGAACCGCTATTTCGGCTGTAACCTGAAAGAACTAGTAAACACTTACCGAGTGGAATACGCCAAAGAGCTGCTCCGCAGCGGACGATGCCCCATAGAGGAAGTTCCCGTACGCAGCGGCTTCGGTTCGAAAAGCCCTTTCTATGTGGCGTTCGGAAAAGTGACGGGCATGACGCCCCGGCAGTATGTGGCACACGAGAGGAATCCGCTGAAACAGGAGGAAAACAATTAAGCCCTTTTATAATAAATGGTATGTATAACCAATTTTAGTTTTTTAAATTTATAAATTTAAAGTTTTTCTATTATGAACAAAAAGTTTTTAAGTGCAATCCTGTTCGGAGCCTTAATGGTTTCGTCAACAGGAACATTTGTGTCTTGTAAAGACTACGATGATGACATTGACGAGCTGACTTCGCGCGTGGATGGCGTTGAAGGTCAAATCAAAGACCTGGAAGCAAAAATCAATGCTGCCAACTGGATTACTTCTGTAACTCCTGCCACAGGCGGTTTCACTGTTGCTTTCAATGACGGTAGCAGCTACACCATTACCAACGGTAAGGACGGTGAAGCAGGTGCTGCAGGTACAGAATGGACTATCTCGGAAGATGGTTTTTGGGTATGCAACGGTGAGAAGACTACCGTTAAAGCTGTAGGCCAGGACGGCGCACAGGGTGAACCGGGCAAGGATGCTCAACCTGAAGTGAAAAAGGAAAACGGCAAGTGGTATTTGTGGAACGGTACAGAATTTGAAGAATTTGCCGGCGCTACTCCTGCAACAAATGTTCCTTACTACTACGCTGATCCTACTGATCCTAACAACTACGTTATCATGGTTGTTTGTGACAAAGACGGTAAGAATGAAAAATCTGTTCGTCTGCCCTTGAACGAAGGATTGGCTCAGATTACTGTATTGGAAAACAATTTCAATATTGCTTATAGCATTGCTAAAGAAGGAACAGCATGGCCGAAATGGGAAGGTGGTTCTAAAGAAAAACCTGCCAAAGGTGAATATATGGTAGGACAATCTACCAGTTCTATTATAGTTCAGATATCCCCGGTTTCTTACGATTAATCAGGAAAAACCGTTAAGGCTGTAAACTCTAAAGGTGAAGAACTGCCTATCAAATTAGGAAAAGTAGTTCCTTTTAGTGGAGTATTAAGCAGCAGCAGAGCAGCTTCTACAACCGGATTGTATGAAATTCCTGTAGAAGGTATTACTGTTAATGATGAAATAGTTGAATCATACGGCAATAGCAATGCTGTAGCGTCATTGGTTGTTAACGAAAATGTTTACTCTCCATTCAATGGTGATTTTAATTTTAGTTTGGTGGATGCCCAAGATGTTAATATTCCATTCGGTAAATACCAGATTAATGAGCAAGGTGATACTTATCTCACATCATACGTGGATGCTAAGCCAGGTGAATCTGTAACAATTGTCCCTGAAAAAAAATGGGCAGGTCAACTATTCGATTCATACATCACAATGGCTGATAATGCTCAAGCAAAAGCAGACTCTATCCGTTATGGCGTATCATTCGATGGTATGACTATCAATCTTAATGACAAGGCTGCAGGAAATGTTTACTTTACAGTTCATTATATGAATGTTTTCGGTAAGGTTAAATCTGACAATGTAACCTTGAACTTTAATGAAAAAACTCCTGATGCAGAAGAAATTACTTCTATCGTAAGCAAGAAGCATGTTGTAACAGAAGTGACTGAAACTGCTGAACAAGCATTTATCTCTGACTTAAAGCCCTACTTCGATGCCATGGGTGCAGACAAACGTGTCGTTTGGAATGCTGAATATCAAGAAATGGTACTTGAACCCCAAGTAGAATGGGTATATGAAAATGCTGAAACAGGCAAGATAGAAACTGAAAATCTAACCGATCTTGTTAAGAATATCGCTACTGTTGACTCTGAAGGTAAAACAACAACTGAAGCAGCCCAAATAGCAGGTATCAAAGTTAACTTCAACACAAATTACGGTAGTCAATTAGCCAAAATCATTGAAAATGGTGGTGAGTTTACAGCTAAGGTAAATGTTGTTGCAGCTGTTAAAATTGGAACACTCAATTATTTCAGAACAATTGCTGTTATTAACTTGCCGTTCACTATTGAAAAGCCAAGCGATGCAACATTGGCAGCAGCTTATACATTTAACCCGTCATACTATTTGAATAAGATTGTAACAGTTTATGCTAGTGAAATCACTAAAGCCAACATTTTCTCTGCTGGAACTGTAAGTGGATACAAAGCTATTGAAGATGATGCTGACAAGATTGCTGTTAGTGACAACGGTACTATCACATTAACTGAAAAAGGGGAAACTAACAAGGCTTATACGTTAACAGGTGGTAAGGTTACCTATGCAGGCGTACAGTTCCCGATTGCTGACTTCAAAGTTATGTTTGCTGAAAGCAAAAACTATACAACAGTTATGCCTGCTGGTATTTCTATCATCTCTGGTAGTGGTAACATAGTAACTGTGAAATATGGTAAAGCTGCTGATAAGAATGACAAGAACATCTATTACCGTGTAGATAACATTTCTGGAACACAAGATGATATTCAAAATGTAGTTTGCGAAGTCGAAGCTAAATATACCCAATATTTGACAGCAAATATAAACGGTAAAGATATTAAACTTACAGCAAATGCTGGTGATGCAAACAAAGTATCTGTAGCAACCCCAGTCAAAGTGAAATTGACTATCACTACTTCAACAAATGAAAAAGTAGAAGACACCATTACTGTAAACCTGACTCCCTATCCGGCACAGTAATCAAAGTCTAAACACACAGAGATAAGGATTTAATATCCTCCTCTCTGTAGAACTACTCCCAAGCAGAGAGAGAATTATTTTGAGTTATTCAACTCTCATTCTCTCTCTGCTTTTTTATTTATGCCAAACAATCAGTACTATGTCCAATAATTTTTATCAGGCATTCAATAGCATCAGCGATTCGATGACAAAAACCGTTCCTAAAGAAATCAAAATGACAAATGAGGTCGTATTTACAGAATCCACTCCATTGATTTCCAAAGATATTTATCGCACCTACCGACATTGCCGCAATATTGAAATAAGCCACCTATGGCAATACTCTATCTCTCCTATTACATTTATAGTATTTTGTCTTTCAGCCTATGGTTATCTACCTGTATAGATATGCTATCAATGTTACTATTTTCTACCAAAACATCTCCGAAGATACGCTGAACACTTATTGGAAGTTTACTAGTTGTGGTGCTATTTTTATCTCTCACATAGGTACTGTACTCTCTGTTTTATGAATTTAATGGTCGAAGATTCAAAGACATGGTTTGAAATTTATGAAGTTGCCATTGCTGTTTATGAAGAAAATGACAAGTACCTGAACAAAATAGAAAATAATAATAACGAGGACAAAATAGGTGCTTTCCAATTTCAACAATTAGAAAGTTTCGAGACCAAGTTAACTGAAAAGATATTCGACTTGCCTATCCTCAATGTCCAAGGCGGGACTTATCCATCTTCTAAAATCAATTGTGTTATTGGACAAGTAATGCTATCCGTTTGGGGAACAATTACATTTTGCCACATTTAGAATAAATACGACCAAACTCCCAAGGTTAGAGCTAATACTTACTGAAGCACGGAATAACAGTGAATACACTTATATTACATTTGCTGGTATTATTGTAATCATATCTCTACAAGTTCATCACTTCCTGTTCAAAAGTTTCCTTGTTTCCTATCGCCTTATTACGCATCTTGCTGCGATAATTATAAATCGTTGCCAAAGAATACCCCAAGAAATGGGCAATCCGATTACTATCAGTCACTCCCAGACGGATCAAAGCAAATATACGCAATTCCGTAGTCAGCAACTCGC
The DNA here is from genome assembly GCA_019414665.1 of Bacteroides sp. Lineage (GTDB taxonomy): Bacteria > Bacteroidota > Bacteroidia > Bacteroidales > Bacteroidaceae > Phocaeicola. Next base: position 65,244 of record DXLO01000008.1, on the reverse strand, counting down.
CCGATTTGGGATATATTCTTCCTTCCTCTACCAATAACTCATTAAAAGAAGTAATGAAATGAGGAAATAACTCCAGGAAAGACTTATCAAACTCATTATAAAAATCCTTCCGTTCATCTCGTATGAACTGCTCGGATTTAATCGCTTTAAACAAATCGTCTATACGGGAGGCCATTGCCAGTTTCGCCAAAGAACGACGATAAAACTCCAACTTGTCCAGATAAATCACACATCTGTCCAAATAACGGGCAATGTATACTTCCTTGATCTTCCCCGTCTGTGCCAACTCAGCATTTACTTCCTGCATCTGCTGATTAGCCAGACTCAGATTACGGCGCATCACTGATAATTTCTTCATCCATCGGTACAGATAAAAAATAGCAGCAAGCAAAAATAAAGAAAGCAAACTGACACTGATTAAAAGAGTACGGGAAATCTGCCTCTCTTTTTCTTCTTTCAATTTATATGCTTTATCAATAATAGGAAAGAACTGCGTTACCTCAATAAACCGCAAACGGGCATTACAAGCTACCGCATCCTCCATTGAACAATTCAAATACTTATAAGCACGATCCAAATCACCTACCTCATACATCAGTTGAGCCAATTTCTGTAAGGATGCATATTCACGAATAGACGATTTCAAATCTGTAATAGCGGTCAAGGCCAGATAATAAATTTCTTTCTGAATATCTCCCCGCATATCGTAAGCCTCGGATAAAGTATAATAAATATACCCTTTTTGCCGTTCATCCGGCGTTTCTTTCAATAGGTCCGACAATATAACCAAAGCAGAATCCACCCTGCCATTAATAATCTTTTTCTCGGCCCATACAATGCTCCTGTCCACACAAGGATCAGTAGCAATAAGAATAGAATCCCTGTAAGCATCGGTCTTTTTCAAATATTTCACTTTTTCGGCATCATTGGTGGTATAATCGGCCACCCAACCATAATAAGCCCGATAGGTCCGGTAATAATAAGCCAAAGTCTCCCGTTCCAATTCCAACGGGTCTACCCGCTCCAATTGTTCCAAAGCCTCGTTATACATTCCCATCACCCCCATCACCTCGGCACGGTTAATGACAATCTCATTCTTTAACTCCGGATGATTCAACAGAGGCAACAAATTCATTTTTCCATTAATATAATACAATGCGGAATCAGCTTGATAATGCAGATAAGCGTTAAACAAAGAACCGCAAAGTTCATATTTCTCCCTATTATCTTTAGAACGGTGAAGACGTTGCTTTAAATCCACAATCTCTTTTTCCTTCTGTACATGACAAGCGGTCTTATTATCTATGACCCGATCCAACCTTTTCAACACTTCTTCATTGCTGTTTTTATCAGCAAACAAAGGAGTTGTCAAAGTCAACAAAAACAATATAAAGAAATAGGTTACATTCTTCATCTTATATACTTATTATAGATTCACAAATATATAAATATAAGTAATTAGAATAAAGTTTTTCAACGAAAATATTTTCATTGACGTTTATATTTTCAGCAATACAGCAAAGACAAATGCGCCTAATTATCAATAAGTTGAATCTATAAAACATTTATATTTTTATTCTAGTACTCAAATCTCAGCTATTCCACTCCTACATTTGCAACATCCAAATGAAATGAAGATATAAACACTAATTTCTATATATTATGAAAAGAACATTCGCACTTATGGCATTACTCGCGTTATTCGGTTTGCAACACACAGTGTCCGCAGCCATAATTAAAAAAGTAGCCCCAACCTTCTGGTGGGCGGATATGAAGAATCCCGAACTACAGATCCTACTGTATGGCGACAATATTTCCTCCAGTGATGTAAGCATCTCTTCTAAAGACATTCTTCTGAAAGATGTTGTGAAACAAGAAAATCCCAATTACTTAATCTTATATATGGATTTATCGGAAGCTACTCCGCAGACTTTTCATATTACACTGAAACAAGGTAAAAAGCAAACTGTTGTGCCATATGAAATAAAACAGCGTAAGGCAGATGCTTCCAACGTGGAAGGCTTCAACTCGGGTGACGTATTATATCTGATTATGCCAGACCGCTTCGCCAACGGAAATCCCTCGAACGATGTCGTACCGGAAATGTTGGAAGCAAAGGTAGACCGTAACGATCCGTTCGCCCGTCACGGGGGCGACCTCGCAGGTATTGAAAATAATCTGGATTATCTCTCCAACTTGGGAGTTACGGCAATCTGGCTGAACCCCATACAGGAAAATGACATGAAAGAAGGATCCTATCATGGCTATGCCATTACCGATTATTATCAAGTAGACCGCAGATTAGGTAGCAATGAAGAATTCTGCAAGCTGGTAGAACAAGCACACAGCAAAGGAATGAAAGTTGTTATGGACATGATTTTCAACCATTGTGGCAGCGAAAACTATCTTTTCAAAGATATGCCTTCCAAAGACTGGTTCAATTTTAAAGGAAACTACACACAAACTTCTTATAAAACAGCGAGTGTACAGGATATCCACGCTTCTGATTATGAACGCAAGATAGCCGTAGACGGATGGTTTACAGAATCAATGCCCGACTTGAACCAACGCAACCGCCATGTAGCCCGCTATTTGATCCAAAGCAGTATCTGGTGGATAGAATATGCAGGGATTAACGGCATCCGTCAAGACACACATCCTTACGCAGATTTCGACATGATGTCAGAATGGTGTAAAGCCGTGACCGATGAGTACCCTGATTTCAACATAGTAGGTGAAACTTGGTTGAACAGTAATGTGCTGGTTTCTTTCTGGCAGAAAGACAGCAGACTGGCTGCTCCCAGAAACTCCAATCTCCGTACCGTGATGGATTTCCCGCTGATGGAACAAATGAACAAAGCCTTTGACGAAGAAACAACTGACTGGAACGGCGGATTATATCGTCTTTACGATTATCTTACTCAGGATTTGGTATATGCAGATCCGATGAATCTGCTCGTTTTCCTTGATAACCATGATACTTCACGCTTTTATTTAAATGAAGAAGCCACGCAAAATATTGACCGCTACAAACAAGCACTTGTATTCCTGCTGACCACACGTGGCATTCCCCAGATTTATTATGGGACAGAAATTCTGATGGCTGCAGATAAAGCCAATGGCGACGGTCTGTTACGTTGTGATTTCCCCGGAGGTTGGAAAAATGACCCACGCAACTGTTTCAATGAGGCTAACCGTACTCCGCAGCAAAATGAAGCCTTTACTTATATGCAGAAATTACTCCAATGGAGAAAAGGGAATGAAGTCATAGCCAAAGGCAGATTGAAACACTTCGCTCCCAACAAAGGGATTTACGTTTATGAACGAAAATACGGAAACAAATCGATAACGGTTCTCATGAATGGAACAGACAAAACGCAAACCATAAACCTGACTCCATACAAAGAAGTACTTCCAACAACATCAGCCCATGATGTTTTAACGGATCAAAATATCGACTTGAATAAAAACCTAACACTTCCGGGGCGTGGAATGCTAGTTTTAGAATTTTAAAACAACCAGTAAAAGCTTATAATTTAATACCAGTACATATTATGAATTTAAAAAAGAATCTTTCACTTATCGCATTTCTCTGTATCTCATTCATTGCAAATGCACAACAAAAACTGAACTCTCCGGATGGTAATCTGGAGATGACATTTACTCTAGATGGTCAGGGCACTCCCACGTATGAACTGACCTATAAACAAAAGGAAGTTATCAAACCCAGTAAATTGGGGTTGGAATTAAAAAAAGAAGACGCAAACGCCAAAACCGACTTCGAATGGACTGATAAAAAAGACATAGACAAACTGGACATCAAGACAAACCTTTATAACGGTTTCGAGATAAAGGATGTCCGGACATCTACCAACGATGAAACATGGCAGCCGGTATGGGGAGAAGAAAAGGAAATCCGTAACCATTATAATGAATTGGCGGTCACATTGAACCAGCCTGCCAATGACAGATTTATAATCATCCGTTTCCGCCTGTTCAACGACGGTCTGGGCTTCCGCTATGAATTTCCGCAGCAGAAGAACTTGAACTATTTCGTGATCAAAGAAGAACATTCACAATTTGCCATGGCAGGTGACCACACCGCTTACTGGATTCCGGGAGATTATGACACACAGGAATATGACTATACCGTTTCCCGCCTGTCGGAAATCAGAGGATTGTTTTCAAAGGCTTATACGGAGAACTCCTCGCAAACCGCATTCAGCCCCACCGGTGTACAAACTGCCCTGATGATGAAAACAGACGACGGTCTGTACATCAATCTGCACGAAGCAGCTTTGATAGACTATGCCTGCATGCACCTCAACCTGGATGACAAGAACATGATTTTCGAATCATGGCTGACTCCGGACGCACAAGGTGACAAAGGATATATGCAGACTCCCTGCACTTCACCGTGGCGTACCGTCATCGTCAGTGATGATGCCCGCAACATTCTTGCCTCACGCATTACGTTAAACCTGAACGAACCTTGCAAAATAGCAGACACTTCCTGGATCAAGCCTGTGAAATACATCGGTGTGTGGTGGGATATGATTACGGGAAAAGGCTCATGGGCTTACACGGACGACTTATCCAGTGTAAAACTGGGTGAAACAGATTACAACAAAACAAAACCTAACGGCAAACACTCTGCCAACACTGCCAACGTAAAACGTTACATTGATTTTGCAGCAGAGCATGGATTCGACCAAGTATTGGTAGAAGGCTGGAATGAAGGTTGGGAAGACTGGTTCGGAAAAAGCAAAGATTATGTGTTTGATTTTGTAACTCCCTATCCCGACTTCAATGTGAAAGAACTTCAAAGCTACGCTGCAAGCAAAGGCGTAAAACTGATGATGCATCATGAAACTTCAGCTTCTGTACGTAACTATGAACGCCACATGGATCAGGCATACCAATTCATGGTAGACAACGGATATAATTCTGTAAAAAGTGGCTATGTAGGCAACATTATTCCACGTGGCGAACACCACTATGGACAATGGATGGATAACCACTATCTGTATGCGGTGAAAAAAGCAGCGGACTACAAAATCATGGTAAACGCCCACGAAGCTGTACGCCCTACCGGAATATGCCGCACCTATCCCAACCTGATCGGTAACGAATCGGCACGCGGAACTGAATATGAATCATTTGGCGGTAACAACGTAAACCATACTACCATCTTGCCTTTCACACGATTAATAGGTGGTCCGATGGACTACACTCCGGGTATCTTTGAAACCCGCTGTAACAAAATGAATCCTACCAACAATTCACAGGTACGTTCTACTTTGGCACGCCAACTGGCCCTGTATGTAACAATGTACAGCCCATTACAAATGGCTGCCGACATACCTGAAAACTATGAACGCTTCATGGATGCCTTCCAATTCATAAAAGATGTAGCCATTGACTGGGATGAAACCAAATATCTGGAAGCCGAACCGGGAGACTATATTACCATTGCCCGCAAAGCTAAAGGAACCAACGACTGGTATATCGGCTGTACGGCAGACGAGAACGGTCATTCTTCAAAACTGATATTTGATTTCCTTGATCCGGACAAAAAATACATCGCAACTGTATATGCAGACGCAAAAGATGCCGACTGGAAAGATAATCCACAGGCATATACCATCCGTAAAGGCATTGTGACCAACAAAAGCAAACTGAACTTACACGCAGCAAGCGGTGGTGGTTATGCAATCAGCATTAAAGAGGTAAAAGATAAAGCAGAATTAAAAGGCATCAAGAGGTTATAGAAAGTGATCTTTTGACAAACAGTTAACATTAATCCTCATAAAATGTAGCCGAATGAGCCTTGAACAGTTCACATATAGTTATATTTTTAAGATAAGCCAACCAGTATATTATACTATGAATCAATTATATATGATTTGCACTAGCACTAAATCATTTATATTTTTATTCTTATCTCAAAAATCGCTTTATAAGACCGCTACATTTGTAACAAACAAAACAAAAAGTAAGTGAGGATGATGGTTAGCTAAAGCAGCCGCCAATCATTCTAAAAGGTAAAAACATACATTATAACAGAGATTGATTAGAAAATCAGGTTGTTTGGGAAAACAGTTTTCAATAGGTATTTTTTAACTGAGAATATAAACTTGAAATAATTATTTAACTTTAAATTTAAAGACATGAAAAGAAACTTGATGTTCAAGGTCCTACTAATGTTAATGGTAGGATGCTTCTTGTCCATAGACGCATTTGCCCAGCAAATGACTGTTAAAGGACTTGTAAAGGACACAACAGGCGAACCAATTATCGGTGCCAATGTTGTGGTAAAAGGAACAACCAATGGTACTATCACTGATTTTGACGGTAACTTCCTGTTAAACGCCAATAAAGGTGATATAATTGTTATTTCGTTTATCGGATACCTGACCCAGGAACTTCCGGCTGCTACTTCACTAAATGTGATACTGAAAGATGATACGGAAACTTTGGAAGAAGTAGTCGTTATCGGTTATGGTGTGGCTAAAAAGAATGACCTGACCGGTTCGGTAACAGCCATGAAACCGGATGGAAAGAACAAAGGCTTAGTAATAAACGCACAGGATATGATTTCTGGGAAAATAGCCGGTGTCAATGTAACAAGTAATGATGGTGCCCCAGGCAGTGGCGCCCAGATTCGTATACGTGGCGGTTCTTCACTGAACGCATCTAATGACCCTCTAATTGTTATTGATGGTATGGCTATGGACAATGAGGGAGTAAAAGGCCTCTCTAACAAACTAGCCATGATTAATCCGCAGGATATCGAATCATTCAACGTATTAAAAGACGCTTCAGCCACTGCTATCTACGGTTCACGCGGCTCAAACGGTGTTATCATCATCACTACTAAAAAGGGACGCAAAGGGCAAAAGCCTTCAGTTTCCTATTCAGGTAGTGTCACATTGAGTCAGAAAAAAGGAACAGTTGATGTACTTGACAGCAACCAATACCGTCAACTTATCACCGATTTATACGGAGAAAACAGCGATGCTTATCGTGCCATGGGTACAGCCAACACCGACTGGCAAGATCTTATTTACCGTACCGCTCTCAGTCATGACCACAATATAACCGTATCGGGTGCAGTAAAAGACCTTCCTTATCGTGTATCTGTAGGTTTCACCAATCAAGAAGGTATCTTGAAAAATTCTGATTTCAAACGTGTCACAGCTGCATTGAATCTTAATCCGTCTTTTTTTGACGATCATTTGACTATGAACCTCAATGCGAAAGGAATGTACGCACGTTCTGCATATGCCGACGGTGGAGCCGTAGGTGCTGCTGTAAAAATGGACCCTACCCAAGATCCTTATAATTTCACATCCGAATATCACAAAGCCCAATTCGGCAATGCATTGGATCAGACATTACAAAATTATGGGGGATTTTTCCAATGGTCATCAGCCGCATCATTAGGCGACTCCACATGGCCGTTCATCTATAACAGCACGGCAGAATGTGCCAACCCATTAGCCATGCTTGCTTTTAACACAGAAGTTGCCCACAGCCGCGCCTTTGTGGGAAGTGCCGATATCGACTATAAAGTACATGGTCTTGAAGACCTTCGCCTTCATTTATCTCTAGGTGCCGATGTTTCCAAAGGACGCCAAGCACAGAATAAATCTACTGCTTCCCCTAGTGCCATGTATTATGGTTCTGTTGGAGGTGAAAGTATCCTAAAACGCAACCTTTCATTGAATGCATACGCCCAATATTATAAAGACTTTAATGATAACCACCATTTTGATATTATGGGAGGTTACGAATGGCAACATTTTTGGAAAAGCACAAACAGTGACTACGTAGGTCGTTATCCGATGACGAACGATGACCCCACATTAGCCGGCACAGAGCGTCCTCACACTCCGTATCAATACAAGACCGACAGTTATTTGGTTTCCTTCTTCGGACGTGCCAACTACATACTTATGAACCGTTACTATCTTACAGCTACCGTTCGCGATGATGGAACTTCACGCTTCAAAGACCATTGGGCGTGGTTCCCGTCTGTAGCCTTAGCTTGGAAAGCAAAAGAAGAAAACTTCCTAAAAGACATATCTTGGATATCTGACTTGAAACTTCGCTTAGGCTGGGGCATGACAGGTCAACAGGCAGGAGAAAAAATTAACAATTATAACTGGATTCCCACATACTCAGTAAGCACAGGTACTAACGGTTTTTATCCACTGATAGGTAACGGAACCCTATACCGCCCGGACAACTATACTCCTGATTTAAAATGGGAAACCACTACTACCTATAATATTGGGGTTGATTTTGGTATTATGAATCAACGGCTGACAGCCAGTATTGATGCTTATTACCGTAAAACCGAAGATTTGCTGAACTATGCACCATTAGCGTCCATGGCTGGCTATAGAAATCAAGCATGGCAAAATATCGGTTCGTTGGAAAATAAAGGCATCGAATTTGCCTTAGACTGGAAACCCATTGTAAACAATGACTTAATATGGACTATTAATTATAACCTTACTTATAATAAGAATGAGATTACCGATCTAAGTGGTGTATCCGATAGTGGTGCTCCTGTAGCCAATACCGATATCAAAGTAGGTCAAGGTTCGGGTTTTTATCTGCAATACAATCAAGTAGGGTATCCAGCTAATTCATTCTATGTATACCAACAAGTATATGACCCACAAGGCAACCCGATAGAAAATGCAGTAGTAGACCGGGACGGTGACGGTAAGATTACCGAAAATGACAAATACCTTTATAAAAATGCTGCTCCCGACGTAACTATGGGGCTTTCCTCCCGCCTGGAATACAAAAATTGGGACTTCGGATTCTCACTGCGTGCCAGTCTAGGTAACTATGTTTATGATGGAATCAACGCCGGATGGAGCAACATGAATCCTGGTGAAGTATGGTCCAACTCTTTGAATTACCTGTCTAACCGTCCGGTAGACGCTGTAGCCAGAAATTGGCAAACTTACGAAATTACCGCCAAAGCTTCGGACTACTGGGTGCGTAACGCCTCATTCTTGAAGTGTGACAACATCACTTTAGGATACAGCTTTTCCAATCTCTTCAAGAACGGAAGCTATCGCGGTTTGAATGGACGCGTATATGGAACCGTATCGAATGTTTTCACCATTTCAAACTATGATGGCATCGACCCCGAAATCAATAACGGATTCGATAACAATCTCTATCCGCGTCCTATCTCATTTATTATTGGTCTTAACCTGAATTTCTAATTCGCAAAATTATGCAGTATATGAAAAAATACATAAAGAATATCGTTCCTGCCACATTCATGATGTTGGCTTTGGGGGCAACCTCATGTATCGGAGACTTAGATGTAGATCCTATCGATCCGAACATCGATACCAATGTTGATTTAAACGGATTGTTCAACAAGTGCTACGCCAATATGGCATTAGCCGGAAACGGTGGTGCTAACGGTGACTGTGATATTGACGGTTTGGATGGTGGTACGACAGGCTTTATCCGCCAATTGTTCAATTCCAACGAACTGACCACTGATGAAGCTATCTGCGGCTGGGGAGATGAAGGTGTAGCCAGTTTCTGCTACAATACTTACAATGCTTCCCATCCTATGTTAAACGGGTTCTATGCCCGTCTGACTACCGGCATCACCTATTGTAACCAATATCTGGCTATGGCTGGAGATACAGATGCCACCATGTCTGCCGAAATCCGCTTTGTACGTGCCCTACACTACTTCTTACTGATGGATGGTTGGGGAAACATACCCTTTACATTGGAACCAATGACCAAACCTGAACAAAGATCCAGAGCTCAAATGTATGAATGGCTTGAACAGGAACTGATCGGAATAGAACCGGCCCTTTCCGAAGCAAAAGCAAAAAAATCGACAGATGCCGGTTATGGTCGTGTAGACAAAGCTGCCTGCTGGCTGTTGCTCTCACGCCTGTACTTGAATTCGGAAATTTATACAGGAACGGCCCAATGGCAAAAAGCAAAAGAATATGCCGACAAAGTAATAAAATCCTCCTACCGGCTCAATACTGTGGGAAAAGGCGGATGGACTGCCTATCAAATGTTATTCATGGGTGACAACGGGGAAACTGATGCTGCTTACGAAGCTCTTCTACCCTTACTTCAAGACGGTCTGACAACCACCAGTTGGGGTACTTCCATGTTCTTGATAGCTGGTTGCTTTGATGGTGAGATGCATGCAAACCCTAATGACCTGACAGCCACCAACGGTGTTTCTGCACAAAACTGGGGCGGTAACCGCGCACGTCCTGACCTCATCCGCAAATTCTTCCCTCAGAATGATGCCCCCGAACTGCCAAGCTACGACATGTATGTAGCAGCCAAAGACGACCGTGCTTTATTCGACGGTGTGGGACGTACCTTAAACAATGAAGATGTATCTACCTTTAAAAGCGGTTATGCTATTGCAAAATTCACCAACTTCAAAACAGACGGTTCAGCCGGACATGATGCCACCTTCGCCGATACCGACTACTTCTTGCTACGTGTTGCAGAAGCCTATCTGACTTTTGCAGAAGCCGATGCTCGCTTGAATGGAGGAAACACTACATCTGAAGGTACACAAGCAGTTAACTCCATCCGAAGTCGTGCACATGCTTCTACCCGTACAAATGCATATAGCCTGGATGATATTTGCGATGAATGGAGCCGAGAATTCTATTTTGAAGGCCGCCGCCGTATGGACTTAATTAGATTCAACCGCTATGGAGGCAACAACAATTACACTTGGCAATGGAAAGGCGGATCTTATGAAGGACGTAGTTTTGATGCACATCTTAATATTTTTGCCATCCCGACCAATGAGTTGACTGCCAACTCCAATTTGACTCAGAACCCGGGATACTGAAAACTTTTTGTTTTATAAATATTAAATGAAAATACAATGAATAAAATACTTAAATCATTTTTGATTATCGGATTGGGACTGGGTATATTCACCGCATGTGATGATGATCGCGACTCCAACCCAACGCTAATCTCACCCACCGAATTTGTCCTAAACACTCCAGCTATCAGCGGTACAGTAATCGATTTGGCCAATTCTTCCTCTATCGAAATATCCTGTTCACAACCCGACTACGGCTTCCCCGCCAACGTTGGATACTATGTGCAAGTGGCATTCGATGAATCCATGACCGATTTTACAGAAATAGGTAATGTCAATGCAGGAACAAAAATCAGTATAGACGCACCTCTTTTAGCTAGTACACTTACAGATATGAAAGTAAACAAAGGTGCAACCGATGTTGATTTTCCGATGGATATAGCGGTCTATATCCGCTTGAGAGCAGTTATGATGACCAGTGATAACAAAGCAATAGAAGGAACCGAAATACTTTCCAATGTAGTGTCATTGAATAAAGTACATTTACTTTTCTCGCTTCCTCCGGTCAATACCCCCGAAAACTTATATATCGTAGGCGGATTTAACGAATGGAACTGGGATTCGGCAACCAAGATGATTCCCGTAAACGGTGCAACTCATGTATTCTGGTCTATGGTATGGATAGACGATGCCGGCATCAAATTCAATCAGAGCAAAGCTTGGGATGGAAATGAAACAGGATTTTCTGGTATAAACAGTATAAACGGCGATTTGGCAGGCAATATCAAAGACAACGGAGACAATATCGCTACTGATACTCCGGGATGGTACTTAATGGTAATCACCTCTTCCGTTTCGGGACGCAACCTCGTCTATGATATACAGTTTAACAAACCTGAAATATGGTTGATGGGACCTGTTGTAGGCAACAGCGACTGGAAAGAGCAGGCTGAAGGCTGGTTATGTACCATTCCCGATACTTTTAACGCTTCTTTTGTCTCACCTGCTTTTGCTGCCAGTGTCCCGGGTGGCGATGGTGACGGTGTGCGTGCATACGTAAAAATTCCTACCTTTGAGTGGTGGAAGAGCGAGTTCATGGTCTTCGACGGCAAAATTGAATATCGTGCCAACGATGGAGACCAAGCACGAGTAGCAGGCAAAGCGGGACAGCAGCTCTACCTGAACTTCGCTACCGGCGAAGGCGAAATCAAATAATAATCTTTTTAATTGAATCAAGATGAAAAATATATCAATCCATTCATTAATCGGTCTGACTGTTCTGTGCATGTCTTCATGCACAGATGATTACACTGATTGGGCAACTCCTCAAGCCAACGAACAAGAAGCTGCAATAACCCTTCCCGATTTCTCGGCATCCAAGGTCGATGACATCAATTTATCCAATCCGGGGAGCAGCATCAAATTGTTCACTCTATCTAATGCCACACTTCCCGAAGGATATACCTTGGGCAATGTACGGGTAGAGCTCTCTACCGAGAAAGGTAAGGCAGGAGAACTGGAATCCAATACAGACGGAATGATTGACAGCCTGACCATTCAGAAGCTGGTAGTGGAAACTTACGGGAAACGTCCTATAGCGCGTCCCTTCATTGCCCAAGTATATGCCAATGCCATAAAAGACGGACAAGCCTTATTGGTAAATGCCGGTTCGTTTGACGTAAATTTCACTCCGGCCGCACCATTTATTGACACCGGTTACTATCTTGTAGGCGACATGTTCACAATAAAGAACGACAAGGATGAAACCTCGGTAAATGGTTGGAGCGCTGACGGCATGGTGGGATTCAGCCATTCGGGAACAGACGTTTATGAAGATTCCAAATTTTCCATCGTATTCACCACAACCGCTGATAATCAATGCTGGAAAATTATTCCGAAGACCAATACCGAGGGAGAATTCTGGGGAGCTGGTGTATTGGGAACCGTAACCGATGGAGATACCGCTACCGAAGGAACACTTACAACAAACAATCCACAAGCCGGCATGATAACTCAAGCCGGCATGTATAGAATGACATTGGATATGATGGAATACACCTACACACTGGAAGAGCTGGGGTTCGCTCCTTACATCTATGAAATAGGTAATAACACCTCATGGTCAGGTACTTGCCCGCTAGCCGGAATAAACTTTGATGGCAAATACAGAGGTTTCGCCTATTTGAACGGAGAATTCAAATACAAGCCGAACCCAGAAAAAGATAACTGGACAGGCGATTGGGAAAAAGTAAGTGGTGATGCTCTGGCAGGTACACTTGATGAAAACGGTGCAGGAAATATCGACGCTCCGGAAGCAGGGTTCTACATGATGGAAGTGGATTTGACTGCCATGACTTACAAGCATACCCTCATCTCAACTCTCGGAGTGATAGGTAGCGCCACCCCATCCGGATGGGATGCCGATACCGACATGACTTACAACGAAGAAGATGGAAGTTGGAATCTGACCACCAACCTAACGGATGGTGAAATCAAAATCCGCGCCAATAATGACTGGGACATCAACTGGGGTGGTTCGATAGCCGAACCGACTTTCAATGCCGGCAACATCGCTGTTACGGCCGGAAACTATACCATCAGGTTCATCCCTCAATGCGACGGCATGAACCTGTTGACCCTAACTAAGAACTAATCAATACAAGTATAGGTACGCTTCTTGTATCCTCCCCGTACCTATACCGACAAAAGGCGGTTTACGGCTTGCGGAATTTCCGTAATACTGTACTCCGCCTTATTCTTTTACCCCTTATAAACAAAGAAACCATGAAACGAATCCATCTCTTTCTAGTAGGTATACTATTCCTGCTTTGCTTGGTACCTCTGTCACAAGCCTGTTCTGACGATTCGCCGGAAATACCGGTTCCTCCGACTCCCGAAAACCCTGATCCTCCTACCGCCACTTGGAAAAATATCACTGCCGCCCCCGACAATTGGGATGGTACCAAGCGTGCCGACATCTCCTATCAATTATTAGTTTACTCCTTTGCAGACAAAGACGGTGACAAATACGGCGACCTCAACGGACTCATTGACAAGCTGGATTACATCAACAGCCTCGGAGTGACAGCCCTCTGGCTCTCCCCCATCCATCCTGCCATGTCCTATCACGGCTATGATGTGACAGACCATACCAAAGTCAATCCCAAACTAGGTACAGAGGCCGACTTCGACCGCCTCATCACCGAAGCCCACAAGCGCAACATAAAAATATACCTGGATTATGTAATGAACCATACGGGCAAAGCCCACCCTTGGTTCAAGGAAGCCACCTCATCTACTGATAATCTTTATCGTAGCTACTATCTCTTCTCCCAATCTCCTCAAACAGAGATAGCAGAAGGAAAAATAGCCATGATACCCAAAGAAGAATATGCCGCCAATGAATGGTTCGCAACCTCCTCCGAAGATACAGAAGTAAAAGGCATCTATACATTCAGCCTCGACTGGAGCAAAGCCTCGCAACCCACCATCACAGTAACCCGGGCCGAAAAAGCCGATGCGGACAACCCTGACCCCGGCACAAACGGAGCCAAATACCTTTATTTCGGAGAAGGCATATGTAAAAAATTCTATGACAAAGGGAACAACCATTATGAACTGACCACAGACTTCGTGTCCTCTTGGGGATTTCTAATCCGCACTAGTAACGATCCTTCTTGGCCTGCAGGAACTAAATACGGTGCTACTTCTGCTTCCCACAAAGTCACTTTGGGAACTGCATTCACTCTTGATAACAAAACAGCGGCCGATATTCTGTTCGATTCCATGAACTTATGGTATTATCATTCCCAGTTTGCCACCGACTACTTTGCCGACCTCAACTATGGTGCGGTGGAACAAGCCACTTCTTCCCCTGCGTACATAGCCATGGCAAACAGTGCCAAAGGATGGATAGACCGAGGTGTGGACGGACTGCGGCTGGATGCTGTCAAGCACATCTACCACAGTGCTACCAGCAACGAAAATCCCCGTTTCCTGAATATGTTCTACGAAGACATGAACACTTATTACAAGCAAAAAGGACACACGGACAATTTCTACATGGTGGGTGAAGTACTGTCCGAATACAACGAAGTAGCCCCCTATTATGCCGGTCTGCCCGCTTTGTTCGAGTTCTCTTTCTGGTATCGTCTGGAATGGGCTCTCAATAATGCCACCGGATGTTATTTCACCAAAGACATCCTGAACTATAGGCAAGAATATGCCGCCTATCGTCCCGGGTACATCGCAGCAACCAAACTAAGCAACCATGATGAAGATCGTGCAGCCTCCAAGCTAGGTAAATCTACCGCCAAGGAGAAATTAGCAGCCGCTGTCCTGCTCACTACTCCCGGCTCACCTTATATTTATTATGGTGAAGAACTAGGATTATACGGCACCAAAGACAAAGGAGATGAATATGTACGCGGACCTATGTTGTGGGGAGACAGTTATACCACCCACTATACCGACAAAATAGATGCCACAGTAAGCACAAACATCCCCGATGTAACCAAACAGACGGCAGACCATCAGTCAGTATTGAATACCTACTTGATCTTTACCGCATTGCGTAACACCTATCCAGCGCTGGCCCAAGGAACCATGACCCGTCATGCTCTGTTCAACGAATCGGGAGAGGGAGAAAAAAAATACAAAAGTATTGCCGCCTGGTACATGACTAAAGATAGCGAGAAACTATTGGTTATTCATAATTTTGGCAATTCTGAAATAGAGATTCCCTTGACGGACAGGACGGAGAAAGCTATCGCCGTATCCGGAAATGTACAGGAGAAGGAAGACCATGGAAACTTTTATTTAAAACTAGACGGATATGCCTCCGTTGTCTATCTTCTAAAAAACTAATATACGAAAACACATGAAAGAAATATATCATAACCTCAAGAATTATATGCTAACCGCTTTGCTGGTATTATCCTCGTCAGCTTGCGGAAGCCACGGCAACGAACAGTCCGGAACAGATAATTCCGATACACCAGCACCTTCCAAAACCAGTTTTACTCAAGGAGCCGACATCAGTTGGGTGAGTGAAATGGAAAAAAAAGGGTTGAAGTTTTACAATCATGAAGGCATAGAAACCGACTGCTTCCAACTGATGAAAGAGCTGGGCATAAATGCCATCCGCCTGCGCGTATGGGTAAATCCCAAAGACAGATGGAACAGTAAACAAGACGTTGTGAACAAAGCCCGACGAGCCAAAGAACAAGGTCTGGATGTCATGGTAGACTTCCATTACAGCGACTC
Source organism: Bacteroides sp. (assembly GCA_019414665.1). Lineage (GTDB taxonomy): Bacteria > Bacteroidota > Bacteroidia > Bacteroidales > Bacteroidaceae > Phocaeicola. The sequence continues at coordinate 49,115 of DXLO01000008.1, read as the reverse complement.
ATGGGCTGATCCCGGACAACAGTTCAAGCCCAAGGCATGGATCGGCAAATCAGTAGCGGAACTAAAGACGGCCATTGCCGCCCATACCATCGACATCTTGCAAGCATTAAAGGCGGAAGACATATCCCCACGATGGGTACAAGTGGGTAACGAAATCCGTCCAGGAATGTTGTGGGATGAGAATGTCGCACTCAGCGGTGCATTCTATGATATCCGAGAATGTGATGTCAAAGGCTTAAACAGTACCAATGAGCGAGTGAAATATCCACAAAACACACAAAATCTGGCCGAGTTTGTCAATACCGGCTACGATGCCGTAAAAAAAATCTTCCCCCAAAGTATCGTTATTGTTCACATAGACAATGCCTGGGACGACTTAACTTGGTGGTTCAAGCAGTTCAAAGAAGCTGGAGGAAAATTGGATATGATTGGCCTGTCACACTATCCACAAACTCATTCCACAAAATTATGGCAAGAAATGAACTTGTTAGCATTAAAACACATCAGCCAACTAGCAAAGACTTTCCAAGTAAAAGTCATGATAACCGAAATAGGGGTAAAACAAAATGATTCCGCTTCCGCCCAAGTCCTTGCCGATTTTATAAACAAAGCCCGAGACATGGAATCTTGCGCTGGTGTATGGTACTGGGAACCGGAATGTTACGAATGGAACGGATATGATATGGGAGCCTTTGACAAAAACGGAAAACCCACAGCCATTATGAATGCATTCCAATCATCTACAAAAAGAAAGTAAAGATAACTCATAATCTTCCTGTTAATAATCGATAACCTAGAAGCCTAATATATGTATATATATGTATATAGGCTTCTAGGACTAACCGTGCAAGAGTTAAAAAGAGTATCCTAAAGAAATCCAAAACGTATTTCTGGCAAGACATTCATGTCCCGCAAACATCCACGCAAAATCCAAATGCACACCTGCATATTCCACTCCTGCCCCGGCCGTAGCATAACTGGCATCTCCTTTATTCTTATCACCATAATGATAACCGCCACGCAACATGAGATGCTCCATCCATGCATATTCCGCCCCGGCACTTACATTTAACGCCTGTACATCATCGGGGGAAAGCCTGTAACCCAGATCAGCGGTCAAAGTCAACCTATGCATTGATGCAAAAGGCAAGTCAGCAGCACCTCCTACTTTGACCATTGCAGGAAGAGCCTCTTTAGAGGTTAGGTATTTTATTTTCGGTCCAAGATTACTCGCATGAATCCCGACCGACCAACCGGCACCTTCCCAATCCTTTATCTCACGCTTATATAATATCCCCAAATCAAAAGCCACAGAACTCGCACCGTTGCTATTTCCTATCTTACCCATATCCGAATACAGATATTTAAAAGTAGCGGAAACCGAAAGATTCTTTATGACCTCGTATGCATAACCTGCCGCCACAGCTATTTCTTTGGGATGTATTCCCGAAGCATCCTCCCCTATTCCATCCATCTCCGGATAGCCGAAATAACGGAAACCTAACAGAATGGCATTGCGCTTATTAATTTTATAAAAACCGCCTAAACTATGAAGAGAGTATCCAGACTCATAGTCACGCATCCACGGGGAATAAGTATACGTAACCCCACCTTTGTGCATGGCCTCCGATAAAGTTGCCGCACCATTATGGAAAACGGCATTATTTACCCTCGAAATCGCCACACCGGCACCTCCCATGGCTGCGCTGCGTGCATCAACCGGTATAGTCAGATAGTTTGCCGCTCCGGTATTGACAGGTCCGGAATCCTCTTGTCCATAAGCTTTAATAAAAGTTATGCCTATTATAAACAGATATAGTCCTATTCGTTTCATGTCCTATTTCATTTTATCAGGATTAGTACTTGATAAATTTCTCTCTGATCTCCATCCCGTTCGCTCGGTACACCAATGTATAATATCCGGCAGAAAGCTTGGTTATGTCCACAGAATGCAAGGAGGCGGCTTCAAGTTCCAAATGAAGACTCAGCACCTTATTGCCAATGCCATTATACAAAGTCAGTTCTCCATTACCAGCCATACTGCTGCTTACACTAAATATCAGAGTATTATCAGTTACCTGATTGGACTTCAATGTAAAAGGATGAAGATTAGAAACATCTATCTTTAAAGCAGCTGTGGCATCCACGCATCCGTGCCCCAACTGGCCGGTATACCTCGGATTATATTCATCCAAATCGTATGCGCTTTGATAGAGGATTTCCTTCAGAGTTTCCGGTGTAAAACCTTTCTTGCCTACCCCATACTTCTCTATCACCAGTGCTGCCACACCGCTGACCAGCGGACACGCCATAGATGTACCGGCCAGATATTCATAATTACCGGCCAGTTTTGTAGTCGTACTCCATATCCGCCCATCTCCGTTCAATGCTCCTCCGGGAGCAGAAATATCCATATATGTACCATAATTGGAATAAGAAGCCTTTCTATAATCGGCCTCAATGGCTGCAACCGCAACTACCTTGTCATAATCAGCCGGCGCCGCTATCCTGGGGTCAGAAGTATTCGCATTGCCTGATGCAAACAATACAATCCCTCCTTTCATTGGACTTCCGTCAAGTTGCTCTCCGTTGTTATCACATCCGGCATATTTTATAAAGTAATCAATGGCTTCCTTATGTACAGGATTAATATATGAAGAGGTATTCCTCCCCGTTCCGACAGCGTATCCCCAACTATTCTGACTGATAACAGCTCCATTATCAGCACCATATTTAATAGCGGCAGCAATAAACGGATCAGAAGCGACTTCTCCTCCAGTGGAAGTCAGACTTTTTAAAATTTGGCAACTCATGAGTTTCACCCCACTGCCGGGAGTTCCGTTCCCTCCTGCAATGCTGCTGATACCTGTTTCATTATTATTTGTCGCACCAATAGTACCCGCCACATGAGTTCCGTGACGATGAGGGACCAAAATTGCATTATCATCTACAAAATTATAACCATGTACATCATCTATATACCCATTGCCATCATCATCTATACCATTCTTTGGTATCTCACCCGGATTCGTCCATAAATTATCCTGCAAATCAGGATGCTCCTGATTAATGCCGCCATCTACAACCGCTACAATAATAGCCGGATTCCCATTGTATTGTTTCCACACATCAACTAAACGGATATCCGCACCTTCCCTCTGCCAGGATTCTGTACCGGGATTATCAAAATACCATTGTTTGGATAAATCCGGATCATTGAACAACCACTCCCCCACTCTGATACCATACATATCCCATACTGTTTCCGGCCTTGCCCTGGAAACTATCTTAGGAACAGGAACAGCCATTTCAATACCATCTAGAAAAGCTACTTCAGCAGCTGCACGAGTCGCTGATGTGTCTTTGGAGAACCAAACATTGTACCATAAATGAAGCCCCTCCTTACGAGTACGTTCTTCAAATTTGCCGGCGTAGGGAAACGTACGTTCCATTCTCTCTATTTTCAAAGAAGAGGCAGCCCGGTCCAACACCTTAATTCCTGTCCTTACCGTGTTGCCAATACTCCTTATCTGCACCTCTTCTGTAGGTTCTTCTTTCAGTTTCACATAAATACAACCCTGAAGTGCATCTTCATCTGATAAATCAAAAATCAGCTGATTCCCTTCCGGTTTATCGGAAACAGAAGGAATTTCTTCTTGATGGCACGAGGCTATCAATATAATCATCAGAAAAAAAAGGACAGTCTTTTTCATTATAATATTCTGTGTTGTTAGTTGAAGTAATTAATTATTTCACAAATATAGCGTATTTCCCCGGTCTTGCAATGAAAAGGGGAAACAACCTCATTGAAATAAAAAGGTAAGCCTTTTTTCTTGTATTTTTGTCCGGCTGCGTTCATTGCTTCACCTTGGTGAAGAAGCGATTTCACTTAGGTAAACAGCCGTTGTCACATGGGTGAAGCAGTTGCTTCACCCATGTGAAATATCAAACGGAACGGAGTGAAGATATGATAAGGAACATCAAAAAACGGGAATAGAGTAAACCAACCCGACAGAAATACGTTGCGTGTCCGGACTCGTGCTTCCCAAAGCCTGCGCACGCCGGGTCAAATGATGCCCTTTATATAAAAGATGGGCAAAGATAAGCAGTTCACTATTACGCATCGGGAAATATTCCACACACGCCTGCGCATTCCATGTAGTACGATAAAGCCCTTTCTCAAAATGCCCGTTTGCTTTATAAATGCCTGCCCTCTCATAAGCGCCTTTCAAATAAAGATTCCAATTGGGATGAACGCGATAGTCAAAGTTTACCACGGTACTAAAGTATTCCGCATTCTGCGCCGTGGACGGAGCTGTTAAAACAGGACCTTGCAAATCACTGATAATGCCTTTGCTATCCAGCCCTTCACGAGAATACATTAAATCAATATAAGCAATAACAGGGCCTTTCTCATAAATATTACCCGCCGTAAAACAACAAAGATTCTTACCTTCCGCCAGCTGCCCATATGAGGCCGCATATCGTAATTGTACCGCGTTATCAAAGAAGAACCCGTTCCAATTGACTGTTGACAGAACAGGAACTTTAGCTTTTTCCACTCCTTGCGGCAAACCGTAAAGATAGGTTTCATCATTTTCTCCACTACGGTTATTTACTACCTGAAGCACCAACTCATTGGTGGATGACAGATTGAATCTTCCCGCCACTCCTGCCTGATAACAACTGATGTTATCATTAAACTCACTATACTCGCGGACTTTGATGGCATTGACATAATATTCATAGCCACCCAAAGCGATATCTTGTTTTCCGGCAGTCAACGTGAATTTATCAGACATTTTCCAATTCACCAAAGCATACTCAATGGAAGAGGACAAATTATCCAACGAGTGGGGATTGCTGTATTTATTAAACGACTGACGGAAATGATAAGAAAATTGTTTACTGAAAGAACCTAATATCTCCAGTTTTACACGATTCAGTTTAAAAGAGGCATCCTCTAAATCTCCTTCAATAAAGTTGGCAACTCCCGAAGTGGAGAATTGCAGGTTCATGTGTGCCGAAAGATTCGGATTGCTATTAGGAAACAAACGTCCCACCAAACTACGGATAGAATCATCCGGACTGATTAACGGCTGTTCTTGCGCCTTCAAAGTCAATACGACGCATAATAAGATACAGCATGACAAGAGTAGTCTTTTCATGGGGTATTTTCGTAGTATTAAATTTCGGTTAATGTAATAAATCAGGGATAATAAAACCGAAGATGCTTAAATCATTCCTCTTTTCTTCAATTCTTCTGCCGCAACCTCCAGCTCTTTATACCATTCTTCACCAAATTTCCGCACCAACGGTTCCTTTAAGAACTTGTATACAGGAAGGTTCTCTTTTTTTCCCAATAACACGGCGGCTTTACATACATCCCAACGATGGTAATTCACCGCTTTATAAGGGCCATAATCACCTATACGGATGGGATAAAGATGACAAGAGATTGGTTTATAGAAATCGGTCTTACCTGCCCGGAAGGCTTTCTCGATGGCACAATAACAATACCCTTTCTCGTCATAACAGGTAAATACACAATCTTTCTGATTGACGATGGAAGTTACCAAATCGCCCTCTTCATCTGTATAAACCACTCCCTGCTTATCAATCACCGCCCGTGCCTCGGGTGAAAGCTCGTCCCAAATAACAGGAAGCACCTCTTCCAGTTTTTCCACTTCATCCAATTCCACCGGTGCACCGGCATCTCCCTCTATGCAGCACTCACCTTTGCAGGCATCGAGATTACAAAGAAATTTCTCACGAAACACATCAAGGGAGATTACAACATCATCTATCTGTATCATCTCTTATTAAATTAAAATGTCATTCCGGACAAAGTGACGAATCCATGCTTCATTACAGATTCCTCACCTTGTTCAGAATGACAAATAAATATACTTTCTACATTATTTTATCAAATCCCGTCCGGTCATGTCGGCAGGCTGGGGCATACCCAAAATGTGCAAGATAGAAGGAGCAACATCTGCCAATACACCATTTTCCACTTTAGCATTCTTGTTCTCTGTTACATATACAAATGGAACAGGGTTCAAAGAGTGAGCCGTATTAGGTGTACCATCTTCATTCAGTGCATGGTCGGCATTACCGTGGTCGGCAATAATGATTACTTCATAATCATTAGCCTTGGCAGCTTCCACTGTATCTTTCACGCACTCGTCAATAGCCTTCACTGCTTTTTCAATAGCGTCATAGATACCTGTATGACCTACCATATCACCATTAGCGTAATTCACGACAATGAAATCGAATTTCTGGGTCTTGATGGCTTCTACCAATTTATCCTTCACTTCATAAGCACTCATCTCAGGCTTCAAGTCGTAAGTAGCCACTTTCGGAGATGGAACCAAGATACGCTCTTCGGCATCATACGGAGTTTCACGACCACCATTGAAGAAGAAAGTCACGTGAGCATACTTTTCCGTTTCTGCAATGTGTAACTGAGTCTTACCGTTAGCAGCCAGATATTCACCCAACGTATTTTGAACATTTTCCTTGTCGAACAGAATATGAACACCCTTGAAAGACGCATCATACGGAGTCATGCAATAAAACTGCAAGCCCGGAATAGTATGCATACCTTGTTCCGGCATATCCTGTTGAGTCAGCACAACAGTCAATTCCTTGGCACGGTCGTTACGGTAGTTGAAGAAGATAACCACATCACCTTCTTTGATGGTACCGTCTACGGTAGAATTATTGATCGGTTTGATGAATTCATCTGTAACACCTTCATCGTATGATTCCTGCATAGCCTGAACCATATCGGTGGCTTGCTTTCCTTTACCTTCAACCAACAGGTCGTATGCTTCTTTCACACGTTCCCAACGCTTGTCACGATCCATAGCATAGAAGCGACCAACGATAGAAGCGATTTTACCGGCTGATTTTTCACAGTGCGCAGTCAGTTGTTCGATAAAGCCTTTACCACTCTTCGGGTCTGTGTCACGACCATCCATAAAGCAGTGGATAAATGTATTTTCAATGCCATATTCTTTAGAGATATCGCAAAGTTTGAACAAATGATCGAATGAACTGTGTACACCACCGTTTGAAGTCAATCCCATAAAGTGGATGTTCTTGCCATTTTCCTTTGCGTAAGAGAAAGCGGAAACAATCTCGGGATTCTTCATTATGCTGTTGTCGGCACATGCACGGTTAATCTTTACCAAATCCTGATAAACGATACGTCCTGCACCGATATTCAAGTGTCCTACTTCGGAGTTACCCATCTGTCCGTCGGGCAAACCAACGTTCTCACCGCTAGCCTGCAATTTAGAGTGCGGATAGTTTGCCAACAGAGAATCCCAGTAAGGAGTGGGAGTGTTAAAGATTACATCGTCTTTACCTTGATCGCCGATACCCCAACCATCAAGAATCATTAAAAGGGCTTTTTTACTCATAATCTTATTTTGTTTAAAGTTTATCCTTGCTTTTTCCGGGTGCAAAGGTACAAAAAAGCCCTGTCAATGAATAATGTTTCACCTATTTTTTATAGAGGAAGTTCGATGATAAAATGCAGTCCGTCTTTAAATTCCATATCCCGAGTCAATTTTGCATTCATACGCCCGGCAATCATTTCACAAACCAGCAAAACAATATCCGGCGCACCGGCAAGACACGCCCCCCCCTTTGTTCTGTAATGCGGTTAATATACTTCGGCAAATACTCTAATTATATTATTTGATTAGTACGTATTACACATTCTTCCGGAAATCGATATAGAAGCTTTGATTCTTGTGTTATAAAACATACCTTTTCATCTTGCTGTTTATGAATAAATTGCATTTCTTTGCATCGGGACAGTTCAGCACAGTTTGCATTGTCCGCGTAAAACCTTAAACAGTTCATGAAAGTTACCTTTGGACAGCAGACCACTAAAGTGAAACAACTGGCTGATTTACTCAGTCAGGAGATTTCCATGGGCAAATATAAATCGGACTGCACATTACCGTCCATCAACAAACTGAGCCGTGAGTATCAAGTGTCGCGGGATACGGTGTTCAAAGCATTCATTGATTTAAAAGACCGGGGAATAATAGACTCTACTCCGGGAAAAGGTTACTACGTTACCAACAAGCTTACAAACATTCTGCTTCTGCTGGACGAATATTCTCCCTTTAAATACTCGTTATATAATAGTTTTATCAAAAAACTATCCATCAACTACAAAGTAGATTTATTGTTTCATCAATATAATGAACGACTTTTCAATACCATCTTACGTGAATCAATAGGCAGATACAATAAATACATTGTGATGAACTTCGACAATGAGAAACTATCCCCCCATCTTTACAAAATAGATTCGTCTAAGTTGCTGCTGTTGGATTTCGGGAAGTTCGATAAAAAGGATTATTCATACGTATGTCAGGATTTTGACGATTCCTTTTATCATGCATTGGCCGCATTGAAAGAACATCTGAGAAAATATCAGAGACTAGTACTTTTATTTCCCGAAGACATCAAACACCCCCGTAGCAGTTGTCAGTATTTCAATTGTTTCTGTCAGGATTATCACATTGATTCAGCCATTGTGGAAAATACAGACCGGATACAAGTCCGTAAAGGAGAAGTATATATTGCAATCCGTCAGATAGAGGTGGTCAATATAATCAAGCAAAGCCGGACAACCGGGCTGAAATGCGGAGAAGATTTCGGACTGATAGCCTACAATGACACTCCTGCCTACGAGGTAATAGACCAAGGGATTACGGTACTCAGTATCAACTGGGAAGAGCTGGGGCGGAAAGCCGCAGAATTTGTACTAACCGGACAGGAAATAAGAACTTATCTCCCTACCGAAGTCCATTTAAGAAATTCAATTTAACAACTAAAACCTATGTATATCATGAAAAAGTATCCTAAAATCGGGATTCGTCCCACTATCGACGGCCGCCAGGGTGGTGTCCGCGAAAGCCTTGAAGACAAAACTATGAACCTGGCAAAAGCTGTTGCCGAACTGATTTCATCTAACTTGAAAAACGGTGACGGAAGCCCCGTGGAATGTGTAATAGCAGACAGCACCATCGGTCGTGTAGCCGAAAGCGCCGCTTGTGCCGAGAAATTCGAACGCGAAGGAGTAGGTGCCACCATTACCGTAACCAGTTGCTGGTGCTATGGCTCCGAAACAATGGATATGCACCCGCACTGGCCGAAAGCAGTCTGGGGATTCAACGGTACAGAACGTCCGGGAGCCGTTTATCTGGCTGCCGTATTAGCCGGACACGCACAGAAAGGGCTGCCTGCATTCGGTATTTACGGACACGATGTACAAGATTTGGATGACAACACGATTCCGGCCGATGTAGCAGAAAAACTATTGCGTTTCGCCCGTGCCGCCATGGCTGTAGCCAATATGCGCGGAAAAAGCTATCTTTCTTTCGGTAGTGTCTGCATGGGTATCGCCGGCTCTATTGTCGATCCTGACTTTTTCCAGGAATATCTGGGAATACGTAATGAAAGCGTGGACGAAACTGAGATCCTGCGCCGTATGGAAGAAGGAATCTATGACCATGAAGAATATGCCAAGGCAATGGCCTGGACTGAAAAATATTGCAAGCCCAACGAAGGGGAAGACTTTAAGAACCGTCCCGAAAAGCGCAAAACCCGTGAAGAGAAGGATGCCGACTGGGAATTTATTGTAAAAATGACTATCATCATGCGTGACTTGATGGTCGGCAACCCGAAATTGCTTGAAATGGGATTCAAAGAAGAAGCTATCGGCCATAATGCCATCGCAGCCGGCTTCCAGGGGCAACGCCAATGGACTGACTGGAAACCAAACGGTGACTTCAGTGAAGCACTGCTCAACACCACTTTCGACTGGAACGGCATTCGCGAAGCATACGTTCTGGCTACCGAAAATGATGCTTGCAATGGTGTTGCCATGTTATTCGGTCACCTGCTGAGTGGCTGTGGACAGATGTTCTCCGACATCCGTACTTACTGGAGTCCCGAAGCGGTAAAACGTGTCACCGGCAAAGAACTTACCGGAATGGCTAAAAACGGTATCATCCATCTTATCAACTCTGGTGCAACCACTCTGGACGCTACCGGTGAGAGCCATAATGAAGCGGGAGAGCCCTGCATGAAGCCCAACTGGGAAATGACTGAAGCCGATGTCGAAGCTTGTCTGAAAGCTACAACCTGGTATCCGGCAGATCGCGACTATTTCCGTGGAGGCGGTTTCTCTTCCAATTTCTTGTCTAAAGGCGGTATGCCTGTCACCATGATGCGTCTTAATCTGGTAAAAGGCTTAGGTCCAGTATTGCAACTGGCAGAAGGCTGGACAGTAGATATTGATCCGGAAATCCATCAGGTACTGAACATGCGTACAGACCCCACATGGCCTACTACTTGGTTTGTACCCCGCCTATGCGACAAACCTGCATTCCGTGATGTCTATTCGGTAATGAACAACTGGGGAGCCAACCACGGCGCCATCAGCTATGGACACATCGGACAGGATTTAATAACTCTGGCATCTATGCTACGTATTCCTGTTTGTATGCATAATGTAGAAGACGACAAGATTTTCCGCCCGGCATCATGGAATGCCTTCGGTATGGATAAGGAAGGTTCCGACTACAGAGCTTGCTCAACTTACGGACCTATTTATAAATAGTTAATAAATTGAGAATTGAAAATTAAAAATTGAGAAAGGGTTATATGCCTATCCTTTTTTTGTTTTCAATTCTCATTTCTTAATTTTTAATCCTCAATCTTTAATTTAAGAAATGAAAGATACAGATCAACCCATCCTGCACAAAGATGGAGTCAGTTACGTACTACCGTTTATATTAGTCACCTGCTGCTTCGCCCTCTGGGGATTCGCCAATGATATCACCAATCCGATGGTAAAAGCATTCTCTAAAATCTTCCGGATGAGTGTCACCGATGGCGCATTGGTGCAAGTTGCCTTCTATGGCGGATATTTCGCCATGGCTTTTCCGGCAGCTATGTTTATCCGTAAATACTCTTATAAAGCCGGTATCCTGCTGGGATTGGGACTTTATGCCGTAGGAGCCTTATTATTCTTTCCCGCTAAAATGACAGGCAGCTACTATCCGTTCTTATTAGCTTATTTTATTCTGACCTGCGGACTCTCCTTCCTCGAAACCAGTTCCAACCCTTACATCTTGTCCATGGGAACAGAAGCTACCGCTACCCGACGTCTCAATCTGGCACAATCGTTTAACCCTATGGGCTCTTTACTGGGAATGTATGTAGCCATGAACTTTATCCAGGCGAAACTAAATCCGATGGATACGGCAGAACGAGCCCAACTAAACCCGGCAGAATTTGCAATGGTAAGAGATGCGGACCTGTCCGTACTGATCGCTCCTTATCTCACTATCGGAATAGTCATATTAGTTATGCTTCTAGTGATACGTTTTACCCAAATGCCCAAAAATGGTGACCAGTCTCACAGTATCAATTTCGGTCCCACACTGAAGCGTATCTTCTCCATCCATCATTACCGCGAAGGAGTGGTGGCACAATTCTTCTATGTAGGTGCGCAGATTATGTGTTGGACCTTCATCATCCAATACGGCACACGCCTGTTCATGTCACAAGGTATGGAGGAAAAAGCTGCTGAAGTACTATCACAAGAATATAATATCATTGCGATGGTTATTTTCTGTATCAGCCGTTTTATCTGTACCTTCATCTTGCGCTACCTCAATCCAGGTAAATTATTGGCCATACTTGCCATTGCGGGTTGCTGCTTCACCGCCGGAGTCATCTTCTTCCAGGATATCTGGGGTATGTACTGTCTGGTAGCTGTTTCAGCCTGTATGTCATTAATGTTCCCCACGATCTATGGCATAGCGCTTACCGGATTGGGAGATGATGCAAAGTTTGGAGCAGCCGGCCTGATTATGGCTATTTTAGGAGGTTCCGTACTTCCTCCTTTACAAGCAAGTATTATTGATATGAATACCATTTGGAATATGCCAGCCGTAAATGTTTCATTTATCCTGCCATTTATCTGTTTTGTGGTAATCACTATTTATGGACATCGCTCTTATCAACGGGGAAAATATTGATATGCTGAATAAGACCATTGTAAAAAAGTGAAACGAAGAATCTGTTACTACTCATATGAATCAAACAGATTCTTCGCTTTATTTTCAACCAAGTAGAATGAAATGTAAAGAAGTTATCCCATCCTCCTATATATTCTTCAAATTAGAAAGGAATCTCTAATTGGGGATCTGTTCCCAACAAATTAAAAGTCATCCGATGATATGGCGTTGTTCCATGTTCACGGATAGCCGCACGATGCTTTTTAGTAGGATAACCTTTATTACTATTCCAATCATAAAAAGGATATTCTTTATGCAGTTCATTCATATAATCATCACGATAGGTTTTCGCCAGAATAGATGCAGCGGCAATAGAAAGATATTTTCCATCTCCTTTTACCACAGTAGTATGCGGCAAATCCTGATACTTTTTAAAACGATTCCCATCAATCAACAAATGTTGGGGACGAATTTTCAATTGATCCACAGCACGATGCATTGCCAGAAAAGACGCATTAAGGATATTTATCTCGTCTATCTCTTCAGGAGTCACTACACCTACAGCCCATGCCAATGCTTCTCTTTCCACAATCTCTCGCAGCGCATAACGCTGATGCTCCGTCAGTTGCTTGGAATCATTCAGCAATTCATTCTTAAAATCTACAGGTAAAATAACAGCTGCTGCATATACAGATCCTGCCAGACATCCCCTGCCCGCCTCATCACAACCGGCCTCTATCAGATCTTTATTCAAATAAGGTAATAACATAGCTCATCTTTATTGTTGCTTGCAAAGATATTCTTTTAAAAGAGAAACAAGAGTGTCTTTTTACAAAGAAAATCACTATTTTTGCAAAAATACGCTTGATTATGAAAAACAACCTACTTGTATATATTCTCCTTTGCCTGCTGAATCTCTCATGGGCTAATGCCCGTAATAAACAACAAGAAGCCGAGGCACTGATTAAAAAGTCGGTTGAAGCCTTATACAATAATCCGAAGCAGGCCAGTTACTATGCTGCCAAGGTAATTGAATTGTTTCCTGAAGAAAGGCAAAATGATCAAAAAGCCGAAGCAATGTTCTATTACAGTCAGGCAGAAAAGCTATTAGGCAATTTTGATGTGAGCATCAAAAATCTATATGACGCATTGGAGTATGCAACTCCTGCCAATAAAGAGCTGAATGGACAAATTTACGCACTGATAGGAGCACTCTATTGTAAACTGACCGACTATAACAAAGCGATCGAAATGAATGAGAAAGCCATCTCAATCTTTAAATCCATCGGAGATTCCATTTCTATCGCACTATGCTACAATGATCGTGGCATCATCCATTATTCCATGAATGAGTTCAACACAGCTGAACAATTCCTCAAACAAGCCCTTATAATAAACCGCAGTCAGAAAAATTTAAGAGGGATATCCGCCAATTTGAATAATCTATGTTTATATGAGGGTGATTTTAATGAAAAGCTAAGTTTAATTAATGAGGCCATTATCATCAACAAGAACTTGAATTCTCAATGGTCATTAGGGGAAAACTATAACAATATGGGAAAACAATACTTCTATGCAAAACAATATAACAATGCCTTGATGGCTTTACAAAGAGCATACGAGGTCGCTTCTTCCATCAGTGCCAAAGAACTGATTTGTGATAATTACGAATATTTATCTTGGGTATACGATGCCCTTGGAGACCATAAAAACGCTTATAAATGCCTGATACAACTATATACCCTTAGCAAAGAATTGCAAAGTGGAAGTAAATTACGCATCGTAGAACAGGAAATTTCCCATAAACAATATCAAAACCAACAAAGGAAAGCAGAACTAAGAGAGCAAGCTTATGAAATAGAACTACTGAAACGGAACCTGTTTGTACTAGTAATCATATTCATCTCATTGATAGTACTCAGTATATTTCTATACCAATGGTATAAACGCAAAAAGAATATGCAGTTAATGGTTACCCGCTATAATCTGGAGCAATCGGAACATGAATTGGCAGAACTTAAAGTACGACAGCAAGAACTCGAATTAAAATCTGTACAAAGCGCATTATACAACAGTCGTCAGGAAGCTACCAGTTTTGCTGTATTCCTGCATAGCCGCAATGAAATGCTGGAGAAAATCAGAGAAATGATAAAGCAAGGATATAAGATGGACCAACAGGCATTGATTCCTCATCTGAAGAAAGTCAATGCCTTCATCAGCCAATATCAGAATGGAGATAAGACGAACAGCACCTTGCTAATGAATGTTGAAGAAAAGAACCAGGAGTTCCTTCAACGGCTATCCGAACGGCATCCCAATTTAACACAAGGAGAAAGATATCTAGCTACTTTATTACGGGTAAATCTATCTACCAAAGAAATCTCGATGCTCACAGGAAATGTTCCCAAAACAATCAACATGAATCGATATCGTTTACGTAAATCTCTAAACTTATCTTCGGAGGATGACTTGACAGACTATCTACAAAATATTTAAAGAACCTATATTTTTACAGTTTTTATCAAACAGCATTTTGTAGATATTATTTCTTTATATAGATCACTATATATCAATATATTACATTTATATTTGTAGATTAAAAAAAAGAGTTTTTTTATTCATTGTAGTTCATTTGTAGGGTATAATAATTAGGAATTTGCACATACAACCTATTACTTAGCGATGTGAAAAACAATTATTAACCTTAAAATTTATTCACATGAGTAAAAAGAATTATTTCAAGGAAAGAATCATGCTATTGATTCTACTCTTTGCTTTTATGACTCCCTTCGGTACATTAGCACAGACGATTCAGCTGACTGGTCTGGTTACCGATGCTGCCAACGAACCTATTATTGGTGCCAGTGTAGTAGAGAAAGGTACAACCAACGGGGTCATCACAGACTTTGACGGTAACTTTGCATTAAGCGTATCCCCCAAAGCCACTATTATTATTTCTTATGTGGGCTATGCAACACAAGAAGTCCCTGTAAACGGAAAGACCAACATCCGGGTGACTTTGAAAGAAGATACTGAGATGCTGGATGAAGTTGTAGTGGTGGGCTATGGAACCATGAAGAAAAGTGATATGACCGGTGCTATTTCCTCAGTAGATGTAGACGATTTGGTAAAGCGCACCACAACCAACCCTGCAGAAGCATTGCAAGGTAAGATTGCAGGTGTAAACATTATGAAGGCTGGTGGCAATGCCGGTGCAGGTGTGCAGGTTAAAATCCGTGGTGTCAAAACGTTTGGTGACAACCAACCTCTTTATATCATTGATGGTTTTCCCGGTGATATTGAAAATGTGAATCCGCAAGATATTCAGTCAATGGAAGTACTGAAAGATGGTGCAGCCGCTGCCATCTATGGTTCGGTTGCTGCAAATGGTGTCATTATCGTAACTACCAAAAACGGTAAAAAGGGTGACATGAAAATTGATTTCAGCACTTATGTAAGCTTTACAAGCGTAGCCAAAAAGCTGGAACTGCTAAATGCCGAAGAATACAAAAGTGTTCATAAACAAATGTATCAGAACTACATGAACCAGTATCCAGATGATACAGAGGTTACTATGCCCGCATTTGTAAATAAAAACACAGGAATAGATACAGACTGGCAGGATGCCATGCTAAGAGGTGGTGTTTCACAAAACTATATGTTCAGTATCCGTGGCGGTTCTGAAAATGCTCAATATTCACTTTCATATAACCATGCTGACGAAAAAGGTATTTTCTTAGGTAACAATTACCGTCAAGATAATGCACGTTTGAAACTCCACATGAGCAAATATATATTTGATATTGATGCTAACATCGCTTTCAAATTTACGGATAGCAAACAACCCGAATATTCCATTAAAGAAATGTACATGATTTCTCCGCTTGTTCCTATCTATGATGATACAAGAGAGTATGGCTTCGGCTTAAGTGACTTTGACGATCTGCCCAGTAACCGTAATGTTATGGCTGACCAGCATTATGAAAAATCTACCGACAAAAAATATCATACCACAGCCAATGTTGCCTTGACCATGAACTTCACCCCATGGCTGAATTTCAAGACAAGCTATGCATACAGAGGTGAGCACCAACGTCAGACTTATCATACTCCGGCCTATGTTGCCGACCCAAAAGCCAAACGTGACTATCCTTATCATAGCGAAACCACAGGATACTGGGAGGAACATGTATGGGAAAATGTATTAAGTTTTAATAAGACATTTGGAAAACACAACGTCAATGCAATGGCAGGTACTTCCATGACTGCCCGCAAATATACATGGAATTCTGTTGGGGTAGAAGGTAAAACCACTGTTTATAAAGTAGAAGACGGAAAATTGGTAACCAGTGAAATTCCGGGCGGATTTCTTGATCCATCTTTCTCAACTGTAGGTGCAGGAGCAGGTGGCACATTTGATGGTAGCGGAACAAAATGGAAATATAACCGCGCCTCTTTCTTCGGCCGACTGAACTATAATTATAATGACCGCTACCTGGTACAGGCAACTGTACGTTATGACGGTTCATCCAAGTTTGGTAAAGACAACCGTTGGGGTTGCTTCCCATCAGTGGCATTAGGCTGGAGAATCAGTCAGGAAGAATTCTTCCCGAAAGACATTGCATTGAATAATTTGAAGTTCCGTGTCAGTTGGGGACGTTTGGGTAATGAAAATGCTTTGGGATATTATGACTTCCTTGCGCTGATTAGTACATACAATGAAATGTATCAAGGATACGTGAAAGGCAACGGTGACAACGCATGGGCAGGAAGCATCGCTCGCGGATTGGAAAACCGTTCTTTGAAATGGGAAACAACGGATACCAAAAATATTGGTTTCGATTTCGGCTTCTTTAACAGCAAATTAACCGGTACATTAAACTACTACTATAACCAAACAGAAGATCTGTTGATAACAAAAGTTCTACCTCCTTCAGCAGGTATGACTAACCCCACCCTGAATGTCGGAAAGATACGCAATACCGGTTTCGAACTTGAATTAAACTGGGGAGATGCTATAAAAGACTTTGATTACAATATCGGTTTCAATATGAGCACCACCAAAAATAAAGTGGTTGAATTGTCAGATGCAGACCAAGTTCTTCAGGGTGAAGGATTGAAATATGGAACGGAGCATTTCCCGACAGAAACCAGAGTGGGCAAACCTATCGGTGCATTCTATCTTTATAGAACAGACGGTATCTTCCAAAGTATGGATGAAGTAAATGCCCATGTAAACAAGGATGGACAATTATTACAGCCTAATGCCCAACCGGGTGATATCCGTTTTAAAGATTTAGATGGTAATGGAAGCATAGACGCCGGTGACAAAGAATACTGTGGCTCAGGTATCCCGACATTGGAAGCGAACTTAAATCTGTCATTCGGCTATAAAGGATTTGACCTTTCAATCGTACTTGGCAGCGCATGGAACTTCAAATTGTATAACGGAAACAAATATTTCTATGAAGGTATGAACTCTAAATCAAATATGCTGAAGTCTACATTGAATGCATGGACTCCTGACAATAGAAATACGGATGTTCCCCGCGCAGTATATCAAGATCCGAACGGCAACATGAAAGAATCAGACAGATTCCTTGAAAACGGTGATTTTGTCCGTCTGCGTCAGGCACAGTTAGGTTATACTTTACCCAAATCACTCATGCAGAAATTCTATATTGAGAAACTGCGTTTCTATGTAAGTGGTGAAAACTTGTTCACTATCACAGGCTATGATGGTATAGATCCTGAATTCTCTCGTGCCAGTGTGTTGAATACCGGTGTTGATAAATTGATTTATCCGTTTACCCGTTCATTCACCGTTGGAGCTCAACTTACATTCTAATCCTTTAAAGTAATAAGAAAATGAAGAAACTATTATACATAGCAAGTATCTGCATTGCAAGTTTATTTAGCGCTTGTGACGATTATCTCACGGTAGAATCTCCTGACCAGTTGACATCAAGCAGTTTTTGGCGTAACCAGTCTGATGCTGAAGCCGGACTTGCCGCCGCATACTCCCAACTTTACCTGATGACTTATTCGGGTGACATGTGGTCTTTCCCGGAAATCAAATGGCCGGTGGAAGCCTATCGTGAAGATATTATCCAATTAGGAAGCGATGCTCTGAATTACCCGAACTGGGTGGAATTAGGCAACTATACCTACACCAATGGTAACTCTCAGTTCAGTTATTACTGGCAATGCTACTATAAAGGCATCAGTTTTGCTAATCAGGTAATTGAAAAAACCGCAGAAATACCCGATGAGAATATAGACGCAGCAACACGCGAACAATTGGTCAATGAAGGCTACTTTATCCGCGCTTATTACCACATGCAACTTTTATTGAACTGGAAAGAAATCATAGTTCGTGATAAATATATCACTGACCCGGCTGAATTAAGCAAGCCCCTTTCTTCCCGTGAGGATGCATGGAATTTCATCATTGAAGACTTGAAACGTGCAACCAGTCTGCCTGCAACACGTGACGCTGATAATGTAGGCCGTGCCACAAGCGGTTCTGCTTATGCATATCTTGGTTTCGCCTATCTGACACGCGCCTATGAAGAGGCAACCAACAAAGACTCTTATCTGGCCAGTGCTATAGAAGCATTCAACCAAGTAAAAGGATATGAACTGGTTAATAATTTCAGCACTATGTTCAGCGGGGATAATAAGAACAGTAAAGAATCGATTTTTGAAATTCAATTCTCTATGAGTTCTGCAAACGGAGCTACTTATCGTACTCAGTTCCATCGATGGATCGGTGTTTCCGAACTTGGGGGATGGGATGAGATTCTTCCCAGTCAAACATTGATTAGTGAATTCAAAAAAGAAGGGGAAACGGCTACTACAGGACGTTATGACTCGCGTATGTATGCAACATTATTTTTTAATTGTGACTATTATAACGATGGTAACGGACGTGTCTATGGCTACGACTATAATGACTGGTTCGACAACAAAGAACGCGTAGCCTTCCGTAAATTCATGCCCTCGACCTATGAAGGTTTAAACCAAAACTATTCTGCAATCAATGTTCCTTTGATGCGTTATGCCAACGTACTGTTAATGAAAGCCGAAGCATTGAATGAACAGGGACATCCCGAACAAGCTATTCCTTTAATCAATGAAGTAAGAAGCGTTCACGGGGATATGCCACCCATGACAGGTACTTCTCAAGAAGCAGTCCGCGCGCAAATTGAACACGAGCGCATGATTGAATTCCCTCTTGAGAACTATCGTTGGTATGATCTCCGCCGTTGGGGCAAACTGTCCTCAGCCCTGCAAGCTGCCGGAAGAACAGGCTTCAATGAAGACAAAAATTCATTCTACCCCACTCCTCTTACAGAGCTGAATGCTAATGATGCCTTAAAATAAGTATTTTCTTTTTTGGTTAGATATAATTAGGCAACAAGGCGGTTTTCGCTACAGTGATACCGCCTTGTAATCTAAAAATGAAGTATCTTTGCCTATAAATAAAACGACATAGATATGTTTACAATTATTGGATTAATGCTCACGGGGATGCTCCTCGGCTTCCTGCTTCGCAAGCAGAAGCTTTCAGGAATACACAAAGTCATCACCGTTCTTATTTGGTTGCTACTCTTTTTATTGGGTATAGATGTAGGCGGCAATCAGAAAATTATCAATGGTCTGCACACTATAGGGTTGGAAGCCATTGTCATCACCTTGGCAGCAGTGCTGGGCAGTGTTACAGCAGCATGGGCTTTATGGTATGTACTTTACAAAAGAAATAAGGAGGGACAAGTATGAAAGGAAGTTTGATTATCGTCGGATTCTTTGTACTGGGAGCTCTTTGTGGGGTATATCACCTTATTCCATACGACTTTACACAAAGTAAGCTAAGTTTCTACGCCTTGTGTGCGTTAATGTTCAGTGTAGGAGTCAGTGTAGGTAATGATCCGCAGACTTTACGTAATTTCCGTTCATTAAATCCCCGCCTGATCTTTCTACCGGTCATGACCATATTGGGAACACTGGCAGGATGCGCAGTGGTCAGTCTGTTTCTCTCGCACCGCTCAGTAACAGACTGTATGGCAGTAGGTGCCGGTTTCGGCTATTACTCTCTATCCAGTATCTTTATTACAGAATATAAAGGTCCGGAGTTGGGAACCATTGCATTATTATCCAATATCACACGTGAGATTATCACTTTGCTTTTTGCCCCGTTGCTAGTACGCTGGTTTGGCAATCTAGCCCCTATTTCTGCCGGAGGAGCCACTACGATGGATACAACATTACCCATCATCACCCGCTATTCCGGTCAAAGCTTCGTAGTAGTTTCTATATTTCACGGCTTTGTAGTAGACTTCAGCGTACCTTTTCTTGTGACTCTTTTCTGTTCTATTTAAAATAACAATAACCATGAAACACTCTCTTCATACTGTTCTTACACTGTTGTTTGTTTGTGCTTCCGCCTGGGGTGAAAATGTGCCCTGGCAGAATCCACAAATAAATGAAATAAACCGTGAACCTGCCCATGCCCATTTCATTCCTTATACGAATGAGGCCAATGCACTGAAACAACAGGCTTTACCTGCCGCCCAGCGTTTTGCAGTAAACCCTGCTACAGAACGCCGCATTTCACTAGACGGAACCTGGAAGTTCTTATTCTCTAAAAACAATGAGGAATGCCCGACAGATTTTTATAAAATGGGGTATAACACCAAACGCTGGAAAGACATACAGGTTCCGGGAAGCTGGGAACTGCAAGGATTTGACTCCCCCATCTATACTGACGTAGCTTACCCCTTCCCTGCCAATCCGCCTCATGTTCCAACCGATTACAATCCGGTAGGAGCATACGTACGTGAATTTACCGTACCGGCCCATTGGAAAGGAATGGATATCTTCCTTGATTTTGAAGGAGTTGAGTCCGCTTTTTATTGCTGGGTAAACGGTAAATTGGCAGGATACAGTGAAGACAGCCGTCTTCCGGCTCATTTCAATATTACTCCGTTCTTAAAAGCCGGAAAGAACAAACTGGCCGTTAAAGTTTTCCGTTATAGTGACGGTTCCTACCTGGAGGATCAGGATTACTGGAAATATAGCGGTATTGAACGCGATGTATATCTCTATGCCCGTCCTCAAAGCCGTGTACAAGACTTCAAACTGGTAGCCGGACTGACAAATGGTTATAAAGACGGAGATTTTAATCTGAATATCACACTCCACAAGCCTCATCCGGGAGGAACCGTGGAAGTGAAGGTTATGAACAAAGGCAATGTAATTTACCAGCATAAAAAGGAAATAACTTCTGCTACAGATACTTTATTCGCTCAGAAACACTTGTTCCCGGCCATATTGCCTTGGAATGCCGAAACACCCAATCTTTATACATTGGTAGTCAGCACCTACGACGCTCAAGGAAAAGCCTTGGAATCATTCACACAGCCTTTCGGTTTCCGTTCTGTGGAAATGCGTAACGGCATGCAACTGATAAATGGGGTAGCCGTATTGTTTAAAGGAGTAAACCGCCATGAACACGATCCGCATCATGGTCGTACCATCACCGTAGAGAGCATGATAAAAGACATTCAGTTGATGAAACAATTCAACCTGAATGCTGTACGCACTTGCCATTACCCCAACCGCTATGAATGGTATGCATTGTGTAACGAATACGGTTTGTATCTGGTAGATGAAGCAAACATTGAAAGCCATGGTATGCAGGCGCATAAAGATGGCACACTGGCTAATAATCCCGATTGGGAAGTACCGTTTATGCAACGCATGAGCCGCATGGTGCTGAGGGACCGCAATATCACTGCCATTGTCACTTGGTCAATGGGAAATGAGTCCGGCTACGGAAAACACTTTGAAACGTTATATGACTGGACCAAGAAGTTTGACCCTACCCGCCCTGTACAATATGAAGGAGGTGGTTATGATGCCAAATCTGACATTTATTGTCCGATGTATGCACGTGTCTGGGCGCTCCGCCGTCATGTAAACCAACGCGACGCACGCCCGATGATTCTATGTGAATATGCCCACGCCATGGGTAACAGTGTAGGTAACCTGCAAGACTATTGGAATTTGATTTATAAATATGACCAGTTGCAAGGTGGTTTCATATGGGACTGGGTAGATGCTACTTTTGATATCAAAGACAAGAACGGAAACAAGATTTGGGCTTACGGAGGCGATATGGGCTTCGTGGGTGTTCCTAATGACTCCAACTTCTGTGCCAACGGATTGGTAGCTGCCGACCGTTCACTTCATCCGCACATCTGGGAAGTGAAAAAAGTATATCAATATATTCATTTTGAGCCGGTTGCCTTTACCACCAAGCAAATTAAAGTGACTAACTGGCATGATTTTATCGGTTTGGAGGATTACAAACTACACTGGACTGTAGAAACAGACGGAAAAGCTGTACAAAGCGGTGAAATGGATTTCCCGGTTATGGCCGCCCGTTCTTCTACCTTCATCACTATCCCGATGAACTTGATTCCTAACGATGGAAAAGAATACTTCCTGAAATTGGAAGCATTTACCAAAAAGGAAGCCCCATTAGTTCCGAAGGGACATCAGGTAGCCATGGAGCAATGGCAACTGAATCCGGAAGGAGAACGGCTGCTGAATGCTACATGGACTGCCCGGGAACTAGTAGACAAAACTGTAAATACCGAACGTACTCCGGATGCCATTACCTTGACAGGAGAGAACTTCCGTATCGCATTCTCTACTGCTGATGGTGAAATGACAGAACTCTTATATAACGGGAAGAATCTGATAAAAGAAGGATTGCAACCCAATTTCTGGCGTGCGTTAACCGACAATGATGTTGCCAACAACCACCTGGAACGTTGCGGCATCTGGAAATTTGCAGGCAAGAACGCCAAGTTACAAAGTATCGACCTGAAAGAAGATTCAAACAAACAACTGGCAACCGTTACTGTAAATTATAAACTGGAAGCACAAGAATCAACTTTGCAGACCGTTTATCAAGTACGACCCAATGGAGCAATCAAAGTAAGTATGCACTTTGTACCCGGCAACAAATCCCTTCCTGAAATACCACGCCTGGGTATGCGTATGATTCTTCCGGCAGAATACGATGTGATGACCTGGTTGGGCCGCGGACCACAAGAAAACTATGCAGACCGCAAGACGGGTTATCCTATCGGGCTCTATACCGCTACAGTATGGGAACAATTCCATCCGTATGTCCGTGCCCAGGAAACCGGCAACAAAACCGATGTACGATGGGTTGCATTGCGTAATAAAGCAGGGGAAGGCCTGTTAATCACAGGTGAGGAACCGCTGAATGTCAGCGCATGGAATTTCCCGTTGGAGGATATTGACTATGTAGCATTCAATACCGAACGCCGTCATGGTGGAAGTATTATGAAGAAAGACATGATATGGTTAAACATCGACCACCGTCATATGGGGGTAGGTGGAGATAATACCTGGGGAGCGCAAGTACATCCGGAATATACCATCACTCCGCACGAATGGCAATACAGCTTTACCATGCAACCTTTGAGCAATCAAGACGATGCCGCTGAAAAAGCGCATAAGAAATGGTTTTAAAATAATAACGAAATGACATGAAATATAAATTTACCAAAATCATTCTTCTCACAGCAGTAGTCGCAGGTCTCACAACGGCCTGCACACCTGCCGGTGAGAACATCCCCACAGGCAAAAGATATGAATTCAATAACATACTGGATATAACCTATACCCCCGATACACTGACACGTTGCGGGGGATGGTTTACAGACGCCGGTTCCTGGATGGGATTTACCCTTCCGCAGAAAGATCACTGGGTGAACGGTTTCTGCGGTCCGTTCAGTCTGGATATGAACCGACGCCAATGGATGGCGCAATCTGCTGTCACGGTAAGATATGCCGATCAGGCGAATGTTATATTTACTCCGGATTCCACTTGTTATTTCCCGGGAGAGTTATATCTTTCGGCAAGTTCAGAGGAAGGTAAAATCATTCAACGCTTGAATTTTTTAGATGCTTCTACCGCATTGCTCCGCATTCACTCCGATGCAGGAAAGGAACTCTCCTTAACTGCCAGCCAATGGGGAAAAGAGATACAAGTCCAAACAGACCAGAATACCGTCATCGCCCGTCATCCCTCCGGTGAGATTGTAGCATTAACTTTTACCCCGGATGTTAGCGTAAAGGGCACTGACAATAATTACCAGGCAAAAATCAATGGCAGCGAACACGACACCTACGTAGCCATTTCTTTCTATACCGGAGAAAAAGAACTTTCTGCCGGATTACAGAAAGCGCAATTGGCTCTAAGCAATCCGCAGGAAGGGCTCAAAGCCAACAAAGAACGCTGGGAAGGTTATCTCACCAAGATTCTGCGCAAAGATATGAAACCTGAGTATGACCGTATCGCCGTGAAAGCAGTTGTTACACTTATCAGCAACTGGCGTACCCACCGTGGCGGATTGCTCCACGAAGGAATTGTTCCGAGTCATGCAGCATACTACTTCGTAGGATTCTGGGCCTGGGACACCTGGCGCTTCTCTGCCGCCCTGGCAAAATTCGATCCTAAACTTGCCAAAGACAACATCCGCGCCATGTTTGACTACCAGCAACCGGACGGCATGATTATAGACTGCATCTACACCGATCCTGCCGAAAACAATGCACGCGACAGCAAACCTCCTCTCGTATCCTGGGCTGTAGACGAAATATTCACCCATACCAATGATACGGCATTCATCAGCGAAATGTATCCGCAATTGATGGCCTATTACAAATGGTGGTACAACAAGCGTGACCATAACCGCAACGGTATGTGTGAATACGGTTCCACCGATGGTACACTGGAAGCGGCAGCATGGGAAAGCGGCATGGATAACGCCATCCGTTTCGATGATGCCAAGATGCTGAAAAATGACGGTGCGGAGGATGCATGGAGCATGGATCAGGAAAGTGTTGACCTGAATGCCTATCTGGCTTTGGAATGCAAGTTATTGAAAAAGTTCGCCGGCATTTTGGGAGTAACTTTCGATGGTCCGGATTACAGCAGCCAGGTAGCCGATTATTTCTTCGACAAAGAAAAAGGTTTCTTCTTCGATCGCCGCTTAAAAGACGGAAGCTTCATACAGGAACCGGGATGCGAAGCATACACCCCCTTATGGACAAAAGTTGCCACGGCCGATCAGGTAAAAGCCATGCTGCCCCTGCTGACCGATACAGCCAAGTTTTCTACATACATTCCCTTCCCCACAGTGGCAGCAGACCATCCGAAGTACAATCCGCGCGGCTACTGGCGTGGTCCTATCTGGTTGGACCAGACTTACTTCGCTATCCGCGGCCTGCGCAATTATGGATATAACAAGATGGCGGATGAATACACCCTCCAGGTATTCGACCGTCTGCAAGGCTTGAAAGAAGGCGCACCGATACATGAAAACTATGGCACACACACCGGTGAATTGTTAAAAGCTCCCCATTTCAGTTGGAGTTCATCACATTTGCTGATGTTATACGATGATTACGGCAAATAAACTCTCTCTTTTTACCTTAATATAAATAATACAATACCAAGGAGGGCTGCACTCGTGATGAATGCGGCCCCCTACTTTTATATCGTATTACCTGTTACCCCCAATACACTCTTTTCAGAAGTGATAAAAATTCTCCAATGAATGAGTAGAATGTTACAGGTGTAAGATTATATATCTTCCGGCTGCAACATGATATATCCTTCAGCCTATACATCCGTATGTGTTCACACTTCACAACAGGAAACTTCAAAACATCTGCCCCTTTTTTAAAAACAACAGGACATATTAAAAAAACATCAAGAGCTTTTATTAATACGTCCTGTTGTTTCTCCTGTTTCTTTATATACACATAGCAAAACACTTATTTTTCCTTCAGAAGTTTCAGCCTCTCCGCAAACGCTTTGTTCATCGGCATTCCGGCTGAAGAATTGATACCTCGAAATCTTTCAGACTGAAAAAAAATTCTTCAGCGTACCCAATGGCCGAAAGGTGAAAAGCACGCAGGTACATGGGGAAAACTCCGAAGATGCCGGAAAGTACACAGCCATAGCTGAAAAAACGTATATGCCGGCTGAAAGAATAAATACCCGGCTGAAGAATTTTAAGAGCCAATCCTTCAGCCGGAAAGCCCATGAACAGGCAGTTTGCGGAGAGGCTGAAACTTCTGAAGGATTTTTGGGGCAATTCTTCGGGAGGGGCATATTTCCCACCGGAAGAGGAATATGCCCACAGAAAAGAACATAAAAAGACGCAAGAAACCGGGATGCCTGATATCTTGTTACAAGATGCGGCAAATCTTGTGAGAAGTTTCTCCCAATCTTGTGGGAAGTTCCGCTGATTCTTGTTATACAAAAAAAGCCTGCCATTAATATAATGTTTATCAATGGCAGGCGACTTATTTCGTTTGGAGAAATCAAAACATCCTGCTGACGCGCTCAATGCCGGCAGCCAGCATATCTATCTCCTCCTTGGTATTATACAAACCGAAAGAAGCACGTACAGTTCCCTCAATCCCCATACGAATCATCAAAGGCTGAGCACAATGATGCCCGGTACGTACGGCAATGCCCAGACGGTCAAGCAACGTACCCATATCCAAATGATGAATATTTCCTACCAAGAAAGAAATGACACTGCTCTTATGCTCAGCCTCTCCGAAGATACGCATCCCGTTTATTTCTTTCAGACGCTGCATGGCATATAGGGTCAGTTCATGCTCATGGGCAGCAATGTTCTCCATACCAATGGCAGATACATAATCCAACGCTTTTGCCAAGGCGGTAGTGCCGATATAATCGGGAGTTCCCGCTTCAAACTTAAACGGCAATTCATTAAAAGTCGTTTTCTCGAAGCTGACACTTTGTATCATCTCGCCTCCCCCCTGGTAAGGTGGAAGCTTATCCAGCCACTCTTCCTTTCCATAAAGCACCCCCACACCGGTAGGACCATATATCTTATGTCCGCTGAAAGCAAAAAAGTCGGCATCCAAATCCTGGACATCCACTTTCATGTGAGGAACACTCTGCGCCCCGTCAATCAAAACGGGAACACCGTGTGCATGGGCAGTCGCAATCATCTCTTTCGCCGGATTGACAGTGCCCAACACATTACTTACATGAGCGAAACTCACCAGCTTGGTCCGTTCCGAAAAGAGTTTCTCATATTCATCCAACAACAGTTCTCCCCTGTCATTCATGGGAATCACTTTCAGCACGATTCCTTTACGCGCAGCCTGTAACTGCCAAGGTACAATATTGCTGTGATGCTCCATGACAGAAACAATCACTTCATCGCCTTCCTTCATCTGACTGTCGGCAAAAGAAGAAGCCAACAGGTTGATACTCTCCGTCGTGCCCCGTGTAAACACGATTTCATTGCTACTGCGTGCATTGATAAAACGACGTACAGTCTCACGAGAAGCTTCATGCAACTCGGTAGCCTGCTGAGACAGGAAATGCACACCACGATGCACATTGGCATTGACCGAATAATATTCATCGGTTATGGCTTCAACCACTTGGCGCGGTTTCTGAGTGGTAGCCCCATTATCCAGATAAATAAGCGGCTTTCCATACACCTCCCGATCTAATATCGGAAAATCTTCTCTTATTTTTTGTATATCGTACATGGCGTCTTATTTACATATCGCACATCCCTGACATTTATTCAACTCACCACGGAAACGTTTTTCCACCAACAGATGCAAACGGTCTTTCAATGCATCCAGGCGGATCGTATCTATTACTTCATTGACAAAAGCAAACATAAGCAATAAACGTGCTTCCTTCAGACTGATACCACGCTGTTGCATATAGAACAACGCATTTTCATCCAGCTGACCGACAGTAGCTCCGTGAGAGCATTTTACGTCATCCGCATAAATTTCCAGTTGCGGCTGAGTGTACATATGGGCATCACGAGTAGCACAGAGGTTGCGGTTGGTTTGTTGGGAATTAGTATGTTGTGCTCCTTCACGTACCAATACTTTTCCGGCAAACGCACCTGTCGCCTGATCATCCAATACATATTTAAACAGCTCATTACTAGTGCAATCAGCAACCTTGTGGTCAATGAAAGTATGATTGTCCACCTGTTCATTCTTATCGGCAATGACCATACCACACAAATTGATCTCAGCTCCACGTCCGGCCAAAGTTACTTCAGTTGTATTACGCGTAGTACCGTTATGCAAAGTCATACCATTCAAAAGCACATTACTGTCTGCCTCCTGGTTCACATAGAGGTTACTGAAACGCACTGTGCTGGTATGGGTTTCTTCCAGTTCATAAAGATCGAAAGTAGCATTTTCTTTTGCAAAGACCTCAATAACCTGAGTAGAAAGGAAATTTACATTATCCATGGCATGATCACAAATCAACAGACGAGCCTGCGCACCTTCTTCCAGCACAACCAGCACACGGCGGTTCACCATAAAATTAACATCAGCACGCAATATGTTCACCAGTTGAATGGGTTTGTCCACCACCACGCCTTTCGGCACATACAGCATAAAGCCATCCTGGGCAAAAGTAGTATTGAAGGCGGTCACACCATCCTTGGAAGTATCTGCCAACTTGCCATAATACTGCTTGACCAAAGCCGGATATTGTTCAGACAGCTCTTTCAAGCTGCCAAGCAACACTCCTTCCGGCAATTGTGCCTTCGGCAAAGCCTTACGATAAAAAGCATCGTTTACTACAAAATAAAGAGCGGTACTCATATTAGGTACATCGCACTTGAACACTTCATACGGATTCACCGGAATGTCGAGTCTGTTCAAATTCAAACCATAATCCGGCTCGAACAACTTGCTCACATCCGTATATTTATACTTCTCCTGTTTGCGGGTAGGGAAACCTAATTTTTCGAAATCTGCGAAAGCTTGCGCACGGGGAGCGTTCAGCACCTCGGCACTATGCCGGCAAATCATCGCCTCACATTGAGAAAAGAGATCAATATATTGTTGTTCTGCTCTCATAATCACTTTCTTCTTTAGGCATCAAATTATTATTCTCCCAACTCGGCTTTTATCCAGTCGTAACCACGCTCTTCCAGTTCCAAAGCCAATTCGGGACCCGCAGTCTTCACAATACGTCCTTTATACAATACATGTACAATATCGGGTTTGATATAATCCAGCAACCGTTGATAGTGCGTAATGACGATACAACTTGTTTCGGGAGTTTTCAGTTTGTTCACACCCTCGGCTACAATACGCAACGCATCAATATCAAGACCGGAATCCGTTTCATCCAAAATGCTCAACTTAGGTTCCAGCATAGCCATCTGGAAGATCTCATTGCGCTTCTTCTCACCACCGCTGAATCCCTCGTTTACCGAACGGTTTGCCAATTTATTATCCAATTCCACCACAGCCCGCTTCTCGCGCATCAGCTTCAAGAACTCACTGGCTGTCAATGCAGGGAGGCCTTTATATTTACGCTGCTCGTTTACCGCCGCACGCATAAAGTTCACCATACTGACTCCGGGAATCTCCACCGGATATTGGAAAGACAAAAACAGACCTTCATGACTGCGATCCTCAGGACTCAAAGCCAACAAATCTTTTCCTTCAAAAGTCACCGAACCTTTCGTTACCTCAAAAGCCGGATTGCCTACCAACACAGACGAAAGGGTACTCTTTCCGGAACCGTTGGGTCCCATAATAGCATGAACTTCACCTTTCTTTATGCTTAGATTAATACCTTTCAATATTTCTTTGCCATTGACACTGGCATGTAAGTCTTTTATCTCTAACATAATTCTATTAAATTCTTAGTTCTTCATTTATCCTACACTTCCCTCTAGAGAAATAGCCAGCAGTTTCTGTGCCTCCACCGCAAACTCCATTGGAAGTTTATTCAGTACTTCTTTTGCATATCCATTGACAATCAACCCAATAGCATCTTCTGTAGGAATACCGCGCTGATTGCAATAAAACAACTGGTCTTCGCTGATCTTGCTGGTTGTCGCCTCATGTTCCACCACAGCTGTCTCGTTATGAATATCCATATATGGGAATGTATGAGCACCACACTGGCTCCCCAGCAACAAAGAGTCACACTGACTGTAATTACGGGCATTGTCTGCTTTCTGAGCCACACGTACCAGACCACGATAAGAGTTCTGGCTCTTTCCGGCACTGATTCCTTTACTAACAATGGTACTACGGGTATTTCTGCCTAAATGAATCATTTTAGTCCCCGTATCAGCCTGCTGATAGTTATTCGTTACTGCCACCGAATAGAATTCAGCAGTAGAATTATCTCCACTCAGGATACAACTGGGATATTTCCAAGTAATGGCCGATCCGGTTTCCACCTGTGTCCAACTCAATTTGCTATCCACTCCTTTGCAATGACCGCGTTTTGTCACAAAGTTATATACTCCTCCTTTGCCTTCGGCATCTCCCGGATACCAGTTCTGTACGGTAGAATATTTCACTTCCGCACGGTCGTGCACCACAATCTCCACTATGGCCGCATGTAATTGGTTCTCATCCCGCATAGGGGCCGTACATCCTTCCAGATAAGAAACATAACTATCATCATCCGCAACAATCAGTGTACGCTCAAACTGACCGGTATTGGCTGCATTGATACGGAAATAAGTGGAGAGTTCCATAGGACAACGCACTCCTTTCGGAATATATACAAACGATCCGTCACTGAATACTGCCGAGTTCAAGGCTGCAAAGAAATTATCCCGCGGCCCGACCACCGAACCCAGATATTTCTTCACCAAATCGGGATGCTCACGCACCGCTTCACTGAACGAACAAAAAATAATCCCTTTTTCCAACAAGGTTTCTTTAAATGTAGTCTTGACGGATACAGAGTCCATGACAGCATCTACTGCCATACCGCTCAACGCCATTTGCTCCTCCAAAGGAATACCTAATTTATTGAAAGTTTTAATCAACTCAGGATCTACCTCATCCATACTTTTCGGTCCTTCTTTTTTCTTTGTAGGGTCCGCATAATAGGATATAGCCTGATAATCTATTTCAGGGATAGTGAGGTGTGCCCATGCAGGCATCTCCATGGTCAACCAGTAGCGGTATGCTTTCAGGCGAAACTCCAGCAACCACTCCGGCTCGTTCTTCTTTGCAGAAATCAAGCGGATAACATCCTCATTCAATCCCCTTTCTATAATATCTGTGTGAACTTCTGTGGTGAAGCCATATTTGTACTTCTCCTGCGTCAGTTCTTTCACATATTTATTGGGTTCTTCTTGCATATCTATCTTATATTTCTATTAATTGTTCTGTTACATTCTTAAATACCGGAAAAAAGATACCGGACAAGTCCCTCATAGAATAATATAACACTGATTCCTTCTTTTTTGTTGCACTGATCATCTCATTGTTCGGATCTATATATTCTATCACATGAATAGCTAACCCTATCAGTATCATATACTTCAATGCTCCCAATCCGCTGCCTAACCAACGGTTCAGCCATCCCAGGTGCACAGCATCCAATGCTTTTGTCAACAAAGAGGCGACGAACGCAAAACCTAAAGGTACAGCTATCCAGATCAATATAAAAGCCAAGACCTGTGCTACAGTCGTCGAAGTACCTAGAACCGGCGCCAACCTTTCGGCAACAATGCCAAACAAGGCACGAGCCATCAGCAATCCGGCTATCAACCCTACAATAGACGCCATCTGCTTCACAAATCCTTTTATTAATCCCATAATGACACCCACACCAATCATAGCCAATATAATAATATCTATTGTCGCCATCTTTATCGTTATTACAAAAAGCAGTAATGCCATTCTGAACAAAGCGAAGAATCTGCCAGCCCACGCGCTGGGCGAGGTGCCAGATCCTTCGCTATGCTCAGGATGACATTACCATCTATATTCTCAGACTTCAGTGTATTACAAAGTCTGTTTAACCTCTACTTCTTCGTAAGCTTCAATAATATCACCGACCTTGATATCGTTACAGTTTGTCAGACTGATACCACATTCAAAGTTAGTACCTACTTCTTTCACATCATCCTTGAAACGCTTCAAAGCATTGATAGCACCGGTAAAGACTACAATACCATCACGAATCAAGCGTGCCTTATCAGAACGTTTCACCTTACCTGTCTTCACCATAGCACCGGCAACCAAACCGACCTTGGTAATATTGAAGACTTCACGCACTTCGATGGTTGCAGTAATCTGTTCCTTCAAAGTAGGTGCCAGCATACCTTCCATAGCAGCCTTCACTTCTTCAATCGCATCATAGATAACAGAATATTTGCGGATATCCACCCCCTCCTGCTCAGCCAGTTTGCCGGCAGAACTTGAAGGACGAACCTGGAAACCTACAATAATCGCATCTGATGCAGCAGCCAAAGTCACATCCGACTCGGAAATCTGACCGACACCTTTGTGGATCACATTAACCTGTACCTGTTCTGTAGACAGTTTTATCAATGAGTCGCTCAACGCTTCGACAGAACCGTCCACGTCACCTTTAACAATCACATTCAGCTCATGGAAATCACCCAAAGCCAAACGACGGCCCACTTCATCCAATGTCAGCAGTTTCTGAGTACGCAAGCCCTGCTCACGCTGCAACTGTTCACGCTTGTTGGCAATGTCACGAGCCTCTTGTTCCGTATCAATCACATGGAAAGTATCACCTGCCGCAGGAGCACCGTTCAGTCCCAGAATCAATACCGGTTCGGAAGGACCGGCCTCCTTGATGCGCTGGTTACGTTCATTAAACATGGCTTTCACCTTACCATAACTAGTACCAGCCAAGACTATATCGCCCATTTTCAGCGTACCGTTTGCCACCAACATAGTAGCCACATAACCGCGTCCCTTGTCCAAGGACGATTCAATGATAGAACCGGTTGCCTTGCGGTCGGGATTAGCCTTCAAATCCAACATTTCAGCTTCCAGCAATACTTTTTCCAACAAATCGTGTACACCTGTACCTTTCTTTGCCGAAATATCTTGCGACTGATACTTACCACCCCACTCTTCCACCAGGAAGTTCATGGCAGCCAGTTCTTCCTTAATCTTATCCGGATTGGCGTGCGGCTTATCCACCTTATTAATAGCAAATACGATAGGCACACCGGCAGCCATAGCATGATTAATCGCCTCTTTGGTCTGCGGCATCACATTATCATCGGCAGCTACAATAATAATAGCAATATCCGTCACTTTCGCACCACGGGCACGCATGGCGGTAAATGCCTCGTGACCCGGAGTATCCAAGAATGTAATATGACGTCCGTCTTCCAATTTCACATTGTAAGCACCGATATGCTGGGTGATACCACCTGCCTCACCGGCAATTACATTTGCTTTACGAATATAGTCCAGTAATGAAGTCTTACCATGATCAACATGTCCCATTACTGTCACAATCGGAGCACGCGGCTGCAAATCTTCTTCGTTATCTTCCTCTTCTGTAATAGCCTGTGCTACCTCAGCACTTACATATTCTGTCTTGTATCCGAATTCTTCCGCTACCAGGTTGATTGTCTCGGCATCCAGACGCTGATTGATAGAGACCATGATACCGATACTCATACAAGTAGCGATAACCTGAGTAACAGGAATATCCATCATACTTGCCAGTTCGTTCGCAGTAACGAACTCGGTCAGTTTCAATATTTTGCTATCTTCCTGTTCCATCTCCTCCTGTTCCATCAGGCGGTTCTGAACATTTTCACGTTTCTCCTTACGATACTTGGCAGCCTTGTTCTTAGTCTTGTTAGTCAGACGTGCCAATGTTTCCTTAACCTGCTTTGCCACATCTTCATCACTAACTTCCGCTTTTACAACAGGTTTCTTGAAACGGTCTTTATTAAATTTGCCTCCACCCTGATTGTTATTGCCATTAGGTTTGGAGTTATTGTTCCTATTCGGTCTGTTAGCGTTATCGTTACGTTGGTTATTATTAGATGCTCCTCCAGCATTTGTTGTACCGGCAGCATTTATATCCACACGTTCCTTATTTATTCTATTGCGTTTTTTCTTCTTTGCAGCATCATCGTTAACCGAGTTTTTAGAAATCTTATCGTCTCCCTTACGGATTTCTTTGATAATAGCATCCTTCATCAGTTTACGCTGTTCCTGACGCTGCTTATCTTTCTCTTCTCTCTCTTTCCGTTTTTCTTCCTTCGATTTCTTTTTCGGACGGGTAGACTGATTCAATGCAGCCAGATCAATCTGACCTACTACATTAATTTTCGATTTAAATTCAGTAGGACGAATTTTAAATACATCGTCTTCTTCTTTTTCCTGAACGGGTGCTGCTTCGGGTGTTTCTTTTTCCATCTCTTTCACCTGGGGTGTCTTTTCTTCCGTCTTTTCAATTTTAGGCTCTTTCTTCTCTTCCAGAACTGGAGCAGGAGCAGGTTGAGGAGCAGGTTCCGGTTTCTTTTCCTCTACCACCACAGGCTTCGGCGTTTCCTTCTCGGGTTGGGGAGTTTCCTTCCTCTCAACCACCTTTTCCACCACGGGTTCTGCTTTCGGAGTTTGTTCAATAACTTTCGCAACTGGTTCTACAACCTTTGGCGCAGTTTTCTTGTTCAAATTGTCCAGATCTATTTTACCCACTTGCTTCAGTTTGGGGCGTGCCTCTTCAGGAATAACAGTTTTCACCACCTCTTCTTTCTCTTTCTTAGATTCAAAACCTTCGATAGAGATAGAAGCTTTGTTGCGGTCCTTGTTCTGTCTTTCCTGACTAAATTTTTCAGACTCTATTTTTAAATTTTTATCTGTGCTGAACTCTTTCACAAGTACAGCATATTGTTCTTCGGTAATTTTCGCATTAGGACTAGCCTCAATGGTATAGCCCTTCTTCTGCAAGAATTCAACTACCGTCGTTATTCCTACATTTAAATCTCTTGTTACTTTGTTCAGTCTAATCGTCATACTCGTTTTTTAATTATTAACTACGAGCCGGGACTGAAGAGTTACTCTTCAAATTCAGCTCTTAAAACTCTCAACACGTCATCAACCGTGTTTTCTTCCAGGTCCGCTTTTTCTATCAACATCTCGCGCGGAGCATTCAATACAGCCTTGGCTGTATCCAATCCAATATTCTTGATGGCTGTGATAACCCACTCATCAATTTCATCCTTGAATTCATCAAGGTAGATATCCTCATCCATCGCGCTCTCATCCAATTCGCGGTACACATCAATCGTATATTCGGTAAGCATACTGGCGAGTTTGATATTCATTCCCCCCTTACCGATTGCCAAAGACACTTCTTCCGGTTTCAGATATACTTCTGCTTTTTTCTCCTCTTCGTGCAACACAATAGAAGAAATCTTAGCCGGACTCAACGCACGCTGAATGAACAACTGAATGTTAGAAGTATAGTTGATCACGTCGATATTTTCATTACGCAACTCGCGCACAATACCGTGGATACGTGATCCTTTTACACCTACGCAGGCACCTACCGGGTCTATACGGTCGTCATACGACTCAACTGCTATCTTAGCACGTTCTCCGGGAATGCGCGCAATCTTCTTGATAGTGATCAACCCGTCATTGATTTCGGGTACTTCCATTTCAAACAGGCGTTGCAAGAACACAGGTGAAGTACGGCTCAGAATAATCTTCGGATTATTATTTTTATTATCTACACGGGCCACTACGGCACGGGCAGTTTCGCCTTTACGGTAGAAATCACTCGGAATC
The DNA here is from genome assembly GCA_019414665.1 of Bacteroides sp. GTDB lineage: Bacteria > Bacteroidota > Bacteroidia > Bacteroidales > Bacteroidaceae > Phocaeicola. The sequence goes on along the minus strand of DXLO01000008.1, from coordinate 13,353 downwards.
TGTTCAGTCTTGGGCAAAAGCAGTTCGTTGCCTTCATCATCCAGCAACAACATTTCTTTCTTCCATATCTGATAGACTTCCGCACTGATTACAGTACCCACCCTATCAATATATTTATTATACAAGCTATCTTTCTCCAGTTCTAAAATCTTCGATGCCAGTGTCTGACGCAAGTTCAGAATGGCACGGCGGCCAAACTTGGCAAAGATTACTTCATCGGTCACTTCCTCACCCACCTCATAAGACGCATCAATTTTCTGTGCCTCGGTCAATGAGATCTGCATATTGGGATTCGTCAAATCCTCATCTGCTACAACTTCACGGTTACGCCATATTTCAAAATCTCCCTTGTCAGGGTTCACAATAACGTCGTAATTTTCATCAGTGCCAAACATTTTCGCGATCACACTACGGAAAGACTCTTCGAGTACACTCACCATAGTTGTTCTATCAATATTCTTTAATTCCTTAAATTCCGAAAATGTATCAATCAAGCTGATTGTTTCTTCTTTTTTGGCCATAATTATTTAAAACTAATTAAGTATTTAGTGTATTTTATCTCATCATATGCAAAAGTAATATTCTCCTCTACCAGTTTGGGGCGTTTGGCTCCTTCCGGTTTCACTTTCTTTTCAATGGTTACGGTAAAGTTCTCTTCATTTGCATCCTTCAATACACCTTCCAGCTTCTTTCCCTCTTTAGTCAGGATTTCCACCTCCTTACCAATGTGTATCAAGTACTGTTGCAATACCTTGAAAGGTTGTCCTATACCGGCCGAACCCACTTCCAGTTCATAATCCTCTTCTTCACGGTCCAGTTTAGACTCAATATAGCGGCTAAGTTCTACACAATCGTCAATCCATACTCCCTCGGCATGGTCAATTTCTACCACAATTTTGTCATCCGGGCTCACCGTGACATCTACCAAAAAGTAATCTTTACCTTCCAGCCACTCGTCAACAATCCGGGTTACTACATTTTTATCTATCATTTATTCACTATTAAGAACAAAAAAAGGGCTTAATCAAGCCCCACCATTCATCCGTTTCGGTGCAAAGATACAAATTATCTACCAGTGCTACAAAATATTCTATTAAAAAATTGTAGTTTTGCAGAAACTTATAACACTATGGATAAAAACAGTTTAAATACGAACAAGCAGTTCATGATAGGTAACGGTATGCTGGCTTTTGGAGTCTTTGCCGTTATTATCATTTTTTTGTATATGTCCTTCCGTTTCCAACGCAAGGCTGACAAAGTACAGACTTATGAAGGAGTCTACAACATAGAACTGACTAACAGTTTTGCCGGAGACAGTATAGCGGTATATCTAAATGACAGTCTGCTACTGGACCAAACCATGCCCGACGCCAACCTGAAAGTGGAGATAAAACGCTTTGCCGAAGATAATGTACTGATGGTCGTAGATAACAAAACAGACAAGACCACACCTTTCAACCTGAATCCGGAAGGTAGCCGGGTAGAGGTTAAAAAGAGTGGAGATGTAATTTATATCTTGGAAAGAGAAGCCGATTCCCTTTTGGAATAAAGGGAAACAGCGACAAAGCCGATCAATACGATAAAGACACCCACCAAAGCCGGATACCGATAACCCAATCCGGCATCTATGGGTAGCCCACCGGCATAAGCACCAATGGCATTGCCCAAATTAAAAGCGACTTGCACACAGGCCGCTCCCATCATTTCTCCTCCGCGTGAATTCCGGAGTAACAATAATTGTTGTGGAGCCGAAACAGCAAATAATCCTGCCGTACATATACACATCAATATTACTGCCAACCAAGAAACAGAAGCCGCAAAGAAAATGGCAAGCAAACCGGAAGCCATAATAACCTGTGTATATTTTACCACACGGGCAGCCCCATACTGATCAGAAAACTTTCCACCCATCAAGTTTCCTACAGTCATGCTAAGACCTGCCAACACCATAATAAAAGTCATGCTGTTTTCACTGAAACCTGCCACGTGCGTCATCAAAGGAGTAACATAACTATACCAACAAAAGATGCCTCCGTTTCCGAACATGGTCGTAAATATCAACAACCATGGAGCCAGATTCTTCAAAAAACGGAACTGTCCTTTCAAACCTGTATCTGGCAAAGCAGGCAGTGAAGGAACCCATTTCCAAATATAGAACAAAGTAATCAGTCCCCATACTCCATTAAAGAGAAAAGGAATACGCCAAGACATTATATTACTCATGAACGTACCCAAAGGTACACCAAAAAGATTGGCAATCGTCATACCCGACACCATCAATGCCACTGCCTGCGAACTTTTTCCTTTATCAGCCACTCTTTCCGCCACAATGGAACCAACCCCAAAGAAGGCGCCATGAGGCAATCCGGAAATAAAACGCATCATCAACATCATCCAATAATTCACTGAAGCGGCAGCACACAAATTACCACAAATATAAATAACCATCAAACCTAACAGAATATGTTTCAGCGGACGGGTACGAGCCACCAAAACCATCCCCGGTGCTCCTACGCACACACCTAGTGCATAAGCCGAAATAAAATGTCCTGCTTGCGGAATACTTATATGCAAGTCCTTCGCTACATCGGGCAAAATGCCCATCATTACAAACTCGGCAATGCCCAATCCCAATGTGCCGAACGCCAAAGCCGTCAAACTCTTCTTCATACCTGAATAAAAACAATCCATTAATTAAAAAACGTACAAAAATAATTGTTATGTTTTCAGATATAAGTGTTTTTAGCACACTTTTATAAGAAAAGGAATGATTACTTGCTTTATGTCAATTTATTGTTGCCACATGCAAAAGAGGTCAAACATTTTAGCTTCACGTTCAGAAGTTAAAAAGAACAAACAAACCTCTCTACAAAGCCATGCTTACTAATCAACATTCACACTAAACAAACCTTTGCTTCCTGCTCCATTATCAACATCCCGTAAACTCTGATTGATTTTACATTCAGCACTTTTCAGTTTAGTACTTTTATACGAAAACAAGCCTTTGCTTCCTGCTCCGCTAGCGACAGCATTTGAACTTTTCGTTATTATACACCTATCACTCAATTCATAACCGTAATCCGGCTGAGTGCTTTCACCCACCCGAACATCTACCAATTCTTGTGTCTTCATAATTATAAACATTTAGTATATTAAGATAATTCTTTGTCTAAATAACACAAAATAAATTCGTTTCTCGCTTGCAATATTTCTGCAAAACTGTTTTTTACTATATTCACGTTCGGTAAAGCGATCTTATCAAGATACTTATAATGAATATCATCTGCACAGGATATAATGTAACCATCATGAGTAACGACCAATTCATTAAGGAATGGAATGCTGAGTAAAGGATAACTAAACTCCAACACCTTATTCCCCCTCTGATATTTCATTTTATTGCCTCTGTATATATATTCCTCTATTTTTCCGGTTAATATATTTTCTTTCAGAAACAGTTCATACGCCATTGCTTTCGTCATACAAATCCTTATATCAATAGCATCCGGACTGTTATCATTATTCATAAAATCAAGACAGAGCGAAACAAAACCAAGCAAGGATTCACACGACAAACTTTTCAATGGTTTCATTTCAAATGGTGAATAATACATGATAGGAGCAAAATTAAATTTATCAACTCCTAATTTCCAATATGCAAGCAACATGGATAATAAATCAGCTCCATTATCATCAAAAATAGTAGAAGTAATGTTTATTTTATCTCGATGCTCCACATTTTCAATCAACTCATAAACCGTATTGTATCCATTCTCACCCCTTATCAAATCATTGTATTTTCCAGAGCCCTCAAGACTAATTTCAAGGTATGAGATGTTGGTTGCAAGAACTTCGTCATACCCCTGAATATCCATACTCATTCCATTTGAAACAACTCCATAAAATATTCTCCTATCTTCCTTATATTCCGCTAAAAGATTCAGGATATCAAAGATTCTATTATCCAAAAAAGATTCTTTACCCGAAAAATGAAAATGTTTCATACCCATTCCAATAGCTTCATCAAGAAAACTTCTCCATCTTGCCAAAGAAACCGACTCTGATATGGGCCGGGCATCTCCAAAATAACAATGCCTACATTTCAGATTACATTTATTACTGACGAATGAATCTATAATCATAGGTTCATTCTGCCGCAGCTTGGCATCTATATGTTCCATAAAAGATGCCTTATCTATATATTTTTTCAGATTTCCAATCATCTGGCAACTTCGTAATACAATATATAAGTAGAATTCATTAACGGATTATCTTCTTCATAAGATATCGTATCTGTGATTTCGGACATATCAACGTCCAAAATCAACTGGGCCTTATCCATACCGACTTTATATTTATATATACTTGCCGATTTAAAACCTATATCTTCTTTACATTCCAAAGACATTTTCAGATGTTTCACCGTACCTGCCAAAAAATTAGGCAATGTAGTATAGTCGCAATCTGTAATATTCAACATATTAGGCCAGCACCATTCAATCATCAAATCAACAATACTACCGGGACTTTTTACTTTGCCATAAGAAACAACAACCTGCTTCAACAAAGAATCCTGTCCGTTATCAGCAATTCTTGCACATAATTTTTTCTGCTTCCCACCAACACGCTCGAACGCTTGTATGTTTATATCTTCAAAGTTAACAATGGTATCACCTGCCACCAGCAGTTGGAATGTACTGATTTTATGCGAAACAACACCTCTTATATTTAATCGGACAAAGGAATCTCTCTTGTTTCCCATACCTCTTTTTTCTATTGTATTCTTTATCTCTATTGAATCAATATCAATGTTATTCTGTATATATTCCCCCAATTCATTGTATAAATACTCTGTGGTCAAGAAAAAGCGTCCTTTGAATGGCACAATTTTCATCATTTCCTGCAATGAACGAATCATTGCATCTTGCTCGTTCAATTTAACATTCAATACTTCCACCCTTTGACTCATCGATTTGTACCGTTCCCTCAACATAGCAAAAATAATAGTCAGGCATACAAATACATATACTACCCACGCAGGAAACGAAAGCAAAATTGATTTAATATCAAGATCAGGCTGCGTAAATAGTTGCAAAGCCTGTATAACCCCACCCAGTGTTGCAAAGCCGCCAAATGTCTTTATACCTAAGTTGTACAAGTATAATCTATTTTCCATATTGTGGTTTGTCTGTTTCTAGTTGCTTTAACTCATTATTCAAAATGTCTATTTCTCTCTGTATATCGTTCCATTCCAAACGCCCAGTTGTCATCTTCTGCTTTAACTTCAAATCCCTGATTTTTTTCTTTATCTCTTCTATTTTATTCATGGTATATACAATTTATTGATTACAAATTCAATGAACAGACTCTAAGCGGGAAAGAAACAAACTATTCTTCAGAGTCATTTCCTTTAAAAAAAGCGGGGAAAGAAACGCCCGTTGCCGGATACGTATGCTTTCCCCGCTTGAAAGAATTTATAATTTCTACTTTGGGTAGAAGTTGCTTCTCACGAAGGAGAAGCGGACTTTTACTTTATAGTATGATTATTTTTTAATCATCTAAATTCAGATTAGAGGTTAGATTTTACAGTTACAGGAATTGTACCAACCGCAACACCCCAAGTGTATGTAACCGTAACTTTCACATTGATAGTCTTGTTGGCTGTCAAAGCTACACCATCATTCTGCCATGTAAATTCACCCGTTGTAGCATTTACACTAGCTCCCTTAGCAGCATCCTCTTCCGATACTTCGAACTTAGCTGCCTGAGCATTATAGTAACCGGCAATAGTAGCATCCATCGTACCGTTTTCAATTACTTTTTCACCAGCAATGCTTACCAAGTTGATTGCAGAATTCAACTGCAATTTATCGGCAGGATTCTTCTTGTCTGTAGTTTCAAACTTGGCATCTTTCTTCAAAGTGATATTCTTCAACGGGTCAGCAAACTTAACCTGGATCTTAGTACCATTGTCAATCTTCTGGCCATTAATCAGAACAAATACCATTACATCAACCGGATCGATCTTAGAAATGTTGATACGGTTACCTTCTTTATCATTGCAAGATCCTGTATAGGTCAGGATATTGTTAGTCAAATCAAAATCTGTACGAGTTTCACCAGCTACTGTTTCAAATACCAAATCAAGGTCTTTATTCTTATATCCGCGACGTAAGTCACCAGACATGACATAATTAGAACCTACAAGTTTACCGGCATTAATCATATAACCGTCTTTCCAGTAATCATTGTCTTTAACCAAAGTTACTTCAGGATATACTACCTTAACCTCATAAACAACTTCTGCACCTGTATTACCAATTTTAAATACTACTTTGTACTTGCCAAGCTGCTCCTTAGTCAAGATATTCTTAACATCTACATACAAGAAGTTTTCATTGTTTTCATATGCTGAGCCAGCAGAAATAACACCCTTGCTTGTTGGTACATATTCACTTCTATCTGCATCCCAAATATAATATTTAGAAGAATATCCTGCATTCCAGAAAGTTTGAGAAGACATGCCCAATGTATTATATACATCATTCATATCAAACTTGAATCTATAATCTTTTGATTCAAGAGTTAATTCATGAGTTTCAGATTTAGTATAAGTCTTAGTAGTAGCAATCTTCTCAACTGACGATACAGTCAATTCTTTTTCAGCCAATTTATATCCGTCTTTCTTATCATATACAGATACAATGAAAGTACAATTATGACCTACAGAAGAAATTTGTCCATTCGTTTTGATAACACCATTTTCTACAGTGAAATAATTGCCTTTGTCTTCACCAGCTTTCTTAGCTACTTCGTAGTAAGGAGCAAAACCGTATTTTCTCAAATCTTTGTATGAATTATAAGAAGTGTAGTCGCCAACACTTAAAGTATCAGCAACATTCAGTTCACCTGTATATAAAAGGTTCATCGGAATAATGGTACTCCAATTCATATAGGATTCATCTCCATTATCATCCTTACGAGCTTCGAATACTGTCAAGTTTCTACGATCGATTGTTTGAGATGTAAGCAAATGATAAGTAGAGAGTGCAGTTTGCGCATCATTCTGAACCTGCAAAGCCACGGCATATTTCTTATTCTTCAAAGAGAATGCTTCACCAGCCTTAGCTTTTACAGTCAAAACACCATCAGCAAACGATTTGTCAGCAACATCTAAGATAGAACCTGCAGCTCTTGACTGTACTTCATTTACCAAGAAACCAATATTTGCTTTTGCCAAATCAATGCTTGCAGGAGAAACACGATAGTTGAAAACAATATCGTTAGTCAATGAAACATTATTATCCCACAAATGGTTCTTATCGTTAAGCTCGTCACCAACAGGAATATTGATAGCAACTACTTTAGTCTGCATATCACTATATGTCGGCATAAACACCACGTTCAAAGCAGCTGCAGCGGCAGTAGCAGGAAGAACGATTGACTCATATTCCCCGGTAGTCTGGTTATACACATGCAATTCATAGTTATCACCATTCTTCACCACGTAGGTACTGGTTCCGGCAGCAGAGATACCTGTATCTTCCACTTCTTTTGTCTCGGTGTTATAAGCAAACCAGTTACCGTTTTCACCGATATAAGGAGATACACCAGCAACACCAGCTTCGCCAGCTTGACCAACAGCCTGATACTCGGTCTTTACATCATTCTTATACCAGAAACCGTCAGTACCAATCTCCCATTTCACAGCATCAGCACCAGCAGCACCATCTTTACCATTCGTAATGGTATAAGAAGTGTTATCCGAAAAAGTTACGGTAAAACCACCAGTAGTTGGAGCCAAACTTGTAATCCATTTGCCTTCATTTACTTTTGCCTGTAAAGCACTCAGATCTCCTTTAAGAGTCGACAACTCTTTGTTGATGTTGTCAATGTCATCATCATAGTCTTTACAAGACACAAATGTTCCCGTTGACGAAACCATCAAGGCTCCGAACAGGATTGCACTTAAAAACTTTTTGTTCATAATAGAAAAACTTTAAATTTATAAATTTAAAAAACTAAAATTGATTATACATATTAATCTCATTATTAATATCTTAGTTCGTTTATTACCTGTAGTTCCCGTTTCCTCCTTTCCCGTGACTGATAAGACAAAGGTGACACACCCGCAACCTTACTGAAAGCTGAATAGAAAGCGCTTTTAGAAGCGAAACCGCAACTACGAGGCAAGTCATTCAATGCACAACGACCGAAACTAAGAAGCTCCTTGGCATATTCCACACGATAGCCGTTCACAAGCTCCTTCAAGTTACAGCCAAAGTATTTGTTTACTACATTACTCAGGTAGGTCTGGTTTGTTTCAAGCAAATCGCTCAGTTTTTTCAGCGAAAGCGAAGTGTCAAGGAATATCTGACGTATCTCAAGCTGGTACAATATAGCTTTATATATACGACAGTCCACTTTACGAATATTCGCTTCCTTGCCGACAAACTCCTCCTCCCAATGCCGCTGGGCGGCCTTGAAAAGCAAGTTCTTCTGCCGCTCGGAAACGGCACTACTTCGTTTACGTCTTAGAAATAGATATTCCATCTGCTCTATGTTAATTTCATTCATTCTCATCGCTTCAAAGACATACTTTATCATATAATAAAGGAACTTAAAAACGACATTTTCTATAGATCTCTTACCAAGAGATCTATAGAAAGTAACTAATGAACAATATATCAACATATTATATCCTATTTCAAATAGGATAAAGGAGTATAAAAATGGACTTGGAAGCTTATTTTTTATATAAATTCCTATTTTTTTTGCCAAAAATGTATTAGTTCTCAAAACTTTGCTTATTTTTGCACAGAAAATGTATATCTCTTGGTAAGAGATATACAAATAAGTATATATAAAAGAAGGAAACAATCAATTGTTAATCAATTGATTACTATCACAAAAAAGAGATTCTCTCCTTAAAAAAGATTCACCGAAATAATTTGAACAAACTCTTTGAACGGAAATCGGTCAACAAGTTTCAAGCATCAAGCCAACTTAATCACTTTACGAAGTCAATTTCTCCAGAAAAAAACTTAAAGAAACATTATTTCCTGAGCCGATAAACCGGTAACTTGGGCAATTTACATCAGATGCAATACCGACCTGTTTCATTTTTAGCATTCTTCCTTACGACCTGTTTCAAATCCTTCCTAAAGACCTGTTTCGAGTCCCTCTTTAAGGTCCTCCTCACGTCCTTTCTTCAATTGGGTAGACATTACGCTATACCAATCACGGAAGCTCTTCAAATTTTCCCAATGTTCACCAAACTCCCTAGAGGTGAATTTCGCAATCTCGGCAGCCTCGAAAAAACGATCGAATACACGGCTCCGCAACGCACACAGACGCTCAAGAAGGGAAGATAGATTACGCAGAACGAACAGGCATTTGTCAAACATGCCCTCCACCTTATCTTCCTTCTTGTTGAACTTCAGGATTTCAAGAAGAAAGAACTTAAAGATAAGAAAAAAAATACCTAAGAGAAAAAGGATTTAGCATAAGTATAAACACAAATAAAGTTGCTTTGAACCATACATCAAAGCAACTTTCATAAAAGCCGGAACGAATGAAAACATTCCTTATTTTTTCTCTTCTTCGACAGAAGACAGTGGCGTACTGTTCTCTTTATAAGCAGCAAATCCTTTCACCTTTGTCCGTTCCTTATTAACACTTTCCGAAGCGGCACTACCCAGTTGCTGCAAATTTTGCTTGATAGCATCGTGAGTAACAAAGAAATGATCGAGCATAGCTTTCAGATATTCGTCCAATTGGCCTTCTTTGGGAGTAAAGACCGTATGACATTTGGAATGAAGCCCCACGTTTTTCTCATCCTCATCCGCCGTAAAGACAGTGGTCACCAACGAATCCACATTGACCAGATTGACAATCTCTTTTAAGTAAGGTAAAGCCGGATTATCCATACTGATAGACGCCCACCACGGATTCCATATCATGATGAACCGGGCCTCATCCTCCACCGCAATATAAAAATCATCACCTTGATATTTAAAGACAATATGTCCTTCCTCATTGGTTTCCGGCTGACAGCCTATCTTTTTGAGCACAGCTATAACCAGCTCTTCCGTACCGATATCCTCCAAGTCTTCCTTTGTCATACGGTCCAAACGGTCTCTACGTTTTTTACGCTCATGACGGATGCGAAGAACTAAAAATGCAAGCGGCCACAATGCCAATGCAATAACAGCGATTAGAATGGTGAGGTCAGTCATATCTGTTTGCGATTTAAGGGTTCAACATCAAAATACAGATAGTTGCTACACTATGCTAAACAAATATAGCAATTATAATCTTAAAAACATCTATTTCCATCGATTTATTTCAAGTGTTTCTTTATCCAAAGCAAATGCCCGTATTCTGTGTCTTCAGAAGTCCAGTGCTCGTTGACTGGAGTAATCAACGCCTCTTTCGGACAGTTCAGTACATTATAGACAATGTAACTGGTAGTAGGAGGACAAGTATTGTCATTAAATCCCCATGTCATATAAACAGGAACAGTAATCTGTTTGGCAAAATTCACCACATCATAATATGCAAGGGTCTTCATCTTGGCAGGTGTATCCATATCTACCGTATTCTTAAAAAGATGAGGATATCCCCCGGCACGGCCGGCTTTGTAACCTGCCATATCACTTAAAGCGGGATGGTTTGCCACACATGCCGTAACACGCTTGTCAAGTCCTGCCGTAATCAAAGCCAAAGCTCCCCCTTGGCTCCCCCCTTGCACAATAACATTTTTACCATCCCATTCAGGTAATGAAGTCAGCAAATCAATGCTGCGGACGCAAGCCAGATAAACCCGTTTCATATAATAATTTTCACGGCTATCCAAGCCGTTTACCAAATAACCGTTTTCCCGACTACTGAAAGCGCGGCTTATTTCGCCGAAAGTGTCCTCATCCAGCTCCGGATTCAAGCCGTGGATTTCTATCTCAAAGCGGATACAGCCTTCTTCCGCATAATATTTATGCCTCATAGGCCCTTTGATCGTCTTGATACCGGCCCCCGGAGGACAAAGCACTACCGGATACTTTCCTTCCGCCTTAGGATAGAACAGATAACCATAAATACACTGGTTCTGCTTATTCAGCTGAAGTCTGATCAAGTAACAGTCTATTTTGTCCGTAGAATATTTCTCTACGTACTCTTTAGTATAAGTCAGAGGGAACTGGGCTGCTTCCGCCTTAGTCTTATTCCAGAATTCATTAAAATCAGAAGGCAACTGGGTATAGGGTTGAAGCTTCTCAGGAGAGAAGCCGACTTTGATATGGTGGGAATAAGTTTTACCTCCTAGTTTAGCCGTCAGACGACAATCACGAAAACCGGGCTCTTTCATTGTCCCCATAGAAATAACCGCTTTTCCATTCTTCAGTTTTACAGTTCCCTTGGTATCCGAAGGCATCATGTCGCCTCCCAGCTCATATAAAACCTCCACACCATCTTGCGGAATACCATATTTATAGAACTGAACCTCAATCTTCGCTTTCTCGCCTGTCTTGTACAACCAGTCGGCATGATCGGGTACAGTTACCCAAAGCACATCACTCCGATAAGGATAATTTTCGGCCGCTGCTGAAAGAACGAACAAGACAGCCCCAATAAGCATGCTTAAAAATCTGTTTTTCATTGTAATTCTATTTAATGGTTCTAAAAATCAGTATTAAATCTGCGTAACTCCGCACGCAAGGCACGAGCTCTCCCTCCTGTCATACTATCCAGCAATTCCCAAAAACGAGGACCGTGATTCATTTCCTTGGTATGAGACAATTCGTGTAACAGTACATAGTCCATCAAATGGGGAGGCAACAACATCAAATAACAGGAAAGATTGATACTGCCTGTCCCCGAACAACTTCCCCATCTTCCCTTGCTGCCGGTAATCTTCACACGTTTAAATGGCAAATGATACTGTTCGGACAAGGCAGATAAAAGAGATGGCAGATACTCTTGTGCATTTTTCTTCATGGCACGGATGATGGCATTACGTACCAGCCTTTGTACTTCAGGTAAAGAAAAATCCACATTCCTCGGACAGATAATCTTGACTCCCTCCTCGGTAAAACGTACGGAAAAGCAAGTAAAGTTACCTTGCTCCAGCCATAAACGGAAACAGGGAGTGTGAATACGAAAATTTAGATCAATCGGTTTCTTGCTCACTTTCCTCCAGTCCTCCAACAGACGTTGCCTGTATTGCTCCACCACCTCCAGCACTTTGCTGCTTAAACTATAAGGAGGAACAGTAACATGCAGTCCGTCGGGCTTTACCCGCATAGTAACATTACGCGCCAGCTTGTGTGTACGCACTATAATACGGTCAAAATCTTTATCCGGAAGTACTCTTTTAGTTGCCATACGGATACAAAGATACAGCTTTCCAATAAAAAAAGGCAGAGATTTGCAACTTTCCAGGAATCTTCACCGTCTAATTAACAGAAACCAATTAAATATATATATTACCATGAGAACAAAAACTATTTATTTTTTCAGTCTTTTTCTGACAATCACAATGATGACAGGCTGTTTCCACATATCATCAGGCCCGAAACCCAGCAAGAGTAAAATGACCAAAAAATATAGCGTAACTCCTTTCAATAAGATAGAGAACAAAGCACCTGCCAACATTGTCTTTACTCAAGGGAATGCGACCAAAGTAGAAGCCGACGGTCCGGATAATTACATCCCCCAACTCATTGTCATGGTCAAAGACAGTACGCTGAGTATCAGTATGGATAAAGACAAATTCAAAAACTTCAAAAGTTCAAAAATCAATATCTCAATTACCAGTCCGGTTTTATGCAATATCAAGCAAAGAGGTGTAGGAAGTATTTATCTGAAAGACAGCGTGAAAGTAACAGATCTTTCTATCAGTGCCGAAGGTGTGGGGAGTATTGAAGCAAATGCATTAATGGCACGTTCCATCAAAGTATCCCAAGAAGGAGTAGGAAGTATCAATTTAAAGGGGCAGGCCGGTCATGCGACATATTATTTGGAAGGAGTAGGCAGCCTGAAAGCAAAAGACATGATTGTTTCTGATGTGGTAGTTGAACAAAACGGTGTGGGAAGTGTTTCTTGTTATGCATCCGGGACGATAAATATCAGTGCCCAGGGAGTAGGAAGTGTAAACTACTACGGTGACCCTCGGGTTACCGGACTAAAAAAATCCGGAATCGGAAGCGTTAAGAGCAAATAACTCATTTCATAACTCTCTCTTTACATTAAATTATCTACCAAGCAAAAAAGGATTACTGCTCACGCGGTAATCCTTTTTAAAATTATTTAGGGACATTCATTAAATATTACAAAATCAGCCAACTAATTCATACACAA
>DXLO01000079.1 GCA_019414665.1 Bacteroides sp. | reverse complement strand
TTTCCGACTTTAAGAAAGAAGCCTTACAGAGAAAAAAGGCTGTAAAAACAGGAACGGCCAGCCCGAAAGAATTTACGGACTGGCTGTATCAGCAGAGTAATGTAATTGTTGAGCTGACCGAGATATGAAAAACTTTCTATCGTCAATTTCGCATTATTGCAATAACAGATTGCTTCTTCCATGAATGGTAATATTATCATCAAACTTTTGGAAGAACTATAAATGTCCGAGGTGCCTTTGATTTCGACAAAAAAACAGGCTGAATTGTTACAAAGCTCGGACATTTCAAAAATTTTTTGAGAAATGGCGAAAAAAGCGGGGCAGCACACGCCGCCCCGCCGATCCCATACGGTTATTCCATCGCCCGCATTTGTTCGATCAGGGATTGCTTTTTCTGTCTGCGGATTGTCCATACAGACAAGATCAGTTCCATTCCGAACAATACCAGAATGAACAGTCCCATTTCCAAAACCGGGAATTTGTAAGGCACTACATTTCCGGCAAAAGCTCCTATACTCATTTTTCTGCAAGCAAAGATGGAAGCCGGAAGCCCAACGATCAGCGTCGCCAATGTTGCAAAGAGCGCATAGCACAGCCCCTCACAGATGTTCATTTCACATAGCTGTTTTTGTGTTAGGCCGATAGAACGCAGAATACTGTTTTCCTGCTTTCGGGCTATCTGGTTAGAGAGTGTCGTATTGATAAGGTTGATAACGCCAAAGAGAAATACCAACCATGAAAGTATCTCCATACTGCCAAACGCAAAAGAATTTGTCATTTCTTCATATTCAATCACTGTATTGATTTCATCTAAGGCAATATTACTATGGCTGGCAACAATATTTTTCAATTCAGCTCCCACATAGTCCGTTTTTTTCGGATCGTTTACAATGCTCCATGAATAGTCGAAAGAAGCGATTTCCGGGTGCAGTTCATGGAACAATGCTTCTGGTGCGAAAAAGAGTACTCCATCGAGGGCCAGTTTTCCATGCCCGGAAGGCGTCTTGTTGGAATCAAACAATCCTGATACAGTGACGGAAACAGGCGGTTGCCCCTCTCCAAAATAAAAGTCAACTGTTGAACCAACACCCATATCCTCATTCTGCTTTAGCACATTATAGTCAATTACAATACTACGGGAATCTTTTGGCATCGTTCCTGCTGTCAGAGCCGCTTCAACTGTTGCATAATTCTGGTCGGTCAGCATATCACACATACCACCGCTTTGGTAAATGTCCGTCTTAAGGGTTGCATAGAGAGATTGTCTGCTTGGAATTATATCTGTAACACCATCAATAGATAAGATTTCCTGTTTTAATTCTTCATTCAACGGATTTCCCGCTGCCATAACCTTTTCTTCTGTCATTTCAGAATCCAAATAAATTTTATAGTCGCCGTCCGGGAAAAACCGTCTTGCAAGCGCCTCTGGAGAACGCAGCAAAACAATGGAGGATACCACAAGCAGAATAATTCCGCCCAAACTCAATGAGGCTACAATAGCAACGGTCTTTTTTCGGTCACGCTTAAAATTCGCAATTCCCATTGAAACAGGATTGAGCTTGATATTCTTTTTTCGGCTTCGGATGTCCTTTTGTGCCGGGGTAAAACGGACGGCTTCAATCGGGGAAATCCCTGCCGCAATTTTTATCGGCTTACGGATGGAAACAGATACCATGATCCAACTGCTTATGAGTGTCAAAATAATCGTTGCCACATAGGAAACAGCATTAAATCCCTTGGGAAACAAAAGAAAACCGCCGCATACACCCAGCACTGTACCAATCAAAATCCCGATACTGCCGAGTTTACGCCCCTCCCGCTTTACAATCCGCTTGATTTGCTTTGGCGTTGCACCAATCGTCCGAAGCTGCCCGTAGCTCTTGATTTTGTCATTGATGGAGATACGGAAGATACTCTGGATCACAATATAGCCGCCGATCAGAACAATGGCAATCACGCCAGCCATCAGTGCAAAATCAAAGGATTTAGAAGCATAGGCAAAATACTTGCTGTTCATTTTGGGCATAGGAAGCTGATATTCCTCCGCAATCTCCCTGCAATAAGAGGTCATCAGTTCTTCGCCCAACTGGTCGCTGTTTTTGAAATGGACATAGGCGCGATAGCCAGTCGGGTCAAACCCTTTCCATCCTGTCAGGGCAGCGTTGGAAAGAATGATAGCGCAGGTATTCGCTTCTTTTTCATTTACGCTGTCCATAATGCCGGTAACGACATAATCACCATGAAAACTCTCTGTATCTAAGGTCACAGTGTCCCCGATCTTGGCATTGTTTCCATAGGTGGAAAGAAAGTATTCGCTTACAACAACTTCATTTGCTTTTTCAGGAACCCGGCCCTCTAACAACTCCATCTGCGCCTTGGTAATCTCCATCATTTGCGCGTCGCAATACACATAGGACGCATGATAGCCCTGTTCTGAAAGCTCCTCACCCAGCATATAGTAGCCGCCTACGCGCTCAAACTCCGGCAGTCCTTTCAGGGTTTCAATGTCGTTTTCCTCTACGCCCAGCCAGACCGCCTCATAAGTATCGACAACCTGATTGCGCTGCATTTGTGTCAGGGAGGTAGACACAATTCCCGTAAAGCAGATCAGAAATGCCGCCAGCGCAACGGCAATCACCACCATCAGATTCCGGCGCTTCTCGCTTTGCAAACTTTTCTTTGCCAGCTTCTTTGTAATGGCGCTGGTATCATTCTCAAAAGGCCATGTCATAGCCTGCCACCTCCTTACTCCACAATCTTGCCGTCCTCAATGCGGACAATCCGATCTGCAAGGCGGGCAATGTCGTCATTGTGCGTAATCATCACAACAGTTTGCCGGAACTCTGCACTGGTGCGCTTGATAAGCCCCAGCACCTCGGCGCTGGTCTTGCTGTCAAGGTTGCCGGTCGGCTCGTCGGCCAGCACAATAGCCGGTTTGGTAATCAAGGCGCGTGCGATAGCCACACGCTGCTGCTGTCCGCCGGAAAGATTGTTCGGCATATTTTTCAGTTTATCTTCCAGCCCCAGCAGGTGAACGATCTCGTCCAAAAACTTCTGATCCACCGTGTCCCCGTCCAGCTCCACCGGCAGGACGATGTTCTCATACACATTCAGGAT
>DXLO01000078.1 GCA_019414665.1 Bacteroides sp. | reverse complement strand
ACTCTTTCTATTACGGGATAGTGTTTAACTTGTCCAACTTTTTGGGGTCACTTCAGTTTTGACACACCCTCATGTTTTTCAGTTCGTCATTCACGTCTCTATTATAGCCCTCTTCCTGAGAAGCAGTTTGTCGGATACGGACATCAATGCTCCCTTCATGTTGCTCTTCAGTTTCGTTATAAGTTGTATGCCATCCACAAAGAGCCTTTCGAAAAGACGCTTGATATGCCGACAATGTCGCAGAAACCCATTACGAAAAACCTAATAGAACGGGCAATGTCTTTGCAAATAATTTCTTTTCTACCATATTTTTTACTAACAACATTTTGATAATGTAAATATATATTATAACATATATAATTATAGTCCTCGTTTTTGCCTTTCTTTTTCTGTTTGTCTACAATTTTGGCATTATATAGGACATATTTATGAAAAACATGGGGTACATTTGCAATCGGAAACAAAACACCATATTATTTATGAAAGCAGCCCGTCTGCGCATCAGTGCCTTCCCTGTAACGAATCAATAATCACAAAACGATAAATAATAATGAAAAGCAAAATTCTATTAGCAGCCTGTATCTGTTGCTCCCTCTGGGCACAGGCCAAAAACAACTATGCCGACTACGTGAGTACGCTCGTTGGCACTGACTCCAATTTCGAATTATCAACGGGTAATACTTATCCCGCCACGGCCATGCCTTGGGGCATGAACTTCTGGACACCACAGACAGGCCACATGGGCGATGGGTGGGTTTATAACTACACGGCCAACCGCATACGTGGCTTCAAGCAGACCCACCAGCCAAGTCCGTGGATGAACGACTACGGACAGTTTGCCTTGATGCCCACCACAGGAGCCCACGTATTCCGTGAAGACGACCGCGCCAGTTTCTTCAACCACAAGGCTGAGACGGCCCTTCCCTATTATTATCAGGTCTATCTAGCCGACTATGACATCAACACCGAGTTGGTGCCCACGGAGCGTGCCGCCATGTTCCGCTTCACGTTCCCCGAGAACAGCCAGTCGTGCGTGGTCGTTGATGCACTGGACCGAGGCTCGTCAGTGACTATCATACCAGCCGAGCGCAAGATAGTAGGCTATTCCACGAAGAACAGCGGCGGTGTGCCTGGCAACTTCAAGAACTACTTTGTCATCGTCTTCGACAAACCTTTCACCTACACTGCCGCCGTTCCCAACGGTGACATACGCACTGCCGAACTTGAGGCCACGGGCAACCACGCAGGTGCCATCATCGGTTTTGCCACAAGGAAAGGCGAGCAAGTACATGCCCGCGTAGCATCTTCCTTCATCAGTGCCGAGCAAGCTGAGTTGAACCTCAAGGAACTGGGCACACTGAGCTTTGATCAACTGAAGCAGAAGGGTCGTGACCGCTGGAACGAAGTACTGGGCAGAATAGAAATCGAGTCCGACAACATCAATGAGTTGCGAACATTCTACAGCTGTCTGTACAGAAGTACCCTCTTCCCTCGCATGTTCTACGAGAAAGATGCAAAAGGTAATATCGTACACTACAGCCCACATACCGGCAAGGTGCTGCCTGGCTATATGTTTACCGACACAGGTTTCTGGGACACTTTCCGCGGACTGATGCCATTCATCAACCTTGTATACCCAGAGATGAGCGCACAGATGGAGGAAGGCTTCTACAATTCCTATAAAGAAAGTGGATTCTATCCTGAATGGGCAACACCAGGTCACCGCAACTGCATGGTGGGCAACAACTCTGCATCCGTAGTTGCTGACGCATACGTGAAAGGAAATATCAAGAAGGACACACAGGCTATCTTCGACGCTTTGTGCAAGGATGCCAACTCTGTCCATCCAACAGTAGGCTCATCTGGCCGTACGGCATATAAGGAGTACAACCAGTTAGGATATGTTCCATCCGACGTAGTTGGCCAGAGCACCTCACGCACCTTGGAATATGCCTATGATGACTGGTGCATCTACCAGATGGGTAAGAAACTGGGGCGTCCAGCCAGTGAGACAGATATCTACAAGCAGCGTTGTCAAAACTACAAGAATGTGTTTCATCCAAAATATGGTATGATGAGCGGTCGCGACTCTAAAGGCAACTTCCCAGATGACTTCAAACCAGATGCCTGGTGGGGACCGTTCACCGAAGGAAACAGTTGGCACTGGACGTGGTGCGTGTTCCATGACATCCGCGGTCTCATCACGCTGATGGGCGGCGACCAAGCCTTTGTCGACAAACTCGACGCTGTGTTCAAGGAGCCCCCGACGTTTGGTGGAAATGTCGATACCCGTAAGCAACTCATCCACGAGATGCGCGAGATGCAAGTTGTAAACATGGGACAATATGCCCACGGCAACCAGCCCATCCAGCACATGATTTATCTCTACAACTATGCCGGACAGCCATGGAAGACCCAGTACTGGGTACGCGAGGCCATGCGTCGTCTCTACTACCCCACACCAGACGGATATTGTGGTGACGAGGACAACGGCCAGACCTCAGCGTGGTACATCATGTCGGCTCTCGGATTCTACTCCGTATGTCCTGGCACCGACCAGTACGTACTTGGCGCTCCGCTCTACAAAAAGGCCAAGATACATCTGGCCAACGGTAAGACCGTTGAACTGTCAGCCCCTGCCAACAGCGATGAAAATCGCTACATCGAGTCGCTTAGCATCAACGGCAAGGCATACGGCAAAAACTATGTGACCCACGACCAACTGCTGCGCGGTGCCCGTCTGCAATATCAGATGAGCAGCAAGCCCAATATGCGCCGTGGCACCCAGCCTGCTGCCTACCCATACTCTTTCTCAGACAACAACGAGTAGCAGCCGACGAATATACCTATAATAAACGTGGCTGTGTCAAAAAACAGGAAGTGAGCACTTCTTCATTTTGGCACAGCCACGTTTGTGGAGTACTGCATAAACCCGTAAGGGCACCTTTCACTATCAGTGGTTTCTTTCAGGATTGTTTTTCCAATCCACAAATCAGTTCCAGGTCTATTTATTGCTCTTAATCAAAAAGCATCCAGCACAGACGGTTTGTCGTCTTGCCGGATGCCCATTTCCTGATAACAATCTTATAAACTAACTAATACTTAAACTAACTACTAACTACCAACTACTAACTGCTAACTGTTAACTACTAACTTAAACTACTCTGCTGCAAAATTACGGCACAGTTGCATAAGTCCGTGGCAATATAATCATGTTATCCAAAGATTATGGATGCTCTGAACATAAAGAAAGGTAAATCCTGCACACCGCGTAGTTGTGCTCTAAAGCCTTTCAACTTAGAGTTAAGAGATTCAGCATGAGCATTGGTTGATCTGTTTATGAAGTAATTTAGTACTTCTTCTTCCTTGT
>DXLO01000077.1 GCA_019414665.1 Bacteroides sp. | reverse complement strand
ATAATTAACTGAATTACAAACTTTTAAATCAAGAATCAGAAGATGTTTTCAACTGTTGATTCGCATTAATAATACAAGAATATGAGGCATTTAATATTGGCAGATAATCAGGCAATAACTCGTTTGGGAGTGAAATATTTGGCTTTGGAGGCTGGTAGAGAGCTTTCCTCGATTAAGGAGGCTGTCGGTTTGCAGGAACTGTCGATGATGCTTTCGTCTTATCCGGATTCGGTTGTCATTATTGATTATACTTTGTTCGATTGTACGGCTGATCAGCTTTGGATACTGAAAGAGCGTTTTCCTCAATCTGTTTTTGTACTGTTTAGTGATGCTTTAAGTGAGAGCTTTATCAGGCGGATGGTTTTGGGAAGCATTCAGTTTAGTTTATTGTTTAAAGATTCAGATGTGCACGAGGTTGCTGCTTGCCTGGATGAGGCTGAGCAAGGGCGGCAGTATATTTGTATGAAAGCAAAAAGTTGGTTGTATGAAAAAGAGCGGGATGCTGTTTCTGATATGCCACAGCTGACAATGACAGAAAAAGAAGTTCTGCGTTCTTTGACGTTGGGTAAGACTACTAAAGAAATAGCAGCGGAACGCTTTTTAAGTGTTTATACAGTAATGACGCATCGCAAAAATATTTTCAGGAAGTTGAATGTGAATAACGCTCAGGAAGCGATACGGTATGCCTTAAGGGCAGGAATAGTTAATGTTGCAGAGTATTGTATCTGATATAAACAGGTGTAGTGTCTTTAATACTACTAGCCTTTGAAAAAACTCCTGCTTTTGGTCTTTGTTTATTTATGTGACCAATAGCAGGAGATTTTCATTTTGTAACTTATGATTATAAGTAAATCTATTCAATTTTTCTCTTTTGAAGCAATTGCTTAAGGGTTGTCTCTTTCAAATTAAGAACGTAGTCTTTTCGATAAATTCTTTCTCCAATGCCTGAGCTAAGTCTGCTATTAAATCGTCTATATGCTCAGTTCCTATGGACAAACGTACTGTACCTGGTTTGATATGCTGCTCTTCCAGCTCCTTTTCATTTAATTGTGAATGTGTGGTAGTTGCAGGATGAATAACCAGTGATTTCATGTCGGCCACATTAGCAAGTAGGGAAAATATTTCTAAGCTGTCGATAAAACGTTGAGCTTCTTTTATTCCGCCTTTGATGTCAATCGTAAATATAGATCCTCCGCCTTTTGGAAAATAACGTTTATATAGCTTGTTGTCTGGATGCTGAGGTAGGGATGGATGATGCACGGCTTCTACCTTGGGATGTTTGCTTAGATAATCTACTACTTGCAGGGCATTAGCTACGTGTCGTTCAACACGAAGTGAAAGAGTTTCTAGGCCCTGTAATAAAAGGAAAGCGTTGAACGGGCTGATTGCTGCTCCTGTGTCACGTAACAGAATAGCTCGGATACGGATTATATAGGATGCGTTTCCGGCTACGTCGCAGAAACGTATTCCATGATAGCAAGGGTCTGGTTCCGTTAGTTGTGGAAATTTTCCAGATGCTTTCCAGTCAAAGTTTCCGGAATCGATGATAACTCCTCCGAGGCTAGTTCCGTGTCCCCCGATAAATTTAGTCGCTGAGTGTATTACAATATCTGCTCCGTGTTCTATTGGACGAATCAGATAGGGAGTGCCGAAGGTGTTGTCTATTATCAGAGGTATTTTATGTGCATGAGCTATTTGGGCAACAGCTGCTATGTCGATGATATTCGAGTTAGGGTTACCCAGTGTTTCGATAAAAATAAGTTTGGTGTTCTCTTGTATGGCTTGTTCGAAATTTTTCACTTGACATGGATCTACGAAGGTTGTGGTTACTCCTGATGCAGGCAGTGTATGTGCCAGCAAGTTGTATGTCCCACCATAAATTGTATTGGCGGCTATGATATGGTCGCCGGTACGAGTGATGTTTTGAAACGCATATGTGATGGCCGCTGCTCCGGAAGCAACAGCAAGAGCAGCAACACCTCCTTCTAGTGCAGCCATACGTTTTTCGAAGACATCTTGTGTTGGGTTGGAAAGTCTTCCGTAGATGTTTCCTGGATCTTGTAAGGCGAAGCGTGCAGCTGCATGAGCTGAATTATGAAAAACGTACGAAGTTGTCTGATAGATAGGGACGGCTCGTGCGTCTGTAGCTGGGTCTGCCTGTTCTTGTCCTACGTGGAGTTGGAGTGTTTCGAAATGAAGTTTTTTGATGTCCATAGTTGCAATGATTTTGTATGTTACTGTAATTCTGTTTTAAAGCGGATATTCCTCAAAGGCATAAAGTACGGTTGATAAATATCGTTCTCCGGTATCGGGCAGCAATACGACGATGTTTTTATCTTTATATTCTGTCATTTGGGAAAGTTGCAGGGCTGCAAATGTTGCAGCTCCCGAAGAAATACCGACCAAGAGTCCTTCTTGGAGGGAAAGTTCTCTTCCTGTTCGGATGGCATCGTCGTCCTTGACTCTTATTATCTTATCTACTACTTGTGTGTTGTAGGTGCTGGGGATAAATCCGGCTCCTATACCTTGTATCTTATGCATACCCGGTTTTTCACCAGAAAGGACAGCTGAGCTGTCTGGTTCTACTGCTACGATTTCGATATTGGGATTGTATGATTTCAGTCCTTCACCTACACCGCTTAATGTTCCTCCAGTTCCGACTCCTGCTATGAATACGTCTACTTTTCCGTCAGTATCCTGCCAGACCTCTTTTGCTGTAGTCAGAGAATGGGCTCTAGGGTTTGCTGGATTTTCAAATTGCTGCAGAATGACTGCTCCTGGTGTGTTGTCGCGAAGTTCTTCTGCTTTCTTTATGGCTCCGCTCATTTCTTCGTTGCCGGGAGTTAGGACTAGCTCTGCTCCCATGGCTTTTAATAGGTTTTGGCGCTCCAAACTCATTGTTTCAGGCATGGTGAGTACGGCTTTATAGCCTTTTACGGACGCTACCCATGCAAGACCTACACCTGTGTTGCCGCTTGTCGGTTCGATGATAACTGAGCCAGGTCGCAGGATGCCTTTTTGTTCAGCATCTTCTATCATAGCAAGTGCAATGCGGTCTTTAACACTCCCTCCGGGATTGAAAAATTCCAGTTTTGCAATAATATTTGCCTTTGCTTTATGCGTTTGGCTTAGGTGTTGCAACTTTAGTAAAGGGGTGTTTCCTATTAATTCTGTAAGATTTTGGTATATTTTTGCCATAGGTTTTTGTTTTTGGGGGTTGCTTTATGGCAAAGTTAAGAGATTATTAGGGGAATAGCAATACACCATTTAGGGTATATTGTAGAAAATGGGGAAATAAAAAAAGAGAAGCATTTGCTTCTCTCGGTGGTTGCGGAGGCCTGACTCGAACAGACGACCTTTGGGTTATGAGCCCAACGAGCTACCAACTGCTCCACTCCGCGATGTTATTTTTTGTAGTTGCGGAGGCCTGACTCGAACAGACGACCTTTGGGTTATGAGCCCAACGAGC
>DXLO01000076.1 GCA_019414665.1 Bacteroides sp. | reverse complement strand
TATTTTAGATTTTTCTCGGTTTGACTTAACCGATTGAGAAATAAACTTTTAGCGAATTATTTGAGAAATAGAGGTAACGATTTAGCAACTGTGCGAATTTCAGCGTTTTACATTGCTATGCTGTCAAATAACTCTTTCATTTGCAAATATAACATCTTTTTCCGAAAGTACGAACTTTCGGTGACAATTTTATAAAATCGACTTGCGAAAAAAGAAAATTATCGTGAATGGTCTAACTCTATATACCAGCCTTCCTTGACGGGCTTGTATAGCGTAGTGTCATTGTATGTCCTGCGGTAAATTTTGTTCAGGTCGCCGTGTTCGGTGATACGGATGTCACGGCGGCTTCTCAATTCGAGATCGTAAACGAAACTCTTGGATGTTCCCGCATCCACGATGCCGTGGGAGTAGTACAGCATAAATAAGCTCACATATACCGAATCTGCCGTTTCCTGCTCCCTGCGGTCAACAAGGACAAGACCGCATCCAATCTCTGACAACAAGGAGTCGAGTTGTATTCGGTCAGATCTTGATAACCCGTGTACCGGCGTGTCCTGCACTTGGTTCGGTTGGTAGGATATTTGTCCTGCCGAATCAAGGATGAGAATATCGCAGGGAGAGAGCGGTGGATAGTGAAAGCTTCCCTCCGAACTCTCCGCCATGATTTTGCGTATCTTGTCGAATGCCGCCTCGTGCGTGGCGAAGTGGCGTATCATTTCCTCGTCCGTCGGCGGCATGGGTGGCTCGCAGCTTACGACCGATGCAAGCGTTAAAAGTAGTATTATGATAACTATCTTCATCTCTGTTTAAGCCCCACCTTCACCATGCCATGTGCAGGTTTGGGTATTGTTATCATAGTTATGTTCTATCCATTGCCCCGATTTCTCGCCGTCAGTGTATTGTCCCTCGATAGTTATATAGGGTTTGCCGTCCCGTGTCGATTCCACACGATAAGAGCCGTCAAGTTTTCCGTTACGGTAGTGGCGTATTATCCTGCTGCGAAGCGTGCTCGCATCCTCGAAGATTTCCCACTCCTCGCCATCTTTTTTCCCGTCGATATAATGAGATTCAAAAATCTGCTCTCCTGTCTTGCTGTCAAAGCGGCGCTCCCGCCCGCTCTCCACACTCTGCTTATATTCCTTTTCGGCTTCTATTTTGCCGTTACGAAAATAGGTCTTTACAGTTCCGTCTATCTTGCCTTGCTGCATGGGTGTTTCCTTTCGGGGAGTAACGCCGTCTTGGTAATACTCCGTGAATGTGCTGTTACGCTTGCCTTTGGCATATATACCCGATTCACGCAGCACCCCATCACGATAGCGGCGATAATCACCGTTTATCATGCCATCGGAAAATTTAACACACTCCTCGTCAAGTCCTCGTATAATGCGATATTTTCCCCGTAACGGCTGTTTTCTGCCTTTTTTATAATAGACCGTGCGCCGTGAGTTATCTGTTATAGTCTGCAAATCGCTCCATTCTACGATTTGTTGTGCGGAAACCGTGCCACACAATAGTAAAAAGATGTATAGTGCCAATATTCTATTCATTGTATTTTTTGTTTTTCAAGGTTGCGGCTAACACGTGGCTCAATCACCACGAAAAGCGATTGAGCCACACGCCATTATCCGCATAAATCGAACTTGTTAGCCTCTTCACTTCTTCAACAAAGCGAAAAATTCCTCGTATCGCTCGAAAGATTCAAAGAATCCTGCATGCAATGTTATTTGTGTATCATCCGTCAAGAAGATTTCCAATTCTCCTTCTTCATCGTCATATTTAAGATGTTTTATATCCGATATTTTAAATATTTTGTCGGTTTTCTCCCCTTTCTTTATTATAGGATAGGTTACACTATCTGCATCGACAACGATTTTTCCTCCGTTCGCCGCCAAAGCACGGGCAAGACGAACCTTGTTCAATGTTATTACCAAGAGAACGAGTCCTCCGATTATAAAAACAATGGCAGTACTCGTAGGGCCAAGTATTCGGGTACTGCCTATTCTTATACCGAATGGATAAACGAGCGGCACGACAACCATACCGACTGATACAGCCAACATTGTAATGTTATCCTTGATAGGAGAGGCTGGAGCATAATTAAACGTTTTCATAATTCAAAAAAAATGTAGAGTTAATAAATGTTTTTTAATAAAGTATCACCATTTTATATAAGTCCAAGGGCTTTTGGTATCTGTCAGTAAATCTTCTGCCAATCCAATCATGTTGGTAGTTCCCATCGACAAAGTACGACCAAGAACATAACTATAAGCATAGTCTTTCCAATTGGTATAAACTTCTTTGGTCATCTCGTAAGCGGCATTGATACACTGCATACATTCTTCTTTTACAATGTACTCTTGCTCAAGGCAAAGTCTGCTGATAAAGTTTAATCTTCCTGCATCCCACGCAAGTACTCCGAGTTTGCCCATTTCTTCTTTGGATACGACAATTCCAGCTTGTTCAATGTCCGGATATTTTTCCTCCATCGTTTCCAACTTTTCCAAACAGTCATTTCGGAAATCGGTGTGTTCTTTCAATTCTTCATTTTCATTAAGCCACTTCCTGCTTATATTACCCCCTCCTTGAAGAAAAGCCGTATAAGCATAGTGAAACATTGTTTGCGAGGGAGCTTGCGACAACCAATTCAAAGTTTCGATGGCACTATCCCTATCCGTTATACCAAAGTATTCACCTAAAATAACTTTACGAACAGAGGGAGTTACGCCAGTTTCGAATGTGTTCAATACACCTTGTTGTTGATATACATACAGATTGCCAAGACTTATCTTGCGTAAATCCGCTTCTGGCAAATGTGAATTTTCATCCACATTCAAACCATCCTGAAAGAAACTCTGCAATTTTGCAAGTCTTCCCCAAAGAGATGTCATGTCCATAGTACTATGTTTGTCTTTCCAGCTCCTTAAGACCTTTTATTATTAAACCACGAAGCGTGGAACTGCAATGCCACGTCTTTGTTGAAGGTCGTAGGAAAAACCTAATGAGCAGATGTAGTAATAGCAGCCCACGCTATAGCGTGAGAACCACTATGCCATCCTTGCTCATTTTGAAAATTTCCTACGTTTTCAACAACAAGATAAGCATAACGCTTCTTTCTTTTCTAATATGTCTTGGACGGAGTTTCCCTAATCCAACCACAAAGGTAGTGAAAAGTTGTGATAATCACTTATGTTGCAATAGATTTATTTGCTCGCTGTATAAAATTGGAGCTTTACAGTTTCATACCCCTGCTTTTCCTTTGCTGCTGTATAGGTTGCCGTATGTTCTGCCTTAACTTCTCGAACTGTTCCTTAAACCACTCGGCAATGGGCTTTCGGTCGATGGCAAGAACCAATTTAGCCCCGTCCGTGGGGTCTTTCAGCACTTGGAAACCTGCCCTTTCGGTCGTGAATTTCCGTCCGTGTTCCTCCGAGTAGAGTTCCCCTGCATACTCCAACGGCTTTCCCTTGACGAG
>DXLO01000075.1 GCA_019414665.1 Bacteroides sp. | reverse complement strand
GAGCATTTGGAAACCTGCCATAGAAATATGACAAGGCGCCGGGTGCTTAGCCTACTTAAGACCGTCAGAAAATATTTCGGGGAGGCTGTCGTGGTCACCCAGGAAGTGGATGACATCATCAGTTCCCCTGTCGTAAAGGAAGCTATCATCAACAACAGTGACTGCAAGATTCTTCTTGACCAGCGGAAATACATGAACAAGTTCGACCATATCCAGCGGCTTCTCGGACTGACCGACAAGGAACGCGGACAGATCCTGTCCATCAACCAGGCCAACCATCCCGGACGTTTCTACCGTGAGGTCTGGATCGGTCTTGGCGGTACCCACTCGGCCGTGTATGCCACGGAAGTCAGCGATGAGGAATATGCCGTATATACCACGGAAGAGTCGGAAAAGCTGGAATTGCAGAAGCTGGCCAAGGAACTGGGCGGAAATCTGGAACTGGCCGTGAAACGCATTGCGGAAATGAGAAGGGAAAGGAAAAGGTCAAATGGTAAAGCATGACGGTTATGAATGACAGTTTTGAATCGGATGAAAGAAAGCGTAAGGAGACAATCGAATGTCTCTACTGGTCCCTGATGAACGGATGGGACATACCGAAGGATATCCGTGAACATTACGGATTTTCAGAAGACTATGAGCTGTACCACCGGCTTGAAAGTATGGAACCGGAAGATTACAGGGAAAGAAGGCTCAGAGGCGAGATACCCGATGCCATAGAGGTCGATGTAAGACTGACACATGCCGTGGAGAAGGTCTTCGAGCGGCTTTGTTCTCCTCCTCCCGTGCAGTATCTCGACAAGCTGTATGGGGAACTGGAAAAGCTGGGAGGTTTCATAGCCAACCCGAAGAATATTGACAGCCCTTTCATCAATTCCGGTTTTCTCATGAAATACGGCATTGACCGGAATTCCCCTGATGAAATCAGACGGCAACAGGCAGAAAAGGCCTATAAGGAACTTTATGCCAGGTTTGAAACCATGGTCGGCTTGAAGTCCCCAAACAAAAAGGACGACAATGCTATCCGCAGGGAATGCCGGAAGCCAGCCTGTAAAGACAGGTTGTCCGGAAGAGTCCGCATTCCGGTCTGTCCGAAGCCAAAGAGACGCAAGATGGGACTTTGAGAGATTCAGTAAAACAAGAACAACATCATTAAAAAAGACAAGACATGAAAAACAGACAGTTGTACAGACTGGCCGCCTGCCTGATCGGGGCGGCATCACTGCTGCTGCAGAGCTGCAGTGAGAGCAGATTCAAGGACTGTGACCGCCTGTGCGGTTCATGGAGCAGTGTGGAAGGCAAGCCCGATGTCCTTATATATAAGGAAGGGGACGCCTACAAGGTGACGGTCTTCGCCCGCAGCGGAAAGACACGGAAGCTGAAGCCGGAAACCTATCTGCTGGTGGAAGAAAACGGTAACCTGTTCATCAATACCGGCTACCGCATAGACATCGCCTACAATGAGGCGGCTGACGTATTGACCTTTTCTCCGAACGGTGACTATGTAAGGAAGGAGGTACGTCCATGAGAAAAAGACTGCTGCTGCTTTGTGCAGGAACCTTTTTTCTTGCCGGACAGATACGGGCACAGTGGGTGGTGACCGATCCGGGAAACCTTGCCCAGAGTATCATCAACATGTCGGACAATATCGTGCATACCTCTTCAACTGCGACAAGTACCGCCCAGAATTTTGCGGAGACGGTGAAGATATACCAGCAGTACAAGAAATACTATGATGCCCTGAAGTCCGTCAACAATCTGGTGAAGGATGCCCGTAAGGTCAGTGAGATTATCCTGATGGTCGGTGACGTGTCGGAAATCTACGTGACCAATTTCCAGAAGATGCTGGGTGACGAGAACTTTTCTCCCGAAGAACTGGATGCCATCGCTTTCGGTTATACCAAACTTCTGGAAGAGAGCAACGGGGTGTTGCAGGACCTCAAGCAGGTAATCAACGTCAGCACCCTTTCCATGACCGACAAGGACCGTATGGACGTGGTGGATGACTGTTATGCCAGTATGCGCCGTTACCGCAATCTCGTGAATTACTATACGAACAGGAATATAGCCGTGAGTTTCCTGCGTGCCCGCAAGAAGAATGACCTTGACCGTGTCCTGAAGCTCTATGGCAATGACACCTCCAAATACTGGTAGCCTATGGTATTGTTATCCGTGGATTTCTCGAATCTCCATACCATTCTGGAGAGCCTTTACAATGAAATGATGCCCCTTTGCGGAGATATGCTGGATGTGGCCAAGGGACTTGCCGGACTCGGTGCCCTGTTCTATGTGGCCGTCCGTGTCTGGCAGTCGCTTGCCCGTGCCGAACCGATTGACGTGTATCCGCTTCTGCGCCCGTTTGCGATAGGCATCTGCATCATGCTTTTCCCGACTCTGGTACTCGGAACGATGAATACGGTGCTGAGTCCGATTGTGCAGGGAACCCACAAGATGCTTGAGGGGCAGACGATGGACATGCAGCAGTACCGTGAGCAGAAGGACAGGCTGGAACGTGAAGCCATGCTCCGTAATCCGGAAACGGCCTATCTGGTCAGCGATGAGGAGTTTGACCGTCAGCTGGACGAGCTCGGATGGTCGCCCGATGCCATGGCAACCCGTATGGGCATGTATATGGAAGTGGGCATGTACAATCTGGAAAAGAATATCCGTGACGCCTTCCGCAGTCTGCTGGAACTGCTTTTTGCCGCGGCATCCCTGCTTATAGATACGGTAAGGACCTTTTTTCTGGTTGTATTGTCCATCCTTGGTCCCATTGCTTTTGCCTTCAGCGTGTGGGACGGTTTCCAGTCCACGCTCAGCCAGTGGTTCACACGTTACATTTCCGTCTATCTGTGGCTTCCCGTGAGTGACCTTTTCAGCTGTATGCTGGCCAAGATTCAGGTGCTTATGCTGCAGAACGACATCCTGGAGCTCCAGAACAATCCGAACTATTCGCTGGACAACTCCAATTCGGTATATGTGATCTTCATGCTGATAGGTATCATCGGATATTTTACCGTGCCGACCGTGGCCGGATGGATTGTGCAGGCAGGCGGTGGCGGAAACTATAACCGCAACATCAACCGTACCGCGGCCAAGGCCGGAGGATTTGCAGCCGGTGCCGCAGGTTCCGGACTGGGAAATATCGGAGGGCGTCTGCGTGGGAAATAAACAGAACAGGAACATAAAAATCATGAAAACAGATGGAATTCAAATCACTGACCAATATTGAAAGCAGTTTCAGACGGATACGCCTGATGCTTGCGGTCTTTGTCGGATGCTGCACGCTTGTGACCGTCTTTGCCCTGTGGAACTCATACCGCTTTGCGGAGAAACAGCGTGAGAAAATTTATGTACTCGATGGCGGCAAGTCACTGATGCTTGCCCTTTCGCAGGATCTTTCACAGAACCGTCCGGCTGAAGCCAGGGAGCATGTAAGAAGGTTCCATGAGCTCTTTTTCGGGCTGTCGCCACAGAAGGATGCCATTGAGCACAATATCAACCGTGCCTTGCAGCTGGCGGACAAAAGCGCCTATCATTACTATGTGGATTTTGCCGAGAAAGGATATTACAACCGTCTCA
>DXLO01000074.1 GCA_019414665.1 Bacteroides sp. | reverse complement strand
CCGTTACTTTCTTCCGTGAGCCTGCCAGCGGGTGAAGAAAGTAACAAAGAAGCCGCTCGTTTCCCTATCATGGAAACAGCCCGCCGATGCTTCCCGGCGGGCTGTCTGCCCAATATTTACGCTTTGCGTATCATTAAACGAATATCACAGCTACAAATCCTCACAGTGAATAAATTTTACACTAAGTATGCACACGGTTTCTTCTTCCTCGATGTCGTATTTCCAAGTCCGCTTATTGACAAGCATTTCCGTGTCGTTGTCAAACCATTCCATAACGGGCATATCTTCTTCTTCGTCCACCCATTTGAAAACCTGATTGGACGGTATTTTCCACAATTCAGCCCTGTCACGTGCGGAAATGCAGTCCTTATCCACGATAATGATGTCACCTACTGCCGGAACTGTATCTGTTTCCAACGTGGTTTCTATGTACCACGAGATGCCTTCTATATCCAATTCTATTTTTACCATGTCGTTTTATTATTAGGGGGTTATTGTTTCCGTTTCTTCTTCGCTGTTGTCATTATTGAATGATAGTGTAAGTTGCTGCATCTGCCCGAAGCTGTCGATGATATAAATGTCAATCGTCTGCTGGTCGGTCGATGCCGAGGTGTAGTAGAGCCAGAACGTTTCTTTCTCCAGCGGGTAGAGGTCATTGGGCAGGAACACCGTGCCGTTATCCATTTCCAGCTTCCCTTTGCCGTCCGGCTGGAAATACCTTATCTGATAGGTAGTCGGCTGGTAATAGCCGCCACGCACCAGTCGGCAGCGTATTTCGGCGGTTTCCCCGACTTTCAGCCTTTTGGGTACTGGCAGCGTTTCGATGCTGAACGGGTACGCCTGCTGAATATCCAAGTTGTCATTACAGGCGGTGACAAGCACGAGGGCGGCCACGATGTAGCAGCCCATGATGATTTTATACATTACATTCTTCATATACATTATTATATAGCGGTCAGTTGATAATGAATTTCAGTCCCAAAGATACCTGCGTGTGGAACTTGCCTATGTCCGAGCCGAACAACGCCCGTTCCCTTGCGTTCAGCAGCAGAGCCACCCGGTCGGTCAGGTAGGCTTCCAGTTCCAGCGTCAGCGCACCGCCGTAAATGAAGCAGTCCTTATCCAGCAAGGTAGAGCCGTCCGGCAGCAGCTTTTCGCTTCGGTTGCTTGTTTCGTACCCGGCGAGAGCCGACAATCCCAATGAAAGGAAAAAAGTCTTTCGCCTGTCCGATAGGAATTTCAGGTAATAGCCGCCCTCTGCGGTGAACTGTTCTACGGGTATCTGCATATCCTTGTAGTCATACTTCTTGTGCAGGTATTCGCCGCCAATCACCCAGCGGTTGGCGTTCTTGGTGTAAACGCTGTACGCCGCCCCGATGTGGTAGGCAAAATCCGTGTCGGAGTTCCAATGCACCCCGTCCGCCATGCCCGCCGTGACTTGCAAGCCTTTCATGCCCGGCAGGTATCTTTGCGCATGTGCCTGAAACGAGGTCAGGCACAGCGCAAAGAGCATCATTATAAAGATGTGTCTTTTCATTCCCTATTTGATTTTTAGTTCGTCAATCACTTCTGCGTTCACGATGTCGGCGTTCTCCACCCGTATGGTCTGATGCCGCCCGCCGTTCTTCTCGTAGAGTTCCACGACCAGCAGCTTGTCGTCAGGAATGGTGAACTTCGGCAGGGCGTACACCGTGCGCACGGTCGATTTCCCGGCAATCTCTATCACCTCGTTGTAGCTGCGTACCGCATCCAGCACCGTTTCCTGAATAGCCGTGCGCTTGGGTACTTTCTTATCGACTATCTTAAACTTGATGAAGTCGGTATCGAAAGGCACGTTGGAACTGTTCTTTGTCTGCGTGTGTACGTAGAGCATCCCGTTATAGGTGTAAATCCCCTTGATTAAGAACTGTATGCCGAAACGCTTGCTACCCAAGTGGCGCACTTTCCGGTCGTTGTTCTTGTAGATGCTCCGCATTATCAGTTTCACCAACAGCGGGCTTTCATTGCCTAATTCCCGGAAATAGATGTTCATGCGGGTATGCGAGAAATCGGACGTATCTTCATTTTCCAAGAAGTCTTTCATTTCGATATTGAGCATTTCTGGTTCACGGGCATATTTGGCATTAAATGAAAAGAAACTGCCGTCCTCGCAAATGACGGAGAAGTTCGTTTCGCCCGGAAAGCCCTCTGTCGTGGCTTTTACCCTGATTACGTTCTCCGCACCGTCCGCCTTGCCCGCTATGATGTGGTTGCTTCCCAAATCGACATAGCGGACGGCGGCGGGGAAGATGATATGCACCGTCTTGGCAAAGGTCACTTCCACGCCGTAGGGCGTAACCATTTGGCGGTACGGGAGTTTCCGGGTAATCCCCCGGTACAAGTCGTTGCCAGCCGCATACTTCACGGTGTCAGTGGTTTGTGCGTTTGCCGCACACACGCCCAGCAAGAGGGCGAACATTACAAAAATCTGTTTCATTGCTAATTGAAATTTTAACGGTTGATAAAATGGTTATTGTTGTTTGGCGTAAAGCATCACCCTGTACCCGGCTTTCAGCTTCACTTTCACGGTTCGGAACTTCTTGGCGAGGTAGCCGGACGTTCCTTGCAGCAATCCCCTTGTCACGTCCATAGCCACCTGCTGCCCGGCACTTTGGGCAAAGGAAATGCTTGTACCCAGCCCGCTTCCGATATTCGCCATAGCTTCGTTGAACGCTTCCTGCTCCATAGAGGACGGGACGGACAGCCCCTTTTGCCCGTCCGTGTCGAACACGGCGAGTTCCACCGGGATGATGTTGCCAGCGTACTCAATCGAGGACACCAGTATGTCGAGCCGTTCGCCCTGCACCTTTGCCGTTCCCGCCACAAGGGTATTCTTCGGCACAACGATGTTTCCCGCCTGCATGGGTTCGAGCAGCCGTAGTTTCACCGCCTGCCCGTCCACCAGCGTTTGGTCTTGGTGGATGCAGGCGGCTACCGTGTTCTTTCCCATAGCGTAGCCCGTGCCTACCGCCGTGTTGAAGCCGTAGTTTCGTGGCTGGCTGTAAGCACGGATGAAGTCGGCATCGTTCATGGGCTGCTGCAATCCCGATACGGTCGTTTCCCGGATTGCTTGCACGGGTTGGGCTTGCGGCTTTTGGGTGACAGTCCCGGCAACAGGCACTTGTGCCACCTGCCCGTTCTGCCCGCCGTCATTCATATACCTTGCCGCCAGTTCGTAGGACTTTTCCAAGAGTGCCATTTGGTCGTCAGTGGTGGGTGTGGCGTTCTGCTGTTGTTGCAGTCGGTCGGTCAGTTCCGCCACCTGCCGCTTCAAGTCCTCTTTTTCCTCGTCCACAGGGGGCGTTTCGTAGAACGTGCTTAACTGGCGGTTGATGTCCCGGTAAGCCGCCCGTGAAGAAGCACCGCCGCCCCTTTGGGGCTTCGCATCATCTTCCGGCATCAGGTCGATTTCCGCTTGCGGTTCTTCCGTTTCATCGTCCCCCGTGAAACCGAAGTCCTGCAAGGATTGTATCTTGTCCTGCTGTTTGCGGTTCAGCATCGCTTGTTCGTAAGCCTTTTGCTTGTCGGCTATAATCCCGTCCTCTGCGGGCAGGGGTATGTCGGCGTTGAAGCCGCCCACGCTTTCCACGTTCACGTCCTCTTTGCCGGAGGGGGCGAATATCAGGTACATGCACCCGGCAAAGGCAAGGAACATCAGCGGGAAGACTATCATTTTCCTGCGCTGCTGTACCTGTTGGGGTGTCAGTTCCTTTTTAGGCTTATTTTCTTTTGGGGGCTTCCCATTTGTTGGTGAAGTAGATATGCTACTTTCATTCTTCTGTACTTCGTCCATTGTTCAGTCTGTTTAATAAGTTGATACTGTCGCTATCGTGTAGCGGGTATTGTTTGATGTGTTCTATTTGCAGCCGCCTGCCGTCCCGTTTCCCGATATTGTAGATTGATGAAACGGTGATGTAGATAGACAAGC
>DXLO01000073.1 GCA_019414665.1 Bacteroides sp. | reverse complement strand
GACCGCTTTGTTCAGAAAATTACCTATTCGGCAGGCGACAGTAACGAACTGATACGCCAATTCCGTAACGACAAGGATTTCCGTATTGCTGTCACCTGTACGTTGGTTGCCACCGGAACAGATGTAAAGCCGCTGGAAGTGGTGATGTTCATGCGTGATGTGGAGTCATTGCCTTTGTATATTCAGATGAAAGGGCGTGGAGTACGTACTATTGGTGATGAGCAACTTCGCAATGTTACCCCGAACGCATTCAGCAAGGATTGTTTTTATTTGGTTGATGCGGTAGGCGTGACGGAACATGCGCAAACAGTGGCACCTATAGATGATGCTCCTACAACAAAGACGATTACTCTAAAGGAGCTATTAGAACGTATTAGTCATGGCTATATTCCTGACGAGTATCTCAAACGGCTTGCTGCAACGCTTGCCCGAATATACAACAAGGCGGATGATCCGCAACGGAAAGAGTTTGTCCGTTTGTCTCATGATGACATGAAGGAACTTTCTGCCAGAATATACGATGCACTGGAGAAAGGCATTCTTCCACCGTTTGTAAGCACTGATGAGCCTAACAATGAACGTAAGGGGCTAGTCGCTCCGCTTGCCAATCATGCAGATGCTCGGAAATACCTTCTTATACTTGCAGCCGGATTCGTCAATACATTGATGCCGGGTGAAGATACGCTTATCTCCAAAGGGTTTTCCATTGAGGAAGCAAAAAATACGACAGAGGCTTTTGAAGATTTTTGTAAAAAGTACTATGACGAAATAGAGGCACTGCGCATCATTTACAACAATGAGGGAGAGCCTATAACCTATTCGATGCTAAAGGATTTGGAGAACAGACTTAAAATGGCAAACAATCATTTTACATCCAAACAACTCTGGAACTCTTATGCCATAGTTAACCCTAAAGTGGTAAGGCGTTCCATTACCAAAGAAGAAAGCGATGCATTGACCAATATCATACAACTTGTGCGCTTTGCTTTCCACCAAATCGAACGATTGGATAGTGTAGTTACTACCTCTAAACAGTTTTTCAATCTTTGGTTAGGGCAAAACCAGCGTGAAATAACTGACAAACAGCGAGAGGTTATCAGTCGTATTGTGGATTACATCGCTTCTAACGGAGCTTGTACTATCAGAGATATTCGTGAAGATGATGCTACCCATGCAGCCCAAATGATTAGAGCGTTTGGCAATATGCAGAAGGCAGACGAGGCACTTCATTCACTTTACACATTTGTAGTTTTAAGAAAAGCAGCATAAAGAAATGGCAACAAATAATACAACAGAGCAATCGCTCACCAAAAAAGTATGGAATCTGGCAACCACTCTTGCCGGACAAGGAATTGGATTTACTGATTATATTACCCAACTGACCTATCTTTTATTCTTGAAGATGGATGCCGAAAATGTAGAAATGTTTGGAGAAGAGTCGGCTATTCCAACTGGTTATCAGTGGGCAGATTTGATAGTACTTGATGGCTTGGATTTGGTAAAACAATATGAAGAGACCCTTAAATTGCTTAGTGAGCAGGATAATCTGATAGGTACGATTTATACGAAGGCTCAAAACAAGATAGACAAGCCTGTTTATCTGAAAAAGGTCATCACCATGATTGATGAGGAGCAATGGCTCATTATGGACGGTGATGTGAAAGGAGCTATCTACGAAAGCATTCTTGAAAAGAACGGACAAGACAAGAAAAGCGGGGCAGGACAGTATTTTACTCCTCGTCCACTTATTCAGGCAATAGTAGATTGTATCAATCCGCAAATGGGGGAAACGGTTTGTGACCCGGCTTGTGGAACGGGTGGATTCTTGCTTACAGCTTACGATTATATGAAAGGTCAGTCAGCAAGTAAAGAAAAACGTGATTTCTTGCGTGACAAAGCTTTGCATGGTGTGGATAATACGCCTTTAGTGGTGACGCTTGCTTCCATGAATCTTTATTTGCATGGTATTGGTACAGACCGTAGTCCGATTGTTTGTGAGGATTCTTTGGAAAAAGAACCGTCAACTCTTGTAGATGTGATTCTTGCCAATCCTCCTTTTGGAACTCGTCCGGCTGGATCGGTGGATATTAACCGCCCGGATTTTTATGTAGAGACCAAGAATAACCAGTTAAATTTCCTCCAGCACATGATGCTTATGCTCAAAACGGGAGGACGTGCAGCAGTTGTACTTCCTGATAATGTTCTCTTTGAGGCTGGAGCAGGTGAGACTATTCGTAAACGCTTATTGCAGGATTTTAATTTGCATACTATCTTGCGTTTACCTACAGGTATTTTCTATGCCCAAGGCGTAAAAGCCAACGTGTTGTTTTTCAGCAAAGGACAACCGACCAAGGAAATATGGTTTTACGACTACCGTACAGATATAAAGCATACGCTTGCCACCAGTAAACTGGAACGGCATCATTTGGATGATTTTGTTTCTTGCTATAATAATCGAGTAGAGACATACGATGCAGAAAATAATCCGCAAGGTCGTTGGCGTAAATACCCTGTAGATGAAATTCTTACCAGAGACAAAACAAGTCTTGACATTACTTGGATAAAGCAAGGTGGTGAGGTGGACAACCGTTCATTGGCAGAGCTGATGGCTGATATAAAGGATAAAAGCCAAACGATAAGTGCTGCTGTGGTTGAACTTGAAAAGCTACTTGCGAATATTGAAGAAAATTGAGTTATGGGAAAAGAGGTTTTCACAAATGATAAAGATATAAACGACCTGTTCTTGAAGGTTGTTAACCTTGTTACGCAGGCAAGGGAACGTGTGGCAACAGCCGTCAATATAGCTGAGGTTTATACTAAGTTCCATATCGGACAATATATAGTAGAATATGAGCAAAAGGGGGAAACAAGAGCCGAATATGGAAAGGCGGTGCTGAAAGAACTCTCCAAACGTCTGACTGATAGGTTGGGAGATGGATGGTCATATTCAACGCTTAAGAATATACGGCAGTTTTATATTGTTTTTTCTAAAGGGCTAACCAGTGGTTGTCCAAAGCCGAGTCAAAAGGCTAACCAGTGGTTAGCCGATTATCCGAAGTCAGAGGAATGTATCTCTGAGCCGACATTCGCTCTCTCATGGTCTCATTATCTTATACTGATGAGGGTGGAAAATCCGGATGCCCGCAGTTTCTATGAAATAGAATGTACTCAACAACAATGGTCTAAAAGACAACTCAGCCGTCAAGTAGGAAGCTGTCTTTATGAGAGATTGGCTTTGAGCCGTAACAAAGATGAAGTAATGCGGTTGGCTAAGGAAGGACAATCTATTGGGAAACCATCAGACATTATCAAGAATCCCATCACATTAGAGTTTCTTGGTCTAAAACCCGATGCAGTTTATTCAGAGTCTAAATTAGAGAATGCCATTATCAACAAGATGCAGCAATTCCTATTAGAACTTGGCAAAGGATTTCTATTTGAAGCAAGGCAGAAAAGGTTCACATTTGATGAGCAGCATTTCTTTGTTGACTTGGTGTTTTACAATCGTTTGCTACAATGCTATGTGCTTATAGATTTGAAGATAGACAAACTAACTCACCAAGACCTTGGGCAGATGCAGATGTATGTCAACTATTACGACCGCTATGTCAAACAAGACTTTGAAAAGCCGACAATTGGTATTCTACTGTGTAAGGAGAAGAACGATGCACTAGTGGAACTTACCTTGCCTAAAGATGTTAACATCTATGCTTCTGCTTATCAACTCTATCTCCCCAACAAGGCTTTATTGCAAGCTAAGGTGAAGGAATGGATTGAAGAGTTTGAAGAAAATGAGGAATTAAAGAAACTGGAAGAACATGAATAGTAATTGTGCAGCCAAAACTGCACAATTACAAACAGAAATATAACGATGGATACAAAAGCGTTACGTCAAAAGATACTCGACCTTGCGATACATGGAAAACTTGTACCCCAAGATCCCAACGATGAACCAGCATCAGTTCTGCTCGAACGAATCAAGGCTGAAAAAGAACGACTGATAAAAGAAGGCAAAATTAAACGGAGTAAGAAGTCTGCAAAGTCTTCCGATACGCCCCATTAT
>DXLO01000072.1 GCA_019414665.1 Bacteroides sp. | reverse complement strand
CTTTTGACTTTATTATAACTTGGAGAGAAACACGCACGAGGCCGAATGCTTACAGTGATAAAAGTTCATCACTAAGGTGAAACGATTAAATGAAAAGGCAGAGATTGGGAGAAAATACCGGTGGAATCACTCAAGTTACAGGAACGGAATTCATTTTGTTTGCGCCATTTATAACAGTTGTAATGTTGTGCTTTCTATTGAAATATCCTATGACAAAATGATGAAGAATTTATGAATAAATCAATCATGGTAAATAATTGGTTATCAACACTTAATAAGTAAATGAAGAATTTGAAGGAAATAATCAGCCAACAGGATACTGTAACTCCTTGTGTTTTGAATCCGTTGTTTTTACGCCACAAATCTTCTGGTCCATTTGCATGCATACATCCCTCTGACCACCAGGTAGCTGATGAGAAAGGCTGTTACGGCCATGCAAATAATGTGTATTATGGCAGGAATCCCCTGAGGCAACAGCGAGGCGAACAAGTCATATCCCATTTGCACGAAGACGAAATGACACAGATAAATGCCGAAGGTCATGGATGCCACTTTTGAAAGAACAGGCGAAGAAGGTATTTTAAGCTTCTGTATACAGACAAAAACAGGAAATGTCATCATAAATACATTGATGCCGCCGAAAAGCCATACTATTTCCAGATAGGCGTAGTTTCCCGGAAAATATTCCTGCATGATGAGGTAGCCGCCGAAAGTGATGGCGTACCCTGTCACAAACATAGGGATACCGATAGCCAGGGTTTTTCTCCAACTCCATTGCAGCGGGTATTTTACCAGATAATGGGCCAGTATCAGATAGCCGATAAATCCGGAAACATAATAAAATGAACCGAATGCATTCCAGTCGCACACTCCCAGGATATCCATATTGCCCCAGTTGCCGATATATCCCAGTGCGGGAGCGGCCATCTTTATGTAGGGAAGGAACAAGGAGATGCCCCAGATGGAAAGAAATAGCTTGATATCTTTCCGGGTAGCACGCTCCAGCCATGCATGGAAGATGGGGATGATGAAGTAGAGCCCCACCAGCATATACAGATACCACAGAGGAGTGGTGTCATAGTTGAAATTGAAAATGAATGTCCAAATCTTCGTGATAGTCATTTCCAGGGTGAAGGCGGACATGTCTATGGTAGGATTGTCTGTCGTGGTGATGTAATTCAGATAAATGAAATACAATACAGGCAGCATGACCGACCAGAAGATAAGCGGGACAACAATGCGGCCGATCCGCTTTTTGTAAAATTCACTCATGCCGTTTCGTACAGGAAACAGCAGCACTCCTGTCATCATCACAAACAAGGGCACGCAACAGCGTACGGCACTTCCCAATGCGCACCCTTGCAGAAAAGTAGGACGGTCTGTGTCAAAACGTGCCACAAAAGGGTCACAGCAATGGGCGAATACAACTAAAAAACAGGCGGTGACGCGTAGCAAGTCTATCCATCCGATGTTCTCTCTTTTATTTATTTTCATATTTTCTGTTGGGCTTATTTTTGTTCAAGCACTATTACTAAAGGACGGTGATCTGATGCTACCGGTTCATTTACTACCTGTGCGGAGGTTACTGTGAAGCCTTTCATGTTCTGTTTCAGTGCTGTAATATAATCAATGGTTTCTGTAGGGGCGGGAGCCGGAAATGTATGCTGGTTTACGTCAGAAAGTATCTGAAAATCCTGTTGCAAGTATTTTATGAATGCGGATTCGGGTTCGGCATTCAGGTCGCCGGCCAGGAAAAAAGGTTTTTTGTGAGCGGCGGCAAAGTCTTTTATAAGCTCCAGTGAGGCCATGCGGTCTTCTTCGGTGAGAGACAGATGGGTGCAACAATAAATGTAGTTGTCGAACTCTGCCATAATCAGCGCACGTGCTTCTTCCCGTCCGGGAAGTGTCATGGTTTTCAGGCTGACGGGAATTTCTTTGGTGAGAAGTCCGATACCATATTTTCCTCCGTCGTAATCAATGGCAGGGGCAAAGTAAGCGTGCATTTGCGTACGTCCGGCTATCTCGCCCAGTACGTATTTTTGTCCGCTGCGGTGGGTCATGCTGTCCAGTTCCTGCAAGGCTACCACTTCGGGGTGGATATGATTGATTACATCGGCTATGCGTTGGAAGTCGCATACATCATCCATTCCGTTTGCATTTTTAATGTTATAGGTCATTAGCCGTAACGAATTTTGTGATTGTGCCGACAGGGCTAAAAGAAGGGTAAAAAGTAAGAGCAATGTCTTTTTCATATATTCATCAGGTTTTGATTGTTTAAATTCTCTCCAAAGATAGATAAATTCATTCTTTTTTTCTTTGCCCTCAAAGATAAAAAACAAGAGAAAGTTTTTATCAGAAAGGAAATGTTTCTGTTCAACAACTTGCCGGGGCTTTATTTCTTTCCTGCCGGAGAAGCCTGTGTCATACGGATACTGCTTACCACGCCTGCGGCAATGGCAAAGAATATGGCTAATAACAAACAAGCCTGCGCCCGATGTCCTTCGGCGAACATACGGAACAACAAAGCAACCAGTGTGGTTCCCAAAGTCTGACCTAACAGACGCGCCGTACCTAGCATACCGCTGGCTCCACCGCTTCTGTGAGTGGGAGCGGAAGAAACAATGGTTACATTATTGGGCGTCTGGAACAGCCCGAAGCCCATACCACAGAGTGCCATTCGCCAGATGATATTCCATTCTGCCGGATGGGGGGGAAGCAAATAGAGTGTGAATAGGCCGGTAGCGAAGATGGCCATGCCGATGCCTCCCAGCAATCCGGGATGTACTTTCTCTACCAGTCTGCCTGCAAGTGGTGCGGTCAAGATGGTAGCCAATGGCCAGGGGGTAAGTAGCAAACCGATCTGTACGGCGCTGTATCCCAATATATTCTGCATAAAAAACGGTAAGGAAACCATAGCCAGCATCTGGGCGGTGAATGAGGTGATGGAAGTACTGATAGAAAGAGCGAAAATAGGAATCTTCAGTAAGTCCACAGGTAGGATAGGGGTCGTTTCCTTCAGTTGGCGGCGGATGAAATAAGTGCCGATTATGATTAACAAAACCAACTGGATGGCAATGAACTTTCTGTTTTCGGCGTGTGCAAAACCTTCCAAGGTATAAATTAACAACCCGAAGGTCAGTGCGTTGGCTATTGCACTGATTTTATCAAACTTGTGTTTTGTGTCTGAAGCCGGATTATGCGGTAAGAACCGATGTCCGATCACTAATGCAGCCAATCCCAAAGGAATGTTGATTACAAAAAGCCAGTGCCAGCTTCCCAATGCTAAGATACTGCCTGCAATGGATGGACCTGCGGCGGCCGAAACAGCTACCACCATGGCATTTACGCCCATTCCGCGCCCTAGTATCTGCGGCGGGTAAATTAAACGGATAAGGGCGGTATTGACACTCATTACACAGGCCGCCCCGAAACCTTGAATGATACGGGAGACAGTCAGCATCCAGAAAGAGTCCGAGAGGGCGCAGGCCAAAGAGGCGCCTGCAAAAATGGAGATGCCGGTCAGAAATATCCGTCTGTAACCGTAAATATCACCTAATGAGGCAAATGATAGCAAGGTCATGGTAATCACCAGTTGATAGGCATTGACAATCCAGATGGCATTGGAAGGGGTGACATCGAAATCGTGTGCCAGCGTGGGTAATGCGATATTCATAATGGTTCCGTCCAGTACGGACATCATGATAGCCAGCAGTACGGCTACCACTGCGAAATATTGTTTAGGTATAAATGCGGTCTTTTCTTTGCTCATGATGCAAAATTAACGGAAATCGGTCAGATTAGGTTTAATTTCTTCTAAATAATTGCTATTCCAATGTTAAAGAACCGGGAATTTATAGAATGGTTAAGGAATAATGCTTATCTTTGCAGCCGTTAAAAACAGTGGAGAGATTTGAGTAGCTTGCAACCACAGAAAAAAATGCTAAAAAATACATTGACTTTCTTATTTACATTTATCTACTCTGATAACTTCCCAAGGTGGTTAACGAATTAACTTTTAATTTTTAATTCTTAATTTTCAATTTAGAATGGGATATTTATTCACATCCGAATCGGTGTCTGAAGGACACCCCGACAAAGTG
>DXLO01000071.1 GCA_019414665.1 Bacteroides sp. | reverse complement strand
TAAAAAAACATCGAGATAAATCTCTGTAAAGATCTAAACGCTTCTATATAAAGCCTTTCATATATATTATATATAAGGTGAAACTGCCCAAAAGTATTCAGTTTTGCTTTTCTACGGTTCAGTA
This sequence comes from Bacteroides sp., assembly GCA_019414665.1. Taxonomy (GTDB): domain Bacteria; phylum Bacteroidota; class Bacteroidia; order Bacteroidales; family Bacteroidaceae; genus Phocaeicola. The sequence continues at coordinate 4,218 of DXLO01000071.1, read as the reverse complement.
TCTTCTATCTACGGTTCAGAAACAACAATATTGAAGCCTTATTTACCTTGACTTACTTTTGCATTACTAAATAATCATTCAGAAGAACATTAAGATGAAAAAAGCACTTTTATTTCTCGCATGTATAGGGTGTTTCATATCGTGCGACAACAACTCAAACAAGGAGCAGCAAGCTCCTAATGTAAAAGTTATCTGTGCCGAACAGTCGGATACATCTTCCGAGCGCAGCTATTCATTCATTTCACAACCTTACCGGACTACAGAACTTTCTTTCAGAGTAGGTGGTCCGGTATATACTTTCGATACACAAAGCGGACAGTTCTTCCGTAAAGGAGAGCTAATTGCCGCTATCGACGACCGTGACTTTCTGATTCGCAAACAACGCGCAGAGGCTATCTATAAACAAACGGAGGCTGACTACAAACGTATTTCAAATCTATATGAAAAAGGAAGCATATCAGGAACAAGTTACGAAAAAGCCAAGGCTGACTACGAAAAAGCCAAAGCAGACTATACAACATCCGTCAATGAATTAAAAGATACCAAACTGTATGCACCTTTCGATGGATATATCCAAAAAGTTAACATAGAGCGTTATCAGGACATCAAGGCCTCTGTCCGGTAGTAACATTTATCGACCTTTCCAAAATCAAGGTTGAAGCCTATATTCCGGAAGATATGGCAGTAAATGCCCGAAAGCAGTCTGCCCTCCCCTGCTCTATCACATTCAATGCTATACAGGAAAAAACATTTATACCGGAAAAGACTTATATCACACAAAGCGCAAGCGACAACAACATATCTTATTTATTTACAGCAATAATCAACAATGCAGACAACAGCTTATTGGGTGGTATGGCAGGCTCTCTTTTAATCCCTAGCTTTAGTTCATCTTCATATTCATACCAGAGCGTGGTCATCCCCCAAACGGCTGTTTGTCATACTGACGAAACGGGTTCTTTCGTTTGGCTCGTGAACGAACAGAACCGGGTTGTAAAAAGGTCTGTAAAAACAGGCAAGCTAAGAAAGAATGACAAAATAGAAATTCTGTCAGGGCTTTCTGCCGGTGAAAGAATTGCCGCAACACGGCTGACTTATCTCTCGGAAAACGAAGAAATAACCATTCAAGACTAAAACGAAATACTGATGAAAGGATTAGTAAAATTTTTCCTGACGAACAAAGCCTTAAGCTGGCTGATACTGATACTGATTTTGAGTGGAGGCATATTCGCATATAACAATATGGGAAAGCTTGAAGATGCACCATTCACAATCAAACAAGCACTCGTAACAACTTCTTATCCGGGTGCTTCTCCAATGGAAGTACAACAACAAGTAACCGATGTACTGGAAGAATCGATTCAGTCGCTGGGTGAACTATATTATCTGAAGACGGAAAACCGGGCAGGGCTTTCTAAAATTACCGTTTATGTGAAAAAAGAAATACGCGCCAAAGATATGCAACAGCTTTGGGACAAACTTCGCCGGAAAGTAAACGATGTACAAAACAAGTTACCCGCGGGTGCAGGTCCATCGGTTGTAAATGATGATTTTGGTGATGTCTTGGGAGTATTCTACGGCTTAAGCAGTGAAACACATACTTATCGCGAACTGGAAGACTGTGCCAAAAAAAATAAAAAATGAACTGTTGGACGTAAAAGACGTGGCTAAAGTCGAACTGTTCGGTATTCAGAACCGGACAATCGAAGTAACGGTCAACCCTTCACTACTTTCTCAAAGTGGAGTAATGATGGCCGACATAGCCTCAGCCTTTGAAAGACAAAACAAGATAGTCGATGCAGGTGCGATAGAAACATCCACAAACCGTCTTCGAATTGAAGCCGATGGAAGTTTTACAAGTCTGGAAGAAATAGAGAATCTGACTGTCGTTTCGCGTAAAGGTGAATATTTCCGGCTGGGAGAAATTGCAGAAATCAGAGAAAGCTATTCGCGTCCGGCAAGAAACCTGATGAGAATCGGAAATATTCCAGCTGTAGGTATCGCAATTTCAACAGTATCCGACGGGAATGTAGTAGAGATGGCAGAACTTGTATCCCAGCAAATAGATAAACTGAAAGCTGATATGCCGGAGGGATATGAACTGGACATTATTTATGATCAAGGATATGAATCGGCTGTAGCTAACGATGGATTTGTAATGAATCTCATTGTTTCTGTACTGACTGTAGTAGCTTACTATTGTTCTTCATCGGATTCAAAAACGGATTTCTGATAGGTAGTGGACTGATTTTTTCCATTTTCGGAACGCTGATCTACATGCAGGCTACTGGAATTGCCCTGCAACGTATGTCGCTTGCAGCCATCATCATTGCAATAGGTATGCTGGTAGACAATGCCATTGTGGTATATGATGCAGCTTTAGTTAATATGCAACGTGGAATGAGAAAGCGTGTTGCCATACTGAACGCCGTATCAAGTACTGCCATGCCTCTTCTCGGAGCTACACTGATAGCAGTACTTACCTTTTTGCCGGTATATCTTTCTCCACATATCACAGGCGAGATTCTTTCATCGCTGTTTATTGTAATAGCGGTGTCTTTGCTGCTCAGCTGGGTACTTGCCATCACACAAAATGTATTTTTCGTTCAAGAGTTTGTAAGACGTCCACGACCGGAAGAACTGAAAAACGAACTATTTACCGGACGTATATACGACTTTTTCCGTAAAGCACTAAGTTTCACGATACGGAAACGATATACAGTGGTAGGATGCATGGTTGTACTGCTGGCTGTGGCCGGATGGGGATTCAGATATATTCCTCAGCAATTTATGCCACTATTAAACAAGCAATACTTTTCCGTAGACATGTGGTTGCCCGAAGGTACACGTATCGAAGAAAGTGAAAAACAGGCTGCACAACTGACGGAATACCTGCAAACATTCGATGGAGTAAAGAAGGTTTCGACTTATATCGGGCAAACTCCTCCAAGATATTATCTGGCAAATGCTGCTTATGGTCCGCAACCTAATTATGCTCAATGTCTGATAGAGGCAGAAACTCCTGAAAAGTCACGCGAATTACAGGAAATTTTATACCACAAGCTTCCTGAAAAATTTCAGGATGCACTTATACGAGTCAACAGTTTCGAAATCAACAGCATACCTCAGGCTTTAATCGAAGCCCGGTTCTGTGGAGATGATCCGGCTGTATTGGATTCTCTGACAAACATTGCTATCGGTATCATGCGTAAGAATCCGAAAGTGCTGAATGCACGCAACGAGTGGGGAAATATGGCTATGATGATAAAAGCGGGCTACGATCCGGTAAAAGCCGGAAGACTGAATATCGGACGGAGTGATATGATGAATGCTGTCAAATCGGTTAGCGACGGAACGGCCATAGGTATTTACCGCGATAATGACAAAAAGGTTCCCGTACTACTCCGCACAAAAGAAGAGGCATCATGGGATACAGAAAAACTGGAAGACCTGCAGATATGGAATGGATCTAACTCTGCTCCGTTAGGACAAGTAACCGATGGCATCAATATCGCATGGGAATATCCGCTTGTGCGTACATACAACCGACAGCTTTCTATGGCTGCCCAATGTGACGTGAAACGTGGACATACCATGAAAGAAGTACACGCAGAGATACGGGAAGAAATAGAAAACATCAAACTGCCCGAAGGCTATAGTTTTTTCTGGGATTCACAATATAAAGATCAGAAAGAAGCCATGGCAGCATTGTCCAAATATTTTCCTTTGGCCATTATCATGCTGATAATCATTCTCGTCATGCTTTTCGGAAATTTCCGGCAGCCACTTATCATTTTCCTTATTCTACCGTTGTCACTCATCGGTATGGTATTCGGATTATTGCTCACAGGATTCCAGTTTGGTTTCTTCTGTATAGCCGGATGGCTCGGATTATTAGGCATGATTATAAAGAATGTTATTGTATTGCTGGATGAAGTAAACGTACAGCGAAGAGCAGGTATCGCGCCATATACGGCAGTCATCGAAGCTACAGTTTCCAGAGTACGTCCTGTACTGATGGCTGCACTGACAACTGTTTTCGGAAGTATCCCGCTTTTATTCGATGTCGTATTTGGTGGCATGGCAGCAACAATCGTATTCGGCTTGTCGTTTGCCACACTGCTTACATTATTTGTGACTCCGGCTCTATATGCTATTTTTTACAAAATATAGTATCTATTGCGTTTTCTCGAAATTTATGTGGAACTTTTTCTTAAC
>DXLO01000070.1 GCA_019414665.1 Bacteroides sp. | reverse complement strand
TGCCACGCACGGCTGGCGTTTCGGGGAATGTGCCAGTTGGAAAAGGATATAAAAATGCGGGTAGTCGGTGGACTGCCCGCAAGTTGGAAGAGTGTATTTTATTGGTATATAGTTTGTTAGGTGGAAAATCGTTGCCTATTCGTCTTTGTCACGGTTATAGGTAACGAAACCTACCGGACGGCGTTCTTTCTGTTGCTTCGACTGGCTTAGAAGCTGGGTAAGGGCTTGATATAGCTCGTTGAACTGCGCATCGGTGCTTACCTCCAGTTCCTCGATGCGCCTTAACAGTTCCTCGTAGCCGATTACCATTTGGCGCATGAGGACAAAAGCCCGCATGATTGAAATGTTCACCTCTATGGCTATTTTGGAACGGAGAACCGAAGAAAGCATGGCTACGCCCTGTTCGGTGAAAGCCATAGGCATGGCTACACCGAAGTTATAATCAGGAGGTATCACATTTTGTGATACCCCTATGGACAACAATAAGTTAGCTTCCTCTTTGGTGAGAACAAACATAAAATCACTGGGAAAACGCTCGATATTGCGCTTGACCGCCTGCTTCAAGGCTCGTGTTTCCACTTGGTAGAGTTCTGCCAAATGATAATCGAGCATCACCCGGCAACCTCTGACCTCAAAAATCTTGTTTTGGATAATCTGCAAATCCATAATCGTATATTTTAGGAGATTTAGCAATGTTGGAATAATAGTAAGGACTGGTCACAAATTGTGACCAGTTCCCAATAATCAAGATTACATGGCGACTTCCTTGTAAATCTTCTCGATGCCGACAAACTTCTTGTCAAGCCCCTGCATATCGCTGCCTATCTTGCTGTTGGTGATGCGGGCGTAGATTTGCGTAGTTTCTATGTTTGTGTGTCCCAGCATCTTGGACACCGTTTCAATGGGTACGCCCTTTGACAGCGTGGTGGTCGTGGCGAACGTGTGCCGGGCAAGGTGGAATGTCAGGTTCTTTTTAATACCGCATATATCGGCAATCTCTTTCAAGTAGGCGTTTAGCTTCTGATTGCTGATTACGGGAAGTATCTTGCCGTCCGGCAACTTGCCCTTGTACTTCTTCAAAATCATCTTGGGAATATCCAGCAGGGGAACATTCACGTCCGTATTCGTCTTTTGCCGCTTGGTGATTATCCAAAGGTTGCCGTCAAAGGACTTTTGGATATTCTCCTGCCGCAAGTTGGCGACATCGCTGTATGCCAAACCGCAGAAACAGGAAAAGACGAACAAGTCCCTGACGTGTTCCAGCCGTTCGGAAACCATTTTCTTTTTAAGGATGATTTTAATCTCGTCCTCTGTCAGATAACCCCTGTCCACTTTCTCCAGCCGGATTTTGTAGCTGGCGAACGGGTCGCCCACCAGTATGCCGTTGTTGCGGGCAATGATGATGATACGCTTGAAGAACTGCATGAACTTGGCGGTGGTGTTGTAGCCGCACTTGCAGGCGGTACGCAAATACAATTCAAAATCGGTAATGAACATCGGGCTTATCTCCTTAATGGATATGTCCGATACGTTGTACTTGCTTTGAATGAACTCGGCAAGGTGGCGGCGGGTGACTTCATACTTGCGGTAAGTCGCTATTGTCTTGGATATGCCGACCAACTGCTTCACATCGTCATTGTGCTTTTGGAACAGGGTAAGGATTGTTTCGTGGCTCTCGCTATGACCTAAAAACTCGTTCTTCACTTTCTCGGCGGTCACGTAGTTGTCACGCCGTTGCATTTCGTGGTAAATGGTGTTCAAGGATGCGTTTATATCGTCCAGCATACGGTTTATGCGGCTGGCTTCCGAAGTACGTCCGGTAGCCTTGCCCATTTTGCCGTCCCAAATAGAGGGCAGCACGTCCAGCTTGGTATTAAAACGGCTCGCCACGCCGTCCACTGTGATACGGGCGAAAAGAGGGTACGCACCGTTGGCTTTCTGCTTGTCTTTCTTTGCGTAAAAGCAAATGTTGAATGTCGATTTCATAACTCACTTTTTAAGTTGCAAAACTATTGTAATTCTCTAAAAATGAGCTCTATGCAGGCAAGCCAAATAACGACAGGACTTCGCCAATTTCGGACATTCTGTACCCCCTTTCCGTTTTTGTTTGTCGGGGGTACGAGTTAGGTTACGAACTTTGTCTTTTAGGGGCGAAAAGGTGTACTTTAAGGCAGACACAAGGAAATAAAAAAGTCCCACAAATCATTGAATTTGTGGGACTTGTCTGCTTACTGTCCGGTATTGTCCGGTTAGTTCAGCGGAGAGACAGGGATTCGAACCCCGGGTACCTCGCGGTACAACGGTTTTCAAGACCGCCGCAATCGACCACTCTGCCACCTCTCCAAAACTCTTTTGTAAGAGTGCTTCCTTTCAAAAGCGATGCAAAGGTACGTAAAATTTTGTAATAAGCAAGCATTTGGGTAAAAAAAGTTTTTAGAGAGGTGGCTTTTGATAATAAATACATATCTTTGTAAAATTAATAACACTTAGAAAACTTGATTATGAATAAGGCGATTATTACTGTAGTAGGTGGAGATACAGTGGGTATCATAGCAAAGGTATGTTCTTATCTTGCTAAAAATAATGTAAACATATTGGATATTTCTCAGACTATTGTTCAGGAGTATTTTAATATGATGATGATTGTAGATCTGGCGAATATAGAAAAGCCTTTCGAGCAAATAGTAACTGAACTGGTAGAAGCCGGAAATGAAATCGGAGTACAGGTGAAATGCCAGCGTGAGGAAATATTCAATAAAATGCATCGTATCTAAAAAACAGTATTGCTATGATTAATATATCCGAGGTTCTCGAAACCAATAAGATGATAGAGAAAGAAAATCTGGATGTACGTACCATTACTATGGGAATAAACTTGTTGGACTGTGCCGACAGTAATCTGGATGTTCTCTGTCAGAATATATATAATAAGATGACCCGCTTTGCTAAAAATCTGGTAAAAACGGGAGAGGATATTGCCAAGGAGTATGGAATTCCTATCGTAAACAAACGTATTTCTATTACTCCTATAGCATTGGTTGGCGGTACTGCATGCCATACTCCGGATGATTATGTAAAGATAGCACAGACATTAGACCGGGTTGCAGAAGAATTGGGAGTGAATTTTATCGGAGGATATTCTGCTATTGTTTCGAAAGGCATGACCCGAAGCGATGAATTGCTTATTCGTTCTATTCCTAAGGCTTTGGCTTGTACGGAACGTATTTGCAGCTCAGTGAATGTGGGATCGACTAAAACAGGCATCAATATGGATGCTGTTCGCCTTATGGGAGAAATAATCAAGGAGACTGCGGAATTGACTAAGGAGCGTGATTCTTTGGGATGTGCTAAACTGGTCGTATTGTGTAATGCTCCCGATGATAATCCATTTATGGCAGGAGCTTTTCATGGAGTATCGGAAGACGATGCTATTATAAATGTTGGTGTCAGCGGACCGGGCGTTGTGAAATACGCATTGGAACAAGTACGTGGTGAAGGTTTTGAGGTACTTTGTGAAACTATCAAGCGTACAGCCTTTAAGATTACACGTGTCGGACAGCTGGTTGCACAGGAAGCTTCTCGCCGTTTGGGCGTTCCTTTCGGTATCATTGATTTGTCACTTGCTCCAACTCCGGCTATTGGTGATAGTGTAGCCGAAATATTACAGGAGATTGGTTTGGAACATCCGGGAGCACCTGGAACCACAGCTGCTCTTGCTTTGTTGAACGATCAGGTAAAGAAAGGTGGAGTAATGGCTTCATCGTATGTTGGAGGACTAAGTGGAGCATTTATTCCTGTCAGTGAAGATCAGGGTATGATAAATGCGGTAGAAGCCGGTGCTTTAACTTTGGAAAAACTGGAGGCGATGACTTGTGTTTGTTCAGTAGGTTTGGATATGATTGCTATCCCAGGAACTACATCTGCTGCAACTATTTCGGGTATTATTGCCGATGAAACAGCTATTGGTATGATTAACCAGAAAACCACCGCCGTGCGTATTATTCCTGTAGTGGGTAAAGAGGTTGGTGATACTGTTGAGTTTGGTGGATTGCTGGGATATGCTCCTGTGATGCCTGTCAACCGTTTTAGCTGTGAGGCTTTTGTAAATCGTAAGGGACGTATTCCTGCGCCGATTCATAGCTTTAAAAATTAATTATTGCTTTTTATATGAGAGATCAGCCGGATTCGATAGAAAAGAATTCGGCTGATTTTTTTGTTTCGAGAGACAAGCGAGTCTTTATATTTCAATAATAAAATGCAATTAATTATTTTACTTGTGTGTTTTATTTGGTCTTCTGAAAGTATTTTGAAGGCAGGTTAAGATCTTATTTGAAAAGGAATTATAAAACTATCGGGGTATTTCTAAATGTTATCATTATTTATTGGTTAAAAATGAAAATATTTTACTGATATTCTTGCTGATTTTAAAATTAAATTCTTTCTTGCATATTCCGGCGGATACCCGTTCAGCATTTCCGGTGATATCCGTTCAGTCCC
>DXLO01000007.1 GCA_019414665.1 Bacteroides sp. | reverse complement strand
AAATCAAACCAACTCACGCTCTTTTGAACAAAACTTATCCCGAACTCGCGTATATAATAAAAAATTAGTTTGCTGCTTCGAATTCTTCGAGGAAACGAGTATCGTTTTCCGAGAACATACGCAAATCTTTTACTTTATATTTTAAGTTGGCAATACGTTCTACTCCCATACCGAATGCATAACCAGTGTAAACTTTACTGTCGATACCGTTAGCTTCGAGTACAGCAGGGTCAACCATACCGCAACCCAAAATTTCTACCCATCCTGTATATTTACAGAAAGGACATCCTTCGCCACCACAGATATCGCAGCTGATATCCATTTCCGCACTAGGTTCAGTGAACGGGAAGTATGAAGGGCGCAGACGGATTTTTGTTTCAGGACCGAACATTTCTTGTGCAAACTGAAGCAAAACTTGTTTCAAGTCTGTGAATGAAACATTCTTATCGATATACAATCCTTCTACCTGATGGAAGAAGCAGTGTGCACGATAGCTGATAGCTTCGTTACGATACACACGTCCCGGACAGATTACGCGGATAGGAGGTTTAGAAACTTCCATTACGCGGCTCTGTACAGATGAAGTATGTGTACGTAAGATAATATCAGGGTGACTTTCTATGAAGAAAGTATCCTGCATGTCGCGTGCCGGATGATCTTCGGGGAAGTTCATAGATGAGAATACATGCCAGTCATCTTCTACTTCCGGACCGTCAGCAATAGTGAATCCCAATCTGTTGAAAATATTGATTATTTCGTTACGTACGATGCTTAACGGGTGGCGTGTACCCAGCTCTATCGGGTAAGCAGTACGAGTCAGGTCCAGTTCAGCTGCGCTGTTATCCTGACATTCGAAAGCTTCTTTCAGTGTATTAATACGCTCCTGAGCATGATTCTTCAATTCATTCAGTTTCATGCCGACTTCTTTTTTCTGTTCAGCGGGTACATTGCGGAAATCCGCCATAAGCGCATTGATTATACCTTTTTTACTTAGGTATTTTATGCGCAGAGCCTCCAGCTCGTCTGCATTCGAAGCAGTTAAGTTCTCCACTTCCTGAAGTAACTGTTCTATTTTTGCTAACATATTTTCCTATATTATTATTTTTTTCTAGTGCACAAAGGTAAGGATTTAAACTGAAATTTTGTCTTTTTATGCTCATAAAAAAGAAAACTGTAAATGTTTTATTCGCCAAAAGAAAAAAAGACGTATTTTTGCACATGATTTTTCAGAAGCACTAAGATGAAAAAAATTTTATTTGGGTGTTGTGTATGTATGCTGGTCAGTTCTTGTGGGGGAGGAAAAAAGAATGTAGACCCTTTTGAAACGTTAACTAAACAAATTGACTCGCTGACAGTTGGGCATGACACATTGCAGGGAGAAGCTCCGGTTGTAGAAGAAATAGTTCCAGCTACGGCCGATGAAAGCTTTGCCGATTTCTTTTATAATTTTGCTTCCGATGAACACTTCCAACGTTCTCGGGTGAAGTTTCCTATTTCTTATTACAAAGGTGAACAGGTAGTACGAATGGCAAAGAACGAATGGATATACGATCCTATGTTCAGTCGTGAACCGGTTTATACTGTCCTTTTCGATAAGGAAGAAGATATGGAGATGGAAAAAGATACAGCTGTGCATAGTGTACAGGTGGACTGGATTTATCTGAAAGAGAGAAAAGTAAAACGGTATTATTTTGAGCGAGTTTCTGATTGCTGGTATCTGGAAGCTATAAATAAAGAGAAGCTTGCCTCGGATGCGAATGGCCGTGAAGATTTTTTCGATTTTTATAACCATTTTGTCAACGATTCCATATTCCAGCTTGAACGTTTACATCGTCCATTGAGTTTTGTGACTGTAGATCCTGAAGATGAATTTCAGATTCTCGAAACTACATTGGATGAAGGACAGTGGTTTTCATTTCGTCCTCCTATGCTTAAAGAGCGTTTGACTAATGTCCATTACGGACAGAAGGAAATGCCTGATACCAATCAGAAAATTATTGAATTTAAAGGATTTGGTAATGGCTTTAGCAATACGCTTTATTTTGAATATCACGGAGGTAAATGGATATTGATGAAATTTGAAGATTTGAGCGACTAGGTTGCTCCGTTCAGCATAGAATAGTAATATAAAATGAAAGAACTGACAGATTATTCTCTTTTACATCATAACACATTTGGCATGGATGTGCGTACTGCACATTTTGTTGAATATGAATCAGTAGAAGAACTTTGTGCTTTTTTGAAGCAGAAAAATTATGAACTTCCATTATTACATATTGGAAGGGGAAGTAATTTGCTCTTTTCGGGCGATTATCAAGGAACAGTACTTCATTCCTTGATAAAAGGTTATGAGGTAGTAAGTGAAACGTCAGATACTGTAGATGTGCGTGTAGGAGCCGGCGAAGTATGGGATGACTTTGTGGCATACACTGTGCAGAAAAATCTGTATGGGGCTGTAAACCTGTCTTTGATACCTGGAGAGGTTGGAGCTTCTGCCGTACAGAATATCGGAGCCTATGGAGTTGAGGCTAAAGATTTGATAGTAAGTGTAGATACAGTTTGCGTTTCTACCGGAGAATTACGGCAGTTCTCGAATGAGGAATGCTGTTATGCATATCGTAAAAGTATATTTAAGCAAGAACTGAAAGGCAAATATATTGTCACGCATGTCACTTACCGTTTGAGTAAAGTTCCGGTATGGCATTTAGATTATGGTAATATCCGTACAGAACTGGATAAAGCATCTTGTCCGTTGACATTAGATAATCTGCGTCGTATCATCATTCGTATCAGAGAAGAAAAACTTCCTGATCCGGCTCAAATGGGAAATGCCGGAAGTTTTTTTATGAATCCGGTCATTCCTAAAAAGCAGTTTGCTGATTTACAGTCCATATATACCGATATGCCTTCTTATCCGGCAGGCGAAGATTGTGTGAAAGTTCCTGCTGGATGGATGATAGATCGTTGCGGGTGGAAAGGAAAATCGTTGGGACGTGCAGGAGTACATGCCCGTCAGGCGTTGGTCCTTGTCAATCTGGGGGGAGCTACCGGAAAGGAAATCATGGCTCTTGCAGAAGCAGTTGTTGCTTCGGTAAAGGAAAAGTTTGGTATTGATATCCATCCGGAAGTAAATTACATTTAAGACTACTTGATTATACAATGAAAGTTACTGTATTAGGAAGTGGAACATCTACGGGAGTGCCTCAAGTGGGATGCGGATGCCCGGTATGTACAAGTACCGATCCGCGCGATAACCGTTTGCGTTGTTCTGGATTGATTGAGATGGAAGGAGTGCGCATTTTGATAGATTGCGGTCCTGATTTCAGAGAACAATGTATTAGAATGAACGATTTTCGTCCTATTGATGGGGTATTGATAACTCACGAACATTATGACCATGTGGGTGGGTTGGATGATCTTCGTCCTTTTTGCAGTTTCCGGGATGTACCTGTCTATGCGGAAGGATATACTGCCGAGCGTTTACAAAGACGTATGCCTTATTGTTTTGTAGAACATCCGTATCCGGGAGTTCCCAGTATTCCACTTTCTGTCATCGAGCCGTATAAACCGTTTCAGGTAACAAACTTGTCTGGACATTCGCTGGAGGTTGTTCCTTTTAGAGTAATGCATGGTAAACTGCCGATATTGGGTTATCGGGTGGGTAAGGTAGCTTGGATAACAGATATGCTTACAATGCCTGATGAATCGTATGAATTTTTACAAGGATTGGATTATCTGTTTATAAATGCATTACGGATAGAGCCGCATTGGACACATCAGTCGCTGGCTGAGGCTTTGGAGCAAGCTTCACGTATCGGAGCTGGCGAAACTTATTTCATACACATGAGTCATCATATGGGATTGCATGCAGAGGTCGAAAAGCAACTTCCTCCGCATGTACATATGGCATACGACGGACTGGTTGTAGAACAATAATTGAAGCTATTTGATTTTTGCTTTCAAAGACTCTTTACATATTCCGTTGAGTCCGCATTCCTCACATTTGGGATTGCGTGCGGTACAGACGTATCTTCCATGAAGAATCAGCCAGTGATGAGCCGTCGGTATTAAATTCTCAGGAATATATTTTACCAGATGTTTTTCTGTTGCTAAAGGGGTAGTACATGTTTTAGGTACAAGTCCGATGCGATGACTGACACGGAAAACGTGGGTGTCGACTGCCATTGCAGCTTTGTTGAATACCACACTTTGAATTACATTTGCGGTTTTTCTTCCTACTCCGGGGAGTTTTACCAGTTCTTCCAAAGTTCCTGGAACTTCACTCTGAAAGTCTTTTACCAGCATTTGAGCCATTCCTACCAGATGCTTGGCTTTGTTGTTTGGATAGCTTACACTACGTATGTATTCATAAACTACCTCAGGGGTGGTGTTTGCCAGAGCTTCGGGAGTTGGAAATGCCGAAAAAAGAGGAGGAGTTATCATATTGACACGCTTGTCTGTACATTGCGCACTTAATATCACAGCTATAAGCAGCTGAAAAGGGTTTTCATAGTGCAATTCTGTTTCTGCTACCGGAATTGCCTGTTGAAAATAAGTTATTACTTGTTTATATAATTCTTGTTTTTTCATGTGTTTACTGATTGAAGATAAGTCTTATTTCGTATTTTTTATTAATACCATCTTTTATGCTTAAAGTAGAAATATACGATTACCCCTACGGCAAGCATCAATCCCCAGGCAAAGAAATAACCGTATTTCCATCCCAATTCAGGCATCCATTGGAAGTTCATTCCCCATATCCCGGCTAAAAACGTCAGTGGGATAAAGATGGTAGAAACAATGGTAAGCTGTTTCATGATGCTGTTCATTCGCTGGTCGTTGTTTGCCAAATAAAGATCTACCATTGCAGAAAGCAGATCACGGCAGCCTTCCAGTGTCTGCAATACAAATTGCAGGTGGTCGTTTACATCACTGAAAAAAGGTCGGTTCGCTTTATTCAATAATTGGTTTTCACTGTGAAGTAATTTATTGATTTGCTCTTTCAGAGGAAATATGCTTTTTTTAATCAGCCGGTAATTTCTGCGATATCTCTGTATTTCTTCTATTCCCGGTTGTTTTTCGGGTATGGGAGAAAGAGGCGATAAGAATTGTTCTTCCAGATCTTCCAGGTCATCTTCCATTTTAGAAATGATAGACATGAAACTTGCCATTACGCTGTTCAGGATTACACTTAGTAAAAAGTCGGATTGGCGGTTACGTATCTTCAAGACATTTTTTTCAAGTGCTGTATTGATTTCGTTGAAGAAATCAGTTTCTTTTTCGGTAAAGGTAAGTACAAAATTTTTCCCTTGCACGATACAGAGTTGTTGTGGTACGAATTCATTACAGTCAGTATTCGATAACTGTTTTAGAATAACCAGATTATAAGTATCGTGTTCTTCTATTTTAGTTGGATGCTCTGAGTTTAGGATATCTTGTATGGTCAGGAAATCAATGTTGAAATAGTTGCATATTTCATGTATGGTTTCTGTATTCTGTAATCCGTGCACTTGTATCCAGTTGATACAGTTTTCTTTTATTAAGGGCTGTATATCTTTTATATCGTGTCCTCGAAAAGTCTGGATTTGTTCAGCGTTGTAGCTGGAAACATGCAAATGGGTAGGAGTTTCGCTTTCTCCTATGTAATTCAGTTTTTCGCTGAGCAGGTTATTTTTCGTCATGTCTGAATGAATTTGATATGTACAAATATAACGGTTTATTTGTAAATTGGCAAAAAGTTCCTACCTTTGCAGCCAAATTAAAAAAGAGAACATTAACATGCGATGCCGTGAATAGCGGCCGTGTATTCTAGAACACCACGTAAAAAACAGGAGCGATGAAAAAAGACAATCTCGTATCAGTGCCTTTTATGGTTTTGGGCATTGTATTTTGTGTCTGCTTAGTGGCAGCCAATCTTTTAGAAACCAAAGTAGTTCAACTAGGTCCGATTTCTATTACTGCCGGACTGCTTGTTTTTCCTATTTCTTACATTATCAATGACTGTATTGCTGAAGTCTGGGGCTTCCGTAAAGCGCGTCTTATCATTTGGATGGGATTCTTGATGAACTTTATGGTAGTTGCCTTGGGGCAGATAGCAGTAGCTTTGCCAGCAGCTCCTTTTTGGGAGGGAGAAGAAAGCTTTAACTTTGTTTTTGGTATGGCGCCACGCATTGCGGTAGCCAGCTTGCTTGCATTTTTAGTTGGTTCGTTTATCAATGCATATGTGATGAGCCGTATGAAGATTGCTTCGCATGGGAAGAATTTTTCAGCGCGTGCCATCCTTTCTACTGTATTTGGTGAAAGTGCTGATTCGCTGATCTTTTTCCCTTTGGCTTTTGGAGGACTGATGCCTATCTCTGAATTAGGAAAAATGATGTTGGTTCAGGTTGTTCTTAAGACAATGTACGAAATAATTATTCTGCCTATAACTATTCGAGTAGTGAAATACATCAAGCATGTAGACGATTGTGACGTGTACGATGAACATATTTCTTACAATGTGTTGAAAATAAAGGAGATTTGATATGAATAAAGATGCTGCACTTGTTGTCTTTAGCGGAGGACAGGACTCTACGACCTGTCTTTTCTGGGCGAAGAAACATTTTAAGAAGGTATATGCTTTGAGTTTCCTGTATGGACAGAAACATGTGAAAGAAGTAGAACTGGCACGTGAGATAGCTCGCAAGGCAGAAGTTGATTTTCATGTGATGGATGTTTCTTTTATCGGCCATTTGGGTAAAAACTCATTAACCGATACTTCCATCCATATGGATGAAGAAAAGCCAGAAGGTACTTTTCCGAATACGTTCGTTCCCGGCCGTAATTTATTCTTTTTGAGTATTGCTGCTGTATATGCTCGTGAACGGGGTATCAATCATATTGTGACAGGAGTATCACAGACCGATTTTAGTGGATATCCGGATTGTCGTGATGCTTTTATCAAATCGTTGAATGTTACATTGAATCTCGCCATGGAGGAACAGTTTGTCATTCATACTCCGTTGATGTGGATAGATAAGGCTCAGACATGGGCACTGGCAGATGAACTGGGTGTTCTTGATCTGGTGCGGAATGAAACGTTGACATGCTATAATGGCATTCCCGGAGATGGATGCGGACATTGTCCGGCATGCAAATTGCGCCGTGAGGGACTTGAAAAATATTTGGCAATAAAGAATAAGTAACAGATGATGCTCTATTCGGTATAAATAAACGGCTATGGAAAGAAAAGATGAACTGACAATATTAGGAAAGAATACAGTTTATAAACAGGATTATGCT
The DNA here is from genome assembly GCA_019414665.1 of Bacteroides sp. Taxonomy (GTDB): domain Bacteria; phylum Bacteroidota; class Bacteroidia; order Bacteroidales; family Bacteroidaceae; genus Phocaeicola. The sequence goes on along the minus strand of DXLO01000007.1, from coordinate 72,775 downwards.
CCTGAAGTTCTGGAAGCATTTGTAAACAAACATCCTGAAAATGATTATTGGGTACGTTTCAATTGCCCTGAGTTTACCAGTCTTTGTCCTATTACAGGGCAACCTGATTTTGCAGAAATTCGAATCAGTTATTTGCCTGATGTGAAAATGGTAGAAAGCAAAAGTTTGAAATTATATCTGTTTAGTTTCCGAAATCATGGTGATTTTCATGAAGACTGTGTGAATATTATCATGAAGGACCTGATTAAGCTGATGGATCCTAAATACATTGAGGTGACAGGTATCTTTACTCCTCGTGGTGGAATATCCATTTATCCGTATTGTAACTACGGTCGTCCTGATACGAAATATGAGAAACTGGCAGAATATCGTATGCAGAATCACGATTTGTAAATCGTAAAGATACATTAGAACAGAGGAATGAAAAACGGACTTAGTTTCAACCGTCTTTTATTCCTCTGTTTTTTTAAGATAATTCCAATATTTAAGATAATTCCAGTCCGAAAGCCTCTTTTAATTTCAGCAGACTAGGATTCTTTTTACTCATCATCTGGAAGCGCTCTACATGACTGTAGGCGCGGAGATTTTCATTGGCTGCACTTACACGGACTGTCATCTTTATTTTTCGGTTGTGCAACTGCTGGCGTAAATGTGTTTCTATTTGTGGGGCCAGTTGCGACATGTATTTCTGTACCATATCGTTGTCTACAGCCACTTCAAATGTTGTCTGGTCTTTGAGCAAGTGAGGCTGCATGTTCATCATACGTGCAGCATTGGCTGCTTCCTCTTTGGGCAGACGAGTCGCAAATTCCCGCCAGTAATAGTTCAGATTCTTTTCATTGAAGATATAATCCTCGTAGGTCTGGTCTGCCGGTACAGTTGCAGCTGTATTTACCGGTCCGTTGTTTGCAGCTTGTGGCTGGACAGCTTGTCGCCGGATTGATATACCTATGCTTCCTGCTTTCATTACAGGAATTTTCTTTTCTGTATTTGCTTTAGGTATCGGACTGGGATGTGCCGCAGCAGAAACGTTGGTAGTTGGAGCCGCTGGCTGCTGTACCGCAGCTGATCCATTAGGAGCAGATGGTTTTGCTGGCTGCTTGGGAGCTGTACTTCCGTAGTTGCCTGATACCTCATGGGTAGCCTGCGGATAAGGCTGGCTGTTTGAGACCTGAGAGGATGAAGAAGATGGCTGTCCCTGATTAAAGGCTGGTTTTAAGGTCTGTTTGGTAGGGCCTTGCCCCCCACCAGGAACATCATTGTCGCCTGTTAGCTGGGCAAGTTGAATTAAGGTCAACTCTACCAGCAGACGTTTGTTTTTGCTTACTCGGTAATTCAGGTCACAGTCGTTACACAATTTCATGGCTTTATATAAGAACTGCGGGCTGCATTTCTGAGCCTGAGCCTGATAGCGGTCGCGTATGGATGCACCTACTTCCAATAACTGTAATGTTTCAGCATCACGACTTACCAGCAAGTCGCGGAAATGTGAAGTTAATCCTGTTATAAAATGGTTGCCGTCAAAGCCTTTTTTCAGAACTTCGTTGAATGTAAGCAGGCAGTCGGAAACCCTGTTCTCTAAAAAGGCATCCGTCAGTTTGAAGTAATATTCATAATCCAGCACATTCAAGTTCTCTATTACACTTTGATAAGTGATATGCCCGTTGGTAAAACTTACAACCTGGTCGAAAATAGACAAGGCGTCACGCATGCCACCGTCAGCTTTCTGTGCAATAACGTTCAGAGCCTCCGGTTCTGCTTCAATATGTTCTTTTCTGGCTACATTTTCCAAGTGTTCTACCGTGTCGTTCACACTGATACGATTGAAATCGTATATCTGGCATCGACTCAGAATAGTAGGAAGAATTTTATGCTTTTCGGTTGTGGCAAGAATAAATATAGCATGATGAGGCGGTTCTTCCAATGTCTTCAGAAAGGCATTGAAAGCTGCCTGAGAAAGCATGTGTACCTCGTCGATGATATATACTTTATATTTTCCAATTTGTGGCGGGATGCGTACCTGTTCGATCAGCGAGCGTATGTCTTCTACCGAGTTATTGGATGCGGCATCCAGCTCATGAATGTTATACGAACGCTGTTCGTTGAAAGCACGGCATGACTCACATTCATTACATGCTTCTCCATCGGCAGTAGGATGCAGGCAGTTGATTGTCTTTGCAAATATTCGCGCACATGTTGTTTTTCCGACTCCTCGTGGACCGCAAAACAGATAAGCATGTGCCAGCTTTTGATTGGCAATCGCATTTTTCAGGGTGGTCGTCAGGGCGCGCTGTCCTACAACAGTATCGAATGTTGCGGGACGATATTTACGTGCCGATACGATATAATTTTCCATATGCCGATATAAGTGATTAATAGTTTTTATGTTCGGAAATACAAAAGTACATAAAATCTCGGTTTTCTCATGGGCTTGACCTGAAATATATTTATCTTTGTCACAAAATAAAGTAAGTTATGCAGACAAGTGACAGTATCGTTATTATCCCTACTTATAACGAAAAAGAAAATATCGAAAATATCATCCGTGCAGTTTTCGGTTTAGAGAAATGTTTTCATATTCTGATTGTTGAAGATAATTCTCCCGATGGTACTGCTGATATTGTACGGAAATTGCAGGCTGAATTCCCAGAACGCCTTTTCATGATAGAAAGAAAAGGAAAATTAGGCTTGGGTACAGCGTATATTGCAGGTTTCAAATGGGCTATTCAACATCAATACGATTATATATTCGAGATGGACGCGGACTTCAGCCATAATCCGAATGATTTGCCTCGTTTGTATAAGGCTTGCCACGATGAAGGAGCTGATGTTGCTATCGGTTCACGATATATAAGTGGTGTAAATGTGGTGAACTGGCCTATGGGACGTGTATTGATGTCATATTTCGCATCGAAATATGTACGGTTTATAACAGGTATTCCTGTGCATGATACAACAGCAGGATTCAAGTGTTATAAACGTAGGGTTTTAGAAACGATACCTTTAGACAATATTCGGTTTAAGGGATATGCTTTTCAGATAGAAATGAAGTTTACTGCTTATAAGTGTGGCTTTAAAGTAGTGGAAGTTCCGGTTATTTTCGTCAACCGTGAACTGGGAACTTCTAAGATGAATAGCAGTATTTTTGGTGAGGCCGTGTTCGGAGTGATACGGTTGAAATGGGACAGTTGGTTTAAAAGTTATCTAAAAAATAAGTAAATATGAAACGTACATGGATTTATAACGCAACGATTGTAAACGAAGGATTAAAATTTGCCGGTTCTGTTGTCGTTGAAGATGATACTATCTGTGAAGTGCTACAAGGAGAAGTTCGCCCTTCTGTACCTTGCGATGCCGAAATCGACGCCCGCGGTTGTTACCTCATCCCTGGAGTTATAGATGATCATGTACATTTTCGTGATCCGGGATTGACGCATAAGGCTGACATGGCAAGTGAAACTGCGGCTGCGGCAGCAGGAGGAGTAACTTCGTTTATGGATATGCCTAACTGTAATCCGCAGACAACAACTCTGGAAGCTCTGGAAAACAAGTTTGCCGATGCTGCAAACAAGTGTATCGTAAACTATTCGTTTTATTTCGGAGCAACCAATAACAATACGGAGTTGTTGCAGCAGCTGGACAAGAAACATGTGTGCGGTGTAAAACTGTTTATGGGAGCCAGTACAGGGAATATGCTTGTTGACCGTATTGAATCCTTGCGGAAAATCTTTTCGGAAGCAGGTATGCTGATTGCTGCTCACTGTGAAGACCAGACTATAATTCGATGGAACACGGAACTTGTAAAATCAAAGTATGGTGAAGAAGATGTGGATATTCTCTTCCATCCTCGCATACGAAGCGAAGAGGCTTGCTGGCGTTCGTCTTCGTTGGCTGTACAGCTGGCTAAAGAAACAGGAGCACGCTTGCATATTCTCCATGTCAGTACAGCACGCGAGCTGGAACTTTTCGAAGATAAACCGATATCTGAAAAGAAGATAACTTCGGAAGCATGTGTTTCACATCTGATGTTCTGCGATGAAGACTACAAAACGTTAGGAGCACGTATCAAATGCAATCCAAGTATTAAAACAAAGAACGACCGTGATATGTTGCGCCGGGCTTTGACAACAAATTGCATTGATGTCATTGGTACAGACCATGCTCCTCATTTGTTGAAAGAAAAAGAGGGAGGAGCTTTGAAGGCTGTATCTGGTATGCCGAGTTTGCAATTCTCTCTGGTCAGCATTATGGAACTTGTACATGAAGGCGTTTTGACCGTAGAGCAGCTGGTACAGAAGATGTGTCATGCTCCTGCTGAGTTATTCCAAATAGAAAAGCGTGGATATATCCGTCCGGGATATAAAGCTGACCTGGTTCTGGTTAACCCGGATAGCGAATGGGAAGTAACGTCAGATTGTGTTTTGAGCAAGTGTGGATGGAGTCCGATGGAAGGAAGACGCTTCCATGCGAAAGTAGAAAAGACATTTGTAAACGGAACATTAGTTTACAGCGACGGCAAGGTGGATACTCTTCACCGGGGAGAGCCGCTTGCTTTTAACCGATAAGAAATGCAGACAGACATTACGACAGTAGTTTACGATATACACGATTTGACAGAGTATATTAACTGGATTTATTTTTTTCATGCATGGGGATTTCAGCCTCGTTTTGCGGCTATTGCAGATATTCATGGGTGCGATGCTTGCAGAGCGAGCTGGCTTGCCTCTTTTCCCGTGGAAGATAGGGCCAAAGCTGCCGAGGCTATGCAGCTTCATAAGGAGGCAAACCGTATGCTGAACAGTGTGGACGGAAAATATAAGGTATATGCCATTTACCGGCTCATGAATGCCAATTCGGATGGTGATAACCTGTTGTTGGAAGGAACTCGCTTTCCGCTATTGAGGCAGCAGACGCGAGTTCGTCCGGACGATCCGTTTTTATGCTTGAGCGATTTCGTGCGTCCGTTGTCATCGGGGATACCAGATACGGTAGGAGCTTTTGCTACAACCATCGACGAGAATATGGAACAACCGTTCGAGGGCGATGATTATAAATTGATGCTTGTCAAAACCTTGGGCGAGCGTCTGGCAGAAGCTGCGGCCGAAAAGGTGCATGAAACTATCCGGAAAAGCGTATGGGGGTATGCCAAGGATGAACATCTCACCATGAAACAATTACTCAATGAGGATTATCAAGGTATACGTCCTGCTGTAGGATATCCGTCTCTTCCTGATATATCGGTCAGTTTTTTATTGGATGAGCTGCTCGATATGAAGCGTATCGGCATTAAACTCACCGAAAACGGTATGATGCAGCCTCATGCTTCAGTATGTGGGCTGATGTTTGCCCATCCTGCATCTCGTTATTTTTCTGTGGGGAAGATAGACGAAGAACAGCTTGCCGATTATGCTGCCCGACGAGGATGTGAGGTAAGTGAAATCAGAAAATACTTAGTAGCTAACCTGCAACAATAATAGGATTATGATATTGCTGAGAGTTTCGTTGTTTTTTATCGTGTTGTTACTGTTGCCCGACTGGTATATATATAAGGTATATATAAAGTATATCCAGCATAAATGGCAAAAAAGATTATATTGGCTGCCCACAGTTTTGTTGCTGATGGTATTGCTTGTTTTCATCGTAGCACATGATTCGTTACACGATGCTTTTGGCATTTATCTTATTGTTACATTGTGCGTTGCTGTTCCCAAACTGGTTTTTGTATTATGTGATATCCTGATGAAGGTGTTGCGTAAGTTTCTTCGTATACCGTTGTTTGGGAAAACCGTATCGTCTGTTGTAGCAATTGTCACGCTTGCTTATCTGCTTTTCGGAGCAATTAAAGGAAAGGAATATTTCCAGGTTAAGCAAGTTGTCTTTTCTTCACCCGATTTACCTGAGTCTTTTGACGGATATCGTATTCTTCAATTGTCCGATATACATGCCGGAAGCTGGAAAGGTAATGCTGAAGCACTCCGTCGGGCTGTTGAAATTTGTAACGCACAGCACCCTGATCTGGCCGTGTTTACGGGTGATCTGGTAAATAGTCGGGCCGATGAGATTAAGGAGTTTATGCCTGTTCTGTCAAAACTTCGTGCAAAGGATGGGGTATTTTCTGTATTGGGAAACCACGATTATGCTACGTATGTGCAGTGGGACAGTGAAGCAGACCGTCTTGCTAATATTGATACGCTTCTGGCAAGACAGGAACAGATGGGCTGGAAGATGCTTATGAATGACCATCAGATATTGTATCGTGGAAACGATTCTATCGCTTTAATAGGAGTAGAGAACAGTGGTAAACCTCCTTTTCCCGATCGTGGGGATTTACCTCGGGCACAGAAAGGCACGGAAGGTATGTTCAAGGTTTTGCTGAGTCATGATCCAACTCACTGGAGAAGAAGCGTTCTTCCGGATACCGATATCCAACTGATGCTTGCCGGACATACTCACGATATGCAGATCAATTTATTCGGCTTTTCATTTTCACAGTTTATTTATCCCGAGCATAAAGGTCTGTATCTGGAAGGACAGCGGGGACTTTATGTCAATATCGGGCTAGGTTATGTACTCTTTCCGATGAGGCTGGGAGCATGGCCAGAGATTACAGTCATTACTTTACGAAGAAAATAATAATTCCTAAACTATAACAAGCAATGAGATTCTTATACATTATTTATCAAATCTGTATCGGGTTGCCGATTTTTCTGGTGGCAACTATACTTACTGCTTTGACTACCATGTTGGGATGTTGGTTGGGTAACGGACATTTCTGGGGATATTATCCGGGTAAATTGTGGTCACAGCTTACATGTTTTTTGTTTTTGCTTCCGGTAAAAGTCAAGGGGCATGAACACCTGGATAAGAAAACATCCTATGTATTCGTTGCCAATCATCAAGGTTCATTCGATATCTTTTTGGTTTATGGATTTTTGGGGCGTAACTTCAAATGGATGATGAAGAAAAGCCTTCGTAAGCTTCCGTTCGTTGGTAAGGCGTGCGAATCTGCCGGCTTTATTTTTGTCGACAAATCTAGTCCTCGTAAGGTATACGAAACAATAAAGAGTGCGGAAAAAGTATTGCAGGGAGGAACTTCATTGGTTGTATTCCCCGAGGGAGCACGTACGTTTACAGGACATATGGCAAACTTCAAGAAGGGAGCTTTTCTGCTTGCCGACCAGTTGCAACTTCCTGTTGTTCCACTTACCATAGACGGATCGTTTGATATTCTTCCCCGCACAGGTAAGCTTTTGCATTGGCATCCGATGACTCTGACGATACACGAACCTATTTATCCGTTAGGAAAAAAGGGAGAAGAGAATCTGCAAATGTTGATGGCTGAATCGTATAAGGCTATCGAAAAAGATTTACCTCAGAAATATAAAGGTAAGATGGAGAATCCCGATCAGTAATAAAAAGTTTACCCCTTTCATCTTCGCTTAAACAAAGGATCATTCTTGTTGTTGAATGATAGCGTCAGATGAAAGGGGTAAACTTTGTTATTGCTTGAAACAGAGTGATTTAATATCTGTGAAAAAACAACGTGAAATGTTGGGTGAAATTTGTACAAAAAAACGGAAAATATGCTGATGTTTTCCGTAAAATTATACCTTCTTTTTTTATTTGATTCTCTAAGATGACGAACTTCTAAAGGAAAAAGAGTTTTATTGTACGGCTTGCAGCTTGTCCATATTGCTGCGTGCAACCGATACATATTCCTTTATCATCGGATTGTTTTTAAAAGAATCGGGAGCATCGTTTATTATTTCCTCCATAATCGGAGTCAATATCGGATAAGGAAATCCGTTGCATAGCATCAGAAAGACTCCTGTTCCCAATACATTGTTGTAATTTTCCTGGATAAATGTCTTGGCAAGGTCGTCCATGTCGTTTCCTAACGCGGTGCGCTGTTTTTCCATCTCTTCTTGGATAAATTTAGGATCTTTGCCGTCCATAATCATACGGCTTTCCATTCTTTCCACTTCATACGCACGATCTTCCAGCGAAGTTTTCTTTATGATAAACTCATTGAAACTGTCGTTCAACGGAGTTCCTTTTACAGAAAAACCTGCTTTGTCGATATTGATACTGATATTTCCTTCCTCTATGACAACCGGCATGATGCAGTCGTCGTCCATATACAAAGAAGCAATTACGGTAGAGTCGACTTTTCCTTTCATCTTGAATATCCCGTGTACCACTTCAGCCGAGTCTATATTTACCAACTTATCTCCGGACGGCACTTTTATGAAAAGCATTTTTCCATCCAGTTTCGATACAGAAGAAATACCTTCTATTTTATATTTCTTTCCGCACGAAGCGCAAATAATGGCACAAAAGAGAAAAAAGTAAAATCTGTACATGCAATAAGCCTTTAGAAATTTCTGCGGCAAAGGTATAACGTTTAGAAATGACGTGAAAATAAATTATCAAAAATTAAACTAAATAGAGGATTATTACTGAATTAAGCTACTCAAAACGTATTTTTCGCTATCTTTGCTGGCTATTTGCTGACAACGAAAAAATATCAATTATTATTTTTAAATATCATAACAATGAAAAAACTTAAAGTATTAGCATTGGCACTGATTTGTGCTGCCTTTTCACCGGTGAAAGCCGACGAAGGAATGTGGCTTCTTCAGCTGATGAAGGAGCAGAACCTTGCCGACCGTATGAAAGCACAAGGTTTGAAAATGGATATTGCCGATATTTACAATCCGAACAGCGTAACACTGAAAGATGCTGTTGGTATATTCGGACGAGGATGTACCGGTGAAATTATTTCTCCAGACGGACTGATTCTTACTAATCACCACTGTGGTTACGATGCTATCCAGCAGCATAGTTCTGTTGAACACGATTACCTGACTGACGGATTTTGGGCAAAAAGCCGTTCAGAAGAACTTCCAACTCCGGGGTTGACATTTAAGTTTGTAGAACGAATTGTAGATGTAACCGACAAGGTGAACCAGGATATCAAAGACGGAAAAGTGACTGAAATCAATTCTTTTGGTGCAGAATATCTGGATAAGCTTGCTGCTGATGAACTGAAGAATAGTGATTTGAAGGACAAACCGGGTATTTCTACCGAAGCTCTTCCGTTCTATGAAGGAAACAGATTTTATCTGTTCTTCATCAAGACATACAGCGATGTGCGTATGGTAGCTGCTCCTCCTTCATCAATCGGTAAATTCGGTGGAGAAACAGACAACTGGATGTGGCCGCGTCATACAGGTGACTTCTCTATGTTCCGTATCTATGCCGATAAAGATGGTAACCCGGCTGAATATAGTGCCGACAATGTACCTTTGAAAGTGAAGAAGCATCTTGCTATTTCGCTGAAAGGTTTGCAGGAAGGCGACTATGCTATGATTATGGGATTCCCGGGAAGCACCAGCCGTTACCTGACTGAAAGTGAAGTGAAAATGCGTATGGAAGGAATAAACACTCCTCGTATTGAAGTTCGTGAAGCACGTCAGAACGTATTGCGTAAGGAAATGGCTGCCAGCGATAAGGTACGTATCCAGTATGCAAGTAAGTTCGCTTCTTCCAGCAACTACTGGAAAAACTCTATCGGTATGAACAAGGCTATCGTCGACAATAAAGTATTGGAAGCAAAGGCTGAACAGGAAGCTAAGTTTGCGCAGTTTGCAAAAGAACAGAACAATGCCGACTATGCTAAGGTTGTAAGCCAGATTGACGAGTATGTTCAGAAGGCTACTCCGATTACCAAGCAGATGATTTACTTCAGTGAAACTTTCAGAAGCGGTATCGAGTTTGGCGCTACATACGTTTTGTTCAACGATTTGAAAACTGCTTTGCAGAAGAACAAAAAGAAAGATATTGAAAAAGCTATCAGCAGCCTGAAAGAAGCATATGCCGATGTACACAACAAGGATTATGATCATGAAGTAGACCGTAAGGTAGCTAAAGTCTTGATTCCGCTGTATGCAGAGAGTGTACCAGCTGATGCTTTGCCTGCATTCTATCAGACTATCCAGACAAAGTATAAAGGCAATTATGATGCTTACATTGATGCTTTGTATGACAATAGCATTTTCTCTAACGATAAAAACTTCAATGCTTTCATCAGCAACCCTACCGTTAAAGCTATCGAAAACGACCTTGCAGTACAATATTCTTCTAGCAAAAATGAATTGTCGAAGAAACTGAATGAAAAGTATGATGCAGTAAGCGGCAATATCGATTTGTTGCATAAGACATATGTACGTGGCTTGTGTGAAATGTATGCTCCAACTCCGAAAGCTCCGGATGCAAACTTTACTATCCGTCTGACTTACGGTAACGTAAAATCTTACGATCCGAAGGATGGTATCCATTATAAATATTACACTACGCTGAAGGGTGTAATGGAAAAAGAAGATCCGAGCAATCCGGAATTTGTCGTTCCTGCTAAGCTGAAAGAGTTGTATGCTACAAAGAACTTCGGTCGCTATGCATTGCCTAACGGTGAAATGCCGACTTGTTTCCTTACTACCAACGATATTACCGGTGGTAACTCTGGTTCTCCGGTGTTGAATGGTAATGGTGAACTGATTGGTGCTGCATTCGACGGTAACTGGGAATCACTTTCGGGTGATATTAATTTCGACAACAATCTCCAGCGTTGTATTGCTGTAGATATTCGCTATGTATTATTCATCGTTGAAAAATTGGGTGGTTGCAAGAACCTGATTGACGAAATGACTATCGTAGAATAATGAAGAAAACCATATTATTTTCTATGCTTGCCGCATGCTCTCTCGCCGGATATGCCGACGAGGGCATGTGGATGCTGACAGACCTGAAGAAGCAGAACGCTGCCGTGATGCAGGATTTGGGTTTGGATATCAGTATAGATAAGGTATATTGTCCCGACAGCATCAGTCTGAAGGATGCTGTTGTACACTTTGGGGGAGGATGTACCGGCGAAGTAATCTCTGCAGAGGGACTGGTGCTTACCAATCATCACTGCGGATATCAGTATATTCAGCAGCACAGTGCTGTGGAACACGATTATCTGACGGATGGTTTTTGGGCGATGAGCCGTGAACAGGAACTTCCCTGTGAAGGACTGACCATTACGTTTATCGACCGCATCCTCGATGTGACCGACTATGTACAGGAGCAGTTAAAAAAGGATGAGGATCCTGAAGGATTGAATTATCTTTCTCCTTCATACTTGTCGACTGTGGCTAAACGTTTTGCCAAGAAAGAGAATATAAAGACAGACGATTTTGCTGTTCTCGAACTGAAACCGTTCTACGGAGCTAATAAATATTATCTGTTTGTAAAGACAGTATATAAGGATATTCGTATGGTAGGTGCTCCTCCTTCTTCTATCGGAAAGTTTGGAGCTGATACGGATAACTGGATGTGGCCGCGTCATTGTGGTGACTTTTCTATCTTCCGTATTTATGCATCGAAAGATGGTAAACCAGCCAATTATGCGGCAGACAATGTTCCTTTGAAAGTCAAGAAGCACCTTGCTATCAATATGAATGGCATTAAGGAAGGTGATTTTACTTTTGTAATGGGATTCCCCGGACGTAACTGGCGTTACATGATCAGTGATGAAGTGGAGGAACGTATGCAGACTACCAACTTTATGCGTGATACCGTGCGCGGAGTTCGTCTGCGTGTGTTGGGTGAGGAAATGGCAAAAGATGCCAAGACACGCATCCAGTATGCAGCCAAGTATGCTTCTTCTGCCAATTACTGGAAGAATGCCATCGGTATGAACGAAGGACTTGTATCGCTCAAGGTACTCGATCGTAAGAAAGATGAGCAGAAACGTCTTCTGGCTTTTGGCGACGAAACAGGAAATGAATCTTATCGTCAGGCTTATGAAAGTATCAAGCAGATTGTTGCAAAACGCCATGACGCTGTATATCATCAGCAGGCCATTTATGAAGCTTTGATGCTGGGTACAGAGTTTTCTAAAATACCTGATACTGATAAGCTGTTGGAAGCTTTGGAAAAGAATGACAAGAAGGGTATCAAGGCTGCCATTACTGCTTTGCAGGAACAGGGAAGGAAATTCTTTAACAAGGATTACAGTACGATAGTCGACCGTAAGGTGTCTAAACAATTGCTTGCTTTATATGCGCAACTGATTCCTGCCGGACAACGTATCAGTATTTTTAAAGTAATAGACGGACAGTTTGCTGGCAGTACAGATGCTTTTGTTGATGCTTGCTTCGATCGTTCTATCTTTAGAAGTTCTAAAGCTTTGGCTGCGTTCTTGCAGAATCCGAGCGCTGACAAACTGAAGAAAGATCTGATGGTGCAATATGCTAAATCTGTAAAAGAAGGGTATAAGGCTACGGATGAGGCTATGAAGGCAGAAACCAATGCTTACAACCGTGCACATAAGACATGGGTGGCAGGTATGCTTGCCTTGAAGCAAAAGGAAGGAAAGGCTATTTATCCGGATGCCAACTCTACTTTGCGATTGACTTATGGTAAGATTGGTTCGTATGAACCAGCCGATGGCAAAGAATGTCTGTACTATACTACATTGAAGGGAGTAATGGAAAAAGAAGATCCGGAAAATCCTGAATTTGTGGTATCTCCTAAGCTGAAAGAGTTGTACGAGAAGAAAGATTTCGGACCATATGCTATGGCTGATGGACGTATGCCGGTATGTTTTGTTACAGCGACTGACAATACGGGTGGTAACTCTGGCTCTCCGGTGTTCAACTCAAAAGGTGAATTGATTGGAGTAGGTTTCGACCGTAACTATGAAGGACTGACAGGAGATATTGCTTACAATCCGCAGTTGCAGCGTGCTGCTTGTGTTGACATTCGATATGTGTTGTTTGTCATCGATAAATATGCGGGAGCCAAGCATTTGATTGATGAACTGACCATTGTCCGTTGATTCATGTTTATAAAATCACGGTGATAAAATAAAGCCATATCATTACTCGATACTGAGTTTGATATGGCTTTTATATTTTAATAGTAACCGGTTACTGTGCTATCAAAAACTTACTCTGTTTTGTGTATATGCTCTTGAACCGGATTATTTGTTCTTTTCTTTTTCCTCTTCCTGAGGAATACGGAATACGGTGTACATTTCCAGTACGGCAGCAATAGTCAGACATACTACCCATTCATTTCGTTTCCAGAGAATCATCATTACTCCGGCAACAACCAGTAAAGTTGCTCCGATTATTTGCTGGCGGCGCAGGCGGCGGATAATGATGTTTTTCCCTTCGTAACCGCTCATTACTTGTACATAGGCAAACATAATGGCTCCTATCAGATATAAGTATGGAGCCCATGCCAGTTGGGTGATTTGCAGTGCAGCTCCCAACAGTAGTGCTACTGCCCCTACAGTAGCTATAGCAGAATAGTATTTACTCATCCTTGATCTTTTTCAAATCTTCTTCAAAAATATAAATATCTTCATTCTCTTTCTTCATCAAGTACTTTTCGCGTGCAACTTTTTCCAGTTCCTCCGGATTTGAAGTCAGTTCTTTTAGTTCGCGACTGTCCCTTTCATATTGTTTACGGTAATGCTCTATTTCCGTATTTAATGTCTGGATTTCACGCCAGTGTGAGAAGCGCTGTATCAGACTGTTTTCTTCATCTAATACACCGATTATCAGCAAAAAGACAAGTATTGTAATAAGGTATTTATGCTGACGGATATATTCCCATGCTTTTTTCAGTTTGCTCATATGATGTTCTTAATGATTTACAGGCAAAGATAGTGATAATCTATGAAGTATATATGTTCGTTGATTTTATTTTTTCAGAACTGTCGATGTAAGGTTGTTTCCGTTTTTATAATCTTATGAAACCTCCTGTTTTCTTTTCTGTAAATTGAATGAAGAAATAAAGAACTTTGTAAAGAATAGAATCTTTCTTTATGTTATAATTATGCAATATTGCGATATTTTCTTTCAAAATGAATTAATTTATTTAATTTTTATTGATTGTTGAAAATATTTTCTATATGTTTGTGACATTATTTAAAAGGTAAAAAAGAAAGGAAAACAGAATGGTTTACGATATTGAGATGCTGAAACGCTTTTATGCATCGTATGCAGTACATGTGGATGCAGCGCGAATGAAATTAGGTAAAGCCATGACATTGGCAGAAAAAATATTATATGCACACTTATATAATGCAGATACAGTTGCTTCTTTTCGCCGTGGTGAGGATTATGTAAATTTCCGTCCTGACAGAGTAGCTATGCAAGATGCTACGGCTCAGATGGCGTTGCTGCAATTTATGAATTCAGGGAAAGAAAGTGCTGCTGTTCCGGCTACGGTACACTGTGACCATTTGATACAGGCATATCGGGGATTTAAAGAAGACTTACCTGTAGCTGAAGAGACAAATAAGGAGGTATATGACTTTCTGAAGAGTGTTGCCTCTAAATATAACATCGGTTTTTGGAAACCGGGAGCTGGTATCATTCATCAGGTTGTATTAGAGAACTATGCGTTCCCGGGCGGAATGATTGTAGGAACAGATTCTCATACTCCCAATGCCGGCGGTTTAGGAATGATTGCCATCGGAGTAGGAGGAGCTGATGCGGTAGATGTAATGACCGGAATGGAATGGGAACTGAAAATGCCTAAAATTATCGGTGTGCGTCTGAAAGGTAAGCTTAATGGCTGGGCCTCGCCCAAAGATGTAATATTAAAGCTGGCGGGTATGCTTACTGTAAAAGGAGCTACCAATGCCATTATCGAATATTTTGGAGAAGGAACGGCTTCACTGTCTGCTACCGGTAAAGCGACCATTTGTAATATGGGCGCTGAAGTAGGAGCTACAACTTCCATATTCCCTTATGATGCGGAAATGGAGAAATATCTGTGTGCTACGGGACGTAAGGAGGTGGCTGCAATGGCTTCGGGCAATGCTTTGTATCTGAAAGCTGACGCAGAGGTAGAGGCTAATCCGGAAGTATATTATGATAAAGTTATTGATATAGATTTGTCTACATTGGAGCCATATATCAATGGTCCGTTTACACCCGATGCAGCATGTCCGATATCGGAATTTGCAGAAAAGGTGCGGACAAACGGTTATCCGCAACGGATGGAAGTGGGGTTGATTGGTTCGTGTACAAACTCTTCGTATCAAGACTTGACTCGTGCGGCTTCATTGGCCCGTCAGGTGAAGGCAAAAGGGTTGAAAATGACTGCCCAGTTAATTATAAATCCAGGTTCGGAGCAGGTTTACTGTACGACAAAGCGTGATGGAATGATAGCCGATTTTGAAGCGGTAGGAGGAGTGATTATGACAAACGCTTGTGGTCCGTGCATCGGACAGTGGAAGCGTGTAACTGACGATCCGCAGCGTGCCAATTCTATCGTGACTTCGTTTAACCGTAATTTTGCCAAGCGTGCCGACGGCAATCCCAATACGCATGCTTTTGTCGCTTCGCCTGAGTTAGCTATGGCGCTGGCTATTGCAGGAGATTTATGTTTCAATCCGCTGACTGATACATTGACAAATGAAAGAGGTGAGCAGGTCAAGCTCGATGCTCCGGCAGGAGAAACCTTGCCGGATAAAGGATTCACGGTAGACGACAACGGATATGTAGCTCCGGCTGCCGACGGAAAGAATCTGGAAGTTTCTATCGCTCCCGATTCTAAACGTTTACAGAAACTGGCTCCTTTTGCAGCATGGGATGGAAAGGATCTGACAGATATGCCGTTGCTGATCAAGACACAGGGTAAATGTACTACTGATCATATTTCGATGGCAGGACCGTGGCTCCGTTTCCGTGGACACTTGGAAAATATTTCCGATAATATGCTGATGGGGGCTGTAAACGCATTCAATGGCAAGACCAATAGTGTATGGAACAGACTGACTGGTGATTATGAGGCTGTATCGGCTGTGGCAAAGCAATATAAGGCAAAAGGTATTCCTTCTATTGTAGTGGCAGAGGAAAACTACGGAGAAGGTTCGAGCCGTGAACATGCGGCCATGGAACCTCGATTCCTGAATGTACGTGTGATTCTTGCTAAGAGCTTTGCCCGTATTCACGAAACGAATTTGAAAAAACAAGGTATGCTGGCGCTTACCTTTATGAATAAAGATGATTACGACAAGATACAGGAACACGATTGCATCTCAATTGTAGGGTTGGATAGCTTTGCTCCGGGAAAGCCGTTGCAGGTAATCGTAAAACATGAAAACGGAACAGAAGATATGTTCTTGGCATCACATACATACAACGAAATGCAGATAGGTTGGTTTAAGGCAGGGTGTGCCCTGAATACATTCAGAAAACAATAAAAAGATTATGAGTAAGGTATATATGCAAGACGGTCGGTTGGTTGTGCCCGACTGTGTAACTGTCC
Source organism: Bacteroides sp. (assembly GCA_019414665.1). GTDB lineage: Bacteria > Bacteroidota > Bacteroidia > Bacteroidales > Bacteroidaceae > Phocaeicola. Next base: position 56,440 of record DXLO01000007.1, on the reverse strand, counting down.
CTTTTATAGAAGGTGACGGAGTGGGAGCAGAGATTACTCCCGTATGTCAGCAAATAGTAAACGAAGCTGTAAAGTTGGCTTATAGTGGAAAACGCTCTATCGAATGGAAAGAAGTTCTGGCTGGAGGAAAAGCTTTCGAACAGACTGGAGAATGGCTGCCCGAAGCGACTATGGATGCTTTCCGTGAGTATTTGATAGGTATTAAAGGCCCTCTTACTACACCGGTAGGAGGAGGTATTCGTTCGCTGAATGTTGCTTTGCGTCAGACACTCGATTTGTATGTTTGCCTGCGTCCGGTACGCTGGTTCCGTGGAGTAGTTTCTCCGGTTAAAGAACCTCAAAAAGTGGATATGCACATCTTCCGAGAAAATACAGAAGATATTTATGCCGGTATCGAATGGGAGCAGGGTACTTCCGAAGCACAGAAGTTTTATGCTTTTCTGCGTGATGAGATGGGGGTAAAGAAAGTACGTTTCCCCGAAACTTCTTCGTTCGGAGTAAAGCCTGTATCAGTAGAAGGCACGAAACGTCTGGTGCGTGCAGCTATCTTGTACGCATTGCAGCACAAATTGCCTTCGGTTACACTGGTACACAAGGGAAATATTATGAAATTTACCGAAGGAGGATTCAAGCGTTGGGGGTATGAAGTGGCAGAAACAGAGTTTGCCGGCCGTATATTTACGATGAACCAGTATAACCAGTTGAAGAAGGATCTGGGTGAAGAATCGGCAAAGGCTGCACTGGCTGAGGCTATGAATACAGGAAAAGTTATTATTAAGGACTGTATTGCTGATGCCTTCTTGCAGAATACCTTGCTTATCCCGGAAGAATATTCGGTTATTGCAACGTTGAATCTGAACGGAGATTATGTTTCCGACCAGCTGGCTGCTATGGTAGGAGGTATCGGAATCGCTCCGGGGGCCAATATCAATTACCTGACAGGACATGCTATTTTTGAGGCAACGCACGGTACGGCTCCTGATATTGCCGGAAAGAATGTAGTTAATCCTTGTTCGTTATTGCTGTCGTCTGTCATGATGCTGGAGTATCTGGGATGGAAAGAGGCTGCTTTACTCATCACAAATGCATTGGAACAATTGTTCGGAGCAGGAGAGGCAACGGTCGATCTGGCTCGTTTCATGCCCGACGGAAAAGCTTTGGCTACGAAAGAGTTCGGACAGCGTGTAATAGAGTCATTATAATCAAAAGAACGTATCAGAATGAAAAAAGAATATATCGTATATAAACTTTCGGAATGTGCCAAACAGGCATGCCGGATTGATAATGAGCTTTTCACGAAATATAATGTGAAGCGTGGTCTGCGTAATGAAGACGGCACAGGTGTTCTTGTAGGACTGACTAAGATTGGTAACGTTGTAGGTTATGAGCGTACTGAAGAGGGTTTGAAACCTATTCCCGGAAAGTTGTTCTATAGAGGATACGATTTGGATGACATCGCCCATGCATTGTTGAAGGAAAAACGTTTTGGATTCGAGGAAGTTGCCTATCTGCTGCTTTCGGGAGAACTCCCCGACAGTGAACAACTGGCTGCTTTCAAAGAGCTGATAAACGACAATATGCCACTCGACAAGAAGACGACCATGAATATCATCGACCTGGAGGGTCAGAATATCATGAACATTCTGGCGCGCAGTGTGCTCGAGATGTATACGTTCGACCCGAATCCGGACGATATTTCACGCGATAACCTGATGCGCCAGTCCATCGAGCTGATATCGAAGTTCCCTACCATCATAGCCTATGCGTACAGCATTTACCGTCATAGTATTCACGGACGTTCGCTGCATATCCGCCATCCGCATGAGAATCTCTCGATTGCCGAGAACTTTCTCTATATGATAAAGAAAGACTATACACCGCTGGAGGCTCGTATGCTCGACCTGCTGTTGGTACTTCAGGCAGAACACGGTGGTGGTAACAACTCAACATTTACGGTACGTGTTACCAGTTCTACCCGTACAGATACTTATTCCAGCATAGCGGCAGGTATCGGATCGTTGAAGGGTCCGCTGCATGGAGGTGCTAATATACAGGTAGTAAAGATGTTCCACCACTTGAAGGAGGTTATTTCCGACTGGACCAATGTGGACGAAATAGATACATATCTGATGCGTATGTTACGGAAAGAGGCATACGACGGAAGCGGACTGATTTATGGTATCGGACATGCTGTATATACCATTTCCGATCCTCGTGCAGTGCTTCTGAAGGAGCTGGCAAGTGAACTGGTAGCCGAAAAGGGATGCGAAAAGGAATTTGCTTTCCTCGAACTGCTGGAACAGCGTGCCATAGAATGTTTCAAGAAGGTGAAGGGAACGAAAAAGCAGGTTTGCTCGAATGTTGACTTCTATTCGGGATTCATTTATGAAATGATGGGACTTCCGATGGAAATTTATACGCCGCTCTTTGCCATGGCACGTATTGTGGGATGGACGGCACACCGCATTGAGGAACTGAACTTCGAAGGAAGACGAATTATTCGTCCGGCATATAAGAATGTACTCGATGAAGTAGCATATACTCCGATTGTAGAGAGATAGAATTTCTTTTAAAGAGATTAGAGAAGCTGTCTGGATTTGCGTATTGAAAACGGAAATCCGGACAGCTTTTTTATTGTATTTTCTGTTTTCGGAATAAAATATTTTGAACCGTTGGATGCTATTTCTCTTTTAGTTATCTTTGTCGTCGTAAATACAATAAGTAAACCTTATATGAAAAAACATTTGTTATTAGTGGGAGCATGTGTTTGGATGATGCTCTCGGCACACGCACAAAATTTGAAGCTGTGGTATCAGCAACCGGCAAAAACATGGGTAGAGGCACTGCCCGTAGGAAACTCATCGATGGGAGCGATGGTTTATGGAGGAACATCGCGCGAAGAATTGCAGTTGAATGAAGAAACGCTTTGGGGAGGAGGACCGTATCGGAATGACAATCCGAAAGCGCTCGAAAGTCTGGCTGAAGTACGTAACCTGATTTTCTCCGGAAAGACAATGGACGCCCAGAATCTGATTGACCAGACGTTTTATACGGGGCGCAACGGTATGCCTTATCAGACAATCGGAAGCTTGATTATTGAAGCGCCGGGCCATGAAAAAGCTAAGAATTATTATCGTGACCTTAATCTGGAAAGAGCCGTGGCGACAACCCGTTATCAGGTAGACGGAGTGAACTTTCAGCGTGAGGTTTTTGCCTCTTTTCCCGATCGGGTAATCATTGTCCGTTTCACGACCGATAAACCAGGTGAATTGAATTTTAAGGTAAGCTATGATTCTCCGCTGCAAAGTACGGTAAGAAAGCAGGGGAAAAAGCTGGTTCTTCGCGGCAAGGGTGGAGACCATGAAGGTGTGAAAGGAGTAATCGAAGTTGAAACTCAGAGTCAGGTGATAGCAGAAGGCGGTAAGGTCAGTCTGACGGATAAATATATTTCTGTTGAGCATGCGACTGCGGCTACCTTGTATATCGCTGCTGCAACCAATTTCGTCAATTATCATAATGTAAAGGGAAATGAAAGCAAGAAAGCTTCTGCTTTGCTGGCTGGTGCAATGAAAAAAGAGTATTCCGAAGCGCTGAAAGCACATACCGACTATTATCAGTCGCAGTTCAATCGTGTTTCGCTTTCGCTAGGAGGAGAAAATACTAAAACAGCCAGACAGGAAACGGTAAAGCGTATTGCCGGTTTCAGTCAGGGAAATGATCCGACACTTGCAGCTTTGATGTTCCAGTATGGCCGTTACCTGCTGATTTCTTCTTCACAGCCGGGAGGACAGCCTGCCAATTTGCAAGGCATCTGGAATCATCAGTTGAATGCTCCGTGGGATGGAAAGTATACCATCAATATCAATACCGAAATGAATTACTGGCCGGCAGAGGTTACCAATCTGTCGGAAACCCATGAACCTTTGTTCGGTCTGGTTCAGGATTTATCTGTAACCGGACGTGAAACCGCACGTACGATGTATGGTTGCAACGGATGGGTGGCACATCACAATACTGATATCTGGCGTGTCACTGGTCCGGTAGACAAAGCTTTCTACGGAACATGGCCGGTAGGAGGAGCCTGGCTGACTACTCACTTATGGCAGCATTATCTGTATACCGGCGATAAAGATTTCCTGAGAAAATCTTATCCGGCAATGAAAGGAGCCGCCGATTTCTTCTTGGGGTATATGATTCCTCATCCGAAATATGGATGGAAAGTTACAGCTCCTTCCATGTCGCCCGAGCATGGTCCGAAGGGTGAAGACACCAAGAAAGCTTCTACTATCGTATCGGGCTGTACGATGGATAATCAGATTATTTTCGATGTATTGAGCAATACACTGGCTGCTTCTGAAATTCTGGAACTTTCGGCTGCTTACAGAGATTCGTTGAGAACCTTGCTTTCCGAAATGGCTCCTATGCAGATAGGGCGTTACAATCAGTTGCAGGAATGGCTGGAAGATCTGGACGATCCGAAAGACGGACACCGCCACGTATCGCATGCATACGGATTGTTCCCCAGCAATCAGATTTCTCCGTTTACTCATCCACAGCTTTTTCAGGCTGTAAAAAACACCTTGCTGCAACGTGGTGATAAGGCTACCGGATGGTCTATCGGATGGAAGATTAATCTGTGGGCACGCCTGCTCGACGGCAATCATGCTTATAAGATGATTTCCAATTTGCTGGTTCTGCTGCCCAATGACGAGGTAAAAGAAGAATATCCTGAAGGACGTACGTATCCTAACTTGTTTGACGCGCATCCTCCTTTCCAGATAGACGGAAATTTCGGATTTACGGCTGGAGTTGCAGAAATGTTGCTTCAGAGTCACGACGGAGCAGTGCATTTGCTTCCGGCTTTACCCGACAAATGGGAGGAAGGTAAAGTCAAAGGATTGGTTGCCCACGGAGGATTTGTTGTCGATATGGACTGGAATGGCGTACAGTTGGACACTGCTAAGATTCACTCCCGCATAGGAGGAAACCTGCGTCTGCGTTCGTATGTTCCATTGAAAGGAGAGGGGCTGAAGCCGGCATCGGGAACAAATCCTAATCCACTGTTCCGCCAGGCTGCCATTAAAGAGCCTTTGGTATCGAAGGAAATCAATCCGCAATATCCGGTTATTCCGAGAGTCTATGAGTATGATCTGGCAACAGAAGCCGGAAAAGATTACGTTGTGACAAGAGGATTATAAGGTGTTTGAGGCCGATTGCAAGAACTTGCTGGTAAGTTATGAAAAAGAAGATGAATTATTCGTATAAAGAACATGAATTTTGGCTGTTTTTTTGTACGAAGTGACAGAAACTTTCGTACAGTTTTTTAGAAAATATCACGATGTTTTTGCAAAACTTCCTTGAGATATAAAAAAACATGTCTTTTACCTGTTTTCAGCTCTTTCTATTACTGTTTTGGAGTTGAGACTGAATCGGTAAAGGGTATGTTTTTTAGAAGTCTTTTTAGCTTTGTTTTCAGATTTTCCTTAAGAAAAGAGATATCTTTCGGGCACTGATATTTTGCATAGTAAAGGGTATAAAAAAAGAGTCCGGATAGATGAAGTGATGATTGGTTCAGGTCACTTTCATCATCCGGACTCCTTTTCTTTATTTATCTGATGTAAGTTGCTTCTACACCTACTTGTGAACAGTCGGCCCCCATCGGAGGATTTTGCTTGTAAAGTGCAATATTGATTTCACTTATTGTCTGGAAATCATCCAATAGCCTTTGGGCAATTCTCCATGCTACATGTTCAAGCAGTTGGGAAGGAATGCGCATTTCTTCTTTTACGGCATTGAATACATCTGCGTAGTTTATGGTTCCTTCCAGCCGGTCGGTTTCAGCAGCGAGTGTAAAATCTGTCTTCAGACGTAAGTCGATTGTATATTGCGTTCCTACACGATTCTCTTGAGGCAGTACACCGTGATAAGCGTACAGTCTGATACCTTTCAGATGAATATACATGTCTGTAGCCTGCTTCATCATTTTATCCGCAGCGTGATGTTCCACAAGTCTTGCAAATCAGACAGCCTTCCTGATAAACTAAGGTTTCATGTCCGCAGTTAGGACATTTCATACCTTTGGCTTCGGTTCCGTCTTGTACGTATTTCTTCAATGCACGCTGTACACCGTTTTTCCAGGTGTTGATGTTTTCACTGTCGAGCTGCAATGAACCTACCAGTTTGATAACCTGTTCGATAGGCATTCTCCAACGTAACACACCGGATATCAGTTTTGCATAGTTCCAGTATTCCTTGTTGAACTTCTCAGAAAGTCCTTCGATGGTCATCTTGTAACCACGTTTGTTTTCAAACTGGAAGTCGTAATGTTTCGTTCCGTCTTCATCGTAACTCTTGATGATACGTCCGGAAGTTACTGATTTCGGCAGCAGGATACCTTCCTCTTCGTCTTGCAGACCTGTGAAGATTTCGTATGGATGTCCGTCGAGTAGTCCTACGAAAGCCACCCATTTTTCTTTATTATTTTGGAATCGAACGACATCAGCTTCCAGAACACGAGGACGTACTTCTGTTACCTGAGGTGGTTTGCATTGGCACTCTTCTTCTTTCTTATCCTTTTTCTTCTGTGTAGAAACGAGAACTCCGGCGCGTGAACCGTCACGGTATACGGTACATCCTTTACAGCCTGAACGCCATGCTTCTACGTAAAGGCGGTTTACCAGTTCCTCGTCAACAGAATTTGGCAGGTTGATAGTGACACTGATTGAGTGGTCTACCCATTTTTGGATACGTCCCTGCATTTTGACCTTCATCAGCCAGTCTACATCGTTTGATGTAGCTTTATAATAAGGAGATTTGGCAACCAGGTCGTCTATTTCTTCCTGTGTATAATGTTTGTCTGGATCGTATCCGTTTATTTGCATCCATGTCAGGAACTTATGGTGGAATACAACGTATTCTTCAAAAGCATCTCCAGTTTCGTCTACGAAATCTACGTGTACATTTGCATCGTTTGGATTTACTTTGCGGCGACGTTTGTACACAGGCATGAATACCGGTTCAATTCCCGATGTTGTTTGAGTCATCAAGCTTGTTGTTCCGGTTGGAGCGATTGTCAGACAGGCAATGTTACGACGTCCGTACTTTTTCATGTCTTCGTAGAGTTTCGGATCGGCGTCTTTTATACGGTTGATGAACGGGGTATTTACTTCGCGTGCAGCATCGTATATTTCGAATGCTCCACGTTCTTTTGCCATATTGACTGAAGAACGGTAAGCTTCTATTGCGATTGTTTTGTGTACTTTTTCAGAAAATTCGGTAGCCTCTTCTGTTCCATAGCGCAATCCTATGGCGGCAAGCATATCTCCTTCGGCTGTAATACCTACTCCGGTACGGCGTCCTAGACCAGATTTGCGATAAATCTTTTCCCACAGATGACGTTCAGTTCCCTTTACTTCTTCGCTTTCAGGGTCTGAATCAATCTTTTCCATGATTTTTTCGATTTTCTCAAGTTCCAGATCGATAATGTCGTCCATGATACGTTGTGCCAATCCGACATGTTTCTTGAATAATTCAAAGTCGAAATATGCCTCAGGAGTAAATGGATTTACTACATATGAGTAAAGGTTGATGGCAAGCAGACGGCAAGAGTCATACGGACACAAAGGAATTTCACCACACGGATTGGTTGAAACAGTGCGGAAACCTAGGTCTGCATAACAATCGGGTACTGATTCTCTCAGGATGGTGTCCCAGAAAAGAACTCCTGGTTCTGCCGATTTCCATGCATTGTGAACAATCTTTTTCCACAGAGCAGAAGCGTTGATTTCTTTTTTTACCTGTGGATCGTTTGAATCGATAGGGAACTGCTGTGTATAGGTACGGTTTTCTACAGCTGCCTGCATGAATTCATCGTCCAGCTTAACTGAAACATTGGCTCCTGTTACTTTCCCTTCGGTCATCTTGGCATCGATAAATGCTTCAGAGTCGGGATGCTTGATAGATACACTCAACATTAGTGCTCCACGACGTCCGTCTTGAGCTACTTCACGGGTTGAGTTTGAATAACGTTCCATAAAGGGAACCAGTCCGGTAGAAGTCAGTGCTGAGTTTTTTACAGGTGAGCCTTTCGGACGGATATGTGAAAGGTCATGTCCTACACCACCACGGCGTTTCATCAGCTGTACTTGTTCTTCGTCGATACGAATGATAGCACCGTAAGAGTCGGCTTTCCCGTCCAGACCGATAACGAAGCAGTTGGATAATGAAGCAATTTGATAATCATTTCCGATACCTGTCATCGGGCTTCCCTGAGGAACGATGTACTTGAAGTGATCGAATAATCCAAAGAGTTCTTCCGAACTGAGTGCATTAGGATATTTTGCCTCGATACGGGCTACTTCATTGGCAATACGCCAATGCATATCCACGGGAGATTTTTCGTAAATATTTCCGAAGGAATCTTTTACAGCGTACTTGTTTACCCAAACGCGGGCAGCAAGTTCATCTCCTTTAAAATACTCTAACGATGCCTTGTAAGCCTCGTCATAGCTGTACGTTTGTTTTTCCACTTTTATATAATGATATTAGTTCGTTATTTTCTTTTTAATTTGTAGAATTGCTTTATTGAATAACAAACCGCTGCAAAGCTAAAGATGTTTTTCTTATTTGCAAAATAAAAGAGAAAGAAGTTATTAACAATCTGCAAAGTTTTCCGTTTTGTTTTTATATTTGTTTGATTATTAACTGTTTATGATTTTGTGGTTTTCTTGAAGTTTACTGTTTTGAATAACTTTGTCTTTTTGGTGTGTTTATTTGCTATTCATTGTTATATACTTATTTTTTATTTGTACCTTTGTAAATAAATCAACTTTTTAATTATGGATTCAATAAAGAACAGACGTACGATACGTAAATATAAGGCACAGGATATTCCTGTCGATTTGTTGAATGATATGCTGGAAACTTCTTTCCGTGCAGCTACAATGGGTAATATGCAATTATATAGTGTTGTTGTTACTCGTGATCCGGAAATGAAGGCACAGTTGGCTCCGGCTCATTTTAACCAGCCGATGGTGACTTCTGCTCCAGTTGTACTGACTTTCTGTGCCGATTTTAATCGTTTTAGTAAATGGTGTCGCCAAAGAAAAGCTGAACCGGGATATGATAATTTGCTTTCTTTTATGAATGCAATGACAGATGCATTGCTGGTGACACAGAATTTTTGTACGATTGCTGAGGATAAAGGATTGGGTACATGTTTTTTAGGAACTACTATTTACAATCCTCATCAGATTATAGAAATATTAAATTTGCCAGAATTGGTGATACCGGTTGCAACAATAACCGTAGGCTACCCCGATGAATCTCCTGCTCAGCCAGACCGTTTGCCGATAAAGGGTATTATCCATCAGGAAAAGTATCATGATTATACACCAGAAGAGATTGAGGACATTTTTGCTTATAAGGAATCTCTTCCTGAAAACCGTCATTTTGTAGAAATAAATCATACAGAAACCCTTGCCCAGATTTTTACAGATATCAGATATAGAAAGGCTGATAATGAAGCGATGTCGGATTTGTTGAAAAAAACATTGAAGCAGCAGTTGTTTGATAAATAATTGGGATGTTCTTGTCTGATACATAAAATAAAAGCCGTGGTATTCGAATACCACGGCTTTTATTTTATGTATCTCTTGGTCTTATTTTTGATGTAAACTAGCTTCTATTTCTTCAATTTCAGCTTTGAATGCTTTGTCTACCTCTACCTGATCCTTCACTATTTTACAAGCGTGAAGTACTGTAGCGTGGTCTTTATTACCAATCAGCTGACCGATTTTTGAAGATGATGTATCTGTATGTTTCTTGGCTAGGTACATTGCTACTTGACGTACTTGAACCACTTCACGTTTGCGGGTCTTGGTATGGATGGTAGAAGCATCCACTTTATAATGACTGCATACTTTTTCGATGATATTATCAACTGTAAGTGGTTTGACTTCAGCGCAGCGTACAGCTTTGCGGACAATACGTTGAGCTAAATCCAGATTTATTTCGCGTTTCAGCTGGATAGAATATACTAACAGTGAGTTTACAATACCTTCTAGTTCGCGAACACTTTCGTTTACGTTTTCCGCTATGTAGCAAATTACTGATTCTGGAATAACCAAACCGTCGCGACGGATTTTATTGCGCAAGATGTTTTTGCGTAATTCAATGTCTGGTTTCTCCAATTCAGCAACAAGTCCCCATTTGAAACGTGTCAGCAGTCGGTCTTCCATACCTTGCAGCATGACAGGGGCACGGTCGGAAGTTAAAATCAACTGCTTTCCGTTCTGGTGCAGGTGATTGAATATGTGGAAGAATGTATTCTGTGTCTTGGTTACACCGGCAAACTCTTGGATATCGTCGATAATCAGCACATCAATAGTTTGATAGAAACTGATGAAATCATTGAAGTGATTTGTACGCACAGAGTCTGTGTATTGTACCTGAAATAAGTGTGCAGATACATACAAAACACGCTTTTCCGGATAAAGTTCCTTTATACGTGTACCTATGGCATTGATAAGGTGTGTCTTTCCAACACCTGACGGACCATACAGAAATAAAGGGTTGAATGTACGTGCCGGATTTTGAGCTACGGTTTCGGCCACAGTTCTTGAAAACTCATTACTTGTTCCCTTTATAAAATTTTCAAAGTTATAATTAGGGTTCAAGTGTGGATCTAAGTCTTGCACAGCCGGAGCTTGTAATAGGCTGGGAGCCTTATTACCATTATGTATAGGAGCCTGAGGAGGCAAAGCTGATGAACGCTCTGTCCCTTTCATATCGATGGCTATATGGTTTGTCTTGTCTGTGAGTATAGAATACATCAACTCTGTGCCTTCACCAATTTCTTTATAAATGGCGGCACGCAAGAGCCCCACATACTTTTCTTCCAAATATTCATAGAAGAAAGGACTGGGAACCCCTATAGTCAAGGCTTTATCCTCGTATTTTAATGGAACGACGGGTTCGAACCATGTTTTATAGGCTGTCGCATTAACGTTATCTTTTATAAAGTTTAAGCAACGTTTCCACAATGCAATAGCCTGATTGTTTTCAATCATATTTAATCTGTTATTAATAAAGCGAAACTTCTACGTTTGCAAATTTCGTAATCAATTTTCAGAAAAACAAATGTCTTTTTGTTTGCTTTTTTAATTATTCTTACAATAGGTTGGGAATCAGTGATTTGTTTGTTGAATGACTTCTTTAGAAATATTCCCAGATTTGCTCGTTTGCAAGAAGTTGTTTCTCAAATGTTTATATATTTGTTTCTGTCTTTGAATATAATAACTTCTTGATTGCTTTTGCTTGATAATCAAGAGGTTATTATTCTGTTTGTTTAGATGTTAGTCTAATTTATTATTTAGAATATTTCTATATAGTATGTTTATTTATCTTTTTTTCCAAAAAGTGAGAAATGTACATAACGTTTTGGGTGAGACTTTAAATCCTCCAGCAGGCTGGCAGCGTTGGCTGTTGTTGCATTCAGATTATTATACAAGCTGGAATCATTCATAAGTAATCCTAGCGTGTTGTCTTTTCTGTTTAATTTATCTGTAAGCAAATATACATTTTGCAGTGTAGAATCAGCTTTGGCAAGAGTAGATGCATAGTCTACACCTTTTAAATTGTCGGTAATAGTCTTTAAGTTTTCTGTAATAGCAGTTACATTACCTGTCAGCTGAGGAACATCGGTTGACATTAACTTATTCAACTGGGCACTTGTTGAATTTAAAGAAGCTGTCAGCTGTTCTGCATTATGCAATGTTTTGCTCAATGCAGGATCTGCCAATAATTTATTTAATGAACCCAGAATGGAATCCAGTTTAGGAAGCATTTGTTCCATTTTGGGAAGCAGATCTTTTTCTGCTGCTCCTAACAGTCCTGTATTAGCTGTACCTGGTAATGTGTCTCCCTCATTATAAAATGTGGTACTTTCGTGATTCAGGATGAGATTCATTTTTACAGTTCCCAGCATTTCTGTTATAAGCTCAGCTTTACTTCCTGTAGGAATCTTCATTTCCTGATCCATTTCGATACCCACAACAACATGTCCTGGCTTTTGGTAATTATATTCTATATCACGTACGATACCAACTTTAAATCCATTAGCGAATACGGGGCTGGATTGAGCAAGTCCGTTAATATCGGTAAACTCTACATGATAATAGCTTTCCGGCTTAAACATATTAATACCTTTCAGGTAATTGATGCCACAGAAAAGTATAAGTAACGCGGCAATTCCTGCTAAACCTATTTTTACTTCTTTTTTCATATTTGTCTGGATTCTATTGTTATCTGTTTTTCTTGAATTCTCTGATAGCTTGATTGATATTCATTTTTTCTCCGTTCTTGAAGGCTATAATGAAAGCATCCTTAAACTTACCGTCTACTTTACTTCGTTTTAAGCGGAGTATGCGGTTGTAATCCGTACTTTCTCCATAAGTATACTTGTAGATTCCGTTTTCCTTATAACGGCTTACAGGCGACAGTCCTTTGAATAATCTGCTTTGTGCAGGAAGTATTCTGTCTGAAGTAAGTATCTGAATTTTGAATACCGGCTTGTTATCTGTTTCTGTTTTCTTTGAAGTAGCTGTAGTGTTCTTTTCAGAAGGCTTGGATGCAACAGGAGAAGGACTTTGCATACTTTCTATGTTTGTTTGCTGTGGTTCTGATTCTGGAGTTTCTATATCTTCTTCCGGTTCACTGACTGGAGAAACTGCAGTTGCACTTTTTCGGCTATGCTGTTTATAATTTAAAAAAGCCTGATAAATGCTTTTGGCCAAAGCAGAGGAACCTTGTTCTGATAACAGATACGCTTCTTCGTTAGGATTGGTGATATATCCCAGTTCTATCAGCACGCTAGGCATTGATGTTTCACGTAGTACCAGAAAGCCAGCCTGATGCACTCCCTTATCTATACGGCGCGCACTTTGGCGGAACTGTTTTTGTATCATTGAAGCAAAGTTTACACTCTGCGACAAGTATTTATCCTGAAGAAACTCGAATATGATGTAGCTTTCAGCCGAATTTGGGTTAAATCCTGCATAACGTTGCTTGTAGTCGTCCTCTATTAAGATTACAGAATTTTCTTTCTTGGCAACTTCCAGATTTTCTTGTGTACGGTGAAGACCTAGTGTATAGGTTTCTGTACCACTGACTTTGCTATTTCGTGATGCAAGAGAATTGGTGTGTATTGAAATAAATAAATCAGCCTTTGCGTTATTGGCTATTTCTGCTCGTCTGTGCAGTGGAACAAATGTATCCTTTTTACGAGTATATACGACGCGTGTATCATTACAGTTGTTTTCGATGAACTGTCCTAATTTTAATGCGACATTCAGGTTGATATTCTTTTCACGTCCGCGTTTTCCTATGGCACCGGGATCGTTTCCTCCATGTCCTGCATCGATAACTACAGTAAATTGCTTCTGTGCAGCAGCCTGTCCATTTTCTGATTGTCCGAAAATCAGCAGAAAACAAATAATATATAGTATGTGGAATATATTCTTTTTCATATAGTTCATTCGTTGCAAAGTTAATATTTTTTTTGCACTCTGTTTCTATTTACATTGACAAGAATTAGTTTTCAGTAGATAACGCCTATAAAAACAATTAAAATTACAATATGTTTTGATGGTTTTGCGTACTTTTGTCGGTTGAATAAACAGAGTGATTATGTTACAGTTTATAAAGAATTGGACACTTCCTCTTGCAATGCTTGCAGGAGTTATAGGTTATTTTTGTTTTGCGACATTCGATTTTCTGACTCCGACTCGGTCGGTTGTGAAAATTCTGATAGCATGGCTTACACCATTTCTTATTTTTGCCCAGTTGTTACTGACTTTCTGTAAGGTTGAGGTAAAAGAACTTGTTCCGCAATGCTGGCAGGGATGGTTGTTGCTTGTCCAGTTCCTGTCTTGTTTGCTAGTAGCATGTCTGTTGCTTTTTTTGCCGCTGGATGAATATTGGCGTGCTGCATTGCAAGGAGCTATGGTATGTTTGATTTGTCCTACTGCTACAGCAGCAGCTGTTATTACTGGAAAGCTGGGAGGAAGTGCTGCTGCGCTTACTACTTATACATTGTTGTCAAATTTGCTTGCGGCTATCATGGTTCCATTGGTCTTTCCTTTGGTAGAACCAACTGATATTGCTTTTGGAGAATCTTTTTTGCGTATATTAGGAAAGGTCTTTCCATTGCTGTTGTTCCCATTTTTTACAGCTGTCCTTTTGCGCCGTTTCTTTCCTTCTGTTCACCGTTTTCTTGTAGGATTGAAAGATATGGCTTTTTATTTGTGGGCCTTAGCTCTGATTATTGTAATGGGACAGACTACCCGTTCGGTTGTTGAAGGAAACATTTCTGTGGGTGAAGAACTTCTGATTGCTTTCTGGGCTCTTGTTGTGTGTGTGTTGCAGTTCTGGCTCGGAAAGTATATTGGTGGCCGACACGACAACCGTATCAGTGGTGGTCAGGCATTAGGACAAAAAAATACGGTACTTGCAATATGGATGGCATACACTTATTTGAATCCGGCATCGGCGATAGCTCCTGGGAGTTATGTGGTATGGCAGAACATAATCAATAGCTGGCAGTTGTGGAAGAAAAGAAGGAATGGGTAATTTTTATACTCCTTATTATATATGCTGCATAAGCCGATGGTTATTTTGTTGAGTTCTGTTTCTGGTTTTGGCTTTTGAATCTGTATTGACTGATTTTATCTTATTGGCTGATTAAACAGCAATAGTCCTTAAAAATCAGAATAGGAATAAACTTTTTTGTATATGTTTTTTATTTCTATCAGCAATTTCTATTGAGCTTCTTTTATTGATATATTGATGATGTCAATTATATATGTTATAATTATTTAAATACAGAAATAAGGATTAGTTTGTTATTAAAATATTTAATTAATATTCTTGCTATTGTTATTTAAATTTATACCTTTGCATAAGGTAATTGCAAAAATAGATGGAATTGCCATTTTGTTATACTTAAATCTTTACTTGCTGTATGAAAAGGATTTCATTTAATTTGATGGGCGTGCTGTGTATATTGTTTTCTACTTGTTTTTATGCATGCTCCGAAAAAAGAACGTTGAATTCTGATTATGAAATCATTCCCAAGCCACTAGATGTAAATTGTAAAGGAGATGCTTCTTTTTTGTTGAAAGACGGAGTTGCTGTTATATATCCTGAAAACAATCAGAAGATGCAGGATAATGCAGAGTTCTTGGTTGATTATGTAGAAAAACAGACAGGAGTAAAGCTGACTTCCCATGCTGGTATGCCGGTAGATGGAGCGATTTGCCTGACTCTTGATCTGAGTGACGATAACGCAGAAGCATATAAATTGATTGTTAATGATAAAAGAGTTTGCATTTCCGGAGCTTCCGAAGCTGGTGTCTTTTATGGCATCCAGACTTTAAGAAAATCTTTACCTGTGGCTCAGGATATAAACGTGAATTTATCTGCAGTAGAGATTTATGATAAGCCTCGGTTTGCTTATCGTGGTGCGATGCTGGATGTGGCTCGTCATTTCTATACGGTAGATGAAGTCAAGACTTTTATTGATATGCTCGCGCTGCATAATATTAACCGTTTCCACTGGCATTTGACTGATGATCAGGGCTGGCGTATTGAAATAAAGAAATATCCCAAACTGATGTCTGTTGCTTCAGAGCGTAAAGAAACGGTAGTCGGTCGTTGGTATAGTGGTATATACGATGGGAAACCTTATGGTGGATATTATACTCAGGATGAATTGCGTGATGTAATTGATTATGCAGCCAAGCGTCATATTACTATCATTCCTGAAGTTGATTTGCCGGGACATATGCAGGCTGCACTGACAGCTTATCCAGAATTGGGCTGTACCGGAGGACCTTATGAAGTAAGAACGATATGGGGGGTATCTCAGGATGTTTTATGTGTAGGAAATGATTTTACATTGCAGTTTGTAAAAGACGTGTTGTCTGAAGTTGCTGATATATTCCCGTCTGAATATATTCATATTGGCGGAGATGAGTGTCCGAAAGTACGTTGGGAAAAGTGTCCGAAGTGTCAGGAGCGAATCAAGAGTCTGGGATTGAAATCGGATGCCAAACATACAAAGGAACAACGTTTGCAGAGTTATATGATTCAGGAAGCTGCAAAATATCTGAAAGAGAAAGGAAAACGTATCATTGGCTGGACAGAGATACTGGAAGGAGGTTTGGTGCCTGATGCTACATTGATGTCGTGGATTGGTGAAAGTGGAGGCATTGAAGCTGCTCATCAGCATCACGATGTGATAATGACTCCCAATACGTATTTGTATTTCGATTATTATCAGTCTAAGAAAGTGGAAGATGAGCCTCTGGCTATCGGTGGATATTTGCCTATTGAAAAGACTTATAATTATGAACCGATGCCTAAGGAACTGACAAAAGAAGAGCAACAATATATAAAAGGTGTACAGGCTAATTTATGGACAGAATATATTCCTGTATTCTCTCAGGTTCAATATATGGTTCTTCCTCGTCTGGGAGCAGCTGCGGAAGTTCAGTGGACTGATCCTTCTAAAAAAGATTATAAAGATTTTCTGCGGAGAGTTCCTCATCTGGTTGCTGTATACGATTGTTATGGCTGGAATTGTGCTACACATGTGTACGATGTAAATGTTGACATGAAAGCTGATACGGTAAATCATGTATTGAATGTACAGTTAAGTACGATGGCCGATGATCCTATTTATTATACACTTGATGGTCAGGATCCAACAGAAAAATCATTAAAATATACAAAACCTTTTACGATAGACCAGTCTGTTGTATTAAAAACAATGGCAGTTCATCCGGACCGTACAAGTAAAATATCTGTTGATACCATTCGTTTCAATAAGGCTACCTTGAAACCTGTTGTGCTGTTGCAGCCCAATGAATCCCGTTTTAGCCCTGACGGACCGGTCGTTTTGGTCGACGGAAGAAATGGTAATCATAGTTTCGATACAGGAGCATGGCTGACTGTAGCAGGTAATGATTTGGAGGCTGTCATAAATATGCAGGCTGAAACTATATTGAACTCAGCTTCAGTTCATGTATATGTCAGAAAAGATGCATGGCTTTTCGATGCCAGAGGTTTTTCTGTTTCTGTATCCTCCGACAATAAGAATTATAAAGAAGTTGCTTCTCAAGAGTATAAGCAAATGCAGGAGTCTGACTCAGATGGAATTATAGAACATGAGCTTTCATTTGATCCTTGTAAGGCTACATATGTTAAAATAAAGGTAATCAGTGAAAAGAGTATGCCTGATTGGCACTGGGATGCAGGTAAGGTTCCATTTTTATTGGTAGACGAAATAATTTTAAATTAATGATTATATGAAAAAATCACTGTTGGCTCTTTTGAGTCTGGTGCTGTTGCTGGCTGGCAGCTGTACAAAGAAAGATGAAGTAGCTATAACACCTTTGCCGCTTTCATGTTCTTTTGGTAACGGTGCGTTCGAATGGAACAAGGACACTCGTGTTTCTTTTGAGGGAAATGAAGATGATTGGGCTATAGTTAAAACGGCATTTACTGAGACTAACTTACCAGTATCGTACGAAGCGGATAATACAAAGACAAATTCTATTCGTCTGGAACTGGTAGATGCTATTGAGGGGATTTCTTCTCCCGAAGGTTATTCTGTACATGTGGGCGAAGATGGAGTTTCTATAAAAGCTTTGTCTGATGCAGGTTTGTTCTATGGGGTACAGAGTTTAATCCAGTTGGCGGAGCAGGGTAAAGGACGTGTACAGTTTGTTGATATAGTAGATGAACCTCGTTTTCCCTATCGAGGAATTATGCTTGATGTTTCGCGTCATTTCCGTTCGAAAGAATTTGTAAAGAAGCAGATAGATCTGTTATCTCATTATAAATTTAACAGATTGCATCTGCATCTTACTGATGCAGCAGGATGGAGAATTGCTATTGATAAATATCCTCGTTTAACTCAGTTGGCTGCATGGCGTAAAGGAAAGACTTGGAAAGAGTGGTGGAATGGTGATAGAGGATATTGTGAAGAAACAGATCCGGAAGCACAAGGAGGTTATTATACAAAAGATGATATCCGTGAGATGGTAGAGTATGCACGGTTACATTGTGTCACTATCATTCCAGAGATAGAAATGCCTTCTCATTCAGAAGAGGTGCTTACTGCATATCCGGAGTTATCGTGTACCCATGAACCGGGAAAGCAGTCTGATTTTTGTGTCGGCAATGAAAAGACATTTGAATTTCTTGAAAATGTGCTGACAGAAGTAATGGAGTTGTTCCCTTCCGAATATATTCATATTGGAGGTGATGAAGCTTCGAAAGCTGCATGGAAAAGCTGTCCGTTATGTCAGAAGCGTATGAAAGAAGAAGGGTTGAAGGATGTTGATGAATTGCAGAGTTATCTGATTCATCGCATGGAGCGTTTCCTGAACGAACATGGACGCAGTTTGCTGGGATGGGATGAAATACTTCAGGGTGGATTAGCTCCTAATGCAACTGTTATGTCATGGCGTGGTGAACAAGGCGGAATTGATGCCGTATTATCTGGTCATCATGCAATTATGACTCCTGGAGAATATTGTTATTTCGACAGTTATCAGGATGCACCATATTCTCAGCCTGAGGCTATTGGCGGTTATCTGCCGTTGGAAAAAGTATATTCTTATAATCCTGTTCCTGATTCTATTAGTGCAGACAAACAAGATTTTATATTGGGAGTCCAAGCAAATTTGTGGGCAGAATATATTCCAACTGATGAGCATATGGAATATATGCTTTATCCGCGTGCCATTGCTTTGTCGGAAGTAGCATGGACTGCACCTGAAAAAAAATCTTGGGATTCTTTCCACGAAAGAATATTAAAGATAATACCGGTACTTAAAGAGAAAGGATATAATACTTTTGATTATGCTAAGGAAATAGGTAATAGAAAAGAATATAGCCAGCCGGTAGAACATTTGGCTTTGGGTAAAAAAGTGACTTTCAATATTCCGTATTGGCCTAATTATCCGGCAAATGGAGAAAAAACATTGACTGATGGTCTGCGTGGAGGATGGAATTATAATGATAAACGTTGGCTGGGATTTGCAAATAATCATCGGATGGATGTAGTGATTGACTTGGAGAAGGTTACAAAGATTCATTCTGTATCTGCTGATTTCATGCAGATCTGGGGACCTTATGTATATATGCCATCAAAAGTTGTCATATCATCTTCTGTTGATGGTAAAGATTATACTCAACTGACTGCTATTGATCATCAGGTTCAAAAAGATGATTCAGTGTCATTTAAAAAATTCAGTTGGGAAGGTGAAACTGATGCACGATATATCAGATATCAGGCAATGGCTGATTCTTTATATAAAGATGGTATACAGTTTGTCGATGAAATCATTGTGAAATGATAGGTAATTAAATATCTTAAATTTGTTCTTAACATTTTTAAGATATTTAATTATTATAAAATGTATATATAATTATTTTGTTTTTATACTATCGATAATATAAAATAATTATATTTGCATCTACTTTAAAAAAATAGGATACCTTTTTTAATAACAAATTAAATCTTAATCTATGAAACGAAGTAAATTATCAAAATTACTCTTGTTCTTGCTGATTGCTTCCGGTCATAATGCAGCATTGTATGCTTCATCAAGTAGCAGTTCAGTATCAAATGAATCGTTGTCATCGAGTTCAGTGGCAAAGGTTACCACAACAGGTCAGGTAGTTGACGCAAAGGGTGAGCCCTTGATTGGCGTAAGTATCCTTGAAGTTGGAACAACAAACGGTACTATTACCGATATTGATGGTAATTTTACCTTGTCTGTGAATGAAGGAGCAACTCTTGAGATTTCTTATATCGGCTATAAGACTCAGACAATGACAGTTCGTCCTCAGTTGGGACAGATTGTAATGAAGGAAGACACAGAAGTCTTGGATGAGGTTGTCGTAACTGCCTTAGGTATCAAGCGTTCACAGAAAGCTTTGAGTTATAATGTGCAGGAAGTGAAAGGTGATGCTTTGACTGCTGTAAAAGATGCGAACTTTATGAATTCTTTGGCTGGTAAAGTTGCTGGTGTACAAATCAGTAGCGGTGCAACCGGTGCCGGTGGTGCTGCTCGTGTCGTTATGCGTGGTATGAAATCTTTGACAAAGGATAACAATGCCTTGTATGTAATAGATGGTGTGCCTATCTTTAATACAGGTTCGAGTGGTGGTGAAGGTCAGTACGGTGATATGGGGGGCTCTGATGCTGTTGCCGATTTGAACCCGGATGATATTGCCAGTGTTAGTATGATGACTGGTCCTTCTGCTGCTGCCTTGTATGGTTCTGCTGCTGCAAATGGTGTCGTATTGATTACTACAAAGAAAGGTCAGACTGAAAAAACTAATATTACAGTATCAAACAGTACAACTTTCTCTAAGGCATATATCATGCCTGAAATGCAAAATCGTTATGGTACAAGTTCAGGTTTGTTTAGCTGGGGAGCTGCTACAGCTAACAGATATGATCCTTCGGATTTCTTCAATGTAGGAACAAACATCATTAACTCAATTGCTTTATCTACAGGTAATTCAAAGAACCAGACTTATTTGTCTGCATCTACAACAAATTCAGATGGTATCCTTCCTAATAATAGTTATAACCGTTATAACTTTACGGCTCGTAATACAACAAACTTCTTGAATGATCGTTTGACTTTGGACATCGGTGCTCAATACATTATTCAGAATAATAAGAATATGGTGTCACAGGGACAGTATTACAACCCATTGCCAGCTCTGTATTTATTCCCTCGTGGTGATAACTTCGATGAAATCCGTTTGTATGAACGTTATGATACAGATTATGGATATATGAGGCAATATTGGCCATATGGTGATGGTGGTATGTCTTTACAAAATCCGTATTGGATTCAAAATAAAATTTTGCGTACTTCTGAAAAGAAACGTTATATGTTGAGCGCTTCTTTAAAATGGAAAGTTACCGATTGGTTCAATATTACAGGACGTGTAAATTTGGATAACTCAGATTATCGTAACCGTAATGAAAAATCGGCTTCTACTCTTACTACTTTCTGTGGTGTGAATGGTGGTTTGGAAGATGCAATGCGCCAGGAACGTTCGCTGTATGCTGATGTTTTAGGTAATATTGATAAAACTTTTGGTGAGTTTAGACTGAATGCAAACTTTGGTGCATCTATCTATCATACTTCGATGGATGAATTGTTCCTTGCCGGTGACTTGATTATTCCGAATTTCTTCCAAATTAATAACATTAACTTCTCTGCTAACTACAAACCGGATCCTCAAGGATACAAAGATGAAATTCAGAGTGTATTTGCCAGTGCTGAGTTAAGCTGGAGAAATCAGTTGTATTTAACATTAACAGGACGTAATGACTGGGATTCTAAATTAGCTTTCTCTGATCAGGCTTCTTTCTTCTATCCATCAGTTGGTTTGTCTGCTGTATTGTCTGAGATGTTTGAACTGCCAGAGGTTATTACTTATGCAAAGGTTCGTGGTTCATATACAGTTGTAGCTTCATCATTTGATCGTTATCTGACAAATCCTGGTTATGAATATAATGCTCAAACTCACAACTGGGAAAATCCGACTGTATACCCGATGGATAATATGAAACCAGAAAAGACTAAGTCTTGGGAAATCGGTCTTAATTTGAAGTTCTGGGAAAACCGTTTCAATTTAGATGCAACTTATTATCGGTCAAATACTTTAAATCAAACATTTAAGGTTGATATACCTTCTTCTTCTGGTTATAATAAAGCGATTGTACAAGCTGGTAACGTACAGAACCAAGGTCTGGAATTAGCTCTTGGCTTCCAGGATGAATGGGCTGGATTTGGATGGTCTTCAAATGCAACATTCACATTGAATCGTAATAAAGTTGTACGTTTGGCTAGTGGTAGTATAAATCCTGTAACAGGAGAAGAAATTCAAATGGATAATATGCCTGTTGGTTGGTTAGGAAAAGAAAATGTTGCTCCCCGCGTTATTTTGACAGAAGGTGGTTCAATGACTGATATTTATGTATACAATCAGTTAACTCGTGACAACAATGGTAACATTAAAGTAGACCAGAATGGAAATCTTTCAATGACATCTTCTTCTACGCCGACTAAAGTTGGAGATTTGGATGCAGATTTCAATTTGGGATGGACTAACCACTTTACTTATAAAGGTATTGATTTAGGAGTTGTTTTATCTGCTCGAGTTGGTGGATTGGCTTATTCAGCAACACAAGGTATTTTGGATTATTACGGTGTATCTGAAGCTTCTGCTACAGCTCGTGATAATGGTGGTATTCCTATTAATAATGGTATGGTTGATGCTCAGAAATACTATCAGACAATTGGTACAGGTGAAGGTGGATATGCTCGCTATTATTTGTATAGTGCAACAAATGTACGTTTGCAGGAATTGAGCTTGAACTATACTCTGCCTAAAAAATGGTTTAAGAATGTAGCTAATGTTACTTTAGGTGTTGTAGGACGTAACTTGTGGATGATTTATTGTAAAGCTCCTTTCGATCCAGAATTGTCTGCAGCTACTTCAAGTAACTATTATATGAATGTGGACTATTTTATGCAGCCAAGTTTGCGTAATATTGGTTTTAATGTAAAAGTTCAATTCTAATTTTAAAGGAGATTCACGTTATGAAAAATTATTTGAAACATATAACATTGGGAGCAGCTTTACTGATGTTGGCAGGAGGTTGTACCGATAAATTTGAAGAATATAATACTAATCAGTATCAGATCCATGAGGCCGATCCTGCTACACTGATGAAATCAATGATTGAAACTATTGTCAATATTCAGCAGAATGATTCTCAGATGATGGATCAGATGGTAGGACAGTTAGGCGGTTATCTTTGTTGTTCTAATACATGGAGTGGAACAAACTTTGGAACATTCAATCCAAGTGACGCATGGAGTGCAGGTCCATGGAATACTCCGTTTGAAAAGATTTATGGAAACTTTTTCCAAATTCAGGAAGCAACAAACTCTACAGGTCATTATTATGCATTTGCTTGCATGATTCGTGCCATTACCATGTTGCGTGTAGCAGACTGTTATGGTCCTCTTCCTTATAGTCAGGTAAAGAAAGGTAATTTCTATGTAGCTTACGATTCTCAGGAAGAAGTTTACAAGCATATTTTGGAAGACTTGGCAAATGCTGCAAGTGTGCTTTATGACTATTATGTAGGTACAAGTGGATTTGCTCCTCTAGGTTCAAATGATCCGGTGTTTGGCGGTAATTATGCAAGTTGGGCTAAATTGGCCAATTCTATGCGTTTACGCGTTGCAATGCGTATCAGTAATGCTTGGCCTGATATGGCAAAGGAAGCAGCTGAGGCTGCTGTTGCCGATAAGGCTGGATTAATTGAAACTAATGCTGACAATGCTATGATGGACTGTGGCACACAGACTAATCCTTATCAATTGGCTGCTGTCAGCTGGGGTGACTTGCGTGTAAATGCTAATATTGTCGATTATATGAATGCTTATAACGATCCTCGTATGCCTAAGTATTTTAATAAGTCGACTATGACAGGCAAAACAGATCAGTATGTCGGTATGCGTACAGGTGATAGCAATTTTGATAAAGGAGCTGCTTCTGCTTTCTCTACACCTGCCATTTCTGGATCTGATAAGTTGCTGGTATTTTGTGCTGCAGAAACAGCATTCTTACGTGCAGAAGGTATTTTAAGAGGCTGGAATGTTGGTAATAAATCTGCTAAGGAATATTATGAAACAGGTATTAATCTTTCTATGGAACAATATACTGTAGCTGCTGATGATTATTTAGCTATAGATCAAGCTCCTGTCGTATCACATGCTAGTGATGATGTACAAAACGCACCGGCTTCTATTACTAATACAGTATCTGTGAAATGGGATGACAACGATAATTCGCTTACAGGTAAAAACTTCCAGCGTATTATTACTCAGAAGTGGATTGCCAATTATCCTTTGGGTATGGAAGCATGGGCAGAATATCGTAGAACAGGTTATCCTGAACTTTATCCTTGCATTGATAATCTTTCCGATTGTGGCGTAAGTAGTATAAGAGGTATGCGTCGTTTGAGCTTCCCATATACAGAAGCACAGAATAATACAGCAAACTATAATCAGGGTGTAGCTGAATTGGGTGGCGCTGACAATGAAGCTACTGATTTGAAATGGGCAAAGAAAAATTAATTGAATATTCAAAAAAGAAATAATCTATGAAAAAGAGATATTATATATACGCATTGTTACTTTCCTTAGCCGCTCCTTTTGTAGCAAGCTGTAGCGATTGGACAGAAACCGAAGCAGAGAGCTTTCCTGAAGAAATTACATCTGAAGAATATTATGCTGCATTAAGAGCGTATAAGCAGACTGATCATCAGGTTGCTTTCGGATGGTATAGTGGATGGAATGCTGAAGGTGCTTTTATGAAAACATCTTTAGCTGGTATTCCGGATAGTATGGATATTGTATCTATTTGGGATAATGGTTTGGATTTATCTGATGCTCAAAAACGAGATATGCAGTTTGTACAGCAGGTAAAAGGTACTAAAATCATATATTGCTCTATTATAGATAATATTGGCAAAGGTATGACTCCTAAATCTGTTACTGCCAACTGGGAAGAAAATGGATATGCCAGTGAACAGGATGCTATTAATGAATTTTGGGGATGGCCTGAAGATGAAAGTAATGCAGAAGCTGTAGAAAATGCAATCCGTACGTATGCCAGAGCTGTAGCTGATACCTTGAATAAGTATGGATATGATGGGTTTGATATTGACTATGAGCCAGTTGCTGGACCTTATCATGGTAATATTGTCAAACAGAGTGATAATAATAACTTTTTCATTTTTGTAGATGAATTAGGTAAGTACTTTGGACCTAAATCTGGAACAGGAAAGCTGTTGGTTATAGACGGAGAGCCTCAGAGAATAACAGACAGACCGGAAATTGGACATTATTTCGATTATTTCATTATTCAGGCTTATAGTTGCTCTGGGGATGGTAATTTGAATGGTCGTTTGATTGACGGAAATGTTTGGGGACCTGCTCTGATTTCTACATTTGGCGAAGAATTAGGTGAAGAGAAGGTTACTAATATGACTATAATGACTGAAAATTTTGAAGCAGTAGATATTGCCATGAATGGTGGATATGATTTTACTGATAGTTATGGAAATAAAATGAAGTCATTAGAAGGCATGGCTCGTTGGGTTCCACGTAACGGTTTCCAGAAAGCAGGAGTCGGAGCTTATCGTATGGAGGCTGAATTTGGAACAAATCCTGAATATAAGAATATGCGAAATGCTATTCAGATAATGAATCCTTCTAGTCACACATTATTAAAAAAATAAGAGAAATAATTTATGAAACGGAAAAATTATATAAAAATATGGCTTCTTTCAGCTGTTATTGCTGGATTGGGAGCTTTTACATCTTGCGATAATGCTGAATATGATGTATTAGATACTCATGCATTTATTAAAGAAGCATTGTCTGGTACTAGTTCGAAGGTTAATGTCAGTGTAGATGGTGAAAGTAAAACAACCTTGAACATACATTTGAGTGATTTGTCAACTACTGATAATCATTATAAATTAGTTGTAGATCCTTCTGTTCTGGATGAGTTTAATAGACAGAATGGAACAAGTTACATTACCTTGCCTGAAGGTCAGTATATATTGCCGGAAGATATATTGGTTAAAGCTGGTGAGTACAATGCAGAGGAAACAGAAATTACTTTGGAAGCTTTCTCTGATGAAATGATGAAATCGGGCGAGTCTTACGCTTTACCTTTACGTTTGGTTGCCAAAGATGGAGCTTTGCCTGCAATGGATAATACTGGTAGCTTTGTTATTCTAGCAGAAAGTACTATTCGTTTTTCTGCCCCAATGTTTGTTGGAGGTGCAAAACTATTCTCACAGAGCTATATTGATAATCCGGAAACTTATGCTCAGTATACCATTGAAGTACGTTTCCAGGTGAGTGATACAGATAATCGTAACCGTGCAGTCTTCTCAACAAGTGATGGACAAGGTAGAATGATTTTGTTACGTTTCGAAGACCCGAATGCTGAAAATCCTGATCATCCTTTGCATTCTCAAGTTCAGATTCAGTTGCATAATGGTTATGTTAACCCAAGTCATCATTTTGAAGTTAACAAATGGCAGCATTTGGCTGTGACATTTGATGGTATGAACTATAAGATTTATGTTAACGGTGTAGATAGTGGTACATTAGCTTGCTCAGATCCTTGTAGAACATTTACTAGTATAAATTGGTTTACCGATGGTGATGGTAACCAAAGTGGCTGGTGGGGAAGCTGTAAGATCTTAGTAAGTGAAGCTCGTATCTGGTCTGTTGCACGTTCTGCCGTTCAGATTCAGAATAGTATGGTACAGGTTAGTCCAAGTTCTGAAGGATTGGAAGCATACTGGCGCTTGAATGAAGGAGAAGGTAAGAACTTTGTTGATGCTACAGGACATAATCATTCTTTAACTACTTCTAAAGATTTTGTTTGGGTTCACGATATTTTATCTACAGATGAATCTACAGCATGGCCTGAATAATTATTTTGTTAACATAAAGGTGCTATCCCGATTTAGAGGATAGTACCTTTGAAAAGAATCTTAATAATATGAAAAAGTTTTTACGATATATATTAGTTGCGGCTATTTCGAGCTGCATCATTCCGTTTTCTTCATGTAGTGATGATGATGAGAATGCGGTAAATGAATGGAATATGACATATGTTTCTCTGTTGCCGACGAATTATCTGAAGCCTATACAAACTGTAACTTTGGACCATTTTACAGGAAAGGAGATTGAGGGTACAGTGGCTATGGATGTGATGGCTACTATACAGAAAGCGGCTAGTAATGATATTACGGTAGATATAAGTGCTACATGTGAAGGAATTAGTTCAGAAAAAATAACAATGTCGTCAAATAAAGCTGTGATAAAAGCTGGTAGTACAAAATCAGAACCAGTTTCTATATCTATCACAGATTGGTCGGATATTGCTTCTGTTTCAGAAGCTGCTGAATATACATTAAATATTAATGTAGCAGGAATTGAGTCAGTTGCTTCGGATGTTGTTCTTTCTGATTTGCATAAGTCACTTTCTGTAAAGATTCAAAAGAAGGAAGAAAGAGAAGAAGATTTATTATTCTTTGGAAAGGCTCCGGAAAATAGTACTTTGAATACAGATATCACTAATTGGGTATTTACTTTTATGGATGGAGTAGAGAATGCAGCTGCTAATTCTGTGAATGGTAAAGGAGGTGGTGATGTTGCTACTAATGGTACTCCATTCTGGCTTACTGTCGATCTAAAAGAAGTAAAGAATGTTACAGGTATTCAGACTTCTCACTGGGGAGGAGGCTATTGTCCGACTAAAGTTGAAATCTTTACTTCGGAAAACGGTTCTTCTTGGAAATCTATGGGACAAGTTGCAACATCAGGTGCTTATCATGATATTGCATTTAAATACACAGTTGCAACTCGTTACTTGAAGTATCAGATGATTGAGGTTCCGTCTAGAGTAGATATTACAAAATTCTATATCTATACTGCGAACTAATATTATAGCTGCATTTATTTTTTAGTTACACATTAAGTTATTTAAGAGCAGACTTTTTATGTATTATATTGAGTTTGCTCTTAATTTTTTTAATAAAGTTCTGTATGAAGAAGAATATAATTACGGGATTAGTTCTTTTGGTATGGGGAAGTATTTTTTATTCGTGTACGAGTGAGAAGACTGTTCAGGCCGATTTTGATATTATTCCTTTACCACAGCATGTTGAAAAAATCTCATCGGATAAGGGTTTTGAACTAGCAGGTACGACTTCTATTGTATATCCTGAAGGTGATGAGGCTATGAAACGTAATGCTGAGTTTTTGTCTGAGTATATAGCTGGACAGACAGGCAAGAAACTGGACGTTACAGATAAGAAAGTAGAGAAGAATGCAATTGTTTTGTCAACCGGACTGGATGATAAGAACCCGGAAGCATATCGCCTGGTTGTTGGTGATAACAATATTAGCATACAAGGTGCTTCAGCAGCAGGAGTATTTTATGGGATTCAGACTTTGCGTAAGGCTATGGCTGATACAGAACATGGAAATGTAGTGTATCCGGCAGTAGAGATAAATGACTTTCCGCGTTTTTCATATCGTGGAGTGCATTTGGATGTTTCGCGTCATTTCTTTCCGGCAGATTCTATTAAGCGTTTTATAGATATGCTTGCCTTGCATAATATAAACAGATTACATTGGCATCTTACTGACGATCAGGGATGGAGAATTGAAATAAAGAAACGTCCGGAACTTACGACTATTGGCTCTAAACGTGCAAAGACTGTTATAGGACGTAATTCGGGAGAATATGATAATGTAGAATATGGAGGGTTTTATACTCAGGATGAAGCCCGTGATATTGTAAAATATGCTCAGGAAAGATTTATAACAGTCATTCCGGAAATTGATTTGCCAGGACACATGCAAGCTGCTTTAGCTGCCTATCCTTATCTGGGATGTACGGGTGGACCGTATGAAGTATGGCAGCAGTGGGGAGTATCTGAGGATGTCCTGTGTGCAGGTAATGATGAAACGCTTAAATTCATAGAAGATGTTTTGGGCGAAATTGTTGAAGTTTTTCCCTCTGAGTATATTCATGTAGGAGGAGATGAGTGCCCAAAGGTACGTTGGCAGAAATGTCCGAAATGTCAGGCACGTATTAAGGCTTTGGGAATTAAGTCTGATGCTAAACATACGGCCGAACAGAAATTGCAGTCTTATATTATTGGATATGCAGAGAAGTTCCTGAATGAAAAAGGACGTAAAATTATAGGTTGGGATGAAATTCTGGAAGGTGGCTTGAGTCCTACAGCTACAGTTATGTCATGGAGAGGCAGCGAAGGTGGCATTGAGGCTGCCAAGATGGGTAATGACGCTATCATGACTCCAGCTTCGCATCTGTATTTTGATTATTATCAGACGATAGATACAGAGAATGAGCCTTTGGCTATCGGAGGATATGTATCTGTAGAAAGAGTATATAGCTACGAACCGGTAGATAAGAGTCTGACACCAGAAGAGGCTGCTCATATTATCGGTGTGCAAGCTAACTTATGGACCGAATATATTCCTACTTATAGTCAGTTGGAATATATGGAATTACCTCGTCTGGCTGCTTTGTCAGAAGTTCAGTGGACTCTTCCGGAAAAGAAAAACTACGATAATTTCTTGCAGCGTCTGCCTAAACTGATATCAGTGTATGATGATAACGGATATAATTATGCCAAGCATGTTTTCAATGTCAAGGCTGAGTATATTACTGATTATACAGATAATTCCATAAAGGTCGTTTTATCAGCTATAGGAGATTCTCCTATTTATTATACGCTTGATGGTAGTGAACCTACAGAAAAATCTCAGCAATATACTGATACGCTCGCTTTAAAAGAAAGCTGTGTCTTAAAGGCTGTTACGATACGTCGTAATGCTAAGAGTGCCGTACTTACAGAAAAGATCGATTTTAACAAGGCTACTGCCAAACCGCTGATATTATTACAACCAATCAATGAAAAGTATAAATATAATGGTGAATATACGTTGGTTGATGGTTTGAGTGGAACACCTAACTACAGAACTGGCAGGTGGATTGCATTTTACAAAAATGACATGGAGCTGGTTGTCGATTTGAAACAAGAAACCTCTGTCCATAAAGCTTGGGTACGTACTTATGTAGAGATTGGTGAAGAAATCCTGGACGTAAGAAGTATTTCTGTATTGTCATCTGCCGATGGTAAAATCTATAAAGAATTAAAGACTGTCGATTATCCGGCTGTCACATCAAAAGATAAAAATGGTATTTACAAACATGAAGTGGACTTTGATACAGTAAGTGCGCGTTATATTAAGATTATAGCGAAGCCGGAATATAAGATTCCTTCATGGCATTGGGGAAGCGGCCGACCTGCTTTCATTTTTGTCGATGAAGTTGGATTAGAATAAAAATGTTGAAAAAAATATCTAGGTATTAGGTATTTTTTAAGTGGTTGAGGCATTTGACTATATGTTGATTGTCAATGCCGGGTCGTTTATGGGACGTTTGTTTTATGCTGGGAAGTATATATGACGGTTACCATAAACGACCTTTTTGTTCATGGTATCACTCTTGTTTGTTTAAAGTTGTTTCATGATTTGAAAATCGTACTAGGTATAATTTATTACAGGGATTTTGTTGGAATTAAGCAGATAAAGTAACAAGGCTCTCAGAATATTAATTTCCGGTAATTTTTCATTGAAAATTCAATTGTAAATCACTTGCTGATAAGTATATTTCCGTAACTTTGCCCCAAGCATACAATATATTTATTACAAACTAAAAACGGAACTTATTAGGTATGAAAGAACAATACTGGAAATATTCTCTAATTATTTTCATCATAGGGTTAGGAATATTGTTATTTCGTCAGGCTCAGCCTTTTATGAACGGGATATTAGGAGGATTTACTTTATATATTTTGTTGCGTAACTTTTCCAACTGGCTTCAGACGAAGATAAAACCTTTGCTGGCTGTGTGGATGATAACTATCGGCGTTACACTTTTTATTCTGATTCCGGTGTCGCTGTTCAGTTGGGCTATTGTAAGTCAGATTTCAGGAATGCATTTCGATACTCAGGCCATTATCCAGCCGGCTCATCAGGTTATTGACATCATCGAAGAACGTACGGGATTCGATTTGCTGTCGGAGAAAAGTTTGTCATTTATGGTTGTACAGGCATCGTCTATTGGCCAGAAAATCATGACAGGTGTAAGTGATCTTATTGTAAACTTGGCTGTTGCTATTATGTTGATGTTTTTCATGCTTTGGGAAGGTCGGAAAATGGAACATTATGTATCTACGATCATGCCCTTTGAAGAAAGCAATAAGCGTGAAGTGTTGAATAAAATTCAGCTGATGGTTCGTTCTAATGCGATAGGTATACCATTGCTGGCTGTTATACAAGGAATTATTTCGTTAGGAGGATATTTATTATGTGATGCTCCCAATCCTTATCTGACAGCTTTGCTTACAGCCTTTGCTTCTATTATTCCATTGGTAGGTACTGCCTTAATCTGGATTCCCGTATCCATTTACTTCCTGATAATGGGCGAATGGATCAATGCGCTTATCCTTTTGGGATATGGAGGTATTATAATTTCCCAGTGTGATAATCTGATCCGTTTTCTCCTTCAGAAGAAAATGGCAAACATCCATCCGCTCATTACGATTTTTGGTGTAGTTGCCGGACTGCCTATTTTTGGCTTTATGGGAATTATTTTTGGTCCGTTGCTGGTTTCTTTGTTTTTGTTGTTCCTCGATATGTTCCGAAAAGAATATCTGTTGGATGGTACTGAGGAGGAAGAAAAAGCATGAGATCGGTCTGTATACATTCGTCGGAAAGGTTGAATCTGGATGCTTTTTTGCATGAACTGGATGTTCCTGTGCGTTTTGAGTTTGAAGGGTATGATGAAGAACGTTCTTATTACTATTTCAGCCGTCCGGGGATTTCCACTACTTTGTTTGTCATAGCAGAAGGTCCGGATGAATATGAAGTTATGATAGACGGACTTGCTTCTTATAGCGATTATAAATTCTTTCCATATCTGGCCGATTGCTTATGTCAGCATCTCAATCATGAATCATTGGCTATTCCCGAATCGGCAGGTCGAACAGCTTATCGTGTATACGATGAGTCCTGGATTGAAGACTCCATCGGGGAAGAGGTCGCTATGTTAAAGTCCGCCTTGTCTGTGTTTCCCCGCTATTATGTGGGATTTCCGTTGGAGGGTGTAGGATATATTTCCTTAGACTTGCTGGCACAATATGGGGTTAATCTGCATTCTTCAACTCCGCGGATTTATGGCTACATACAGTATATCATGAGAAATGGCTTGCTTCCTCAGGCGACAGATGCAGAACTGGAAGAAGACCGTAATCGGGAAGACCTGGAAACGGAAGTTGACGTTCCCCAGCATATATCGATAGGCAGGGTGAAATCGTGGCAAATTGACGGAGCGGAAACGTGGGAAAGTTATTCTCGTGAAGATACGGAGATGCTGCTTAAACTGGGTGAAGACTATCAGTCGGGCAGGGAAGTTGCAGGAGTCGTTTTGAATGATTTGGGAACCATTTATCAGGAAGGTATCGGTGTTGGACGCGACGGACTGAAGGCAGAGTATTGGTTCAAGCAGGCTTATCTTCAGGGAGACCATTTGTATGCCCCTACTAATTTGGGAGATTTATACAGAAAAGGGTGCGGCGAGCTGCCGTCATCTCTTCCTCTGGCTTTCGAGGCATATAGAAAATCGGAAGATATCTATGCGCTTTATCGTATCGGACAAGCCTACGAGGAAGGATGGACAGGTACACCGGATATGGAAAAAGCTTTGTTCTGGTATCGGAAAGCAGCAGAAAAAAGGCATCATCTGGCAGTACGAAGACTGGAAGAATTAAGCAATAGTGCCTGCATGATGCCACGCAATGCCAGATAAACGATAAATCCCAGCCATAGCGCATGGTTATGCAATACGTTATGCAGGCTGTAATAAATCAGGAAAAAGCTTCCCGAAGCTACAACCATCGCTTTCAGCATGATATGGGTGGAAGTGGCTCCGATGCAGATACCGTCTAGCAGAAATGCTGCAAATCCTGCAAGAGGGATGGCAAGTACCCAGTAGAAATAATCCCCCGACGCAGAGATAACCGATTGTTCGTTTGTAAGCAAACCTAGAAATTCTTTTCCTCCTATGCCATACAGCAGAGTAAAGGCTAGCGATAAGGCAATTCCCCAGCCAAACAAATGACGGATAGTGCGTTGTAATTCCTGCCTGTTTCCGGCTCCTATATATTTTCCGGTCAACGCTTCGCCTGCATAGGCAAATCCATCCATGATGTAAGAGAATAACGTAAACAATTGCATCAGCAATGTATTGACAGCCAAAACAACATCGCCGAATGCAGCTCCGGTTGATGTGAAGAATACTGTAACGGCCACCAGGCAGAGTGTACGCAGGAATATATCCCGGTTCACCTGAAACAGACGTTTCATGGCATCATGAGTAAAGAGTTGCTTACGGCTGATGTATTTTCGTAAAGGACGGTAATAACGCAGCCAGAGCAGATAAGCCATGAAAAGTCCGGCATACTGTGCAATGAGGGTTCCCAGGGCAACTCCTTCCACTTTCATGCCGAATACAAATACGAAAAGCAGACTGGCAACTATGTTTACGATATTCTGTGTAATGGCAATGAACATCGGGAAGCGTGAGTTTTGCATACCTATAAACCATCCTGAGAAACTATACAATCCCAGTGTGGCAGGTGCTCCCCAGATACAGATATGGAAATACAGCGTGGCAAGTTGTTGTACCTCGGCGCTTGTGTCGATCAGTTCAAAAGCTATCAGACGTATCGGATATTGCAGGATGAGAAGAGCTAGTGCCAGCATCAGGCTGATACCAGTAGAACGCAGCAGGATGCGGGTTACCTCCTTCAGATCGTGTGCTCCGTAGGCTTGTGCCGTCAGGCCGCTTGTTCCCATCCGCAGGAAACCGAATATCCAGTAAATCATATTGAACAGCATGCCTCCTACGGCTATGGCTCCGATGTAAGAAGCCGAACCAAGATGTCCTACAATGGTTACGTCTATCAGTCCTAGAAGAGGTACTGTGATATTTGAAATAATAGATGGTATGGCTATATGCAGTATTCGCTGGCTGGTTGGTGACATGTGCTGAAGTTATAATTCGAAAGATACTTCTTTAAACATATATTCTCTTCTTTTCCCGCTTTCGTCTTCCAGAATCAAAGCTCCGGATGGCTCAATTCCACAGATGCGGGCGCGGAAACTTCCGTCTTTATCTGTGTAGGGATAGAAACCTTCTTTACGGTAAAGCACGTCCTGATAGCGTGAGGCAATCAATTCGGTTTCTCCGTTTTTCAGAAGTGTGTAGTAGTGAGCCACACGCTCCATCAATTGATGAAGTATTTCCTTACGGTCGTAGCGTTGTCCGGTTATCTGGAAAAGCGATACCGGATTGGGGGCGTCACTTATAAAACGCTCCTGATTCAGATTGACTCCTGTCCCCGAAATAGAACGACTGATGTGTATGCCTGTCAGGTCGTTTTCTATCAGTGTACCACATATTTTTTTGTCCTTCCAGTAAATATCGTTGGGCCACTTGATGCGGATTCCGTCGGTGTATTGCGATAAAACTTCTTGCAGTGCGAGGGCTGTAATCTGTGAAAGATAGAATTGCTTCCGGGCTTCCAGAAAGTCGGGATAAAGTACGAAGCTGAAAAGCAGGTTTGCTCCGTCTTCCGACTCCCAGCTGTTGCCTCTCTGTCCTCGTCCGGCTGTCTGAAAATCGGTATAAACGCTGGTCAGTTCTTCTACGGAAGAATTGTTGCACAGTTCGTCCAGATAACTGTTTGTCGAGGTGGTTTCATGTAAAAAAACAGGTTCTGGAAGATGCTCGGAAAATATGCTGATATTTTCCTGAAAACTTGCTGATATTTTATTGAAAACATCACGTTGTTTTTTCGTGAACTTCCCGACGACTTCTTCGTACGAGTGATCTATCAGCTCGCGGATGAGGCTGTCGGGCACATCACTGTTTAAGGCGACCTGATTCCAGTACTTTTTATTGAAATGATAAGCTCCTTCTATTCCGTTATAATGTTCGCGCAGTTCGATGGCATAATCCGGATTACATTTCATGCTGACACAGTCTGGATGTTCCAGGTCAACCAGCAGGAACATGCGGTCTACCACTTTAAATACAAGGGTTGTTTCATCGAAAGGGAAACATTCTGTTACGGCTTTTTTGCTTAAGCAATATTGATGGAGTGCTTCTATATCCATAGCTTTTAAACTTTCTGTTTTTACAATTTTACCAAACGGGAGGCAGAAATGCCTCTTGGATATGTTCTATATGAAAGGGAGGTTCTGTGCCCGTTACTGTAATAATATCGAAGCGGACCGGAAGGTCTATTTCGAATCTTTTGATATATGTATCAGTCGAAATGATGATATTTCTTATTTTCCGGTCGGTGATAGCTTCTTCAGGCTTGCCGAACTCTTCGTTTCGCCGGGTTTTTACTTCAATGACAATCAGTTCACCGTCTTTTTGTGCAACAATATCCAGTTCTCTCTTGCCGGAATGCCAGTTGCGGTGACGGATGCTATATCCTTTGCTCATTAAGTATTCGGCAGCAGCGTTTTCCCCCTCTTTCCCTAGTTCATTGTGTTTAGCCATTTTGTTTTTTGCAAAAATACGCATTTTCTGTTTTGTATTTGGTTGAAGTGTACTAATTTTGTATTTGCAATGATGAATAACGGAAAAAAAAGAAAAAAGGTACCTCCATCGGTTCCGCCACGCAAACGGCGGATGGTGTGTTTGATGAGTGAAGAAGAAGTGCAGATTGTAGACCGTTATCTGGAAACTTACCAGATAAAGAACAAGGCGCGCTGGCTTCGTGAAACGATATTGGCATTCATTCATCAGAATATGGAGGACGATTACCCTACTTTGTTTAAGGAACACGATATGCGCAGATAAGTTTATGGCTGATGATGTTTTTTATATGAAGCAGGCCTTGATTGAGGCGCAGAAAGCTGCCGACAGGGGAGAGGTCCCTGTGGGAGCAGTTGTTGTTTGTCGCGACCGTATCATTGCGCGTTCGCATAACCTGACGGAAACCCTGAACGATGTGACGGCACATGCGGAGATGCAGGCTATTACGGCTGCTGCCAATACTTTGGGTGGCAAGTATCTGAATGAGTGTACACTTTATGTGACGGTAGAACCTTGCGTAATGTGTGCTGGAGCGATTGCTTGGGCACAGACGGGTAAACTGGTATTCGGTGCGGAAGATGAAAAAAGAGGTTATCAGCGATATGCTCCCGATGCCTTACATCCCAAGACGGTGGTAGTAAAAGGTATTCTTGCCGATGACTGTGCACAACTGATGAAAGACTTTTTCAAAAAGAAGAGATAAAAAAGATAATCCCCGCCGGTGAAGCGGGGATTTATTGTTTTAGATACGTTCGTAATCTACAAAGTGATAAGCATATTCATGCTTTTCGTCGGTAGAATGGCTTTCTCGTTGTACTTCTTTCCATTCTTCGGAATTGATGGGAGGGAAAAATGCGTCGGCTTTCTTTTCTGAATCCTCTATTTCGGTAATGTTTAACTTGTCGGCAAGAGGCAGCGCTTCGGCATACAGACTTGCTCCTCCTATAATATATACTTCTTCTTCCTCTTTACATTGTTCCAAAGCTTCTTGCAGTGAATGAAAACATTCAGCACCGGGAAAATCGTGGCAGCTACGGCTCAGCACGATGTTGCGGCGGTTGGGCAAGGCGCCTTTGGGCAGTGATTCGAAAGTCTTTCTACCCATGATGATGGTATGTCCGGTAGTAAGCGCCTTGAAGCGTTTCAGGTCATTGGGCAGCCAATACAACAGTTTGTTTTCGAATCCGATTCCTCTGTTTTTATTGATAGCAACGATAATCGACAGCATATTTTTATGTTTGATTATATGGGTTAAACAGATACTTTTCCTGCAATGTGAGGCCACGGATCGTAGTTTACCAGTTCGAAATCTTCGTATTTGAAATCGAAGATATTTTTTACATCCGGATTCAGAAGCATCTGAGGCAGTGGACGAGGGCTGCGGGTAAGCTGTAAGTCCACCTGTTCCAGATGATTCAGGTAGATGTGTGCATCACCTATCGTATGTATAAAATCTCCTGCCTTCAATCCGGTAACCTGAGCCATCATTTGCAACAGTAAGGCATACGAAGCAATATTGAACGGCACTCCGAGGAACGAATCAGCACTACGTTGATACATTTGCAGGCTCAGGCGTCCGTTGGCTACATAGAACTGGAAAAACATGTGGCAAGGCGGAAGATTCATGTTCTTCAGGTCGGCCACATTCCATGCGTTGACAATGATTCGTCTTGAATCAGGATTGTGCTTGATGGTTTCCACTGCTTCCGAAATCTGGTCGATGAATCCTCCTTCATAATCGGGCCATGAACGCCACTGATAGCCATAAATATGTCCCAGGTCGCCATTTTCGTCGGCCCATTCATTCCAGATACGTACACCGTTTTCTTGTAGATATTTTACATTGGTATCACCTTTCAGGAACCAGAGTAGTTCGTGGATAATCGATTTCAAATGGAGCTTTTTGGTTGTTACCAGCGGAAAACCTTCTTCCAGATTAAAGCGCATCTGATGTCCGAATACACTAATCGTACCAGTTCCGGTACGGTCTTCTTTCTTGACACCTTCCGTGCGGATGCGTTGTAGTAAGTCTAAATATTGTTTCATTAGAATGAGTTTCTTTATTTTTATTTGCAAAGGTATAGAAAATATCTTGGGGGAAAATGCTATTTATCTTATTTTTGCAGCACGAAAACCATATCGAACACATTATTTATATGAACCTTCCTTCCGATTTTGTTACACGTACCCGCAGTTTGATGGGAGAAGAACAGTTTGAAAAATTAGCTGAAGCTTTACAGCATGATACTCCCGTAAGTATTCGCTTGAACCGGAATAAATGTAAGTCTGTTCCTGCAGAAAGTACTTCTATTCCCTGGTGCGAAACTGGATATTACCTGAGTACACGTCCTACGTTTACTTTCGATCCCTTGTTTCATGCCGGAAGTTATTATGTGCAGGAAGCATCTTCCATGTTTGTGGAACAGGCTTTGCGCCAGTATGTACACGAGCCTGTTGTCATGCTCGATCTTTGTGCTGCTCCGGGAGGAAAATCTACACTGGCCCGTTCGGTTTTGCCTGAAGGCAGTATGCTGGTAGCCAATGAGGTTATGAGAAACCGTTCTCAGGTATTGGCAGAAAATCTGATAAAATGGGGAGATGAAGGAGTCGTTGTTACGAATAATGATCCGGCTGATTTTGCTCCACTGCAAGCTGTGTTTGATGTGATTCTGACTGATGTACCTTGCTCCGGAGAAGGGATGTTCCGCAAAGATCCGGTAGCGGTAGACGAGTGGAGTGTGGAAAATGTCGATATCTGCTGGCAGCGGCAGCGCTGTATTCTGACAGATATCTGGCCTTGTCTGAAACCGGGAGGTTTCTTGATTTATAGTACATGTACATATAACCGTGAAGAGAACGAAGATAATGTGTCATGGATTGCCCGTGAACTGGGAGCTGAAATTCTTCCTGTTGCGGTTGGTGAGGAATGGAACATTACAGGGAATCTGACCGGTGGCGAGTTTCCGGTATATCGCTTTCTGCCTCACCGTACGGTAGGAGAGGGATTATTTCTGGCTGTGCTTCGTAAGAATGAAGATGATACGTTAAGTTCCTCAGACTGTATGGGAAAGCGTCTGAAAAAAGATAAAAAGAAAAAAGGACAGAAAGCCGGTGGACAGACGGTGGCATGTCCGAAGGATGTTAAGGCATGGGTAAACCGTCCGGAAGACTATTTATGGACAGTAGATAACAATATCGTAACGGTTTTTCCTGTAGCATATCAGGATTTGTATGAAATGATAAAGTCTACTTTGAAAGTCTTGCATGCCGGAGTAACGGTAGCCGAGCTGAAAGGGAAGGATTGTATTCCCGACCATTCGCTGGCTATGTCGACAAGGCGCTGTGAAGACTGTTTCCCCGTAGCAAACCTGACGTACGAACAGGCTATTGCCTATTTAAGAAAAGAAGCGGTTGTACTGGATGCAGGAGTACCCCGTGGATATGTTTTGGTAGCATATCAGGATGTCCCTTTGGGTTTTGTAAAGAACATCGGAAATCGTGCCAACAATCTTTATCCACAGGAATGGCGTATACGTAGCGGTTATTTGCCGGAAAATCTTAAAATGGTTTTCTGAAAGTACATCCATTTTTCCATTCCGAACACCCGTAGGAAGTCTTCCCTTTGATAATATGCCCTTTGCCGCAGAGTGGGCAGAGGGTACCTATTATTTCATCTCCTTTTATTTCGTTACCTTCTGTTGATACCGAAAAAAGAGTTTCAGCCTGAGGTGTTTTCTCTTTATTGGTATTGCCACTCGCTTTACGTGTACGTTTAGGTTTAGCTGGAGATGCATCATTTTCGGTATCCGATGATTTTGTTTTCGAAGAGCTGTTCTTCTTTGTTTTTGCTTGCGGAGTTCCTTTTTCGGGTGCATCTTCGGGCATGATAGTTACCCGGCGGTTTGTATTGTCACGAAGTACACTGTATACAATTTCTGTTACCATCTGTTTCAGTTCGGTAAGAAATGTAGCGGCATCGTAACTGCGGCGTTCTATCTCACGAAGTTTCTTTTCCCATATACCGGTCAACTCTGCCGATTTTAGCAACTCTTCGTGAATAAGCTGTATCAGTTCCACTCCTGTTGGAGTAGCAATCAGATTTTTTCTTTCCTTGCGGATGTAGTGACGCTTGAAAAGTGTTTCGATGATAGCCGCACGGGTAGACGGACGGCCGATACCATTTTCTTTCAGGGCATCGCGCAATTCGTCATTGTCAACCAGCTTACCAGCCGTTTCCATGGCACGGAGCAGAGTGGCTTCGGTATAAGGCTTGGGGGGCTGGGTCCATTTTTCCGTCAAATCGGGAGTATGAGGTCCGCTTTCCCCTATGGTAAAGAGAGGAAGTACACGTTCTTCTTCATTCTCTTTTGTTTCTTCCTGCTGTTCTTTGGCAAAAATTACTCTCCATCCGGGTTCCAGAATCTGCTTTCCGGTTGCCTTAAATTCCACTTTATCGACTTCTCCCAATACCGTAGTTGTAGAAAATTTACAGTCCGGATAAAATACAGCGATAAAACGGCGTGCTATCAGATCGAATACACGCTTTTCCATGTCAGTCAGTCCCTGAGGCTGTACTCCGGTAGGGATAATGGCATGGTGGTCGGTAACTTTTGAGTTATCGAAAACTTTTTTTGATTTAAGTAGTTTCTTTCCGGCTAACGGGGCTGTAAAACCTGCATAATCTTTCAGTCCGGCAAGAATATTCGGACATTTGGGGTAAATATCATCACTTAGAAAAGTTGTATCTACACGTGGATAAGTAGCTACTTTCTTCTCGTAAAGCGACTGGATAAGCTGCAAGG
Organism: Bacteroides sp.; assembly: GCA_019414665.1. GTDB lineage: Bacteria > Bacteroidota > Bacteroidia > Bacteroidales > Bacteroidaceae > Phocaeicola. The sequence goes on along the minus strand of DXLO01000007.1, from coordinate 16,226 downwards.
TCATATCGGCCGAGTAGCTGAACTTTTTGTTACATTCTACCTGCAATGAAGTCAGGTCGAACAAGCGGGGAGGAGCTTCTGTTCCTTTTTTGGCCGATACATCGGTCACGGTAAAATCTGAATTTTTTACTGTTTCCAGGAATTTCTCTCCTTCCTCTTTAGAAGAAAATTTACCTTTTGTAGAGTTGAAAGTCGTTTCCCTGTATACAGTCTTAAGTTCCCAGTAAGGTTCAGGTTTAAAGTTCTCTATCTCTTGCTGTCGTTTGACTATCAGGGCTAGTGTCGGAGTCTGTACTCTTCCGATGGAAAGTACTTGACGGTTTTGTCCGTATTTTAATGTATACAGACGAGTTGCATTCATTCCCAATACCCAGTCGCCTATGGCACGGCTCAGGCCGGCTTCGTACAACGGCTGAAATTCGGACTGGTCTTTCAGGCTGGCAAACCCTTCTCGAATCGCCTCTTCAGTAAGTGATGAAATCCACAGGCGCTTGACCGGACAGTGTGCTCCTGCTTTCTGCATTACCCACCGTTGAATCAATTCTCCTTCTTGTCCGGCATCACCACAGTTGATAATCTCATCAGCCTGCTGCATCAGCCCTTCTATAATGTGGAACTGCTTTTCTATACCCGGATCGTTTATCAGCTTGATGCCAAACCGGGGAGGTATCATCGGCAAGCTGCTTAAGCTCCATGCTTTCCACGACGGAGTATACTCGTGCGGCTCTTTCAGTGTACAAAGGTGACCGAAGGTCCAGGTTACCTGGTATCCGTTTCCTTCGATATATCCTTCTTTCCGGTTTCTTGCACCTAATACTTCGGCTATGTCGCGTGCCACACTGGGCTTTTCGGCTATGCAGACTATCATCTTTCCTTTCTGATAATATTATGATTATTGTCGGGCAAAGTTAGTCAAAAATACTCATATAGTAATTGTCCGTTGCTTCAATTCGTAATTTATCCTCTTCATACCCTCTGTAAGTATAAAAAAATCTTTTTGGAAGGTTTTCTTATCCGAAAGGAAATAACTTGCTTTCTGGCGACGCAACTTTAAAATTATTACTTATTTTTGCGGCAATAATTATAAAATGTAGTTACAAATGTCCCAATTAACTCCATTAATAAGCGATTTGGCACTGATTCTGATTTGTGCCGGTATCATGACGCTTATATTTAAAAAGCTGAAGCAACCTCTGGTACTGGGGTATATTGTTGCCGGCTTTATCTGTACCCCACATTTTAAGTTTACTCCTTCGGTTGTTGATTCTGCCAGTATTCATATCTGGTCGGAGATTGGTGTAATCTTTCTTTTGTTTGCATTGGGACTGGAGTTCAGTTTCAAAAAGCTGATGAAAGTGGGAGGCTCTGCTGTAATATCTGCCTGTACCATTATCTTTTGTATGATTCTGGTAGGAGTCTTCGTCGGTTGGACTTTTGGCTGGAATCGTATGGATTGTATCTATTTGGGTGGTATGCTTGCCATGTCATCTACCACTATTATCTATAAGGCATTTGATGATATGGGACTCCGGCAGCAACGTTTTGCTGGTTTGGTTTTGAGTATCTTGATTCTGGAAGATATTCTTGCCATTGTCCTGATGGTTATGCTGTCTACTATGGCAGTGAGCCAGAACTTCGAAGGGGGAGAGATGGTATATAGTATATTGAAACTGCTGTTTTTCCTGACTCTTTGGTTTGTAGTGGGAATTTATGGAATTCCGCTTTTCCTGAAACGGGTTCGTAAACTGATGAGCGACGAAACCTTGCTGATAGTGTCGCTGGCACTCTGTTTTGGAATGGTTTATCTGGCAGCTCTTGTTGGTTTTTCTCCTGCTTTTGGTGCTTTTATCATGGGATCTATTTTATCGGAAACAATCGAGTCGGAGCATATAGGAAAACTGGTTTCACCTGTGAAAGATTTGTTTGGAGCTATATTCTTTGTATCTGTAGGTATGATGGTCGATCCAGCGATGATTGTAGAGTATAAGTATCAGATTCTTGTTATCGTTCTTGCTGTTTTGCTGGGACAGACTATTTTCGGAACTACTGGTGTATTGCTTTCCGGACAACCGCTGAAAACGGCTATGCAATGTGGTTTCAGTCTGACACAGATTGGTGAGTTTGCATTTATCATAGCTTCACTTGGAGTAAGCCTGAAAGTAACAAGTCATTTTCTTTACCCTATAGTAGTGGCTGTTTCGGTAATTACTACATTCCTTACTCCTTATATGATTCGTCTTGCAGTACCGGCATATAATGTGATAGATAAATATATGCCATCCCGTTGGCGTCGGTTGCTGGACAGATACTCGTCGGGAGCCTCGGTGGCTAACCATAGCAACAACTGGAAGAAGCTGGTTATAGCTATTATCCGCATAGTCTTGATTTACGCTGTGCTTTCGATAGCTGTTACAGCATTGTTCTTGCATTTTATTGTACCATTGGCTACAGACATGTTGGGAGATTTATGGGGACGGATATTGGGTGCAGCTCTAACGATTGCTGCTATAGCTCCTTTCTTGCGCGCCATGATTATGAAGAAAAACCGTTCGGAAGAATTTAAGTCGTTGTGGTCGGACAGCCGGTTTAATCATGCTCCGCTTATTTCAATTATTCTGCTTCGTATTGTGATAGCTATAGGCTTTATTGTATTTATAATTGAAAACCTGTTCCGTGCTTCGGCTGCATTGATGGTTGGTATAGCTATTATTGTAGTTTGTGCTATGATTTTATCTCGTTTCCTTAAAAAGCAGTCAATTGTGCTGGAACGTACGTTTGTCCGGAATTTGCATTATAAGGAAATCCAGCAGGAGTATTTGGGAGAAAAGCAACCTGAGTATGCTGGAAGATTGCTCGACCGTGACCTTCACTTAAGTGACTTTTTGATTCCTGCGGAATCTGCATGGGCCGGAAAAACATTGAGAGAACTTGATTTAGGTAAAAAGTATGATGTGCATGTAGCATCTATTATCAGAGGAAAGCATAGGCTGAACATTCCTGATGGAAATACTTGTATTTTCCCAAATGATTTGATTCAGGTTATCGGAACAGATGAACAGTTGTCGCTTTTTGCATCGGTAGCCGAGAAGGCAATACATACTTACGACGATGAAGATTTTGGAAAGCATGAGATGAAGCTGAAGCAGTTTGTTGTCGCTAAAGATTCACCTTTCGTCGGACATAGTATTATAGAGTGTGGCATACGTAATAAATATCATTGTCTGGTAGTAGGTATAGAATCGGCTGGAGAAGATGTATTGCGTACTCCTCAGGTGTATATGCCTCTAAAAGAGGATGATGTGGTTTGGGTAGTAGGGGAGGAAGACGACCTGAACCAGTTGTTTGCCTATTGTTGTTGAAAGCAGTTATTATAATTTATTAAATATAAAGTTATTATGAAAAGTGATCCGAAAGAATGTTTGTATTGTCAGAACAATGAAACATTGCATAATTTAATGATTGAAATCGCTCAACTGAGTGTTTCACGTGTATTCCTTTTTAAAGAACAGACTTACAGAGGTCGTTGTCTGGTTGCTTATAAAGATCATGTAAATGACTTGAATGAACTGAGTGATGAAGAAAGAAATGCTTTTATGGCAGATGTTGTACGTGTGACTCGTGCAATGGACAAGGCATTTCATCCGGAAAAGATTAATTACGGAGCTTATAGTGACAAACTTTCTCACTTACATTTCCATTTGGCTCCGAAGTATGTAGACGGTCCCGATTACGGAGGTACATTCCAGATGAATCCGGGTAAAGTTTATTTGAGTGATGCTGAATATCAGGAACTGATTGACGCAATTAAGGCTAACTTATAATTTTATCAAATAAAGAAACCGGATACGGGATAGCATAAGATATGCATGATCCGTATCCGGTTTTGCTTATTCTTCATCTTCATTATCATCGAAGTCAAAATCAAAATCATCGAGATATTCGGGAGTAAAGAACTCATCCAGATCTCGTCGGTCTTTTTTGGTGGGACGTCCCGTACCTTTTGCACGATTCACGAAACCACTGATTTTACTCATTTCCAATAGTTCGTATTGGTCGGGAGTGGTAACGTTTTCCATGATTTCAGGAACCAGCTTCGCTCCTACGCGTTTTTCTATAGCCTGCAATACCTTAAACGAGTAGGTAATAGGTGGTTTCTTCACTTGGATTACATCACCCGGCTTTATCATTCGTGCAGGTTTGGCCTGGGCACCATTGATACATATTCTGCCCTTTTTACAAGCCTCGGCAGCAATGGTGCGAGTCTTGAATATGCGGGCAGCCCACATCCATTTGTCAATTCTTGCTTCAGCCATATTGCTTTTTATTTGTTATTAAACTGATTCATGGTAATGTTCAGTCCGGCAAGACAAAAGCTCTTGATAATCTCAGCCGCAGTTTCAAGACGTTCGGGCATCAGTTTCATGTCGTCATCATTGAATTTACCCAGAACATAGTCTATCTGTCCTCCTTTGGGAAATTCATTTCCGATACCGAAGCGCAGACGGGCATAGTTTTGTGTACCAAGGGTTGCAGCTATATGTTTCAATCCGTTGTGTCCCGCATCGCTTCCTTTACCTTTTAAGCGCAAGCTTCCGGATGGGAGTGCAAGGTCGTCTACAACGATAAGTACATTTTCCAACGGAATTTTTTCCTGCTGCATCCAATATCGTACAGCGTTTCCACTCAGGTTCATATAAGTAGAAGGCTTCAATAAAATAAGCTGTTTACCCTTGAGCGAGAGTGTTGCAGTTGCTCCGTATCGTCCGTCCTTGAAAACAATATTGGACGCCTTTGCAAGGGCGTCCAATACCATAAATCCTATGTTGTGGCGGGTTTCATGGTATTCAGCACCAATGTTGCCCAGCCCTACAATCAAATATTTCATTGAAAGGGATTTTTGTTGTTTGTCAGATTGTTAAATCAGATTATTTACCTGCAGCAGCCTGAGCACCACGAGCAGCACGAGTCAATTTAACTGCACAAACAACAGCTTCTTTTGCATTCAGCAAAGTCAGACCTTCGTAGTTCAATTCACCAACTTTGATAGTCTTACCCAGACCCAAGTTAGTTACGTTTACAACAAGACGTTCTGGAATCAAGTTGTAAAGAGCTTTCACTTTCAGCTTACGGGTCTGAAGAGCCAATTTACCACCGGCTTTCACACCTTCTGCCAAACCTTCCAACTGTACAGGAACTTCCATTACGATTGGGTTTTCTTCGTTGATCTGCAAGAAGTCAACGTGCAGGATAGCATCTGTTACAGGGTGGAACTGAATATCTTTCATGATAGCGTTTACTATCTTACCGTCGATGTTCAAGTCTACTACGTAGATATGCGGTGTGTATACCAACTTACGCAAACCGTCAACAGTTACAGTGAAGTGAGTTGCGACTTGGTTTCCGTTTTCGTCTTTCTGCATTCCGTACAATACGCAAGGAACACCATTGTTCTGACGCAAGCTATGAGCAGCTTTCTTTCCTGTTTCAGTTCTCAAAGAACCTTTAATTTCGATTGATTTCATTGTTTGAAAATTTTTTGTGTTACTCTAAATTAAGTTGTTTTTGTTGCTTAATTCGCCATCACACGATGTGGTATATCACACGATGAGCTTAAAAAAGCGGTACAAAGGTAGTGATAATCTTTGAGTTTGCAAAATGTGTATGAAGCTTTTTAACCTTTTCTGATAAAAATCTGTTGGAAATGAATGGTAATGAAGCCAATGTTTGTCTAAAAAATGTCAGAATATTTTTCTGGTAAATGTGTGAATGTTAGTTTTCGATATAAAACAAATTCTTCGAAACAATAACTTTTATATTTTTGCGAATGATAATGATTGGTATAATACCTAAATATATTTTGGTTTTATGAAAGGAAAGACAATATTTATTACAGGTGCTACAAGTGGCATAGGAGAGGGGTGTGCGCGTAAATTTACTTCAGCAGGATGCAGGTTGATATTGAACGGAAGAAATGTAGAAAAGCTGGAAGCGCTGAAGCGGGAACTTGTTTTGTCAGGGTGCGAAGTGCTTACCTTGCCTTTCGATGTGCGCGACCGTGAGGCGATGAAGCTAGCTCTTGACTCTCTCCAAGAGGAATGGAAGAATATTGATGTGCTGATTAATAATGCGGGACTGGTAATCGGGCTTGATAAGGAACATGAAGGATCGCTTGATGAATGGGATGTGGTGATCGATACCAATATAAAGGGATTGCTGGCAATGACTCGGATGGTAGTTCCGGGAATGGTAGAGCGTCAGTGCGGACACATTATTAATATAGGTTCGGTAGCAGGTGATGCAGCCTATGCAGGTGGAAGTGTGTATTGTGCAACGAAAGCAGCAGTCAAAGCATTGTCCGACGGACTGAGAATAGACCTTGTTGATACACCTCTGCGAGTAACAAATATTAAGCCGGGGCTTGTAGAAACAAATTTTTCTGTCGTACGATTCCGGGGAGATAAAAGTAAAGCCGATGCTGTATATAAAGGTATACGTCCGCTTACAGGGGATGATATTGCTGAGGTGGTGTATTACGCAGCTTCTGCTCCGGCACATGTACAGATAGCCGAAGTGCTGGTTATGCCTACTTATCAGGCTAACGGAACAGTCTGTCACCGTAATGTGTAAAAAATAAAGCTATATCAAAATAGATTGACGTATGTGTCTGTTGCCCTATTTTGATATAGCTTTATTATCGGAAAGCGTTTTCCGTATTTATTAGAAATCTATGTCTATCTTTATTTCATCTGACTGCAAGTGTTCGCTAGATACATTGGAAAATTGAGAAGCATCTGTTGTATCAGCTACATGGCTTTCTCCGGCTATCGAACCCTGTTCACATTCTATATACTGAATAGTTTCCTGAAGCCCGGTTAAGAACTTCTCGAAGTCTTCCTTGTATAAAAATATTTTATGCTTCTCGAAGCTGACTTGAGGAGAACTTCCCTCGGCCGACACTACTTTCTTGCTTTCTGTTATGGCAAGAAACATTTCTCCTTTTCTGTTTTTCTTTACGTCCAGATAGTAAATACGCTTTCCTGCCTTAATGGCTTTAGAAAAAACAATTTCTTTGTCTACGTCTGTTGCTGTATTTCTTTTCAAGTCTTCCATAATTTGTATGTTATAAAATCGCTTCAAATTTGATGATTTTTTTGAAATATACAAAAGAACTGCCTCTCAAAATTGCGTTTAGATAATTTTTTTGTGTAAAAAAGCGTATTATATTTGCTTTGAATGCTGGAAAATAGTTATTTTTGCAACTCGAAATTGTATTTAAACTATAGTATGATTAACAGAGTTCTTATTCGTCTTAAGGTAGTTCAGATTATCTATGCTTATTATCAGAACGGTGGAAAGAATTTGGATACTGCAGAAAAGGAGTTATTCTTCAGTTTATCCAAGGCGTATGATTTGTATAACTATCTCCTGCTTCTAATGGTGGAGGTTACACGTTATGCCAGCAAGCAGCTGGATGCGGCAAAGCACAAATTAGCGCCGACAAAGGAAGATTTGAATCCCAACACAAAGTTTGTTGACAACCGTTTCATTGCTCAGCTGGAAGTAAACCGTCAGTTGAATGAATTTGCTAGTACCCAGAAGAAAACTTGGGAAAATGAAACAGATTTCGTAAAGGGCTTTTACGAACAGATTTTGCAGAGCGATATATATAAGGAATATATGGCAAGTGAAACGTCATCTTACGAAGAGGACCGGGAACTTTGGAGAAAAATTTATAAAAGAATTGTCTTCAATAACGAAAAGCTTGATGCTGTATTGGAAGACCAGAGTCTTTATTGGAACGATGACAAAGAGATTATTGATACTTTTGTACTGAAAACAATCAAGCGTTTTGATCCGAAAAACGGAGATAAGCAGGAATTGCTTCCGGAATTCAAGGATGAGGAAGATCAGGATTTTGCACGTCGTTTGTTCCGTCGTTCTATTTTGAATGCAGACTACTATCGTCACCTTATCAGTGAGAACTCTAAGAACTGGGATTTGGATCGCGTTGCTGTAATGGATGTTATTATTATGCAGATTGCGCTTGCTGAAATCTTGAGTTTCCCGAATATTCCAATCAATGTTTCATTGAATGAATATGTGGAGATAGCCAAACTGTATAGTACGCCGAAAAGTGGTGGATTTATCAATGGAACACTTGACGGAATAGTTAATCAATTAAAAAAGGAAAACAAGTTGACGAAAAATTAATATCTTTGTTCGTCTAATATTAATTAAACTAAGAAGAATTTATGAATTTGTTAACTGTATTTTTGCAGGCTGCAGGAGGTGGAGGCGATTACTCTTTCCTGATTATGATGGTAGCAATTTTTGCTATTATGTATTTCTTTATGATTCGTCCTCAGAACAAGAAACAAAAAGAGATAGCAAACTTCCGTAAGAATTTGGAAGTAGGTCAGTCTGTTATTACTGCCGGAGGTATTTACGGAAAGATTAAGGAAATAGAAGATAACACTGTTATCGTAGAAATAGCATCTAGCGTTAAAATTAAGGTAGATAAAAACTCTATCTATGCAGATGCTCAGGCTCAGGCTAAATAAAGAATAAGTCGGTATGTTCGATGTAAAGAACATAAAAAGATATTATAGACTGGGATTACGGAAGATCAGAACATTCTTGCTTAGCGATAAGTGCAGGGAGTGTCTGGTCTTCTTGTTTTTTGTGCTGGTTTCGTTTTGCTTTTGGATGCTGCAAACCTTGGATGAGTCTTATCAGACAGAGTTTAAAGTGCCTTTGCGTTTGAAAAATGTCCCTAAAGAGGTAGTACTTACATCTGATTTCCCTAGTGAGGTACGTATACGAGTGGAAGACAGAGGGACAGTTCTGCTGAATTATATGTTGGGTAGAACTTTTTTCCCTATCTCTTTCGACTTTAATGATTACAAGGATGAAGGTACGCATGTGCATATCTCATCGTCAGACTTGACAAAAAAGATTGCAGCACAGTTGAATGTTTCTACTAAAGTACTGGCAATACGTCCTGATACACTTGATTTCATTTATACGCAAGCAAAAGCAAAAAAAGTCCCTGTCAAACTTGCCGGAACTATTCAGCCCGACCGTCAGTATTATATTTCTAAGATAGATTTTAGTCCTGATTCTGTTATGGCGTATGCACCGCAGGAAATATTGGATACGCTTAAGGCTGCTTACACGGAAAACTTCTTTTGGGAAAACATTTCTGATACTTTGAAGAAGCGGGTAGGGATGAATAAAGTGAAAGGAGTGAAATTTATTCCTGCTTATAATGATTTGTCTGTATACGTTGACATGTACTCTGAAAAAACAGTCGATGTACCTGTTGTGGGTATTAATTTTCCTGCTGGTAAGGTGTTGCGAACATTTCCTTCTAAAGTGCAGGTTACCTTTCAGGTAGGTTTGAGGCACTTTAAAGACGTTTCGTCTGATGACTTTTTTATTGGGGTTACTTATGAAGATGTATTAAGAACTCAAGGGGATAAATTGCCCTTGGTAGTAAAAGGATCTCCTGATTTTGTGAGTCATGTAAGAGTTGTTCCTTCTTCTGTTGATTATCTAATCGAACAGCAAACTGTAGAAGAAGATTAATTACTTAAGGTTATGATTAAATTAGGTATAACAGGGGGTATTGGAAGCGGAAAGTCGTATGTGGCACGTATGTTAAGCCAGAAAGGTTTTGCGGTTTATGATACAGATAGTGAGGCAAAGCGCCTGATGATTTCTGATACAGATATTCGTAGAGAGTTAATAGAACTGTTGGGACCAGAGGTGTATTCTGGAGAAAAACTCAATAAACCATTATTGGCAAATTACTTGTTTGCAACTGAAGATAATGCTGCTCGTATGAACTCTATTGTACATCCTTGCGTGAAGAGAGATTTTCTGCGTTGGGCTGCAGCCAGGTCTAATGATGAACTGGTTGTCTTAGAAAGTGCTATTCTATATGAATCAGGATTTGAAGATGTGGTAGACTATGTAGTTACGGTATATGCACCTTTGGAAATTCGGATTTCTCGAGCAATGGAGCGCGATCATTCTACCGCAGAACAAGTAAAAGAACGTATCGCTTCTCAAATGGATGAGGATTTGAAATGCTCTCGAGCAGATTTTGTTGTAATAAATGATGGCAGATCGTTACTTCCTCAATTGGAGAATTTGCTGAAAGCCTTAAAAAATGGAAAAGGTGGGCGAGATGCTTGTGTATGTCGTATGTGAGTTGTATTTTTGTTTTTCGAATAACTAAAAATAATAAAATCGTATGTTGAAAACTATCTTAGCTATCTCTGGAAAACCGGGATTGTATAAACTGATTTCTCAAGCTAAAAATATGCTGATTGTAGAAGCTGTTGAAAATAAGAAAAGAATGCCTATCTATGCTAGTGACAAGGTGATTTCACTGGGTGATATCGCTATGTATACTAACGATGATGAAGTACCTTTGGCTACAGTTTTGGAATCTGTAAAAAAGAAAGAAGACGGAAAGGTAGCTTCTTTGGATTACAAAAAGGCTTCTGTTGAAGAATTGCATGCTTTCATGGCTGAAGTTTTGCCAGAATACGACCGTGATCGTGTTCATACTAGTGATATTAAGAAATTGATCCAATGGTATAACCTGCTTATCTCTAGTGGTGAGTCTGATTTTGTAGAAGCAACTCCTGCTGAATGATAAAGGAGAGAATAATAAGGATATTTAAATCAGGGAAAAGTTAGTTCTTATAAGAATAGCTTTTCCCTGATTTTTTTTGATAGAAATCTGTTTTTCTTTGTGTATGTATATAAAAAAAGAAGATATTCTTTATTAAAAAGAATATCTTCTTTTGATTCCTTTGTGGTATAAAGTTTATGCTTCAGCAGGGATTACAGATACGAAGCTCTTGTCTTCGCGACCTTTCTTGAAACATACTGTACCATCTACCAATGCGTAAAGAGTATGATCGCTACCCATACCTACGTTTTCACCTGGGTTGTGAACTGTTCCTCTTTGACGAACAATGATGTTACCAGCCTTGCAAGCTGAACCACCGAATATCTTTACGCCTAATCTCTTACTAGCTGACTCACGGCCGTTCTTAGAACTACCTACACCTTTCTTATGTGCCATTTCTTTCTACGTTTTTAATGATTAAGCAATAACTTGTTTGATAGTCAATTCAGTAAACTGCTGACGGTGACCGTTCAGTTTTCTGTAACCTTTTCTTCTCTTCTTGTGGAATACCAATACTTTATCACCTTTTACCAAGTGAGAAACTACTTCGCATACCACTTTTGCACCTTCTACGGTAGGAGCACCTACTGTAACAGTACCGTTGTTGTCTACCAACAAAACTTTGTCAAATTCAACAGTTGCACCGTTTTCAGCATTCTGAATGTGGTGAACAAACAGTTTTTTGCCTTCTTCAGCTTTGAACTGCTGACCGTTAATTTCTACAATTACGTACATTTTAAATATATATTAAACGGGTTTCTTCCGCAAGGTGAACCGTTCTCATTCGGTTGCTTTTCTACCTCCACGGATTAAAATCGGGTGCAAAGGTACAGGTTTTTGTTCATATAACCAATAGTTTAGCAAGAAATTATCTGATTTTTTTAGAGTTCAGACAAGCTTTTCATTATTTCTACGTGCGGATAAGCCGAAAGTTCTTCTCGGGTTGTAGCCCCATGTAGCACTCCGGCAAAGTCAACTTGTGCCGATTGAGCTGTTTCAGCATCTACAATACTGTCTCCTATATATAATACTTCTTCCTTGTTGCATCCTAATTCTTTTATTGTAAGCAAAACTCCTTCGGGAGAAGGTTTAGGCTCTTTTACATCTTCTCCTCCTACGATGATATCGAGAAAGTTTGATGGTAGTTTCTTGCTTAGTAACTCCATGATACGATAGCGGTATTTGGTGGAAATAATTCCTATTTTGGCTCCACGTGTTTTTAAGCGGGTGAGCACTTCTTCTGTTTCCGGAAAAAGAAAGGTGTTGACTGTCATATGTACGTCAGCCTCTTTTACGTATTCCTTTTTATATGCTTCCAGTGTATCGGCATCTGTTATTCCTGTCAGGATAGAAAATGATTCCTGTAGAGTCTTTCCGATAGTTCGTTTAATTTCATCATCTGTTATTCCAGTATGCTGATGACGTTCCAATACATTGCGGAAGCACATTACGATACCTCGGGAAGAGTCTGCAAGTGTATAGTCGAAGTCGAATAAATAAACCTTGTATAATTTCATCTTATTGTTTATAAAAAGTTAGCCAGAACTTTCTTTAAAAGTCGCTTTATGTTCTTCTGAAAAGCTTTTAAGGAAAATTCTGGCTAAAGAGATTAATATCCTTTATTCCATTGGCTGGTAGTTCTTTGCTAATCCTCCTTCACTGGTTTCTTTATAAAGTGAAGGCAGGTCATGACCGGTTTGTTTCATAACCTCTACTACCTTATCGAACGATACGCGGTGATGTCCGTCTGTAAATGCTGAATAAATATTAGCGTCAAGAGCGCGGGCGGCTGCATAAGCATTGCGTTCGATACAAGGAATCTGTACCAGTCCACATACAGGGTCGCACGTCATTCCCAGGTGATGTTCCAATCCCATCTCTGCTGCATATTCAATTTGTGCCGGACTTCCTCCGAATAATTGGCTGGCTGCTGCTGAAGCCATGGAGCAAGCTACTCCAACTTCGGCCTGACATCCAGCTTCGGCTCCTGAAATGGAAGCATTGTATTTTACGATATTTCCTACCAATCCGGCTGTTGCCAGTGCACGCAGGATGCGAGCATCGCTAAAGTCACGGCTTTTTTGCAAATGATATAATACAGCTGGCACTACTCCACATGCTCCACAGGTAGGTGCAGTTACGATTTTTCCTCCCGAAGCATTTTCTTCGCTGACAGCAAGGGCATAAGCAAAAACTAATCCTCTTGAACGGAGAGAATCTTTAAATCCCTTAGCGCGGATATAATATGAAGAGGCTTTTCGACGCAAGTTAAGAGGACCGGGAAGAACTCCTTCGGCATCCAGACCTCGCTGGATAGCTTCTTTCATTGTTTCCCACACTTCAGCAAGGAATTTCCATATTTCGGGACCTTCACATTGTTCTACATATTCCCAATAGCTTCTGCCCGTGTGTTCACACCAATAAAGTATTTGGTTCATGGTATTCATATTGTATACTTCAGGCGTGGCATTTTTGTCATGTCCTTCTTCGGCAAGAGCTCCTCCACCTACACTGAATACCGTCCACTCTTCAGTTTGTTTCTTGTTGCTATCGAACGATTTGAAAGTCATTCCGTTAGGATGGAAAGGAAAGAAAATATGAGGTTTCCATAAAATCTCTACAGGAGCGTGAGGCTGAAGAACGTCTAAGATAGCGACGTCGGTCATATGCCCTTTACCGGTAGCAGCAAGGCTTCCGTATAGGGTAACCTGAAAAGATGTTGCCTCCGGATGGCGGGCAAGGAACTGTTCGGCTGCTTTTCTAGGTCCCATTGTATGGCTACTTGAGGGACCTGTACCAATGCGATATAATTCTTTTATTGATTTCATAATACAAAGATATGATTTTTTTATTTTAAATCAACTACCGTAATGCCTGCTCCTCCAAATTGTACATGTTCATCTTGAAAATGCTTGACTCCGGGTACGGTAGCAAGATATTGGCGGATAAGTGTACGCAAGATGCCTGTTCCAGTTCCGTGAAGGATACGTACTCGGCTAACTCCAACCAATATGGCGTCGTCGATAAAATAAGTTACGGCTTGTATAGCTTCGTCGCCCCTCATTCCTCGTACATCGATATCTTGCTTGAAGTTGAGCTTCTTTTCATACATACGTTCTTGTGTTTCACTGCTTACGAAAGTTGCTTTTGTTGTATTTAAGCTTTGTTTGGGAGCTTCGGCACGTTCCAGACGTTCAGCTTTTACGTTTGTTTTCATCAGTCCGAACATGACTACAGCGTTCTTTCCGTTCAGTTCCATAACCTGTCCGACACTGGTCTGTCCTTTAATACGTACATAGTCGCCTGCTTGAATAGGAACAACTTTAGGGACAGGTTGAGCTGCTGGCTGATTAGCCTGCTTATTCTTCTTATCTTTCTTTCGTTCCTGCTTCTCACGCAATTTCTCCATCTTGCGTGCTATCTTTTCTTCTAAAGCTGCTTTGTCTGCGGCTTCTACCTGCTGGCGGAAATCAGTCAATTCCTGACGTGCCATGCGAGTACGTTCTTTTTCAGCCTGAGCTTCCTTTATGGTACGGATAGTGTTTTCTATCTTTGCATTCGATTCTTCCAACAAGTGTTCGGCGTCTTCCTTTGCTTTTTTCAGAATCTCCTTACGACTTTTTTCCAGTTCTTCCAGTTCTCTTTCGTAGCGTGCAATGGTGTCTTCCATTACTTTTTCTCGCTTGCGGATATTCTGGCGTTTAGTTTCCCAGTATCGTTTGTCACGTACGATATCTTGCAGATACTTGTCGCTTTGTATATATTCGCTTCCCACAATTTCAGAAGCATCTGCTATGACTTCTTCCGGAAGTCCGATTTTACGTGCTATTTCTACGGCAAAAGAACTTCCCGGATTACCAATCTGTAACTGAAACAGGGCACGCATCTCGTGACGATCGTACAACATGGCTCCGTTTACCACTCCTTCATGATCTTCTGCAAAATGTTTCAGGTTCTGATAGTGAGTTGTAATGACTCCAAACGTCTTTTTAGCATTAAAGCGTTTCAGTACAGCTTCTGCTATGGCTCCTCCGATTTGTGGCTCTGTTCCTCCTCCAAATTCATCGATCAATATCAGACTCTTTTCATTGCAATACTTCATCATATTCTTCATATTTGTCAAATGTGAAGAATAAGTACTCAAATCATCCTCGATGCTCTGTTCGTCACCGATATCGATGAATATACTATGAAAAATACCCGCATGACTCCGCTCATTCATTGATACAAGCATACCACATTGAAGCATGTATTGCAACAAGCCGACAGTTTTCAAACATACAGACTTACCTCCGGCATTAGGACCCGAAATTAATAGAATCCGTTGCTCCGTTGTCAATACAATGTCGAGTGGTACAACTTTCTTATTATGTTTGGCAAGTGACATTTGAAGAAGCGGATGTACAGCTTCGAACCAATCTATGGCCTGTTTGCTTTCGAAAGAAGGTTTTACGCCTTTGATGTCGATTCCAAAAAGAGCTTTAGAACGGATAAAATCTATTTTAGCTAAAAACTCATACGATTGTAGAATCGCAGGAACTTGTGGGCGTACAGTTGCCGAAAACTCGGTAAGTATACGGATGATTTCACGTCGCTCTTCTCCCTCCAGTTCACGGATACGGTTGTTGGCTTCTACAACTTCAGCTGGTTCGATGAAGACTGTTTTTCCGGTAGCCGATTCATCATGAACGATTCCTCGTATTTTTCTTTTCATACCCGGAGCAACTGGAATGACAAGTCGTCCATCGCGCATCGTAGGAGTTACATCTTTATCGACGTAACCTTCCGATTGAGCCATTCGTAAAATATTATTCAAACTCCGTGATATACTTCCCGTCGTAGATGCCAGTTCACGTCGGATACGCAGTAATTCTGGAGATGCATTATCTTTTATTTTTCCGAATTTATCGAGAATGTTGTTTATGCGTGTAATGAGTTGGGGGAAAACCATGATATCTCCCGCAAGCTCATATAAAGCAGGATATGGAGAGTGGACTTCATCATCGTCAGCCAACTCATCATCCGTTTGTTGCAGGAAACGTACGATATCACGTATTGTTTCCAATGAACGACGTAGGTCGAACAATTCTTGTTCATCCATATACATGCCTTCTACACGGATACGTTTGAGTGATGGGCGTACATCAAAAAAATACTGACTGGGAAAATCATCTTCTTCTTGAATGATACGTACAAATTCCGTCACTTGCTCTAACCGGCGGTTTATTTCATCGTAGCTATCAGAAAAATCCATTGACTCAACTCTTTCTTCTCCCAATGTGCTAAGACATTTGGTCTTTAAAAGTTGACGAATCTGATCAAATCCGATTTTCTGTTCAAAATTTTGAGGGTATATCATTACTGTATTTTAGTCTGTATAACAAATAAGTTTTCGTTTGCAAAGTTACGATAATGAGAAAAAATAATCAAAAAAGCGGCAATTTATTTGCAGGTTTCAAAATAATGCGTACCTTTGCATCGCTTTTGAAAGGAAGCACTCTTACAAAAGAGTTTTGGAGAG
>DXLO01000069.1 GCA_019414665.1 Bacteroides sp. | reverse complement strand
TGACTATTTACATTCTCTTGGGCGTGATTTTTTATCTCATGGGTATTTCATTGTATAAACAATAACCTGTATTCTTCTTTTCTTCTCCTTTCTATTGACGGAATTTTCTTTCCCTTATAGTGACAATATCGTATGAAATCCGCATAAATGTCCCGGTTACCGGCTTCCAGTTTCCTTATCAACGTGCTTTTGGGCATCCTGCCATAACCGAGCAACTTATATGGTCCCACCTGGTATGCCAGACATGCAACCAAAAGCGAATCCTTTCCCAGATGTCGGAACAATGCACACATTTCCTTCAGGTCTTTTCTCAGAATGCTGTCTCCCTCACTTTCTGTCAGTCTGGCAGGAAACTTTTCCCCTTTTCTGATACGGTGACCGTATGCAACATACGGATGATGTTCCGGACCATGCCATCCTTCATATTTCTTGATACATCTGACAGCCGTTTCCCAACGTGAGTCTTCTACATTCTCCTGTGCACGCAAAGAAGTTACCGTCATGGCCAGTACCACCAATGGCAGTACTGACCTTAGAAGTCTTACGGTTATTATAGGGCCCCTCCTTCCTGAACTGACAATGAATCTTCCACGGCATCCGTCTCTTCATCACCTGCATCGTTGAAGTCAAATTCCATTTCTGTCATGTTTCCCCAGTTGTCCTCGACAACGGCAATGAAGTTCTGCGTCTCGTCACATAGTGAAGTATAATACAGCCTGAACTTCCGGTTCTCCAGCAGATAACGGTCATTCGGCTTGAATTCAAGACCGTTGTCCAGTTTAAGGGAACCTTCCCCGTCATACTGGAAATAACGGATCGTATAGACCGTACCGTCAAAATCGCCCTCACTTTTGAGTTCACACCGTATTTCCGCCGTCTCATTCCTGTTCAGTTCCTTGGGAACTGGCATTGTTTCCACGGTAAACGGATAACTCTGCTGGATTTCCAGCTCGGATTCGCACGAGGTCAGTACAAGACTGACCAGACCTATGCAGAACATGGCTATCTTGCCTGTCAGCCCAAATCCTTTTCTCATATTCTTTTCTGTCTTCATTGGTTTTCCTTTGTTTTTGTCAGATATTCATTCAAGTCCTTAAATCCATCATACAGACCGGAACAGTCCGTAACCTTGTTCCCGAAATGTATGTTCAAAGTCTCCAGTGCGGTAATCCCGGCCCGGTCACGGTCAAGAAAGCACCGGATTCTGCCGTAACCCTCCAGAACGCCATACGACCGTTCCAGATTGGATACAGAGTTCAGCACCAGGCAGTCCTCGTCCTTCACAGTCAACAATACCAATGCCGAAAGGAAATCTATAAACCCTTCAAACACGCAGCACATATCCTGTTTCTTTCCGGACAGGGACACACAGGAAATGTCCTTGGGAGAGATACAGCCCTTGAACATCGGGTTGCGCAGTTCATAACCGCCGCTCCGGTTCATGAAGCCTATGGCAAAATACCGTTTGCCCCGTATTCCGTATTTCACTTCCTTGCAGAATCTCCCGGCTATGGCCGGATCAATACCTCTCTCTTTCAGGTAACCTTTCAATGCCTCATGACTCAGTTCCGTCACTTTCACGTCCTCGAATCCGGAAACGCGGGGTATCTTCTTACGTTCCTGTAAAGGCCGGAGGGGAAGGATGCCGGATTTCCCTGAAAGGAACTCCAGCTGTTCCATGAAACCGGTACTTCCGGTCAGTTCTCCGGCAAGATGGAAGATGTCACCTCCCTTTCCGAGGCCAAAATCAAACCAGACATTCCGCTGCGTATCCACCTTGAAGGATGCGGTTCTCTCATTTCTGAAAGGGGATCTGAACCAGACATCATTTCCTTTACGGGATACAGGCATATGCCCCAGATTTTCAAGAAAACCGACAATGGAAATCTGTCTAATCTGTTCCAGTTCCATAACCCGCTAATTTATCATAAAACGGATGCCGATTCCATACTGGGTATGGCAATGTCCGAGACTTCCGCCCCACAGGAAACGCTCACGCAAGGAAGCCGTCAATGCCGCACGGTCGGCAAGGTACAGTTCCATCTCCAGCGTCAGGGCACAGCCGTACACAAAGGCATCGCCGTTTTTCAGGGTGGCCCCGTCATAGAGTTTTTTATCGGACCAGTTTACCGTCTCATATCCGGCCAGTGCCGATCCTCCCAGATTGAGGAAGAACACTTTTCCCGCATCGGAAAGGAAATTCAGGTAATATCCGCCTTCTGCCGTAAACTGCGCCGAAGGGATGGTCACATGACGGTAACCGTGTTTCATATGCAGGTATTCCGCTCCATATACCCATTTGTTCCCGCCTTTGGCATAACTTGAAAGTATCATTCCCATATAGTATCCGTTATCGGAAGTCATACCTCCACGCATTTCCACACCCTGCATCCTTGGCAGAATCCGCTGGGCTTCTGCCTGTCCCACGGAAAGGACAAGCAGCAATGCCAGCATATACAATACTTTCGTTCTCATCGTACCTTCAGTTCGTTGATGGTTTCCGCACGCACCAGGTCTTCGTTGACCACCTCAAAACTCTGGTGACGGCCGCCCTGTTTCTCATACATCTCTACAACCAGTTTCTTATCGTCCGGTATTGTAAACTTGGGAAGGGCGAATACCGTACATTCCGAATCCCTGCCGTTTACACATGTCACATAATTATAGGCACGCAGCGGATAAATCACCTGCTCCTGCATGGCCGTACGCTTCATCACCTTTTTGTCCACCACCTTGAACGTAATAAAATCCACGTCAAAGGGCACATTCGAGGAGTTCTTTACCTGGGTATGGAAATAAAGCAGGTCATTATGGGTGTACAGTCCTTTGAGCAGATACTGGATACCGAAACGCTTGCAGCCGATATGACGGATACGGCGCTTGTCATTCTCATACACGGATTTCATGATAAGACGTACCAGACGGGGTGACTCGTTATCCAGCTCGGTCAGATAGATTTCCATGGCATTGTTGGGACGGTTCACCGATTCTCCGTCATGGATGAAATCACACATCTCCACATTCAGCAGCAGCGGCTCATCGGCATACTTCACGTTGAAGGTATAGAAGTTCCCGTCTTCGGTTATTACAGACATATTGGTCTCCTCCCTGAAATTGCGTGTCGTGGCCTTTACTCGGATTACATTCTCGGCACCGTCGGCCTTGCCGGCTATCAGGTTTGTAGAACCGAGATCCACATACTTGACCGGAGCCGGGAAAATGACATGGACGGTCTTGTCATACGTTATTTCCAGTCCGTGCGGCGGAATCATCTGGCTGAAACCGATCTTGCGGGTCAGCCCCTCATAATAATCACCGCTACTCTGCTGCGCCCAGGCAGCCGATACGCCCAGTAAAAGGGCAAACATCATCAGAATCTTCTTCATGTGCTTTTGTTTAATGGTTGTCTTTTCTTTCATAGTTTCCTGTATTTCATTTCTCCGGTGAATGGAGCAGTACCCGGTGTCCGGCCTTCAAAGTAATCTTTACCGTACGCATCCGTTTGGATATGTACTGGGAAACGCCCTGTATCACACCTTTTCCCAGATCGGAGGCAATCTGCGCCCCGGCATCGGTGGAAATGTTGATACTGCTGTTCATCGAGGTTCCCATGTTGGCGGCAATCTCTCTGGCAGCGTCATATTCCAGTGAACCCGGCACCAGAATTCCCTGCTGTCCGTCAAGATCATAGACTTCCAGCTCCACCGGCAGGATAGTTCCCTTGTATTCCACGGCATTGACCATGATTTCCAGCCGTTCACCCTGTATGCGTGTGCCACCTACCAGTACGGTCCCTTTTGGTATGAAACGTCCGGCAACGGACATAGGCTCGGTAAGCCGCAGTCGCAAAGCCTGTCCGTCGGATACGGTCTGCGTACCGTGTACACAGGCAGCAATGGTATTGCCTTCCGTTACGGTCTTCCGGCCGACAGCCGTATTGAAACCGGCATTGCGTTCTCCCGAAAAGGCGGATATGAACTCTTCGTCGCTCATAGGTCTGGAAAGCGAGGATACCACCTCATTGTGAACCTGTTTCACCGGTATGGCTTTTTTGTCCTCCGCTTTTCTGACGGGAGAAGGAGTCTCCACTGCCTGACGGTTATTGTATTTGGCGGCCAGTTCGTAGGATTTTTCCATCAGGGCCATTTTTTCCTCCATGCCTGACAGTGACTCCTGCTTCTGCTGCTGTTGCTGCATACGCTCCAGTTCCTCAATCCTTTCCTGAAGCCTTTCCTTTTCCGGATCGGTCCGCGGTTCATAGATGCTTCCCAGCGTACGGTTTATCTCACGGTAGGCTCCGGCCGAGGAACTGACCGGTCCGGCATTACCTTTTTCTGTTTCCGTTCCCATGTTTGTTTGCCTCTCCGGTGGAATGTTATCGGGAAGACGGACAACACTGTCTTTCCGTTCCTCTTTGGCAAACATGGACTCCGCAGCTTCAAAGAATGTCTTCCTTTTCCTGCTTTCCTGTTCCATCAGAGCCTTTTCATAGGCATCCTTCTTGTTCCCTTCCAGGCGGCTGTCCTCGGGAGAAGGGATTTCCGTATTGAATCCCTGTCCTTTATCCTGCCGCTCCCGTTCCTGCCCGGAAGGTGAGAATATCAGATAGAAACTTCCCAGACACAGCAGGAACATCAGCGGATACACCACAAATCCGGCGCGTTTGCGTTTCTGTTCCTCACTCAGTGGCTTCCTGTCCTTTGAAGACCGGAGCCTGAACGGTTTCATCAGCCGTTCCATTACTTTCTTGACTTTTTCTTTCTCCATTTCTTACAATAGATTGAATGAACTCCATACGGAGTGAATCCTTTTCCATAAATTCCATTCCGGACTCCCTGTTCTTACTGCCTATAAACGGTCTGCATGCCGTATAGACACATGCGGCGGCAAACGGGACAAACAGTATCCAGAGAACGGCCTTGCGCTGTTTAACGGTAAGTCTGTGGCAGAACCTCCTGAGTTGAAGGTCCGCCTGTCTCGTCAGGTTCCTTTTCATCGCTCTACGCTCCTTATGTCCTTGTTTTCCAGTATGGTCAGATGTTCGATGATAAAGCCGTTGGGGTTGTCATCGGAACGGGACGTATTCTGAAGCTGGCAGTCAGTCACCAGCGAACGTTCCGTCACATTACTCTCACGGATAATCATCTGGCGGGCATACGTCCTGGCCCTGTAGGGGTATCCGGAAAAGTCGCAGACCACGCTGTCCACCCGTACCACCTGATTGATATTACCGGAAA
>DXLO01000068.1 GCA_019414665.1 Bacteroides sp. | reverse complement strand
CTCACGTACGGTTCTGAGGGGGGAAGAGGGCAGTAATGCCCTTGACCTACCCGATAGACCTGCCGACATGGAGCAGCGCAACGGTCGTGCGGTACGCAAGGGCAACACCGTGAAACTCTGGGGCGGTAACGTGGTGGATATTGTAATCTACGGAACGGAAAAGACGCTCGATGCCTACAAGTTCAACCTGCTTAAAAACAAGCAGATGTTCATCAACCAGATAAACAACGGCACTATCGCCGTGCGCCGCATTGACGAGGATAGCATGGACGAGGACAGCGGAATGAACTTTGCCGAGTTCGTGGCTATCCTTTCAGGAAATACCGACCTTTTGAACAAGGCCAAGCTCGACAACAAAATCATGCAATTGGAGAAAGAACAGGCCATATTCAAGAAAAAGCGCATCCGTGCCGAGCGTAAGATTGCGGCCAACACGGAAGCTGTCGGCAAGGCAGAGCGCATCGTGGCGCAGGTCGAGCAGGACATGAAGTATATCGCATCCTATAGCGGCAACAGGGAAACGCTGTTGCTCAATCTGCCGCAGGCTACCCGGGAAGAGACAGGCCGTGAACTGCACCGCATAGCCAAGACATACAGGGGCGAGGCTTACCGTACCATTGGCAGCTATATGGGGCTGAATCTGCTTGTCCGCAGCGAGTACACCCTTTCCGGCTCGTTCGACCGTAACGCTTTCTTTGTCGAGGGCGTAAGCGGACTGAAATACCGCTGTGGCGTGTCGGGAGCCCTGCCGTTGGGATTTGCCGAATCGGCACGATACCCGCAGGCCGCACTTGAAAGGATGCCGTCTTTGATAGAGAAGCAGCAGAAACAGATAGCCATGCTGCAGCACGAAATACCGACCTTGCAGGAAATCACCGCCCGGAAGTGGAGCAAGGCGGAAGAACTGGAACGCTTGAAGCAGGAATGTAGGGACTTGCAGCAACGGATTGACGAGGCACTCAAGGAAGCCGAGCGTCCGCAGTCCGAAGTTCCCGAAGAAGAAAATACTGTCAGGGCTGCCTGACCGTGATTCATTGATTTAACCTTTTGCCTGTCCGGTCGTGATGATCGGGCAGGTTTTCCTGTGTTCCGACCTGCCGGGGCCCGTCTGACTTTTATAGGCTGGCATCTGCCTTTTTTATCCTCCTTTTCCCTTTTTATCGCCTCCCTTTATATCTGTCTTTCAATCCTTTTATATCTTTGTCCTTGCAGTCCGTCCTGACCTTCCGGCTTATTGTTCCGCGAAAGTAACGGATAACAGCTGTACCTTGCAAATCCTCACGGCCTGCGGTGGCCGACGGAAATCTTCCTTCTCGGGGAGAAGCGTATTTCTGTCGCCAGATTTGTCCGGTTGCCGTTATCACTTTCGTGATGCGGAAAAATAAATCCGGCGAAGGTCTTTAAGGACCGAAAGCAGGGAAAGAAAAAAGTAAACTTAAAAAATGATAGCATTATGGAAAATGAAATCAGAGAAAGGGAAGTGGTTGTTGACGGCAAGACTTTGACGTTGTTACGCAAGGACGGAAAATGGGTTTTTCCGTTTGTCACGTATTATCAGCATGGACTCGGAACACCACTTTGTCTGGCATTGTTGGCGTATGTAGAAGACAGTAACG
The DNA here is from genome assembly GCA_019414665.1 of Bacteroides sp. GTDB lineage: Bacteria > Bacteroidota > Bacteroidia > Bacteroidales > Bacteroidaceae > Phocaeicola. The sequence continues at coordinate 3,984 of DXLO01000068.1, read as the reverse complement.
AATTTGAGTCGGAAGCTGTCATCACGGTCAATCTGCCTGGTGCGGAACGCAGTGCCGGGTGTCAGTTCATCGACACGAACAACAACGGGGAAGAAGTTCTCGACTGGCTCATGCTTTACGGATTATGTACCCCTACCGGCAGATACGCCGTTTCCGGTTTCTGCAAGTACCCCGAGGTGGATTTTTATCAGAGCGAACGCTTCATGAAGCAGAAAGAGCTTTGCGACAGGTATTTCAACTTTGTTGATTGACAGGCAGGAGAAGGCGGTCATACGGGACTGCCTTCATGGCCTTGCCTGCCAGTGTCCTTTTATATGGATACCTTTCCTGTATTTTCTTCCTTTTATATGCGGCTTTCCCTACCCGAAATTAAGGTATGATGTCTGTGCCGCGGTCCGCCCTTCACTTCAAGGTACGGAAGGCTGTGCCCGATCAACGGCAGTCTGCTTCATACCGCTTCATGCCGGAGCTTCGACCTGTCGAAACAACCGGTATTCCGCTATATGGGCATCCTGCCTGGTTGTTGCTCCGGCACATTCCGCCTTTTGTCCGCAGCTTTCCTTTCCGGGCCGACGGCGTCATGGGCAAACGGTGACACATTCTGCTTGTGCCATCCGTCGTACCTACGGAATGTCACAGTCAGAAAGAGTCCCCATTTTGTTTGCCCGGCAGACCGTTTCTTTTACCCGCCCAAGCCGTCATTCCTTTTATCAGATGCCTTTTATACAGGCCGCTGGCCAATTCCTGTTCTATTTGCGATTATTGCCTGTTGTCATTCCTTGTCTGCCACCGCATAGGTTTTATCGGGTGCGAATGTAGGCTGTCGCGCCTGATTCTTCCGTTTTGAAGTGTATTTTGAAGGAAAATCTTCCTTGCCTGGCAAGAGTATTTTGCTTCAAAAAAACGTCGAATGGGCTGTACCGACATCCTTGTAATGCACCATAAAACCCCAAGGCGGTCAGGCAAAAAGGAACCGACCAGAGGGAAAATAAAAATATTATTAACAATAAAATTCAATGAATTATGGAAAAAACAGGTATGCAGTCAGTAGAAGAAAAGAACATCAGTATGGTAGCATTGGCAGACATTCAGCCGAGCGGTTACAACCCACGCAAGCATTTTGACGAGGCGAGCCTTGCGGAACTGGCAGACAGCATCCGTCAGCAAGGGGTTTTGCAGCCTATAGGAGTGCGCCCGATTGATGAAAGCGGAAAGTTTGAAATAGTTTTCGGAGAACGCAGATACCGTGCTTCCCTTATAGCGGAATTGACGGAAATTCCGGCGGTCATACTGAACGTATCGGACGAGGTGGCAGAGGAAATGGCGGTAACGGAGAACCTGCAAAGAAAGGATGTTACACCCATTGAGGAAGCAAACGCATATCAGAAACTTATTGAAAGCGGTAGGCACGACATTCAGTCTTTGGCCGTGCAGTTCGGTAAGAACGAAACCTATATACGCACTCGCTTGAAATTTACCGCCCTTATCCCCGAAATTGCGGAACTTCTGGAAAAGGACGAGCTGACAATCAGTGTAGCGAGTGAAATCTGCCGTTATGGCGAAGACATTCAGAGAGAAGTTTTCGATAAACATCTGAAAGAGGGTATCATGTATGGCAGTTGGCGAGGTATGAAAGCTACCGAAGTTGCGAAAAACATAGAACGTGACTTTACGGCCGACCTTGACCGCTACAATTTTGACAAAACACTTTGTCTGTCATGTCCGCACAATACGAACAACATGACACTCTTTTGTGAGGGTGGTTGTGGAAATTGTGCAAAGCGCAGTTGTCTTGCTGAAATGAATACGGCATTCATTGTAGAAAAGTCTGTTCAGGCGTTAAGTGCCCATCCGCTACTTTCTCTTGGGTACAATCCATACTGCTATGATGCAGACGCAGTAAACCGCCTTAAAGAGTTGGGCTATGAAGTCACTGAACTTTCAGGCAGACGTTACCAATACCCCGAATTGCCGGAAGAACCGCAGGCCTCTGACTATGAAACGGAAGATGCGTTCAGAGAAGCCAAGCTGGAGTACGACCAGGAAGTTAACGACTATATGGAAGAATGCAAGGAACTGGTTCGCAGAAACGAAGAGGGAGAGATAAGCCTGTACGCCCAGATAGGTCAGAAAGATATTTCCATGTGCTATGTGGAAGTGGCAACACAAAGTTCAGTCTGCGGACAGACTGCAGGGCAGGAACAGCTGTCACCAATACAAAAATTGGAAAAGCAGGACAAGCGCAACAAGGAAATTGCACGTGAAAAGACCATAGAAGATACCAAGAGACGGATTTTCGAAGTTGACGTGACAGAAGCTAAATTTGGAGCAGAAGAAGACAAAATGATATATTTCTTCCTGCTTTCATCGCTTCGCAAAGAGCATTTCGCAACAGTTGGCATAGAGAATGAAGACATCCGGTATTTGTCAGACGAGAATAAACTGAATATCATAGCCAATCTTACTCCAAAGGCAAAGGCTGTTATCCGCAGGGATTATCTGATAGCCAATTTCAAGAGTAACGCATACGGAAATAATGCCGTAGCCGACCTGTTGCTTGAATTTGCACAGAAGCACATGCCCGAAGCATTGGCAGAAATCAAGGGTTCGCATGACGAGGTGTACGAAAAACGCCACCAGCGTATCGAGGAAAAGAAAGCTGTTCTGCAGGTACAGGAACAGGCAAAGCAGGAGACAGAACATTCTGAAAGTGATACTACCGAACAACAGCCTCAGTCTCAAGAGGCTGCTGCCTGACCATAATTCATAATTTGTTTCAGATACAGGACGGAGAAATCCGTCTTGTATTTTTTTGTACCGGTTTCTCCTGTTACTGCCCGAATCACTTTTTTATCTACCTGTTTTTTCTCCGGTAGCCTTTGACTACAGGAGATACCAGGTCCGGATCTATGGCTGATGACGGAATCCGGCACGAGCTGTCTTCTGCCATCGGCCGCTCCGGGAACCTTTATAATAGCTCCTCTTGTATATACGCCAGTGTTCTGGCTCTCCTTTTTTACCGGCTTCTTGTCTTTCGGCAGCTTTTGGCTGCTGAAACAATACGCTCCGGGATTTTGGCTGATTCCTACTGACAGCGCAAGCAGTCATCCGTCATCGGCCGTCCCGGTAAACTGTTATATTATTCCCTGTTTTATGTGTGGAATGTTCTTTTTTATCTACCTCCTTGTCTTCCGGTAGCCTGTGGCTACTGGAATCATCTCGGTCCGGATCTGTGGCTGATGACGGAATCCGGCACGAGCAGTCTTCTGCCATCGGCCGCTCCGGGAACCTTTATAAATTCTCCATTTATACACCATCCGTCACATTTCCCCACCGCCACCCTTGTCCTATTATATTTTTCCCTTTTATAGAGAAGTTACTGGATTTCGTTTTTTTCTTTCGCCCTTCCTTTGTCACCGCATTGGTTTTATCAGGTGCAAATTTAGTCAGCCGCGCCTGCTCCTCACGTTTTTGAAATGAATTTCTTGATAAAATCTTCCTTGCCGGGCAAGAGTATTTTATCAAGAAAAAACGTCGGAATAGGCTTTTACGGCAGACATTTCTCGCACCATAAAACCCGAAGCGGTTCCGGTAATAAGGAAGCCGAACTTAGGGAAAAAACAAACGAGTTTTCAAATTTAATAATAGAATCAACTATGGACAAAAACATTCAGGAATCTAAAGAATTCCGCCTTGCCAAGGATTGGGAAATGGCGGTAAACAGTTTTTCTTTCAATCCGAAACGCTTTGCGGCTGCAATTCCTACAATGCATCCCACGCTGCAACAGAGCCTGTACAGACTGATCAAGGAATGTATTAAGGTTATGGCAGATGATTCCCGTTACTACGACGACCGCAACATGGCTTCGCATGAGGAAGCAAAATGCATGATGGAATACCTTAATAAATATGGACGTAATATACCTCTTAAATAGTTCCTATGTTTAAAATCGGAAGTGACGGATAACATAAGATAGCACTAAA
>DXLO01000067.1 GCA_019414665.1 Bacteroides sp. | reverse complement strand
GAGGACAAAATCAAGCGTCTGCTCCGTGAGGAAGTCCGCAAAATGTGACTTCTTTGTGAATTTGATGAAAAAGTCCTTGACTTTTCGTCTCTGGCAAAACAGCTAAGTCGATCAATATTTCCTGCGGCGCGCGCCTTGCGCCCTTCGATATCCAGGAGCTGCGGGAGATCACCATGTACGACGAGCTGGAGCTGGATACCCTGGGCGACCGGAAAACGGCGCTGTTTCTCATCATGAGCGACACCGACAGCACCTTCAATTTCCTCATTTCCATGATTTACAGCCAGTTATTCAACCTGCTGTGCGAAAAGGCCGACGACGTGTACGGCGGAAGGCTCCCCGTCCATGTGCGCTGCCTCATCGACGAGTGCGCCAACATCGGGCAGATACCGAACCTTGAAAAGCTCATGGCTACCATCCGCAGCCGCGAGATCTCCGCCTGTATGGTGCTGCAAGCCCAAAGCCAGCTAAAGGCTTTGTACAAGGACAACGCCGACACCATCATCGGCAACTGTGACAGCACTTTGTTTTTGGGAGGCAAGGAGAAATCCACCCTCAAGGAAATTTCGGAGCTGCTGGGGAAAGAGACCATTGATCTCTATAACCAGTCCGAAAACCGGGGCAGTCAGGTTTCCCATGGCCTCAGTTATCAGAAATTAGGAAAGGAGTTGATGACCCAGGACGAATTGGCAGTGATGGACGGCGGCAAGTGTATCTTCATGCTGCGGGGCGTGCGCCCGTTCCTTTCGGACAAGTACGACCTCACCCGGCACCCGAATTACAGATACACGGCCGACGCCGACCCTAAAAATGTCTTTGACATGGAACGGTACATGAAGAAGCAGCGTGCCGTGGTAAAACCCACGGACACCTTCGATGTGTACGAGATTGACGCAACAACTTAACCTAAAATCAAAAACATTTTTTAGGAGGATTATTTTATGGAATTTTTCAACAGTGCAGTTGGTGTTTTGCAGACTCTCGTAGTGGCCCTAGGCGCAGGTCTTGGTATCTGGGGCGTTATCAACCTTCTGGAAGATTACGGCCAGGACAACCCTGCTTCCAAAAGCCAGGGTATGAAACAGTTTATGGCTAATTAAAGGGAACAAAAAGAAAGGAAAAGCACAATCCAGACGGTATCAGCGGCAGGATACAAGAATAAATTGTGATTACACAAGATTGGTGCTATAATAAGAGAAAAGTTCCTGCCGGGGCAGCCGCCCCGGTGGTATGGATAGAAAGGCAGGAAAACAATATGCACATCAGCTATAAACCACTCTGGCACACACTGTTAGAGCGTGATATGAGAAAAGAGGATTTAAGGCTTGCCGCTGGTATGACAACGAATATGATTGCCAACATGAGCAAAGAGGGAAAGCACATCAGCATGGATACATTAGCCCGTATCTGCGAAACGCTGAATTGTGAGATTACCGATGTGATTGAGTTAGTACCAGACGAGCCTGCTTCCACAGGAGGTAAGGAACATGAGCGAATTGAAACCAAGAATAACAGAAAACGGAATTGATTATATCCTTGTCGGAGATTACTACATCCCAGACTTGAAGCTGCCGGAAGAACACCGCCCCATCGGAAAGTACGGACGGATGCACCGGGAATATTTAAGAGAAGTCCACCCAGCCAGATTGAACACATTGATACTGACCGGAGAATTGTGGACATATCTTGCAGACCTGAACGAACAGGCACAGGAACGGTTAGACACTATCATGGAGCAGATGAAAGCCACCGAGGGCGTGACAGAGGAATTGAAGCGAACTCAACAAATGGAATGGGTGCAGCGTTGTAATAACATTCACAACCGGGCAGAAGAAATTGTTTTGCATGATATAATTTATTCATACGGGAGTAATTAAATCGGAGGTATATAAGATGATTGAAATTGTATTTGGTGAAAGTGCCTGTGGAAGTTTGAAAATTGCCCAAACTTACGGTAAGGGAAAGTATAGAGGAAGTGCAGTTTCGGTCTTTATGAGGCACGAAGATGGGAGTGTTCCATCTTCAGATGAAATGAAAGAAGCACAAATTCAAGCACAGGAACAAGAACATATTGCTTGGGAGAATGCTATTCCATTGGGAGGCAAGAGCAGTGATGTTTATTGTTTTGATATGGCTCTTAGTGTGGGAGATATTTCTGATAATGGAATTGGCGAACAGCGGAAAAATGTTCTCAAGAAAATGCTGTCTGTCTGGTTTGTAGAGGATTTAGACTATCAGGTTGAAGAAAAAATACAGAAAATTAAAACTACATTGTCTTCGGTTATTGAACGATATGTAGCTGGGGAAGAAGTTCGTATTTGGTATAGCTATAATCCGGATGAACTTTGCGGTATGTACTGGCTTATGAAACAACTTCGACCATTAAACTGTCAGACAACAATTTATTTGGTTAAGTTACCTGCCTGGGAATATGGAAAAGAAAATACTATGACATCCAAAATAGCATGGGGTGAGGTTTCTCCTGGCGAATGGGGAAAATATATAACTCTACAAGAAAAAGCTAAGCCTGTATTTCTTTCAGCTTGTGCTATGAAATGGAATCAACTTCAAAATGAAAATGCACCTTTGCGTGCAATGCTAAATGGTAAATTGCAAAGTGTTTCAGAAGATATATATGATAGTTTCATTCTTCGTGAAATTGCGGAACAGCCAGAGCAATTCAAAATGGCTATTGTTATAGGTAATGTTTTAGGAAAATATCAACTTGGAATTAGTGATGTATGGATTTCTAATCGCATTGATAAAATGCTTGAAGATGGTGTGTTGGAAATTATACAGGACGCACCAAAGGGAGAAACAAATTATCGCCGGATATTAAGAAAACGAATGAAATAATAACCACAGCAAGAACCGCTGCTACATGGAAGGCACCCCAACCATGCAACAGCGGTTTTTTTTACCGTTTTTTCCTCTGGCTGATAGGCGTTCCCATTTTCTTTGATTTTTTGAGAATCCGAATCAGCCAGCGAAATTCTTCGTCTGACAGATTTTTATAGTTGATACCGAGCTGCTTGCAGTAAAGGACAACCAGCTTTTCATCCCGGCTGCCCTTGAAATTTTCGACCGCTTCCAGATTTTCTTTCAGTTCATCGGCAACGGTGGTCTGGGGCGCACTCTCACTGTCCTTTTTGTGGGCTTCCCGAATATCCCGGATAATCAGGTTGAGGTCATCCAGAACCATGTGACTGAAATACTCATCATCACTGATATGGGCGGCTTGCAGCACTTTCAAATGCGGGTCATCTTCGCCTGGGCGATACCGTTCAATGATTTCATGCCGGACGGTATCGACAAGTGCATTGAGGTTTTGAATCTGCATGGTAGCAATCCCGTCCACATAAATCTCAATGTCTGCAAGAAACTTGATAAAATCTTTATGTGTAGCAAGCTCACAGAGCAGACGGTTGTTAATCCGACCGCTTTTCAGCAGTGCCACCATCTCATCATTCAAATGCAACTCCGTCAATGGTGTGTTGATCTGCTCCCTGTTCTCTATCCGGCACAGTAGATAATCAACAGAGACCCCATAGAAGTCTGCCAGCGTGATAAGGTTGCCATGATTGATTTCCTTAAAATCCTCTTTTTCATAACTTCCGAGAGCAGATTTGGAAATGCCCGTCAGCTTTGATAGTTCTTCCAGATTTAAGCCTTTGTCCTTGCGGAGTTCCCAAAGGCGTTCCTGTATGCTTGTTGCTCCTTTCATGGGCGCACGCTCCTTTCCAATGGTTTCATTGCTGCCGCTTATCTGGATTATATCACACTTTCCGCAATCGTGGAAATTTCTGATTTTTACCCCTAATTCCTACTTTGTGGACATACGGCACAGGGCACAAAAATGTTCTATGATACAGGTAGTTCATCGATGGATTATTCCAATCGAATGACCAGCCTGTGTGGGATATGCTTCCCCGGCGATGTAGCGCCATGACTTTTGGCAGGGATGTGGAGGAACCCTGACCGAAACGAGCATACCAAAGGGAGCGATACGCCGCTGTGAGATTCAGGGGAGGAACGACACCGGGGAGAACTGGCGAACTGACACCGAAATGATACCGAAACACGACAATCTGATAGGGGGATAGTCTACCCTATCGCTGATACTTCGGGAGATTTTAAGCGGCTCTATGGCTGTAATTTTGCCGAAAATCGCCCCGAAACCATACACTAAAACGGGAGGAAGCGCAATATGCCGAGAATGAGCAAAAAGAGGAAGCATGAGCTTTCCTTTTACCTCAATGACCGGGGGCGTGTCACTTACAACGAATTATGCCGGAAATGCCAGCATGGGTGCAAGCAGAGCTTCCGGGCGGTTGTGATTGACTGCCCCCGTTATTTATCCAAACGAGCAAAGAAAAAGGAGGAACACACCGAATGAATTTTGAATTTATGACGATAGACACACCATTGCCGCCCTGTATGCCATTTCCCAGAGCGTTGACAGGATTTCCAGTCAGCAGCACCGCAAAGGTCATGTACTGCCGGATGCTGGACGCTATGCTATCCAAAGGGCAGGAGGACGAGAACGGAATCCTGTTTGTCTGCTTCCCTGTCACAGCCATTGCCGCAGTCCTGTCCCGCAGCCCCATGACGGTCAAGCGTTCTCTGAATGAACTGGAAAACGCCGGACTTATCATGCGGGTGCGTCAGGGCGTTGGAGAACCAAACAGGATTTATGTGCTGATACCGGGAAAGGAGGACGCTGCCCTTGCCTGATACCTCAAAGCTGGAAAAACTCAATCGGGAGTTGGAGAAAAGCGAAAAGAAACTGCGGAAAGCCATCAATGATGAAAAGGCATTGCAGCACCAGTTAAAGCAGCTTACCCGAAAGGAACGGACGCACCGGCTCTGTACTCGTGGCGGTATGCTGGAAAGTTTTCTGCAAGAGCCGGAACGCCTGACAGATGATGATGTCATGCTGTTGTTGAAACTCATTTTTCACAGGCAGGACACGCAGGAACTATTGAAAAAACTGCTGGAACGGGAGAAGCCGGAAACCCCTTAGTTTACTAAGGGCGCAATTATACACCACCCAGAGGTTGGTGCATTGCGTTCTCCGAAGGCTCCTCGCCGGAGGGCTGTGATTTTCCGCAGTCATGGTCTGCTCCAAATCATACAGGGGACGCTACACTTCCCCTGCGCTGGCTGCCGCCAGCTACCCTTTTGTGGACTTGCCTGTTGGGGACACCTTGCGGTGCAAGCTGTTCCCAGCCGACAAGTTTCATAAAATATGCTATCTTTTCGATAATCGATGAAGTATAATAAAGTCAGAAATAAATCAGGAATTTGAGGTCAAGGCTTAAACGTGAGGTTTATATGAAAAAATACCAATGTCCTTGCTGCGGATATTTTACCTATAATGTTCCGGCAAATGAAGATTGTGGGTATATTTGCCCCGTTTGTTTTTGGGAGAATGACCCGTTCATTGCTTCTGATAACGAACCAAGCGACTCTAATCATGGAATAACGCTAAAAGAAGCGAAATCCAATTTCTCAAAATTTGGTGCTTGTGAAAAAGAAATGTTATGTTATGTCCGACCACCAAGAGATGATGAAAAAGAAATTTCATAGCGACAACTTCCAACTTGTAGAACTGAAAAATTAGAAGTTGTAAAGGAGTGTGATAAAATGGAAACACTTTTTGACCAATACAAAGAACTGAATATAAATGGCTCTTTGATTTGTCTTGAACAAGTTGAAGATATTTATTCTTACTTCTGCTATCCGACCAATGCAAAGGCAATAGGTTTTGAAGGAAGTATTATGTATTGCTTTATTGAGCCGTATGGGGAAATGGTTTTTGCCTGCAATCCTGATACTTGTGCAGATGTTTTTGTTTATCCACTGGCAAGAACCTTTGAGGATTTTATGAGACTTATTCTTGCTTGTGGTTCTACTAATCCTATTGAGCAGATTATTTGGATGGACAAAGACAAATTTGAAAAACACCTCAAAGAGGAAGAAGCAATCCGCACAGAGGAACAGAAAGCGACATTAAGTTATCTTGAAACAGAATTAGAAATTTCCCCTATTGATAACCCTTATGACTATGTAAAAGAACTGCAATCTCGCTTTGACAATAGTGGCATTGAGTATAGTGATGAATACTATGATGTTTTGGGGATTGATAGAAAATAACAACAAATAAATTCCAGTTCGTCAGCTTCACATCGGGTCAACTTGTCCCGAACTTTTACAACTAAATACCCGCCGCCCACACAGCGGCACACCGAGCAGGAAATCTGAAAGAAAGGTTTCCTGCTTTTTTTCTGCCCAAAATGAGGTGGTAAAACGCCACCCCGTCCACCAATTAGCGAAAGGAGGGACACGAAATGCCCTGTCCACACAACGAAATCACGATTGTTCAGCGCAGTCAGCGGCAGTCTGCGGTTGCCGCCGCTGCTTACCAGAGTGGCGAAAAACTGTTCTGTGAATATGACCAGCAAGTGAAGCACTACCCGGAAAAGCGTGGTATCG
>DXLO01000066.1 GCA_019414665.1 Bacteroides sp. | reverse complement strand
TGACTATTTACATTCTCTTGGGCGTGATTTTTTATCTCATGGGTATTTCATTGAAATACAGAGTTATAATTGAAAATTCATGATTGCTTTATTCTCTTGCGGATTGATATTTGCCTTATCTGGGATGTCATCCTGCATACAACTTGGAGATTTGTCCGTAACATCTATCTGTTCGAATATGATTTGTTTCGGAAGTATTTTATGGCAGAAATAGCTGCTGTTGAACGGTACGTTTTTCCCTTTTCCGAACTGAATACGTTTATCGAACATGAGTAATTCCAGATCAGTATTCTGGAAAAGTCGGCAGGGTGTTACGTTGTTCAGCCAATAGTTGGACATCAGCAAGGCGAATGGTTTTCCGAGTTTCAGACAGCGTTCGAAGACTTCCACTTTCCGGCTGAAAGGAGGATTGGATACGAGTATATCCCATTGGGACGGTTCATAGTTGAAAAAATCCTGTCCGTTATAGATATGGGAATACACGACATGGAAACCGGCATCCTTGAATTTCTGCACAAACTCACTGTGCTTCGTATCGAAAGGACACCAGACTATCTTGCCTTCAGGTATATATTTGATAATGGGTAATACACCATATCCCGGTGTATATTTTTCATCTGTCGGATTCCCGTATATTTTTTTTAAGTAGTTTGAAGATTTCATAGGCACATGATTAAAAATATTTATATTGATTTCTTTTCCCTATTTCGCTTCATTTCTTTATCTGCCTGGCACGCGCCCAAGTACAACGTCTCGTCCGGGTCATTTGGATTTCACATTGCCAAAGAGTGCCCTTCTCCACTGTTTTGAAATTAACATTCCCGTATCTTGGTCCGTAAAAACCGGTATGTTTTTGAAAAGCGAATAAGGCAATCCTCCGTCTGTCTTCTGTTCGGAAGTTGCATATTAGGGCAAACTGCCCTCTGTGATGCCACCATTCGGTACTCACAAGTTTTCCGATAAATGTTTCGGCTTTATTTGGGGCTATATAGTCCGCATAATAAAGCCCATCCGTACCTTTGTGATATTCTGATAAATCTGTTTCCATGTCATCATCGTTTTAATTCCTTTTTTCCTGTCCGTTCACTAAATACACGAAAGTTCCGTATTTCAACTTGACTTTGTTTTTCTTGATAGCTTTGCTAATGGCATTGCTTGTTTTCTGGTAGGCATTGTTCACCGCCTGCATCCCCCATTGTGCAAGGCTGTTTCCTGTTGTACTTCCCATACTCATGTTCATATTGCCCGACATTGCCCCGCTTGCTACATCCTTGCTCGTTTCCCGGAATTGGCTGTTGGGCACATACAGCCCCTCCATGCCATCTGTATCATAGAGTGAGAGACTCACTTTCACCAATTCGTCATTCACGAGGATGCTGCTGATATTACCTTTCACGCGCCCGGATGAGAATCCGCTTACCGTAGCGTACAGGTATGTTCCCCTTGCTATCACACACTCGCCAATCTCCACATCGTCAAGCAGGCGCAACCTCACGCGCGAGCCGTCCACCGCTTTGATGTTCTCGTCAATGATGGCTTGGATGAGTTTCGGTTCACGGACATTCTTCGACAGTGTGTTAAAGTAGTCCGAGGTTGTCTTCACCTTGCGTACCACCTCGCTGGGCGGTTCGTCCGCTGATGGCGTTTTCACAGCCCGGCTCTCTTCGTTGATGGTTCCGGAGGCTGCTGCTCCTTGTGGTGGAGCAATGTTGGCCGTGTCCGTTTCTGCCGGGGGTACAGTCGCGTTTTGCCCTCTCAGTCTCGCCTCTGCGAGTGCTTTCTCCAGTTCGGCAAGTGCTTCCTGTTCTCGTGTCTTGGCAGAGGCAATTTCCGCTGCCGCAGCTTTTTCCTGTTGTTCTTCCGTGAGCAGGTCGATGTCGTCCTGCGTGTATTTCGATTCATACTCTTCCTTGTTTTTATCGGGTTCTTCCCGGTCTATGTTATCTACAGCGGAGTAGTCTTGTATCTTACCCCATGATTTCGCCATATTCTCGTATTTGCTGCCTATGCCATCGTCCTTGATCTGTGCCCCCGGCAATTCGGGGTTTAGGAACTCCGTCGTCTGCAACGCCTTGTCTTGTATTTCTATCGTTTCTGTCTGAAACAGGTCGAAGATGAAATAAGACGTGCCGAGCAGGGGGAAATAAAGGATGGCGGGAAGCATATATTTCGGCTGGCGAAAATTGATTTTCTCCAATATCTTCATTATACATCTTTTAATTGAGTTGTACATATTTGCCTTCAATGGCACAATTTCTCAGTATCTCTGCGTTGTCTTCTCCGAAAGCTAATAGGATGCTACCGCGACTGGGAGAGTCACCTCGTGCTCCGCCTGGTCGGTAGAATCGGATGCGGTGGCGTAGGAATTTCATTCCCGTCGCTTTTGGAAAGATGACGTCCTGAAACATTTTGGAATCGCAACGGTTGAATAATAATGCAATGCCGTTGCCATGTTCTGCCAATTTCCGGACGAATAGCTCGATAAGAGGACGCGAATAGGGAGGATTGAGCCACACACGCCCTTCCCATATCTGGGACAACCCATCTATGTTCTGGTCATACATGACCTCGGCAGTCGGCCACAACGGATGGATGGGAGCGCAAGGGTCAAGGTCGAATTTGCCCAATGCGTCCAGTATCTCCTTTGGCGTGTACCATTCGTCTGACGAACGGACTGATTTTTCAAGCCGTGTATTCATAAGTACTCTTTTTACTATGGTTTGTCCCCTCTGTTTTTATGTTCCCTTATTTCGACTTCCTGCAACAGCTTGTGCCGTTCCCGAAGCACTGAATCCTGCTTTTCCGTCGCCGTGCGACTTACCGGACTGTGTCTGTACACAGTTACCAAGCGGTAGGCGTTCCATACGAAAGCTCCGATGACGAATGTAAAGACGATGACCAGAAACAGCGTCCGGTGTGCGTTGGCAAAGCCCTGCACCTTGGCCGCCGCTTGGTCGATGCGTGTCGCCTTGGCGAATTTATGCCCGGCCTGCACCTCTCGCTCGTAGCGTTCCTTGTACTGCGGGTCATCTTTGTCCGGCATCTTCTCGCCGAACAACATCCGTTTGAATCCTTTGATATTCATATCTTTGGTGATTTAATAGTTACTCTTTGTTTTTTGCTCGATATCTTTGTTCAGCAATGTGCGCCAGTTTACTATGAGCAGTCCATGCGGATTATTGTCCGTTCTCGGCACACGTTTAAGTTGCCCTGCCGTAACCAGTTCGCGCATCAGGATATTACTCCGGCGCTCGATTCGCTGCCGACCATAGTAGGTGAACTCCATATTCTTTTTGTCAAAGGAGATACTGTCACAGAATATCGAGAACACCGCGCTCGTACCCAATATATTGGAGTAAAATCCCTTTTCCTTGAGGGTATTGTACTGTGCCAGTCCCGTCTCATCGACCAGGTACATCGCTTTTTCCATCGTATAGCGGATGTATTTGTCGTCCGGTGCGAGAGTAAAAAAGTAATGGTGGAACATTTCTACGTGGCTCTTGGCCTCCACGTCCAGTGTTTCGTCCATCGTCGTGCGGGTTACGAGTATAGGTACATTTCCGTCCAGCACATACACCTTTTTCTGCGCGTCCGTCACCATTGTCCGGGCAGTCCAGATACTTGATACGCTGATGATGATACACCCTGCAAGAAAAGCAGTGCAGATGATGCCCACCAGTCGGATTTTATTCTCCAAATGTTTGATGACCATATACCTTTATTTTTTCTTGTTAGACAATCGTGTGTATTCGTCATGTAACATTGTCATGACTGTATCATGCAACTCCGTCAGAAATTTTTCGAACTTCCCGTCAAAAAGCTGTGTGTAATCTTCCCGCATGATTACATGCACGAATATCCACCAGACACGGCGGTTTCGATTCTTGGCATTTTTCTGCAATTTGACCAGTTGCAGACGATAGGTAAGGTAAGTCATCATAGGGACAATATATCGGTTGTCCCATGTAATGGCTTCGTCCAGTTCTTCATATTCCGGATCAATTCGGTGGTTAGGTGCATAAACGAGTTCTTCGCTTATGCGTTCATTTGCATAGTGCACGAAACGCTCGTTCCTGCACCATTTCTCAATTTTCTGTTGTACATTCATCTTTTGGATATTTAATATTAGGTTTATCATTATCTCATCATCGAGCCGATACCGCCCGTAGCCGTCATTTTGGCCTGCTGCGCCACACCTTCTCCAAAGTTCCGTGTAGAGAAGGCCGTGTCGCCTTCAGGTATCATCCATGCTGCCAAGTCCGGCACGAGGTTTAGGCATTTCAGTGCCACGATACTTGCCGCCATCAAGTAGCCGGCGGAGAAGAAGCTGTTTTGCAAGTAGGCCGCCATTGTCTGTTCGCTTGCTGTGATTGCCGTCAGGTTTTCTACCTGTATGCACAGTACAATGTCGAATAACAGTAGCACATAGAAGCCGACGAAGTAGAGCATTGCACCATAGAAATGTACTGTCAGATACCTTATAAGCCACTTCGCCCATGCACCTTCCCATTTGGGCAACAGCGAGAACGCCCATTGTATAGGTCCGAATATTGTTAACATGCCCAGTAGGATTTGCTGGCAATAGATGGTCGCCCACCATCCGATACGATACACAATCAGAGCGATAAGCATGATGATTTTGTCGATACCTACGATGACTCCTGCCGTCAGTGAGGTAAACCACAGTTCGGCTGCGTCTTTCTCCATCTTCGTCACTTCGTCCACTCCGGTTTGTTCCATGGTCGCTTCTACCAGGTTCGGGTCGGAGGTACCCGTGTGAGCGACATCTGCCTGTGCTTGTAAGCTTTGGTACATCGTGTCACGTACATGGATAAGTTGCTGCACTTCCTCGAATTTGTCCGCTATTTGGGTGGCTTCTGCCTCGTACAGGTCATGCGTGTACGAGCCGATGCAGTTCGGGATGTAAGACAGGAAGTCAAGGAAACACCAACTGCTCCCACTGCCAGCCATACCCGTGTCTGCTGGCGGATACCACCAACAGAGGATGATTGAAACAGCCAAAGGACGGAACAGCTTCAGCACATCCAGTGGCTCATGTTTCACCATCATCTTGTACGCCATTCCCGCTGCCATCACAATAGCGAACAGGGCAGCCAGTGCCATGCACATTTGTAGTATCCACCAGAACGGTCCCTGCGAGCCGGTAAAAGTCGCATCAGTCAGGAACTCGTTCGTTTGAAAAATCACATCGTCAATTTCTTCTTCAAGGATATTAATACCGAAATCCGAGAGTATATTTCCGTCTGCCATACGTTTTTGTTTTTTCAGTTCCCTTTGTTTACTGTTTCATCTCCGTCGCCGTTGCCACCCGTGTTATTGCCTGATTGCGGGCCGCGCACGGCAAAGCGCGATTCGTGCCATCGGTTCACCGCATCGCGGACAATACTCTCCTTATCCAGAGTACGGTCAGCGGTAGCATTCAGTAGCGTACTTGTTATCGTAGTATTCTGCCGTTTGGCAAGGTAGCCGACAAGGATTTCGTTCTGTCGAGTTATATCCTCGTAGATGCGCAGATACTCTTTCTTCCGCTGTGCGTTGGGCATATAGGCATCTTTCGTTGCATCAATGGCGCACTGGTAGATATGGTAATATTCCGTCCATCTGTCTTTATCCTCCGGTGTCCCCCCGACAGGCAAGATGCGGTCTATGTTTCGTTTGAACCGTACCATCTGTCCGTTGACCTTATCGCCTTCAGCGACCCATGCGATGTCCGCTTGACGGTCAGCCACGTTCAAGGCTTCTATCTTTGCCCGGCTCACCAATGCCGAGTCGATGGCTTCAGCTTCGTCCGTTTGGTTGTATAGGTTGACGCCCGCCAGTGTGCGGAATGACAGTTTGTTCTTGACTGCTGCCGACTTCTTATACTTGTTGTGCAGTATGGAATAGTAGAGGTCGGGCGAGAGTGCTCCCGTACCGGTTTCCATTACTGTTACTTGGTTTTGTTTCGGCGAATCGTGGTTATAGGTCACGGATTGTGCCTTTGCCGCCGTGGTTGCAATTATTGTAACCGTCACGAGTAAGAGTATTCTGTCCATATTTACTTTCGGTTATTTGTTATTAATCTTTTAATACTCAATGTGTTTCAATCAGTTAATCACCAGGATTATTCCACATTTCTTTTTATATTATATTCATTTCTAATCCTTTCCTCTCCCCGCAAGAAGTGCATATCATCCTTTTCAATACAAATACATTTTCTATTCGTATGAATACAGGCGATTGCAGTGCTCATGCTTCCAGAGGCAAAATCAAGGACTGTGTCACCCTCTTTCGTGTATGTTTTTATCAGATATTTCAACAATGCGACTGGTTTTTGATTAACATGAATCGTTTTGCCCTCTGATTCCGCAGTTTTAAAATATTTCACACTTCGTGGGTATCTCGTTCCTTTGTTTTCATTTCTGAATGTAGGATTTGGTACCTTGTTTACTCCTGTCCAGTTACTTCCTCTCTTTGTACGATTCTCATAAGGCTCACCTTCCTCCATGATTGGATAATAAGGAGTTCTGCCGTTACAAAAGATACTGATTAGCTCATGCGCTTTTAGAGGTTGCTTTTTAGCAAGAAGGAAATTGCTTGCTTTTGACTTTTCCCATACCCAGTCATATTTAAATTCGGCTAAATTGCCACAGCGTAAAAGGCTGCTGAACGGTTCGCTGCCAAATAAAGCCGTAGGCGCATTATCCTTTCTCACTCTTCTAATCTCCTCCCACATTTTCGAGAATGGTATTATCTTATCCCATTGCGAGGCTGTAATTCCAAAAGGTGGGTCGCATAGAACTAAATCAATACTTGATTCTGGGAGAAGAGGCATTACTTCAAGGCAATCGGCTTTATATAGCGTAATGTCTTTTTCAAAAACGATCTTTTTCAT
>DXLO01000065.1 GCA_019414665.1 Bacteroides sp. | reverse complement strand
ATTGTGTATGAATTAGTTGGCTAATTTTATATTATTTACTGAGTGTCCCTAAATAAAAAAATATCGGGATTGTCCGAAAGGATGGTCCCGATATTTTTTTGTTTATGTAGCCGGATCAGTCAAAACTTCCGTAACGGGTAGGCAACAGTTTACGGTCGCCCAGCGTATTATCTACACGTGCTACGTTTATCCAGAATTTATTTTCGCGTACACTTTCCATCGGATATACCGCCTTTTCGCGGCTGTATGTATGCTGCCAGTTGTCACTTACTGCCTCATATTCCGGATGTGGAGCATTTATCAGTACATTGTCTTCTTTCGAAGCTTTACCATCTTTCACTTCCTCTATTTCGTGCCAGATACTGAGCATGGTGTCAATAAAATTATCCAGTTCGTATAAGCTTTCGCTTTCTGTAGGCTCAATCATCAGTGTGCCATGTACAGGGAATGAGAGAGTAGGAGCATGATATCCATAATCCATCAGTCGTTTGGCAATATCATTTTCGGTAATTCCACTTTCCTCGTGAACCTTCCGGCATTCCAGAATCATTTCATGTCCTACAAATCCGTTTGTTCCGCGGTATACCGTACCGTATGTATCGTTCAGCGAAGCAGCAAGATAATTGGCATTCAGTATAGCTGTCTTGGTCGCCCTTTCCAGTCCTTCAGCTCCCATCATGCAAATATAGGCATAGGTAATAGGCAAGATACCGGCACTGCCGTAAGGAGCAGCAGAAACCTCATTCTGTTCATTTCCGAAAAGATTGTGTCCCGGCAAGAAAGGAATCAGATGCTTGGCTACACAAACCGGTCCAACACCCGGACCACCACCACCGTGAGGGCTGGCAAATGTCTTGTGCAAGTTAAGATGGCACACATCCGCACCAATTGTTCCCGGATTTGTCAGTCCTACCTGTGCATTCATATTTGCGCCGTCCATATATACCTGAGCACCGCATCGGTGAATAATTTTGCATATTTCGGCAATATCACTTTCGAAGATACCATGAGTGGAAGGATAAGTAATCATCAGAGCGGCAAGCTGATCCTTATGCTCTTCTGCTTTCTGACGGAGATCTTCCACATCCACATTACCCCGTTCGTCGCAGGCACAGGTTAATGTTTCGTAGCCAGCCTGAACAGCAGAAGCCGGATTTGTTCCGTGTGCCGAAGCTGGGATAAGAATCAGGTTACGATGTCCTTGTCCGATGCTTTCCAGATAGCTGCGGATGATGCGAAGTCCCGTATATTCTCCGGCAGCCCCTGAGTTAGGCTGAAGCGTGATACCTTCGAATCCAGTGATCGTCATAAGCTGCTGCGAGAGATTTTCTATCAGCGTACGGTAGCCTTGTGCCTGATCTTCCGGAACCAGCGGATGCATGTTCATCCACGAAGCATTGCTTAAAGGAAGCATTTCCGAAGCAGCATTCAGTTTCATCGTACACGAGCCCAGTGAAATCATGGAGTGGGCGAGTGAAATATCCTTACGCTCCAGACGTTTGATATAGCGCATCATTTCCGTTTCGGTATGGTAACGGTTGAATACCTCATGAGTCAGATACGATGACCGGCGTCGCAGTTCTCTGTTCAGTGACGACGATTCAGGAATGTCATCTATTTCATGTACAGGCTCTTCGGCAGCAATACCGAAAATCATCAGCAGCAGGTTCGCATCTGCCACGGTAGTAGCTTCGTCGATGCTGAAGCCTACATCTCCATTTTCAAAATATCGCAGATTTACTTCCTTGCTTAATGCTATTGTGCGCAGCTTCTGTGCGGAAACATGATCGGGCAATCCCAGGCGGAGTGTGTCGAAGAACAGCGAGTTACGTTCTATATATCCCAGACGGAGCAACTGTTTGTTGAGCCAGTTGGCAATACTGTGAATACGTTTGGCGATATCCTTTATTCCTTCAGCACCGTGGTAGACAGCATAGAAGCCAGCCATGGTAGCCAGCAGAGCCTGTGCCGTACAGATATTCGATGTAGCCTTTTCACGCTTGATATGCTGTTCGCGAGTCTGCAAAGCCATACGGTAACAAATCTTTCCGTATTTATCCTTTGACAGTCCGATGATACGTCCCGGTATGTTCCGTTTATATTCATCACGCGTTGCGAAATAAGCAGCCGAAGGACCACCGTAGAACATCGGAATACCGAGGCGCTGTGTGCTTCCGAATACGATATCAGCTCCCCATTCGCCGGGAGGAACCAATAACGCAAGGCTCATGATATCCGCGTCTACCGCAACTTTACAACCAGCAGCATGGGCACGTTCCGTAAACTCACGGTAATCTTCTATATTACCGCTGTTGTTCGGATATTGTACGATACAGCCAAACACGTCGGGTGTAAATTCCAGTTCCTTATAGTCGCCTACTTTCACCTCTATTCCCTGAGGAATAGCACGTGTACGTATTACTGCAAGGTTTTGAGGGAATATCTCACGGTCGACAAACAGCGTGTTGGCTCCCGCTTTCTGTTGTGCACGGCTTCTCAGTGCCAGCATCATTGTAGCGGCTTCGGCAGCGGCCGTTGCTTCGTCCAGCAGCGAGCAGTTTGCCAGCGGCATAGCGGTAAGGTCGCTTACTACCGTCTGGAAATTAAGCAAAGCCTCCAGACGTCCCTGTGATATTTCTGTCTGATAAGGAGTGTATGAAGTGTACCATACCGGATTCTCGAAAACATTGCGTTGGATGACAGCCGGAGTAATCGAATCGTACCAGCCAGTACCGATATACGATTTATATATCTTGTTCATAGAAGCCAGTTTCCCGATATGTTCGGCAAACTTCCGTTCTGTCATGGCAGGAGGCAGATTCAACTGAGCTTTTAGCCGGATTTTCTCAGGAATGGTCTTATCAATCAATTCGTCTAATGTCTTTACTCCTATTCTTTCCAGCATTTTGGGAAGATCGTTCTCGGTAATGCCAATATGGCGATTGGCAAAAACATCTGTTTTCATGATTTTAAGGTATTAATAAAGGTAAAAGTATTCAGGTTCGAAAACGTACCGCATTTGTAGTAAAATGCCGGTACGTTTTTTATGTTATTCAGGATAATGTTTCTATTTGAAGAACGGATTTTCCATTTTTTCTTTTCCGATACTAGT
This sequence comes from Bacteroides sp., assembly GCA_019414665.1. Lineage (GTDB taxonomy): Bacteria > Bacteroidota > Bacteroidia > Bacteroidales > Bacteroidaceae > Phocaeicola. The sequence continues at coordinate 3,866 of DXLO01000065.1, read as the reverse complement.
CGGTTCTCCGTGTCCCGGATACACCAGTGTTTCATCCGGCAGAGTCAGCAACCGGCACGAAATCTGTTCTATCAGTTCGTTGAAATCTCCTCCTTCCAGATCGGCACGTCCTATGCTTCCCTGAAACAGTACGTCACCGCTGAACAGGCAAGCATCTGCCTTACAGTAATATACCATGCCTCCGGGTGAATGTCCCGGAACATGTATGGCTTGTAGTTCCGTATGTCCGAAGCGTATTATTTCTCCGTCTTCGATGTAGTGTCCCAGTCCTACCGGGGCTTCATTCGGGCTGAAGCCGAACATGCGGCACTGGTCGGGCAATTTTGCCAGCAGAAACTCGTCGAGTTGGCACGCTTCAGCTTTCAATCCAAATTCACGCAGAATGAAAGGATTGCCAAAAACGTGATCCAGATGCAGATGAGTATTCAGCAAATGCTTTACTGTCAACTTGTTATCGGTAATATACTGTTTCAGCATTTGTTGCTCTTCCGGAAAAAAACAGCCGGCATCTATGATTGCAGCTTCCCCTGTTTCGTCGGAAATAACGTAACAGTTTACGGGAAACATATTAAATTCGAAGCGTTTTATTTTCATTTGTCCTTATGTGTTAATCAGTTGTTTACAGTGACATATACTACCTTCTTCGTTTCAAAAAACTCTTCCGAGAAGAAATCTTTCAGTTCGGTTACCATTGTCTGGTGCTTTACCGGAAAAACCTCTTTTTCAAGTTCTCCTCCCTTCAGGCAAACCAGTCCGTTGGGAAATGCGTTATGCTGTTCCTTGCTGATGTTCTTGCGGATAATCTTCAACAGATCGGTCAGTGGCATTACAGCACGGCTCACTACAAAGTCGAACATTTGTTTTTCCTCTTCAGCGCGGCAGTGGCGTGTTGTAACGTTTTTCAGTCCGATGGCATTGGCAATTTCGGTTGCAACCCTGACTTTCTTTCCGATGCTGTCTACCAGATGAAACGTTGAGTCGGGGAATAAAATAGCAAGCGGTATGCCCGGAAAACCACCTCCCGTGCCCAGGTCCATGATACGTGTTCCCGGCTTGAACTGGATAAACTTGGCAATGCCCAGCGAGTGAAGCACATGATGTTCGTACAAGTTTGTGATATCCTTGCGTGATATGACATTGATTTTGCTGTTCCAGTCAGTGTACAAGTCGTACAGCGCGGCAAATTGTTCTTTTTGCGTTTCGGTTAAATCAGGAAAATATTTCAGTATAATATCCATGTATGCAAATGGTTATTTTAAGTAAACATTAATGTCATCGTAGGGAACGGTCAGGCTGAAGTCACCTGCCGAATAAGGAGCTATTTCATAACGGTTATAATAGAATGTGACCCCGTCTTTACCCAGCATAAAGTTTTCCGGAATATAAATATCCGTATCCAGCAATATACCTACCGACTGAAGCCCTTCTATGCTAGAAATGGTATCGGTCTCCATTTTTTTGTTGACTTCCTTTATCAGCTCCTTCATGATCAGTGAGCAGATTTTTGCATTATCTTCCTTGCGGAATACATCATCGGCAGTAATAAGCTTACCGGTCTGAGCATTGATATTCATATATTTGGCAAGCGTATTGGGATGTGCTCCTCCGGTATACTGGAAGTTTACGACAGAATAATTCCATACGGTACTGTCTTTTCCGGCTTCCAGTGCAGTCTTTATCTGATATTCATAATTATACCATGCCGGAACATCTTCAGCCTTCATGCCGTTATGCATATCAGCTTCAAACAATTCTTTGACATCCGTATTATAATTTTTGATGAAATCATTAGCCAGTGCCGATACAAGTCCTTCGGGAGTCAATTTGACATATTGTTTGCCGAAAGCTTCTTCTTGTATTTTTTCATTGATAAGCCGTGATATGGAATCTTTCTCCGATGCCGGTTTCAGATAAGCATAACTGATGCTGATTTTGCATGACGGAGTTTCCTTTCCTTCCTGCAAGTATACTGTTGTGTCTTTTTGCAGCATGTCTGGTTCGGCAGCAGCTGTTTGTTTCTGTTCGATACATCCTGTAAGTGCAAACCCGCCTGCAATGCCGAATATGAGTGACGGCAGTAAAATTCTGGTTGATTTCATGATACTATTTTTTAGTCTGTTGATTTTTGCATTCTCATACGACAAATATAACACAAGTTCTCGAATAAAACATGAAAAAAGAACGTTCTTTCTGTCGTTTTGATAAAGATTTTCGGATAGCCGGAAGGCAGGAAATAAAAAAATATGTAAGTTTGTCCGAAAAGGAACAATGTTCATTAACGAAGCAGCTATGAAAACAGAATATTGGGGAACGATTCCCTATCGTGAGGCATGGAGCCGACAGCAAGAATTATTCGATAAACTGGTGCATCAGCGTGGCAGTGGCGAAACCTGTGAAAACCGTCTGATATTTTGTGAGCATCCTCATGTCTATACCTTGGGCAGACATGGTAAAGAAGCCAATATGCTTCTGCGTGAAGAACAGCTGAAGCAGATTGGGGCGGAACTATTCCATATAGACCGCGGAGGAGATATCACTTACCACGGTCCGGGACAGCTGGTCTGTTACCCGATACTGAATCTCGAAGATTTCCGGTTGGGACTGAAAGATTATATCCATGCATTGGAAGAAGCGGTCATCAGAGTTTGTGCGTCATACGGTATAGAGTCGGGCAGGGTAGCCGGGGCAACCGGTGTGTGGCTCGACACAGGAACAAAGAACGAACGCAAAATCTGTGCAATAGGTGTACGCAGCAGCCATTTTATTACGATGCACGGACTTGCACTTAACGTGAATACGGATTTACGCTATTTCAGTTATATTCATCCGTGCGGCTTTATAAATAAAGGTGTGACTTCCATTTCCAGAGAACTTGGTCATGAGGTAGCTATGGATGAGGTGCGGGAAAGATTGCAAAACGAACTTCACACCTGTCTGAATGTTCATATGACGCCCTTAAAATAATATCAGGTTGTCTTGTAAAAAAATTGCTGAAGAATTAGTAGAAACATCAGCAATTTTGCCTGAAAGTTCGTACAATTTTTTAAAAAACATCACGTTCTTTTGGAGCAAACTTGCCGGTCGGAGAAGGAGGCTTTGGCAGAGAACCAGTAAAAATTTAGCTAAAGTCAAGTCTGTGAGGCTTTTTTCTGCCTAAAACTTTTCTTTTTTGCAGGAAAGATTTATCTTTGGCACCGTTAAACTTAAAAAGGAAAAACACTATGAGTCTTGAAAAAACATTGGTTATATTGAAACCATCTGCCGTACAACGTGGCTTAATAGGAGAAGTTACCTCTCGTTTCGAACGTAAAGGCTTGCGTCTGGCAGGTATGAAAATGATGCAGCTTACAGACGAACTTTTGAATGAACATTATGCCCATCTGGCAGGAAAGCCTTTCTTTCAGCGCGTAAAAGAATCGATGATGGCATGTCCGGTAGTTGTTTGTTGCTACGAAGGAGTAGATGCCGTTCAGATCGTCCGTTCGATGACAGGAGCTACAAACGGCCGTGTTGCCATTCCGGGTACAATACGAGGTGATTATTGTGTAAGTTCTCAGGAAAACATTATCCATACATCCGACTCTCCCAAGACGGCTGCAGAAGAGGTAAACCGTTTCTTTAAGCCCGAAGAGCTGTTCGAATATAAACAATGTACACTACAACACCTTTATTACGAAGATGAGTATAAGCTTGTATAGCAGCTTGTTATAGAAAATAGAAAAATAAAATGCAGGAAATCGTTCAGATTTGCCTGCATTTTATTTGGTCAATTCAAATAAAGATTATATTTTTGCACCCGCAAACGAAAGGAAATGCACTCTTAGCTCAGTTGGTAGAGCAACTGACTCTTAATCAGTGGGTCCAGG
>DXLO01000064.1 GCA_019414665.1 Bacteroides sp. | reverse complement strand
ATACCGAGAACGAAAGTTTCCAGCAGGAAACAAGGCTTATCGAGAACGAGTATTCTGTAAATCTGCCTACCCGGTTCTACTATAAGAAGAAGTGGAACAATGGCTATATTAACGTTGTAAACGTTTTTCGTGCGAGTATCGTGTTAGGAACGCCGGGCAGCGGGAAGTCATACGCAGTAGTAAATAATTACATAAAACAGCAAATCGAGAAAGGTTTTGCGCTCTACCTGTATGATTATAAGTTTCCTGACCTTTCGGAAATCGCTTACAATCATTTGCTTAACCACTTGGACGGCTACAAGGTCAAGCCGAAATTTTACGTTATCAACTTTGACGACCCACGCAAGAGCCACCGATGTAACCCTATAAACGCCAGCTTCATGTCGGACATTGCGGATGCTTATGAAGCCAGCTACACGATTATGCTTAACCTCAATCGAAGCTGGATAAGCAAGCAGGGCGACTTCTTCGTGGAAAGCCCGATTATCCTGCTTGCAGCCATTATTTGGTATTTGCGCATCTATCAAGGCGGCAGGTATTGCACGTTTCCCCATGCCATAGAACTGTTGAACAAGAAATACGCTGATGTATTCACGATTTTGCGCAGTTATCCCGAACTGGAAAATTACCTTTCCCCGTTCGTGGACGCTTGGGAAAGTTCGGCAGTTGAACAGTTGCAGGGGCAGATTGCCAGTGCAAAAATCCCGCTTTCAAGGATGATTTCACCCGCCCTTTACTGGGTAATGACGGGCGATGATTTTTCACTTGACATCAACAACCCGAAAGAGCCTAAAATACTGGTTGTCGGCAACAATCCTGACCGCCAAAATATCTACTCGGCAGCACTGGGATTATATAATTCCCGTATCGTGAAGCTGATAAACAAGAAAGGTCAGCTTAAAAGTTCGGTGATAATAGATGAATTACCAACTATATATTTTCGGGGGTTGGATAATTTGATTGCCACCGCCCGAAGCAACAAGGTTGCGGTTCTGTTAGGCTTTCAGGATTACAGCCAGCTTACCCGTGATTACGGGGACAAGGAAAGCCGGGTTATCCAAAATACTGTGGGTAACGTGTTCAGCGGTCAAGTAGTCGGTGAAACGGCGAAAATCCTTTCCGAGCGTTTCGGAAAGGTGTTGCAGAAACGGCAGAGCATGACGATAAACCAACGGGAAAAATCCACCTCGATAAGCACCCAAATGGACAGCCTGATACCCGCCAGCAAAATATCCAACCTCACGCAAGGTATGTTCGTGGGTGCTGTGGCGGACAACTTCGATGAACGGATAGAGCAGAAGATTTTCCACTGCGAAATCGTGGTGGACAATGAAAAGGTGAAGCGGGAAACCGCCCGTTACGTGAAGTTGCCGCAGATTATCGACTTCACCGACAAGGACGGCAACGACCGGATGCAGGAGGAGATACAAGCCAACTATGACCGCATCCGTCAGGAAGTCCGGCAGATTGTCGAGGACGAGATAACACGGATTAAGAACGACCCGGAGCTATGCCACTTGATTAAGGAGGAAGAATAGCTGTATATAATATAATGTATGGAGTGAAGAACAGCCGATGTAGCTTTACGGTTGTTCTTCATTTTGCTTTTTGGTGCGGTAGGCTTCAAAACGCACTAATATTTCGTGCAGGTTCTTCAATGCTTCCACAGCCTTGCCTATCGGCGGCATCTTGCTTTTGTCGAAAGTCAGTTTCTTCAAATCGGTAGTGTACGCCGTAGCCACTTCGGGTAACGCCATGACCGCTTCGGCATCCTTGAATATCGGTGCATCAGCCAGCGACAAGTGCGAACGGGAGTTTTTATTTAGTCCGTCCTCTATCGTCACCCGGTACATGGCATCCAAGAAATCTTCCGAATGTAGGTAATCGTTATATTCCTGATTGTGGTAGAGTGCCGACAAGTCGTAAACGTCACGGATATGCTTTGCCAACAGTGCGGCTGCATCCTCATTGTAAGACAGCTTTACCAGCCTTGAAACCTTGTCGCAGATAGTCTTTCGGGGGTTGATACACTGCGTTTCAAAACTTCCCAGCCCGTAGGTGCTTATCAGTTCCTCTTGCCCGATGCTTTCAAGAAAGGCGGTCACAATCGGTTTGATAACCCGCTTGTCCGCCGGGTAGAACATCAGTTTTTTGTCCGGCAGGTCACAGGATTTTATCTCTACTTCCAAATGTTCTTTCAGTCCCACGCCTTGAAATACATTGTCATACGAGAAATACAGTTTACGGTAATTACCGCCCGTTTCCGACAAATCTTCCTTGTATATGTCACTATTGAGTTCGGCTATGTATTTGGAAAGTTTCTTGTTCAATGTCTTTTCCGCCTGCTTGGACGCACCTTTGTCACCCGTGAACACGAACAAGTCCAAATCTTCCGAGAAACGTTCTATCAGCCCGTAGGCTTTGGAAAGTGAAGTTCCGCCTTTGAAGTAGGTCTTATCCGCATATTCGGACATGGAAATATCCCGCAGTATCTTCGATACCCAGTAATCCTTTTCCACGTGCGACTGCTCGTAGCCGAAATGTTCAGCCGCCAGTGCGATGATTTCCTTGAACGCTTCCTTGTCCGAATGTAAATTCATATTTCTGTCCTATGCCGTTTTATAATCCAAGTTGAACCGTGTCGTGGGAAGAATGGTCTTTGCCATTTCCGTTTGCAATACGGTTTGTCTGATGTCGCCCAGTATGTCCGCCACCACCTTTCTGACACGTGGCGGGTAACTTTTCGCCAAAGATACGATTTTTTCCAGTTCCGGCAGGCTGTACCCGTTGAAATATTGGCTTTTGACCCGGTTGTAGATGTCCTGCCCGGTTGTTCCGGGTATGCGCTTCATGTCCTTTATCGCATCGAGCAGCCGCAAGTACGGGACAAGGCTTTCATCCGGGTAGTCCATGCAGTAGGCTTTCACGCACTCTATATCCAAGTTCTTGAAACGGAAACGGCGAACCGGGTTAGGAGTGGCTATCGTTATGGTTGTGGCTACCTGTTCGGTCAGCCCCATTTTGTTATAGATGTAAGCCCCCGTGATATAGCCGTTCAGTTTTTCAGTCAGGTAGCGGAACTGTTCATCCTGATAGACAGGCAGCTTTCCCAGCCCCAGCACTGATTTCTTGGGACGGTAGTACGCCCCCTTTTCAACCCGTACCAGTACCCCTTTGCGGCTCTGTTCGGAAAGTAGCACCGCAACATTGGCGGTCTTTTCCGTTTCAAACGACAAATCCCGGAACGTGAATATACGCCCGGTATCTATCCGTTCAATCTGCCCAAGTATCTCTTTTCTGAATGAAGCCATATTTATGTCCTTTGTTTCTATATGCAAAGATAGTATATTATGTAATCACCTGCAAAAACATAACAAAGATTTTGCCGAAGATGTTTTCTTTTTGTCGTGTCACCTGATAATAGGAGAATAACGGAAACTCAATCAAAGGCTTGCCATACGCTTCATAAACGCTTCACAAATGGCTCACAAGTATAATGCGATTTTTGTAAAACTGTTGATTATAAGCCGAAAACAATATATACAAATGGCTCACAAATGGCTCGTTTAAAGCAAGCGATTAACTTCGGTCTGTACCCGTTTTAAATCTCCAACCAACAGTTGGAGATTTACCGCACCCGGATAATTTCAAGCTCCGCAGGACAAATTCGGGCATCCCTTGCCCCCGTTTTTAGTCGCTATCTGTAGACTGGACTATTATTATACCATTCAATAATCAAATCATTATCGTTATTATGGACATTTAAAGTGAAAAAGATATTCCTATAATGATTAAAGCAATAGATGCAAATATGTATCTATATCTTTTTGTAGAAAACATTGCTCCTATACAAGAGATAGATACAGCAAATTGCATACATTTTAAACTTAACTCTGTAGTCTTAAATATACACATAGACAAAAAAGATAATGCCAAAACAAATAGTATAGCATTCAATATATATTTCAGTTTCATATTCCTTTGATTTACATTGACCTTATTAGCAGTAGCATATAAATTGCTCATCCTAACCCAATAACCAATCCTATACAAAAGAACAAGGTGAATCTCTTTTCCTTGTGTTTCAGCCCATAGACCAGCCCGATAATAGCACATAAAGGAATATTAGATGAATCTGCATTTTTTCCTTTATTTACAAGGTATTTATGACTTTCTTTGCTCAATTTGCAAATCTCACGGTTCTCATTGTTCTGTTGTAGCATACATTTATGCAACTTAATGTTCCCATGATTCAGTTTAATCTATTTTCTCTAATTCAATTGTAGCTACTTTCTCTTTATCTGGACTAATTTCATTCTGTATAATGGTTATATGTTTTTGGGTATAGCTTTTGATAATCCAAGGGGCTCCACCCAAATATAAAGCATTGCTATTAAATGTGATATATTTCCCTTCTATTGTATAAGTAATATCAATTTCATCGTAACCTTCCCAATTTACTTTCCCTTTCCGAGTATCTACAAATTGCATACCGACCCCCATATTTTGTACTGTCCAAGCCTCACAATGCCCTGTTCCACGCCATGAAGTCTGATAAAGTGCTTCGGGGGTTAATTCATTTGTCTGTTCATTATCATCGTCGCAGCTTATAAAGCTGAATGTACAGAGGAATAGCATAAGTATTCCAAGAATTTCTTTTGTTTTCATATTCTTTTTTTTAATCTCTTGTTTAACTCATTCAATCTTTATTTTGTCTCTTCGTTGAACCAACCAAAGATAAGACAAAGATAAAAAGAAGAATTCTTTGGCAGATTAAGATACTCTTGGAATATTGTTATAATGTAAATTTCTAAACCTATGTTTATTTTTTGTTGTCAAAACTTTGCTTGCGTCTGATTCGGCTCATGTGTATGGGTGTAATTTTAAGGTAGGATGCTATTTCTTTTAGTGATACCATTTGAAGGATTGCAGGGCATTTTTTTAAAAGTTGGAGGTAACGCTCTTCCGGTGTGAATCTGAATAAATCCAAATAACGTGAATATGATTGGAAAAACATCTGTTCGGCTGCGATACGGGCTATCCGTTGGTTTTCATTATTTTCCTTGAATTTTTGCTGTAAGAATGTAGAAGAACAGATGTAAATCTCGCACGGGATTATCGCCTGTATATTCAATTCTGATTTCATGCCATATAAGCAAGTGGGATAATCGGCTATAAATTCATTTGGAAAGGAAAAACCGACATTATACGGCTTGTTTTCTGTCCGGTTGGTGCAACTGTATTTGACTACGCCTGATAAGATAAACCCGAAGAAAGAACAGGCATCACCTTCATGGAGAATAAACTCATTCTTTTTATAATGTCGTAACTCTCCATGTTTCAGACACAACTCCTTGAAGAAGTCTATGTCTATGTTACTCATATATGAATTGAATTCGGCTATCATTTGTATATAAGAGAAATGTATAAAAAATATCTGAATTTCCATGTTTGGAGTTTAGTCTGTTTTTTGTCTATATATCCAAACCGTACTAAACTTTTTTCTGTTGACTGCAAGATATAAGTACTGGCGAAAAGAGTAAGAATAAAAGGTATTTCTTTTTGACAGTATTACTTTTAATAATTTGAGGAGGAAATAATACTCTAAGTAAAGGCTTATTCTACCGTCCGAGAGCTTATTTTGCTCCAGCTTGGGGTTTTCTTTCGTTTTATTTTCTAACATTGCCATTGTTTAGAGGTTTTATCTCGATTTAGGTGCCGTAACCGGGTAATTACACTAAATAGTTGATTTTCTTTTGTTTTTTGCGGATGCAAAGGTACAAAAGAAAATGATATTTCAAAGTGTACTGAATAACAGAAAATGGCAAAAATAGAGAAAAACAGAAAATATTCAAATGACTGATAATAAGAAAGATGAATTATTTTTATTCTATAATCTCCATGTCTTGTATCGGCATTGGCATTGGGTGGTAAAGAAGCAATAGATAACATCCATATTCTAAAAACTATTCCCTACATAGAAATGTCACTCCAATCTATCGGGGATTTGAAACGAGTGCAATAACAGATTACTAACGAAGCGCGATGACGCTTAAACAGTGTTCCCCGCTAATCCATTAAAGGGTTCACATATGGTTCATACTCGAATGATTTTCTTTTGCAAAATATGCAAATTACTTGAGTTTTAGCTATTTCAAAAAACGACCAAAGGGTTCACAAAGGGTTCATCGAAAGAGAGTGAAATCATTCACTCTCTTTTTTTATGCCCTTTTCAATTCTGCAACCAATGGTTGCGGAATTTCATCCCACCCGGACAAATCGGGACACCGCAGGACAAATTCGGACAGCCCTTGCCGCCCGTCCAAATATAGCATATTTAGTCGCTACCTTTGGGCGGGACTATTCCCGTAACCACTAAAATTCCAATTATTTATGGCAAACAGAATGACCCCGCCCGCAGAGGGGCAGGAAAAAGACGTGCTGCTGGTCTTGGATAAACAGCAGGGAAAGGTGAGTGCCGTTAAAGGTATTGACAAGGAGGGCAATTTGCAGACCGTACTACCCACTACCGGACATGGCGGCGAGTTCATGCAGGTGGACAAGAACAGCGATGTGTTCAGCAACTTCATTTCCAATTTCTTCCGCAAGTATCAGGACACTTCCGGGCTGGAACTGTTCAGCGTCAAGGCTTCCGAAGCGGAGCGGGACGCAAAGGCAATCGAGGACAACCACCGCAACCCTACACCGGAGGGTGACAAGCGGGCTGAAATGCTTCGAGTTCCGAAGCCCGACTTCCACGAGTTCAAGCAGGGCTACCGCTTCGACCCGGCAAAAATCGACTGGGAGAACCTGAAAAAAGTCGGCATCACCGCCGACACCCTGAAAAACACGAAGGACTTCGACCGGGTGATGCGTGGCTACAAGTCCCGCAATACCTACACCGTTTCGGGGACGGTGGGCGGCTTCTACCTCAAACCTACCGATGTCAAGCTCTCTTTCTATCAGGCAAAGGACGGCACGGTAGTACCCAAGCTGCACGGCGTGCAGCAGGACGAAAAGCTGTTGCAACGCCCGTTCCATGAACACGGGTTCACCAAGCAGGAACAGGGCAACTTGCAAGGCACTGGCAACTTGGGCGGCATCGCTGAAATCAAAGACCCGAAAAGCGGCGAGCAAATCCCCGTGTTCGTCAGCCGGGACAGGTACACGCACGAACTGGAGTATATGCGGGCTGACAAGTGGAAATGCCCCGACACCATTTGCGGCGTGCAAGTCAGCCCGGAGCAGAAAGCCGCCTTTGAAGCCGGGCAAGCGGTCAAAATGGAAAACCTGCAATTCAGGGACGGCACAAAGCGCAGTGCCTATTTGCAGGTCAGTGCGGTGGAGCGTGGCTTGGAGTTCCTGCCCCGTGCCGCCGTCCAGTTCTTGCAGCAGGGGCAGCAGCCCGCAGAACAGCAGGTAGCCGGGCTAAAGGACGGCAAGGGCGTTGAGTTCAACGGTCATGTACAGCCCGGCGCACAGGGCAAATCCCCCGACAAGGTGCAGCCGAAAGACGTTACCCCCGCCGCCGAGAGCCGGACGCAGGTAGCGGTCAATTCGGGGGGCAAGACCAACGAAGCCACCAAGCAGGGCAAAGAGCCGTTGAAACAGGGTCAGGACAAGCCCACCCCCAAGCAGAAAGAGAAGCAGGAGAAAGCGCAGGACAAGAGCCTGAAAGCTGACAAGCCCAAGAAGTCCAGAGGAATGAAAATGTAATATCCACCATTAAAAAGTAAAGAATTATGATTGCATTGATAGCAGAAAAGCCCAGCGTGGCAAAAGACATCGCCCGCATC
>DXLO01000063.1 GCA_019414665.1 Bacteroides sp. | reverse complement strand
CCTATCATCTTCATATGCCATCTTATTTTTTAGAGACATTTACTGAATATCCCTACAACGACGGCACCTATTGCGAAAGGCAACACAATGCCTCCCTACTGTGGTAAAGCGGTAACTTGGAGACTAATCCAATACGCTTAATTTTTAATGATGAAAGTTTTGGCAGGTATGTCAAACCTGCTAGAACTTTCAAATCATCAAAACAATTAATGTTGTTATCGTTATATAGCAAAGCGATAACCAACAAGGCGAATTATTATCCCTGAAGAACGATGGCTATAGGTAATGAGTATAACATTAATAGGCTGCAAAAGTAATAATTCGTTTAAAAGTATGCAAGTAATATTGTAAAAAAAGCCGAGCCGTCACTTTATTTTAATGATTATGGGCATAAAACCTGGTCCTAAAAGAATTGCCGTGTCAACAGGTAAACCAGACAGAAGGCAAAGGGATAATAAGAAGACTCCTGGCAATACGCCATCTCTTAAACCTCACAATCACAAAAAAGGTGATTAAAAAATGGCGTTCACTTTAAAGTGAACGCTAAAATTATACTATTGTGATTTACTATTTTTATATTTTGTAATGAATAAGAGAGAGGAGTCCTTTTTTAGGAATTTGCCTCTGCTACAGTTACCTGAGCAGGGGTAAATCTTTCTATTTAGCATTATGACATTCTCTATCATAGCTTTATTCTTGATAAAATGATATTATATTATTTTGTCATTGATTCAATGAATGAAATCTCTTCATCTGATAGTTTGTATTTAGCATAGAGTTGTGTATCTATCTCAGAAATACTTTTGCTCCAATCAATATAAGATTCATCTGTAAAGTTTTGTAATGGGACAAAACGAAAAACGTCTTGTGACACTTGCATTGTTCCTCTTCCAAAAAACAAGAGAATTCTGAAAAAATTGGATTTAATATATTTGTTTACATTTTGCTGTTTCACATTTGTTGCACTAACTAATGTATGATTGATATCAATAAATTACAAGCTAATAATAGAGATATAGGTAATGGTTTAGAAACCACCTGTCTTCATCATTTTGCATGATTCCCAATCATTTCAAACAGCTCAATACGAAGATAATATTATTTTGAGAATTAACCAAATTCTGATAATCAAAATCATACAAATTCAGCGAATTACCGGCTATGGTTGCTGAAATTTATACTTCAATCCATATTCTTTCAGTTTGTTGTACAGTGTCGTACGTCCTATCCCGAGCAGTTCGGCGGCAACCTTGCGGTTACCGTTCGCCTGCTTCAACGCGCGTAAGACACGCTCCTTGTCTTCCGCATCGCTGCGCAGGGCGAAGCTGACAGGTGAGGTCGCCCTCGTCACGGCAAGTTCCAGATGCTCTTTCGTGACAAGACCCGTCTGTGCCTGCAACACCGCGCCCATGATTTTCTGACGAAGCTCGCGTACATTGCCCGGCCACGCATGGGTCAGCAATGTCTTGCGGGCTTCTCCGTCAAATCCGATGACATCACACTCCAGTTCCCGGTTCGCAATTTCACGGAAGAACTCTGCCAGCGGCATGACGTCCTCCTGACAGTCGCGCAACGGCGGGACGGTTATCTTGAAGTCATGCAAACGGTACAACAAGTCCTGCCGGAAACGCTTTTCATGGACCGCCTTCTCCAGATCCTCGTTGGTGGCGGCGATGATGCGGACATTGAAACTACGGTCAGATTTGTCACCTACCGGACGGTATCTCCGTTCCTGTATGGCTCGCAGAAGCATCTGCTGGGTTTCCGGTGCGAGGTTGCCTACCTCGTCCAAGAACAGCGTACCGCCTTCCGCCTCGTGGAAATAACCTTTCTTGGTGCTGTCCGCACCCGTGAACGCCCCTCTGACGTGTCCGAAGAAAGCCGACGGCGCAAGTTCTTTGGTGAGCGAACCGCAGTCCACAGCACACAAACGGCTTTCCTGCCCGCTTGCCCTTGTCGTGCAGCAAGTGGGCGATATGCTCCTTGCCCGTGCCGTTCTCCCCGAATATCAGCACGCTCATGTCGGTGGGGGCTACCAGCCTTATCCGCTTCATGATGGCTTGGAACGCCGAGCCGTCACGCGAGAACAGGGGCATACGGCTTCGCCCGATATTCCGCTCTTTCAGTATGGTACGGAGCAGAGGCACGAGTTTGTCCTCCACGAGTTGTTTGGGTATGTAGTCCAGCGAACCGAGTTTCATGCTTTCAACCGCCGTATGCACTTCGGCATAGTCGGTCATGATGATGAACGGCTGCATCCTGCCCTCCTTGCGCATCCAGCGCAGCAGGTCGATACCGTTGCCGTCGGGCAGGCGCAGGTCGGAAACAACGATGTCCCCGTCTGCGGCTTGTTGCAGATATTTCTTCGCGGTCGAGAGGTGAAAAGCCTGCACGGTACGGAATCCCTTGCGTGCCAGCAGGTTGCAGACAAACTCGCAATACACGATGTTGTCCTCCACCACGATGATTTTTGTATTATCCATTTTCGTATTTTCTCCTTTCTTCTTTTGCCAGCCGGATGATTTCCGAACCCTTATCCAGCACAGCTTTTACAGCATTATGGATAGCCTCGTTATTTGATGTACCTTTGCTATGAAGCAATTTGTATAGTTCCCTTAACGGTTGGTCTGCACGGAGTATCTCCCATGAACTTCGCAGGTGATGTGTCAGGGCGTTCAGTTCCTGAAGGTCTTTCCGTTGCTCCGCATCCCTGACCGCCTGCATTTCCTTTTCGGTTTCCGTTATCAGTTTCTCCAGCATGACGGCTTCATTGCCGTAGGACAGCAGGGAGGTGAAATCCGGCTTTTCATTCCGGTTGCCTTTCATGGCGCATTTGTCTGAAACCTCCATCAGTTCCGATATGGAGAACGGTTTGAGCAGGCAACCGGAGAAACCACGTTCCATAAGTTCCTCCTTGCTGCAACTGCCCGAAGCGGTGGTCACGACTACCGGGATAGTCTTTGAATTGCCCACATTGGAGGTGCGCAGCAGTTCCAACAACTCGAAGCCGTTTATATCCGGCATATTCAGGTCAGTAAGCAACAGGACGTATTCCTTTTTCCGTATCAATTCCATCAGCTCCGCTACATCGGTGCAGATGTCACAGTGTACTCCTTCTTGGGCATACATTTCTTTCAGCATAAGGAGTAATACCTCGTCATTGTCAATGGCTATCACATCGTGGAATGTATGGTTATGATGAATCCGTATTTGATTTATCTGTTCCGGCAGTTCTTCGGCTGTCTGCATGGGTATTTCCACTTTGATGTGACTTCCCTTGCCTTTTTCGCTTTTCAGCCGGATTGTACCGCCGAGCATTGTCACAATACGCTGTACGATGGAAAGTCCCAGACCGAAGCCGTCTTTTGCGGTGGCGTTTGACAGACGTTCAAACGCGCCGAACACCCGTTGCTGTTCCTCATCGGTCATGCCTGTACCCGTATCTTCGACAATGAGTTTCAGAGCACCGTTATTGTAATCCATTGTCAGAGAGACTCCGCCGTTTTCCGTGAACTTGATGGCGTTCGATAGCAGGTTGTTGCCTATTTGCAGGATACGTTCCTTATCGGTCAAGACAACTGTATCCGTTTGATTGGTTATGGTCAGAGCCAGCCCCTTGTTCATGGCGATGGGCGTAAACTCCGTTTCAAGAATGTGCGTGATTGCCGAAATCCGGCAAGGAGAAATGTTCGGCTGCTCCTTGCCGTTGTCCAGACGGAAGAAACTCAGCAAGGTGTTGAGCATTTCGCGCATACGGTCAGAAGATTGCCGGATGTTACAAATATAACGCCCGATTCGTTCTATGTCATTCTCTTTTTCCACCAGTCCGGCATAACCCGTTATCGCTGTCAGCGGCGTGCGCAGTTCATGCGTGATAGTATGCACGGCTTTCTTGCGGGAGGCTATCAGAGCCTCGTTTTGCTCTACCGACTGTTGCAACTGTCCTATTAAATCAGTCGTTTTCTGTTTGTACCGTTTGATTCGGTTGGCATTACGGTGTATGATGATATATGATATTACCAGCAGAAGGAAGACGAATCCTGTCAGGCTACCTATCTGCATAAACGACTGTTCCCTCATGGCGGTTATCTCGGCTTCCCGTTTTTGCAGATCGGCTTGCACCTTTTTATCCATCTGGCGTATAAATCCGTGCAGTTGCCGGTTAAGTTTCGCGTTTCGTGCCACAAGGTTGTCGGTGTGTTCCGACAGACGGCGGCTTTGCGCCCGTTGCTTGGCTATCATGTCCCGGTCGAGGGAACGGAGCATTGTTGTGGTCACGGTTGGCTTTGGCTTTTCTTTCTTGCCGAATATGCCGAGAAATCTTTTCCGCTTCGGTTTTTGCGGTTGTTCCTGCACACTTTTCTGTACGATTACGGGTACTTGACGAGTGATCTTATCATTGATGGCTTGTTGCTGTTCAAGTACCTGCACGATTTGATGCATTTGTCGTTCCTTATCTTCGAGAAGATAGCGTACACTGTCTATGCGCTCTGTCGGATAAATCGTTTTGAAACGGCATAGCATACTGTCCATTGCCATGCGTTGATAATGGTAATGTTCCAAATCTGCATATTCCCACTCCAATACTGTCTCGCCTGATAAAGAAAGTTCAATAAGAAGAACAAATATTTCGTGCGATTCTTGGCGAAAAGTATCTATATGACGATTCTGAACTTCCAATTTCTCTAAATCGCACCATTCTTTATACCAAATATACATTATGCCGATAACCAATAATGCCATCAGCAAATAGCCGAGTGAAATTAGATTCTTAATAGATTTCATACTGCCTGTAATTTATCCCAACGTCCATCTTTCAGATAAGGCAAAAACTCCCGTATCTTATCTACCGACCAATCCCACCATTTCAAAGCCTGCATCTGTTCTATTATATCAGGACTGAACCGCTTTCGTATCTCTTTGGCAGGGACACCACCCACAATGGTATAGGGCGGCACATCTTTCGTCACAACCGCCCTTGTACCAACAATAGCCCCGTCACCGATATGGACACCAGCCATAATAACGGCTTCATAGCCTATCCATACGTCATTGCCTATTACGATGTCGCCTTTGTTGTCCCAAGCGGAAGCCACATTTGCCTTATCCAATTCCCAATCTTCATAAAACAGCGGAAATGTGTAAGTGGATAAAGATTTTAGGGTATGGTTGGCACAGTTGAACAGAAATTTTACGCCGCAAGCAATAGAACAGAACTTTCCAATTATCAGCCGTTCATGGTTAATGGGATAATGATACAATACGTTATTTTGCTCAAACAGACACGGGTCTGAAACAAAATCATTGTAAATGGTATAGTCGCCTATTTCGATAGACGGGTCTTTTACGACAGCATTCAAATAAACGGTTTGCGTGTCACCTTTACGGGGATATATCTTGTTCATCATAAATTTCAGTTCTTAGTATTGTTTATATTTAAGATAAATGACGGATTGTGTACCAAGCAGTATCACATATAAGTATTCCACTGCCCAATATGCCGCTAACGTGACATTACAATAACCTAATCCCCATAAGCAGAACAGATAAGCAATAGTAGTTATCACCTGAAAAATGAATACCGTCCGTGTCGCTCCCGTTCCTGTTGTAGCATTCAGATAGACGTAACCGGGTAGTGCAAAGAAGTAATTCAATAGCATAACAAGAAAAGGCGGCCATGCAAGCTGTACGATAGCGGGATTTTCCGTATAAGCCCCTATAATGTGCTGGTGAAAGAACAACGCAAAAGTAATCAGTGGAATGCCTGTCGCATATCCTAAACGGATAATTTTATGGCAAAGCGGAAAAACTTGTTTCTTTTCACCTGCTCCAATCAGGTTACTCACCAAAGAACCGGTGACACCTGCCAATGCATTGACGATAACGGAAAACAGTGCGGAAACACTTCTTACAATGTTCGATACAGCCAACTCCGTTTCTCCCAAGCGTTCGATAGCCACGAAGAACAGAAACCAAATGGCTACACTTGTAAAGAACTGGAGCATACTCCATACAGAGATAGAAAACACCTCTTTCAATACCGTTATATCAATACGCCAGTATAAGCCATACGCTTTTTTATCAATGTGCCGAAACATATATGCAGCCAATACAGCCAGCGAACACATTTCGGCAGATGAAGAAGCGATAGCCGCTCCCGATATACCCATATCGAAGCCGAAAATCAGGAGCCAGTTCAGCGGAATGTTTACCAGTACGGCAGTGAAAGCTGCCATGTTCAGAGCTTTTGTCTGTGTAATGCCTACCAAAAACGAGCGTAAGGCAAGGAACGGGAAAGAGAACAACAATCCCCAAATACGCCAATCCAAATAGCGGATAACCGCATTATAGACATCATCCGAAGTTATCAGATGTTTCAACAGAACGGGAGAAAATATCTTGGATAGCATACAGAGGAGTACCGCCAGTATCAGCAAGAAAAACAATCCCTGAAAGAACGTTTTTCCCGTTTCTGCATACCACTGTTCTCCGTTTCGGCGGGCAATTATTACTTGCAACCCCAAGCTGAATCCGAAGCCGAGCATATAAATTGCCAAGAACCATATTCCGGCAAGGGCAGATGCGCCCAATTCCACATCACCCACATGCCCTAAAAACAAAGCATCGGTAATATTTATCAGTTGTTCGATAAGGATGCTCATCATTACAGGAAAAGCGATGAGCCAGATTTTCTTATAGGTATAATTCATTTGTTCAAACCAATATGATACAATACATCCTGCCGCTTTAAGCAGCACGACAATCTTATAGATTTATAATAAGGGATAATGACAAAACAATAACAGGCAAACTTAAAACATAAGCCTGTCTATTGCTGAATAGCAATAATTGGAAGTGCTATTCGTTGAGCGTAGCTATATGCACAACTGCCATTTCATATTGTTGAACAACTATTTATTTTTCTGTTAGTTCTGCAAAGATAGCGTTTTTCCCTGAACTTATATTATCGGATTATCAATTAAATTCTTGCTAACACTCCATATCATCCTCATTCATCCGCTTAACAAGATTATCTATCAGATGATGAAGATATGCCGTCCGGTCTTTTCTCTCTTTCATGGCTATATATGAAGCGTAATAATCCCCTAAATCAATGTGGAATATCGTGCTAAGGAAATTCATCATTTCTTTTATTTCCACGTTGCCATTGTTTATGTCGCCCGAAGATACAAGAGAATATCCCAGTTCGATAAGATATGACTTTTTGCCTGTGAAACGGAACGGGTATTTGAAGCATCTTTGTAGATTATCTTCTATCTGATTATTAGTTCCCAGTTTCACCAATCGTTTATTCAGATAGATGCGCAGCATTTCATTGGCTATGATTTTAGCCACCTTATAATCATATCCTGTTGAGAAATTTGGGTCTTTATCGAATTGTGCGCTATCGGTACATAATCGTAAATCCGCTTTTCCACGAACAAAATAATATTCATCATACACAGTGGAATGTGAACGGTAGTATTGATAAAAGTCCAAATTGCGATTGAAGAAATAGGTCAGATTATCCAGTTCCCGATTGATATAATTCCTAATCACTTCATCGCTACCATTAGGACATTGTGTTTCAATCTTGTATATCTTATAGAAGAATAGCAACCGACCGAGTATTTCCGGTTTCTGAGTTTTGAAAAATAAAATTTCGTCCTCTTTGGTTGGAAATATATAGGTTTGTATTTTCATCCTCAAATCATTGAGAGCTGTTTGCAGCCTATGTACTATTGAAAGAGAAACATCAATAATATTATAGCCGTAGAGGTCGATTTCCGAAATATCGACCTCTATTTGGGCTAATATATTA
>DXLO01000062.1 GCA_019414665.1 Bacteroides sp. | reverse complement strand
TGCTCAGGAACTTATAAATAAAGTTAAATCAAAGTGTTGCGGAATTAAGGTATATCAACAAGTTACTGATGGTTTGAAAAGTTTTATCGGACAGCAATGATTGACAATTTAAAAAGTTTCATCAGACAACACAGATAAAAATATAATCAATTGAGTACAAAACTCTTCATCTGCAAATACTTCAGCGCCGTACGAGCCCGGTCGATAGACGGCAGCATGCAGAGATACATCTCGATGTTTCCCACCGCCTCCTCTCGCTCGGCCAGCGTCAGTTTCCCCCACGCCTTGCGCGCCGCCTCGATGTCGAGGGCAGGCTGCTGCGTCATGTCGTGATACTGTTCCCAGAACACCTCGAACATCTCGTCGCCCACGCTCCTGCGCCTTCCGTCCGCACCGTTTTTCACCCGCATGCGGCACAGCGTATCGTAGTGCAGCAGACGCAGCTTCGAACAGTTCTGCACCTTCATCACCTCCACCACACCGTTCTGCTCCAGCTCTCCGATAAAATGGTTCACATGCCTCCGGCTCCAGGCGAAGCGCAGACTCAGCTCCCTTCCTGAGAAAAACAGCTCGCCCCGTTTCAGGCATCCAGGGGTATCACCCTGATCGGTAAAGCACGCCGCCATGAGCAGATACACATACGCCTGCGAGTCGGAATGCCACTTTCCGTACATTTCGGCAAACATCTGGGTAAGCAGTCGCCTCGAAAGTACCAGAAAGCCCAGATTGCCAGGATTTTTCATAGTTGTTATCACCTCCATAATTCTTCATTTTTTTACGCAACCCGAAAGGGCGGGCCACCACCGTCACCAAAGTGTAGCATAGCAAACCCTCAGAGTTACAAGTTATTACAATGTCCGGCGGGCCACAAGAGCACCACCAGTGTTGCCACCCTTTCCTATTATATATTAAAAGAAAGAGTAAAAGCAAGGGAAGTTTTTCTCGCAAAGAAAAACGTTCAGCCACGATTTTTCCGTTATCTTTGTGTCATCAACAGAACCTGACAGGTAAACTTCCGTTCTTGTCTTTCATCGGTAAAAATACCGATTGGCAGAGTATTAATTACTGCCCTATACGGCAGAGATAAACCCCGAGAGACAAGACTAATGAAATATTTCGAAAAATTATACGCTTCGTGCGAGCCTACGAAGCAACAGATAGACGAGTGGCTCAAAGAATTAAGAAAGTTCATCGATACACTGTACGCCCTGTCGCACGTATCGAAGTCGGAAATCCAGCGCATCACGGGCATCGGCACGCATACGTGTTTCGACACCGTCCGCAATTTCCGTTTCAAGACGCTGGCCACCTTCTTCAAGGCAGCCGAACAGGTGTGCGAGATAGATTTCGACGTAACCACCCTGAGGCTGATCATAGAGAGCTGCATCATGCACAAGACGAACCTGATAGTACGCGAGGCCGATCCCGACGAGGAGCCGGGAGAAAACGAGTTCAGGATTCTGAAGCAGCTTTCCGTGGGCACGGACTCCCGAAAAGGCAGCCCGACGGGAAAAAAAGCTGAAAAGTTGAAGTAAACATCAGGAAGTTTACCCGGATATTCGTACAAAAGCTCCGGCTTTTCGTACGAATATTCAAAAAAAATCTCCGGACATTGTCTGCACATGATGCCGGCATCCGGAGATTTTTTGTACCAATCGACAAAAAAACGGATAAATTGACAAGCCAGCCCGTTTGCGTCCACATTCGGAAAAAGACGGCAGTCCTTGTGTAAAAATAAAAAAATTGAACAATCATATCTAAAAAAAGGGTTAAAATAAACCTTTCTGCATATAAATTTGTTATCTTTGCGCCGAAGAACGACTTCCTATGCGGCTGTGGGAGTATACTCCTAGACAGAAGCACGATGTGCGTCATCTTCCATTTTTGGAGATAACAAACTGATTCATAGTGTTTTTCAGGCGCTAGGAAGGAGAGAGAGGTGCATCCGTACCTCAACAAACATTCAATCAAGAAAAAAGGGAACAAAAAACCAGAAGGACAAACATCCACAGACATGGAAAAAGAACAGGTATGGCTGCCCCTGCAGACGGTGTACAACAAAGAACTTACAGTAGCCGCCTATCTCAAAGAGCAGGGCATCGAGCATTACATCCCCATGACATACGAGCTCCGCGACACCGGGCGCGAGGGTGAATGCAGCCATGTACTGGTACCGGCCATCCATAACCTGATTTTCATCCACTGTCCTTATGACGCCAACTGGTGCCGGCAGTTCGCCTCCGAAGCCCCGCTGCCCGTCTATTTCCTGAAGAAGGAACGCAACGGCAATGACTACTGCACGGTGAGCGAACGCGACATGCAGAACTTCATGCATGCCACCAACCCCGACATCCAGGGCACGCGGTTCATCGATTCCGAAAAGCTTCGCGGCAAGCGCAGCGTCCCCGTCCGGGTAGTACGCCGCGGTCCGCTCTACGGTGTGACCGGCAAGTTCCTCCGCTACGGAGGCCGCCACTACATCGCCATCGAAATGCCCCAAAGCACCGCCCTGCTCAAAGTGAGCTACACCTGGTGCGAAACCATCGAAGATACAGAATGAAGGAAAAATGCCACAGAAAAGCAACGATATGCCCGCCAATACTATAAGCAACTTTTCTCAGATTCTGGCATGAAGTGCCTGACTGTGGCATTCACATAACATAGTAACATCCATTATTAATTGACAAAATGATTATTGCCGTAGATTTCGACGGAACCATCGTCGAGCACAAGTATCCTTCCATCGGGAAGGAAATTCCTTTTGCCATCGAGACATTAAAAAAACTGCAGGCCGAACGCCATAAACTGATACTATGGAGTGTACGCGAAGGCCGCCTGCTGGACGAGGCTGTACAGTTCTGCCATGAACGCGGACTGGATTTTTATGCCATCAACCGCGATTACCCCGAAGAAGAAAAAGGGCAGAACAATCACTACTCGCGCAAACTGAAAGCAGACCTCTTCATCGACGACCGCAACCTGGGCGGACTGCCGGACTGGGGAACCATTTACGAAATGGTACACCAGAAGCTTTCTTATGAAGACCTGATGCGCAAGTACGAACAGGAGTACGAACCCGAAAAGCCGAAAGGCTTTTTTGCCCGGCTGATGGGAAAATAACCGAATAAAAAATCTGCAAACATACATTTATCTTATGAAATTCAAAGCATTCACACTGATACTGGTACTTCTGGCAGGACTGTCGGGATGTACCTCCTACAAAAACGTTCCTTACCTGCAAGATCCGGAAACTGTAAACCAGTACGGAAAGGAAATTCCGCTCTACGATGCCAAGATCATGCCTAAAGACCTGCTCAGCATCACGGTAAATACTACCGACCCGCAGGCAGCAGCTCCTTTCAACCTGACCGTACAAACTCCGATGAACGCGGCAATAACCAATATCAATACCACCACGCAGCCTACGCTGCAGCAGTATCTGGTAAACAACGACGGCGAGATAGACTTCCCTGTACTGGGACGCCTCAAGGTGGGCGGACTTACCAAAAACCAGGCGGAAGACCTGATACGCGAAGGTCTGAAACCCTACCTTAAGGAAGCACCTATCGTAACCGTACGTATGTCCAACTACAAGATTTCCGTACTGGGCGAAGTTAACCGTCCGGGAACCTTCACCGTGAGCAACGAAAAGGTAAACGTGCTCGAGGCCCTCGCCATGGCAGGCGACATGACCGTATACGGTGTACGCGACAATGTGAAGCTGATCCGTGAGGATGCTACCGGCAAGCGCGAAATCATGCTGCTCGACCTGACCAAGAGCGACCTTATCCTGTCGCCCTATTTCTACCTGCAGCAGAACGACATTCTGTACGTCACTCCTAACAAGACCAAGGCGAAGAACTCCGACATCGGTAACACAACCACTACCGTCATCTCGGCCACTTCCATTCTGGTATCCATTGCCAGCCTGCTTGTCAACATCCTGCGATAAACATTTTCCTTTAAAAATCCAAAGAATATACAGCAAACATTATGATAGAAGAACAGAACCTGAACAACGAACAGCAGCACGAAGAGAGCATCAACCTCTATGCCATCTTCTTCAAATACCTTGCCTACTGGCCCTGGTTTGTGGCAAGCGTCATCGTCTGCCTCATCCTCGCCTTTGTGTACCTGCGCTATCAGGCACCGGTGTATAACGTAACTTCCGCCGTGCTTATCAAGGAAGACGACTCCAGCAAGCGCGGCATGGGAGCAGCATCCGGAGCACTCGAGGCCATGCAGAGCCTGGGCGGACTATCCATGAGCAACAACTTCGACAATGAGGTGGAAATCCTGAAAAGCCGCACCCTGATCCGCAAGGTAGTGACCCAGCTGGGGCTTTATACTTCTGTTTCGCAGGACCGTATGCTGGGCTACGACATTCCGTTGTACCAGACCTCTCCTATCAACGTATTCATGTCGCCCGAAGAGGCCGAAAAGCTGGAGGCAGGCGCGCGGCTGAAGCTGAGCTACAGCCCCGAAGGCAAACTGTACGTCAAGGTACGCTATACCCTCGATGAGGAAGAACAGGAAACGGAAAAGACCTTCGACAAACTCCCAGCCGTATTCCCCACCCCGGCAGGTGTGTTCAGCTTTACGGCAAACGACTCCATCCTGAACGAATGGAAGGCTAAGGAAAGCGGCGATATCCGCCTGGCAGCCTATGTGGGTGCTCCAACCGCTGTAGCAAAATCATACGGTAAAAGTCTATCGGTAGAAGCTACCTCAAAAGCCACCACTATTGCCCAGATTGCTGTAAAAAATAGCAGCCGCCAACGGGCAATCGACCTTATCAACTGCCTGGTAGCCTTCTACAACCAGGATGCCAACGACGAGAAGAACGAGGTAGCGCAGAAGACGGCAGACTTCATCGAAGACCGTATCGGCATCATCAATCAGGAACTGGGCAGCACCGAAACCCAGCTGGCGGACTTCAAGCAGAAGTCGGGACTGACCGACCTGACCAGCGACGCGAAACTCGCACTGGAAGAAAACTCCAAATACGAACAGCTGCGCATCG
Source organism: Bacteroides sp. (assembly GCA_019414665.1). Taxonomy (GTDB): domain Bacteria; phylum Bacteroidota; class Bacteroidia; order Bacteroidales; family Bacteroidaceae; genus Phocaeicola. Next base: position 3,329 of record DXLO01000062.1, on the reverse strand, counting down.
AAAACCAGACCCAGATACGCCTGGTAGAATTCCTGCGCGACTATATCAACAATCCTGCCAACGAACAGGAAGTCATTCCTGCCAATGTAGGCTTGCAGGACCAGAACCTGAGTTCGGTCATCGACCAGTATAACACCATGCTCATCGAGCGCAAGCGGCTGCTCCGTACCTCGAGTGAGAACAACCCTGCCGTAATAAACATGAATACCGGCATCGAGGCTATGCGCCACAACGTACAGACCACGGTAGCCAGCGTACTGAAAGGACTCCAGATTACCCGCAGCGACATCGACCGTCAGGCACGCAAGTTCGAAGGCCGCATCAGCAGCGCACCTCAGCAGGAAAAGGAGTTCCTCACCATCTCCCGCCAGCAAGAAATCAAGGCACAGCTCTACATCATGCTGCTGCAGAAGCGTGAGGAAAATGCCATTACCCTGGCAGCCACCGCTACCAACGGACGCATCATCGAAGAAGCACAGGCTGATCCTATCCCAGTTTCTCCAAAGAAAAAAATTATCGCCCTTGCCGCCCTTATCATCGGGCTGGGCATCCCCGTGGGCTTTGTCTACCTGCGCGACCTGCTGAAGTACAAGATAGAAAACCGCGACGATGTAGAGAAACTCACCACCGTACCTATTCTGGGCGAACTGCCACGAGGCAAAAAGCCGGAGCACGGTGCCATCGTAGTACGCGAAAACAAGAACGACATCATGGAAGAAACCTTCCGCGGTCTGCGTACCAACCTGCTCTTCATGCTGGGCAAGACCGACAAGGTTATCCTCTTCTCTTCTACCCAGCCGGGTGAAGGAAAATCGTTTGTAGCCGGAAACACCGCCGTGAGTCTCGCCTATCTGAGCAAGAAAGTCATCGTAGTAGGTATGGATATCCGCAAGCCCGGTCTGAACAAGGTGTTCAACCTGAGCCGCCGTGCCGAAGGTATCACCAACTACCTGAGCGACCCCGATCATGTGAAGCTGACCGACATGATCCAGCGCTCGGACATCAGCCCGAATCTGGACATCCTGCCGAGCGGACCGGTACCTCCCAACCCGACCGAGCTGGTAGCACGCACCGTACTGGAAGATGCCATCAACCAGCTGAAAGAACGTTACGATTACGTGATTCTCGATACCGCCCCCATCGGTATGGTGACCGATACCGCCATCACCGGCCGTGTGGCAGACATCTGTGTATATGTATGCCGTGCCGACGTAACCCCGAAAGCCGGCTACCGCTATATCAATGTGTTGCGCGACGAGCATAAGTTCCCGAAACTGGCAACCGTTATCAACGACATCGACATGAGCAAGCGTAAGAACAGCTACGGCTACGGTTATGGTGCCAAGTACGGTTACGGTAAGGGCTATGGCTACGGTTACGGCTATGGTTACGGTTATGAAGCCGGAGAAAAGAAAAGCCAACAGAAAAAGTAAATAAATAATTACTCTATATTACAGGATAGTACAGCATTATTTATATAAATATTCGTACTTTCCTGTAAATTTCTAGGAAAAATTAAAATTTCATATACATATATTATCTTTCTTCTAACAAATAAATATTAATACTAGTAACTAAAAAGACTACGAAAATTCTAATTTAAAAATAAGAAGATTATAGTCTCAACAATTGAAAAATCTGCAAAAAATCAATCCAATTATTAAACTCAAGAGTATATCATAACAATTTTCCTGTTCATAAACTAAAATTAGACCCGTATAACTAAAACAAAAATATGGCAGATATTAGTTCAAACAATAAAAGAATCATTAAAAATACTATATTGCTTTATAGCCGCACTATAGTCACAATGATTATTTCATTATTTACATCAAGAATTATTTTAGACGCTCTAGGAGTTGAAGATTATGGTATATATAATGTAGTTGGAGGTGTTGTGACAATGTTTTCTGTAATTTCGGGAGCCATGTCTTCTTCGATAAGTCGTTTTATTACTTTTGAATTAGGGAAAAACAACAAAGAAAAATTACAAAAAATCTTTTCAACAAGTATTAATATACAAATTTTTATATCTATAATAATTATAATATTAGGCGAAACAATTGGTCTTTGGTTTGTAACAAACATAATGTCAATACCAACCAACCGAATATACGCAGCAGAATGGGTATTACATTGCTCTCTTTTCTCTTTTTGTTTAAACCTTCTAAGCATTCCATATAATGCATGCATAATAGCACACGAAAAAATGTCAGCATTTGCTTATATAAGCATTTTAGAAGTTGTTCTTAAATTAATTATTGTCTATTTATTATACCTATCACCATTTGACAAACTACAAACTTATTCCATTTTATTTCTTTGTGTAGCTATAATAATTAGAATAACTTATGGAATTTACTGTAATCGTCATTTTAAAGAATGTCACTATATAAAAGTTCATGATAAATCTCTAATTAAAGAAATGACATCTTTTGCAGGATGGACTTTCTTCACGAATGCTGCATACATATTTAATACTCAAGGAATAAATATTCTTATGAACTTATTCTTTGGAGTAACAGTAAATGCAGCAAGAGGTATTACTGTACAAGTTGAAAGTGCCGTAATGAAATTTATAAATGATTTTACAACTGCCATTAACCCCCAAATAACCAAAAACTATGCAACAGGAAATATTGAATTGATGAATAATCTTATCTGTAAAGGTGCTAAATATTCCTATTTTTTACTTTTTTTCCTATCCTTACCAATCTTAATTGAAACAAATTATATCTTAACCTTATGGTTAAAAATCACTCCTGATTATACAGCCTTATTCTTAAGATTAAGTTTAATTGGATCTATGTTAACTATATTAGGTAATACAGGCTATACAGCTTGTATGGCTACAGGAGTCATCAAACGTTATGTTCTATGGGTTACATCCGTTGGATGTTTGACACTTCCTATTTCTTGGATAGCTTTCAAAATGGGAGCTCCCGTATATTCTACTTATATCGCATATATTTTTACCTATATCTTAGTAGATATAGTCCGACTTTGGATTATGAAAGGACTATTGAATTTTCCTATTATGATGTTCGTTAGAGAAGTAATATACAAATGCCTTTGGGTTACTTGCATATCATTAATAGTACCTTTATTCATATTAAAGAATTTAGAACCCTCTTTTATCAGATTTCTTTATTCATGCTTTTTTTGTATATTATCTACTAGTTTATCAATCTATATATTTGGATTATCAAAAAATGAGCGAACTTTTCTTAAAGCAAAAATTATAAACATGATAAGCAAACTAAAGAAATGAAAGTTCTAATTTTAGGAGGTACAGGAGCTATAGGTTCCTATTTAGTTAATATATTATC
>DXLO01000061.1 GCA_019414665.1 Bacteroides sp. | reverse complement strand
ACTCTTTCTCAAAACGGATAATATTTAAACCGTCCAACTTTTTGGGGTCACTTCACATTTCTGACGGGGCTTTTTGCATAAAATTTCCTCTTTTATAAGCCAGATTGATTATATAATAGCATTATGTACAAAAAAAAGAAGTATATTTGCTCAATTAAAATGAATATATAATTTTTAATTTACCAAACTTAATATGACAACAGAACATGTAAAATGCCTGATCATCGGATCAGGGCCAGCCGGATATACTGCGGCTATTTACACAAGTCGTGCCAATTTATCACCAGTTCTTTATGAGGGAATACAGCCAGGTGGACAGTTGACAATCACTACTGAAGTGGAAAACTTCCCCGGCTATCCGGAAGGAGTAACTGGTCCGGTTTTAATGGATGACTTGCGTAAGCAGGCAGAACGTTTCGGCGCTGATATCCGTAACGGTATAGTAACAAAGGCCGACTTAAGCCAGGCTCCTTACCATTTCATCATCGATGATGAAAAAGAAATAACAGCTGATACTGTTATCATTTCGACCGGAGCAACAGCCAAGTACCTTGGTCTGGAAGATGAAAAGAAATATGCTGGCATGGGTGTTAGCGCATGTGCTACTTGCGACGGATTCTTCTACCGCAAAAAAGTCGTTGCCGTAGTAGGTGGTGGCGATACAGCTTGCGAAGAAGCCATTTATCTGGCAGGCCTCGCCAGACAAGTATACCTGGTAGTCCGCAAACCATTCTTACGTGCCTCAAAGATTATGCAGGAACGCGTACTGAACCACCCAAACATTAAAGTTTTGTTTGAGCATAACGCTGTCGGCCTTTACGGAACAGATGGTGTAGAAGGTATGCACGTAGTAAAACGCCTGGGAGAAGCTGATGAAGAACGTTACGATGTAGCTATCGACGGATTCTTCCTTGCTATCGGACATCAGCCTAATTCAGCAATCTTCAAGCCATGGGTACAGACTGACGAAACAGGATATATCATAACTGAAGGTAATACTCCACGGACAGGAATCCCAGGTGTATTCGCTGCAGGCGACGTAGCCGACCCTCACTACCGTCAGGCAATTACAGCTGCCGGAAGTGGATGTAAAGCTGCTATTGAAGCAGAACGTTACCTTTCAGCCAACGGATTACTCTAAAAACAAATCACTAAACTATATTATTATGAGAAGTTTTATCAGAAAAACATTCGCCGCTATCATCTTGATAGGAGGAGCAGCCAGCGTTTGCGCACAGCAGATGCCCCCTCTCCCAACCGATCCGAATGTGCGTATCGGCAAGCTGGATAACGGACTGACTTATTACATTCGTCACAATGCACTTCCAGAGAAACAAGCCGACTTCTACATTGCACAAAAAGTAGGCTCTATTCTTGAAGAAGACAACCAGCGCGGTTTGGCACATTTTCTGGAACATATGTGTTTCAACGGAACAACAAACTTTCCGGGAAACAGCCTACGCGAATATCTCGAATCCATCGGAGTAAAATTCGGTGCGAACCTGAATGCCTATACTGCTATCGACGAAACAGTATACAATATAGCCAATGTTCCTGTTATTCGTGACGGTATCATCGATTCATGTCTGCTAATCCTGCACGACTGGGCAGACGACCTGACACTCGATCCTAAAGAAATTGACAAGGAACGTGGAGTTATACACGAAGAATGGCGTACACGTACAGGAGCTATGATGCGTATGTACGATACCATCTTCCCAAAAATGTTTGCAGGAAGCAAATATGCGTACCGTCTTCCTATCGGTTCAATGGATATTATAGACAATTTCCCGTATAAGGATTTGCGCGACTACTACGAAAAATGGTATCGTCCAGATTTGCAGGGTGTAATTGTAGTGGGTGATATCGACGTAGACCAGATTGAAGCCAAAATCAAGAAAATATTTGGTCCTATCAAGATGCCGAAAGACGCAGCCGAACGTAAATATTTCCCTGTGCCCGACAATAAGGAACCTATCATAGCCATTGCAAAGGATAAGGAACAGCAGGTAAACCAAGTATATGTTTACCATAAGCACGATCCATTCCCTGAAGACTTGAAGAATACAGTCGGTTATTTGATTTACAACTATATGACCAGTGCAGTATCAAACATGCTGAACACTCGTCTTCAAGAACTTACCCAAACCGCAACTCCTCCTTTTATCAATGCCGGAGTAGAAGATAACGACTTCGTCCTTGCTAAGACCAAAAAAGCATTTATGGGAGTTGCTATCTGCAAAGAGGGAGGTATAGAAACTGGTCTTGCTGCTTTAATGCGTGAAATAGAACGTGCACGTCAGTTTGGATTTACAGAAGGAGAATATACCCGAATGAAAGCAGACTATTTGCGCGCACTGGAAAACGTATATAACGAACGCAGTAAAATGAAAAGCGAACAGTTTGTCAGCCAATACGTATCCAACTTCATCAATGGAGATCCAATTCCAAGCATAGAAGACGAATACGCACTTATGACACAAATTGTTCCCAATATACCATTGGACAACGTAAACCAGCTGCTGAAATCATTGGTTACAGACAGTAATACAGTAGTCAGCCTGTTCTGCCCGGACAAACCAGGAGTAAAACTTCCTACAGAAGCCGATATCAAGAAAGTGCTTGCTGATGTAAAAGCAGAAAAGCTGGAAGCATATGTCGACAAGGTTTCAAATGAACCTCTGATGAAAGAAACTCCTAAAGGAGGCAAAGTCATAAAAACAGAAAAAGGACCTTTCGAATCGACCATTCTTACTCTGAACAACGGTGTACGTGTTATCCTGAAGTCTACAAACTTCAAGGCAGACGAAATCAGAATGTCTTCATTCAGCCGCGGAGGAACATCTTTGTTCGATGAAAAAGATGCTCTCCAGTTCAAGCAAATCAATGAAGTTGCAGGCTTAGGTGGTTTGGGCAACTTCAGTATTGTCGACCTGCAGAAAGTTCTGTCGGGTAAGGTTGCATCAGCCTCAGCATCTGTAAACACACTGAGCGAAGCCGTTTCAGGCAAATGCTCTCCTAAAGATCTGGAAACTATGTTGCAGCTGACTTACCTCAGCTTTACAGCTCCACGTATGGATGCAGCAGCATTCGAATCATACAAGAGTCGTTTGAAAGCACAGCTTGCCAATATGGAAGTTAATCCGAACATTGCCCTGAGCGATTCTTTAAGAAAAGAATTGTATGGTGATAATCCTCGTGTCCTTCGTATCAAAGCTGATATGGTAGACCAGACCGATTACCAGAAAATTATGGATATGTACAAAGACCGCTTCAAGGATGCTAGCGACTTTACATTCATTTTCGTAGGTAATATCGATCAGGCAACAGCAACTCCTCTTATTGAGCAATATCTGGGTTCTCTTCCTTCAATCAACCGCAAGGAAGACTTCCGTGATGTAAATCTGGACATCCGTAAGGGTGAGCACAAGAACGTATTCCACAGAGAATTACAGACTCAGAAAGCTACTGTATGTATCATCAGAAGCGGTGAATGCGAATACACATTAAAGAACCAGCTGATGATGAGCATGCTTTCTCAATTGCTTACAATGGAATATACAGAAACCGTACGTGAGGACGAAGGAGCATCTTATGGTGTAGGTGTATCAGGCGATATCAGCCTATATCCGAAAGTAGAAGCCACTTTGCAGATTTCATTCGATACTAATCCGGAAAAGCGTGCTAAGATGAGCAGCTTGATAGACAAAGGTATCAATGATTTTATTGCCAATGGTCCGAAAGCAGAAAACCTGCAAAAGGTTAAAGAATACATGCTGAAGAACTACGAAGCTAACCAGAAAGAAAACGGTTACTGGATGAACATCCTGTATAGCTATTTCTGGGAAAATTCAGATATGGCAACCGGATATGCTGATACAGTAAACGGTATCACAGCAGCCGATCTCCAGCACTTTGCAAAAGATTTCTTCTCACAAAACAACCGCATCGAAGTAAGCATGACTTCAGGCGACACAAAGTAATAACTTAAACCTGAAGATTATGCTCTTCCTGGAAATACGCAGAAACCGGAAGCTCGCCGCCAGGCGAAGCCCGATGTTCGAAAAGAACCGTTTTGCCAAGGTTTTCATGTATTGCGGAATAGCATTTTGGGCAGCATACCTTCTTTTTATAGGGGTAATGCTGCCCTTTGCTTTTCAAGAAAGTTTTCCCGGCATGGAACCTTACCACATCCTCAATCAGGGATTAGTCATCATTCTGGCTATTGACTTTCTGATACGCTTTATGCTTCCTTCTTCCATACAAGAAATCAAGCCATATCTCTTGCTGCCTGTTCCCAAAAGGAAAGTCATATTCACTTTTCTTCTGGATAAACTTTGGCATCCGTTTAATTTCTTCTGGCTATTCCTGTTTATCCCTTTCGCCCTGATTACCATTACACGCTTTTATGGGATAACGGGAGTTATTGGATATACGGTAGGTATCTGGCTGCTGATGGTAATGAACGGTTACTGGAGCACACTGATATGTACATTAAAACGAGAAAAATTTATCTATTTTCTCGGAAGCATACTCTTTTACGGAATACTGGCCTTACTGGAATTCTTGCCTGAAACAGGCTGGATAAGTACACTCACCATGAATTGGGGAGAAGGTTTCATACTTTGGAATCCGTTGTCTTTCGGTGGAGCAATTGTACTTATCTGCCTGCTCCTATTCATCAATTACATTGTGCAGTTACATTTTCTTTATAAAGAGCTGTCACATACAGAAGATACCAAGATCAAGCATATCAGCAGCTATAAGTTTCTCGACCGCTACGGAAATGTTGGAGAATATATGCGTCTGGAGCTGAAAATGTTTTTCCGCAATAAAGCCCCCCGCAGCCAGTTCTGGGGATTTATCTTCATCATGTGCATGTTTGCGATAGCACTTGCCAGCGACGTTTATGGCGACAGCTACATGAACAATTTCATTTGTCTGTATTGCTATTGCATATTAGGACTGATGACACTGAACCGCATCATGACGTTCGAAGGAAACTATATCGACGGATTGATGGTGCGGAAAGAGAGCCTTTACAATATGCTCCGCGCCAAATATTACCTGCAATGTATCTTTCTGGTCATCCCTTTCCTATTCAGCCTTATCCCGGTCTGCATGGGTACAATTCCTCTGCTTATGTCAATAGCTTATCTATGTTTTACAATGGGAACCATATTTGCCATGATGATGCAAATGGCAGTCTACAACAACAAGACTGCACCTCTCAACACCAATACCATAGGTAAGCAGCAAGGCAACAACATGTACCAGTCGCTTATCGTGATATGTGCTTTCAGTCTTCCGTTGCTGATAAACAAAGCTCTCACCCTATTCCTCGACGAAACAATCGCCTACATAATACTTATCATATTAGGATTGTCGGGCTTTGTCACACACCGTTACTGGATACACAATATCTATGTCCGGCTGATGAAACGGAAATACCAGAACATGGAAGGATTCAGAAACACCCGTTAATACGAAAACAAAACCATGGATATAACAATAGACCAACTTAAAAAAGTATATGGTACAAAAGTGGCACTCGATATAGACCACTATACCATCCGTCATGGAGAAATAATAGGACTTGTCGGAAACAACGGTGCAGGCAAAACCACCCTGTTCCGTCTCATGCTCGATCTGCTGAAAGCAGACAACGGCTTTGTCCGGATAGGAGAAACAGAAGTCAGCAGCAGTGAAGCCTGGAAAGAAACAACAGGAGCTTATCTGGATGAAAGCTTTCTGATAGACTACCTTACTCCCGAAGAATATTTCTATTTCGTAGGACGCATGTGCAACCTCAACCGCCAGACAGTGGACGAACGTCTGGCAGTCTACGAACGTTTCATGAACGGTGAAATACTGGGACAGAAAAAACTGATCCGCAATCTGTCAGCCGGTAACAAGCAAAAAATCGGAATTCTAGCCGCACTGCTCAACCAGCCGGAACTGATTATTCTGGACGAGCCATTCAATTTTCTCGATCCCAGTTCACAGTCGGCATTGAAACAACTTCTGGTAGCCTATAACCAGTCAACCGGAGCAACCATTCTTGTATCCAGCCATAACCTGAATCATACAACAGACATCAGCACCCGCATAGCTCTGCTGGAACACGGTAAGCTGATACGTGACTTAGATAACAGCGACGGCAGCGCAGGAAATGAACTGGAAACCTATTTCGCCGTATAAAGACCTATTTCGCGGCATAAATTCAAAAGCGCAACAAGGCAACCTCTCCCCAACGCCTGTTGCGCTTTTATCATTAAATCCCGTTAAAATAACTACCGGCAACCTTTTAAATAAATAAAAAATAACAGTACAGTTATTCCAAAACCACCCCATTTACTCCGATTATTGTATATTTGTCCAAATGTCAATAAACAAATACATGCACCAAACCAGATACACCATACGTCTTATCTGCTTAATCGGCATCTTGGGCACCCTCCTTTTCTCCTCATGCGGAACACGTGCCCCACGTTACGATTACCGCGAGCTGGCACAAGCCGCTATCCGACTTGACATGGACATAGCCATGGAAGACAATCACCGTCTGTATATAGAATCTTCCCGCTGGATAGGAGTTCCCTACCGTACCGGAGGAAATACCATGAGAGGAGTGGACTGTTCGGGGCTGACATACAACATTTACAAGAAAGTCTACCACAAGCATCTGAAACGCAACTCCGACGACCAGCGAAAAGAGAACTGCCGGAAGGTAAGCAAAGGCAAGCTTCAGGAAGGCGACCTTGTATTCTTTCATAACGGAAAGAACAAACGTACAGCCACCCATGTAGGCATCTATCTGAAAGATAACCGTTTCATCCATGCCAGTACCAGCCGGGGCGTTATCGTCAGCCGTCTGGACGAGCCCTATTACCGCAGAGTATGGATGCAAGGCGGACGAGTAAAAGGTTTATAAAGCAATAGTTATGCCATCTGCCAGACACATAGCAACATATTTGGGATTACTGTTTCTCACGGTCGAAGCTGTTCCTCTCGCTGCACAGACAGAAAAAGAGGAAGAAGAAATCAAACTGAACGAAGACGTTATCAAAATGATACAGTTCGACTTCGCCCCCAAAGAAAACCCATACAAACCTTTAAACTCTTCGTTAGACAAGAAATGGATGCAGTTTAAAGAAGATCTTTCCATGCCACGCAGCATGATAGACTCTACCCGAGTAAAAAAAATAAAAGGATACATCCGTGCCGAACCTTACACCATCTGGACTAAGTTCGGGGAAAATCCCGTATACGATGTTATGCCCACCATCGAAAAAAAATGGACCATACAGTGGAAACTGAATCCTTTCCGCCAATACCGTGGAGAATATGGCAGAGAAATAAAACCAGTTCCGGGAGAAACCTACCTGTACGTCACTTCTCCCGCAGGTCCCGGTGCCAGCATATCTCTCGACTTCGACAAGTTACTGTTCGAGAGCCTGACCAAACGTGGACGTGCCATTAAGCATAACCGCACCCATGCTACGGCATGGAAAAAATATGCCAGTTACATCCCCACCAAGCAAGACCATGCCGGCCTTGAAAAATATATCACAAAACAAACAGAGAAAACGTCAACTGACAGCATACAGTCTGGCAATGACGAACCCATTCTTTTGTACGACGATTATATCTATCCAGACAATGATTCTCTGAAACTGGAAGCTCCCGAACTGACTCCAGCCTTTCAGCCAGTACCGCTGTTACCCATCTACTCGGCTCAGCCCGATTCCGTAAAACAGCAAACAGCAGAGAAAAAGAAAGAAAAGCAGGAGAAAAAAACAAAAGCCAAGGCTTCACAACCCGAAGCTATCCCCGACTACCAGCGTTACATCAGGCAACGCGCAGCCGAAGACTCCATCCGCCGGCATGAATTTCTAAGAAGAGACAAGAGTAACCGCAATGCATACGATGTAGAGATTCAAACGCGGCGTCTGCGTGAGCAACAGAATTAAAACCCCAAGCAGTAAAAAACAAAAAGGTGCGCCATAAACTCAGTCATGACGCACCTTGACAATCAAAGGAAAATATTATTTCTTAAATACAAAATACACAGCCAGTATCAGACATACAAAAGCTGCCAGATGATTCCATTTCAGCTCCATTTTAAAGGCAATCATAGAAAAAATGGTAAATACAGCAAGCGTTATTACCTCCTGAATCACCTTCAACTGCATGATATCAAACGGACCGCCACTGTCTTTAAATCCCAAACGATTGGCAGGAACCTGCAAACAATATTCAAAAAAAGCAATCGCCCAGCTGAAAGCGATTACTCCAATCAGCGGCAATGCAGCAAACCAGCTAAACTCTTCACGCATTTTCAAGTGTCCATACCATGCAAATGTCATAAAGACATTCGAAAACACCAGCAATACAATCGAATATATTCCTTGTGAAACCATTTTTTAAAGCATTTTTAAAATCGGCTGCAAAGATAATCTTTCCCAATGAAA
>DXLO01000060.1 GCA_019414665.1 Bacteroides sp. | reverse complement strand
GTTGTTTGCTGCATAAGATTTACTCTTTTCTGTAAACCTTTTTCAGGACGGGACAGGTTGGATATTTTCATCTGACCCGGACAAATCGGGACAGCGCAGGACAAATTCGGACAGCCGTTTCCGCCCGTCCAAATATAGCATATTTAGTCGCTACCTTTGGGCGGGACTATTCCCGTAACCACTAAAATTCCAATTATTTATGGCAAACAGAATGACCCCGCCCGCAGAGGGGCAGGAAAAAGACGTGCTGCTGGTCTTGGATAAACAGCAGGGAAAGGTGAGTGCCGTTAAAGGTATTGACAAGGAGGGCAATTTGCAGACCGTACTACCCACTACCGGACATGGCGGCGAGTTCATGCAGGTGGACAAGAACAGCGATGTGTTCAGCAACTTCATTTCCAATTTCTTCCGCAAGTATCAGGACACTTCCGGGCTGGAACTGTTCAGCGTCAAGGCTTCCGAAGCGGAGCGGGACGCAAAGGCAATCGAGGACAACCACCGCAACCCTACACCGGAGGGTGACAAGCGGGCTGAAATGCTTCGAGTTCCGAAGCCCGACTTCCACGAGTTCAAGCAGGGCTACCGCTTCGACCCGGCAAAAATCGACTGGGAGAACCTGAAAAAAGTCGGCATCACCGCCGACACCCTGAAAAACACGAAGGACTTCGACCGGGTGATGCGTGGCTACAAGTCCCGCAATACCTACACCGTTTCGGGGACGGTGGGCGGCTTCTACCTCAAACCTACCGATGTCAAGCTCTCTTTCTATCAGGCAAAGGACGGCACGGTAGTACCCAAGCTGCACGGCGTGCAGCAGGACGAAAAGCTGTTGCAACGCCCGTTCCATGAACACGGGTTCACCAAGCAGGAACAGGGCAACTTGCAAGGCACTGGCAACTTGGGCGGCATCGCTGAAATCAAAGACCCGAAAAGCGGCGAGCAAATCCCCGTGTTCGTCAGCCGGGACAGGTACACGCACGAACTGGAGTATATGCGGGCTGACAAGTGGAAATGCCCCGACACCATTTGCGGCGTGCAAGTCAGCCCGGAGCAGAAAGCCGCCTTTGAAGCCGGGCAAGCGGTCAAAATGGAAAACCTGCAATTCAGGGACGGCACAAAGCGCAGTGCCTATTTGCAGGTCAGTGCGGTGGAGCGTGGCTTGGAGTTCCTGCCCCGTGCCGCCGTCCAGTTCTTGCAGCAGGGGCAGCAGCCCGCAGAACAGCAGGTAGCCGGGCTAAAGGACGGCAAGGGCGTTGAGTTCAACGGTCATGTACAGCCCGGCGCACAGGGCAAATCCCCCGACAAGGTGCAGCCGAAAGACGTTACCCCCGCCGCCGAGAGCCGGACGCAGGTAGCGGTCAATTCGGAGGGCAAGACCAACGAAGCCACCAAGCAGAGTAAAGAGCCGTTGAAACAGGGGCAGGACAAGCCCACCGCCAAGCAGAAAGAGAAGCAGGACAAGAGCCTGAAAGCGGATAAACCCAAGAAGTCCAAAGGAATGAAATTATAAAGGTATGCAGCTAATCTATATTATAGCTATTCCGCTTGCCGTCCTGATTTTCTTCATAGTCCTTTCTTTAAAAACCGACTGGAAAGAAATAGACAGGCACAACCGCCAGTATTACGTGGGCGGCTACCATATTTATTATGACCGTAAAATTTTACGGAAAATCAAGTCAGTAACAAACCATAAAAAAGAAACAATATGATTGCATTGATAGCAGAAAAGCCCAGCGTGGCAAAAGACATCGCCCGCATCATCGGTGCGACCCAGCGTAATGACGGTTATCTTTCCGGCAACGGGTATATGGTGACATGGGCGTTCGGCCACTTAATCCAGCTTGCCATGCCGGAAGCCTACGGCGTGGCGAACTTCCGCAGGGAGAGCCTGCCCATACTGCCGCCCGATTTCCAGCTAATCCCCCGTCAGGTGAAAGCGGAGAAAGGCTACAAGGCAGACCCCGGCGTGCTGAAACAGTTGAAAGTGATAAAGGAAGTGTTCGACCAGTGCGACCGGATTATTGTCGCCACCGATGCCGGGCGTGAGGGTGAGTTAATCTTCCGCTATATCTTCCATTACCTGAACTGCCGGAAACCATTTGTGCGCCTGTGGATAAGCAGCCTTACCGACAAGGCAATCCGTGAGGGGCTGGATAACTTGCAGCCGGGAGAGCGTTACGATAACCTCTACCTCTCTGCCAAGTCCCGCAGCGAAGCGGACTGGCTGATAGGGATAAACGCCACCCAAGCGTTGAGCGTAGCCGCCGGGCAGGGGGTGTTCTCGCTGGGCAGGGTGCAGACACCCACGCTCGTGATGATATGCAGCCGCTATTTAGAGAACAAGAATTTCGTACCCGCCAAGTTTTGGCAACTCAAAGCGGCGACCGCCAGCGGGGGAATAAATTTTACCGCCCAATCGACCGCCAAGTGGGAACAGCAGCCCGAAGCCATAGCCGCCCTGCAACGGGTAAAGGATGCCGGGCAACTTGTGGTTAAATCCGTTGAGAGGAAAGAAGCCAGCCAAGAACCGCCGCTTTTGTACGACCTTACCACGCTGCAAAAGGAAGCGAACACGAAGCTGAACTTCTCGGCTGACAAGACGCTTTCCATAGCGCAAAGCCTGTATGAAAAGAAAGTGATGTCCTACCCGAGAACCGGAAGCCGCTATATATCGGAGGACGTTTTCGATGAAATGCCGGAGCGTGTCGCCCTGTTAGGGCAATACCCCCGCTTTGCCGGGTATGCCGCCGGGCTGGACGGCACACCCCTGAACCGTCGCAGCGTGAATGACGGCAAAGTGACCGACCACCACGCCTTAATCATTACCGAGAACCTGCCCGGCGAACTTTCCAAAGACGAGCGGGCGGTTTACGAGCTGGTAGCCGGGCGTATGCTGGAAGCCTTTTCGGGCAAGTGCGTGAAAGACGTTACCACCGCCATATTGTCGGCTGGAGATACCGACTTCACGGTGAAAGGGGCTGTGATGAAAGTAACCGGGTGGCGTGCCGTGTTCGGCGAGCAGGAAACGGGCGGGGATGAAGAAGCCGCCAGCCTGCCGCCACTCCAAGAGGGAGAATATTTGCCACTCTCCGGCGTGGATCTGCTCGAAAAGCAGACCAAGCCGAAACCGCTGCACACGGAAAGCAGCCTGTTGGCGGCAATGGAGAACGCAGGCAGGGAACTGGAAGATGCCGAACTGAAAGCCAGCCTGAAAGATGCCGGGATAGGCACGCCCGCCACCCGTGCGGCGATTATCGAAACGCTGTTCGCCCGCCAGTACATCGTGCGTGAGAAGAAGAACCTTGTGCCTACCGACAAGGGGCTTGCCGTTTATAGGATTGTCAAGGACAAGAAGATTGCCGATGTCGAAATGACGGGTATGTGGGAAACCGCCCTTTCCAAGATAGAAGCGGGAAGCATGGATGCCGACACGTTCCGAAAGGGTATCGAGGTGTACGCCGCCCAAATCACGGCGGAACTGCTTTCGGTGCAGTTGTCTGTCGCCAATGGCGAAACTTGTTCCTGCCCCAAATGTAATAACGGGCGCATCCTGTTCTACCCGAAAGTGGCGAAGTGTTCCAACGTGGACTGCACGCTTACCATATTCCGCAACAAGTGCGACAAGCAGCTTTCCGACAAGCAGATTGTCGAGCTGGTGACGAAACGCAAGACCGGGCTAATCAAGGGCTTCAAGGGCAAGAACGGCAAGGCTTTCGATGCTTCGCTGGTACTGGACGAGCAGTTCAATGTCGGTTTTTCATTCCCCGAAAAGAAAGCGAAACCGAAGAAATAGCCTATCTTTGCCACTGAAATTTCATTGTGATAGGTTTTGCAACTTATAATAATTGAAATTTTAGTGGTTGCGCCCGGCGGGAACCGGGCGCATTTTTTATACGCTCCCGCCAAACAGGTAGGTCGAACAGACCACCCCGTTATCCAGCACCCTGCTTTCCGAGAGCTTCCACAGCGAGCCGAATGTTTCCCCGATAAAGCCGATGCCTTTGCCCGCCATGACCGGGACGGTGTAGATAGTCAGGCTGTCCAGCAATCCGGCTTTAATCAATGAAGTAAGCAGCTTGCCGCCGCCAACTACCAGTATGTCGGTTTTCTGTTTCAGTTCATAGACCCTTTGCAGCGGTTCTTCGGTCAGGAACTTCACGCCGCAGTCCGGCGTCACGTTGGAATCGTAGTGTGACACCACAAAAGACCGTTTGCTTTTGTGCGGCCACCCACCCCAGTGTTCAAAGATGTAGTTGTAGGTGTTCGCCCCCATAAGCAGGCAATCTGCATCCAAATAGTATTTGCCGATGATAGCTTTTACTTCATTGGGTAACCAGTCCAGTTCTTTGTCTAAAGTTGCTGTATGTCCGTCAAGAGATACGGCGATATGCGCTTTAATTTGTTTCATCCAATCAGGTATTAAACAGTTTGTAATTCATTCTTAACTGTCCGCCAGTACCTAAAAAAGTAGCGTGGTTCTTACGCTGCTTCGATACGTGGTACTGGCAATACCTTTTGAGGAAACAGGCAAGACCACGCTATGCGATTGCATAACGTATCCTGCACTGAATATCCCCTCAATTTGAAAATTTGCCAGTTTTCGTATCAGGACGTTCAGCGGAACGCTTATGTATATTATATAAAGACGAAATCACAGCCGAAACTGTTCAACCGCCGTTATTCTCTTAAGTTACTTTTGCAAAAGTAGCGAAAATCACCGGAATAACCTTATAAATAATAGAAATCCTGCCTTATTATCATAACAAGACAGGATTTAAAGAAGAAAATATATGATATTGATTATCACTCAATCCGTACGTTCACGGATTAACTTGTGTATGTCGCTTGCACGGTAGAAATATTTTCCGTCTAACGTCAAGTAAGGCAGTATTCCTTTCTTCCGGTAACGTTGCAAGGTTTTGGTACTCACTTTCAGCATAAAGCACAAATCCTGATTATCAAGGAGTTTTTCGCCGTTCAGGTAATTGTGACCGCTTAACAGACGGTCTATCTTTTTGTCCTGCATATCGAGCCTATCCATGATACGCTCCATCCAAGCCACGAAATTTTCTTTATCTATATACATAAGGCTGCCGGATTAAATAAGACCTATCATAAAATAGCTTTGGTTCACCGGGTCTTTAACGATAATCTCCCTTTCACGCATAAAGCGTATATAACTCTTTGCGGTGCGCTCCTTAACATCCAAAAACTGCTGTAACTGTTCGCAAAGGTCTATATAGGTGATATGTGTTTGTCGCCCGAATATGTCACGGGCAACGCCTACCAGTTCCCTTTCCTTGCGCTTCTCCTTTTCCTCTCGTGGCTTCTCACCCTTGTAAACGTGCATCCCGGCTTTTTTGTCCCAAGCAAAGAGCATCAGAGGAACGTCCAGCGGGCTACCGTCACGCACTTTCAGTGCTTTCACCACTGATTGGGTAGGTTCTTCGTCTTTTTCAATGGACAAGATTGTAGCCGCCTTGCGCTGTAACTCACTACCCAAATGCCCCCGTAGCTTCAAGCCGTTAGGGACGAAGTGTAATACACATAAAATACACGTGTTATAGATGCCAGCCAACCGATAAAGTTCATCTATCACCGCCACACTTTCCGCTTCATCGTTGGTACTCTTAACAAGGTCTGCGATGCCGTCAATGACGACCAACTGGATGCCGCCATACTGGTAATAGAACTTATCCATGCTCTGCACAATGGCGTTCAGGCGTTCTTTGCGTGACATACCCGTCAGACAGAATGCTTTCAGTTCATCGGGTTTGTCCGGCTGTTTGGCTCGTGCCAGCAGGTTGCTTACATTCTTGAACAGTTGCACCTCCGACTGTTCGGTGTCATAAAGCAAGACCGCCTTGTGCCTGCCGTTGGCGGTTATCTGTATGCCCAGCGTATCTACTTCCGCACCAGCCGGGCAGATGCAGCCCGCCACGATTGCGGCTACATAATTGCTCTTTCCCGTTCCCTCGCCCCCGGTGATGCCGAACAGGTTGCCTTGTGTCCCCAGCGGAACGTCACCCGCCGAAATAATCTCTTGCGCTTTGGCGGGCGGGTTGTTGAAATCTATCTCGCATGATTTTAGCATAATCAATGTGTCGCTATACAGGTTGTCTAAAAATTCGATAAACAGTTTCAGGAAATCTTCACGGGTGTTCCCGGCTTTGAAGTAGTCGGATATGTCCTTTTCCTCTTTCGTTCCCGGAAGCGGCAGCAGCAGGCGTTTCACGCCAAATTCTTCCAACAGTTTTTCCTGCTTGCATGAACTTTCCCTGCCCGTCTTGTCCATGTCAAAGAGCAGGACGATGTGCTTGAAGCGGAACGTCAGCCGATAGACCAGCGTGGGCGGGATAGTCACCGTTTCGCTGTTGAAGCAGATAGCGTGAAAACCGTGCGCCGCCAGCGAAAGCACGTCTTTCTCGCCGCCCGTGATGAATAGCGTGTCGCCTTTGGCTGGCAGTTGTTCCAGCCCGAAACAGTAGTTCTCGCCGAAGCTGCCGCCGTAGAGGAAGCGGGGCGTGGAGAACGGGCGGTACAGCTTGATGTGCTGTTTGCCCTTGTAGCCGTACATGGGTTCTGCCACCGATGAAGTGTAGGTGTACGGTTTGCCCTCTGCCGTTTCACTGTTGTACTCCCGGAGCGAACAGACCTTGTAACGTTCCAGCAGTTCGGGCGTGATGCCGTACTGTTGCCAATATACCAGTTCGGCAAGCGGAAACTTCTGTTCCCGAAACTGGTAGGACTTGACGGGCTTTTCGGGTGTTTCTTCGGTTTTGTCCGGCACTCCCCGGCAGACGGTTGCCGGGGATATGGAAACCGGAGTGCCGGAAGCCAGCCCTAAGCCCAAATCCCGGTCGATGATTTCCAGTATCTCCACGAAGTCAGCCGCCCGATTACAGTCCAGCCCCTTTAACTGCCCCACGAAGAAAAAACAATCGCCGCTATAATTGTCGTTACCGAAGTCTTTCATCTTGTACATACCGCTATGGCGGTCGAAGTAGATATTACAGGATGCTTTCTTATCCTGATAAAGAGGATTAAGAAAGTGCCTGCCAATACGCCAGTCACCGGGTAAGTAATGTTTGAAAACAAGCAGACCGTTATTTGTTCTGCTTAGAATTTCTTCTTTCCTTAACATATTTCTGATGATTGGTTATCAGTTCATTTATACACTCCTTATCACGCTTAATCAGGCGTTCTTCCAACATTCGCTTTACTTCCTTAATCTTGTAGAAGTAATGCCCCTTGATGTCGGAGTAAGAAATCATTCCTGCCGCCCGTAGGCGTTGTAAAGTACGGTCACTGATTTTCAGGAACGTGCAGACTTCGTAACTATCCACCCAAATTTCATCTTCATCAGTCTTGTTTTCGTCCAAGTGATTGAAAATGTAGTCTGCTATGGCGGTAATCTTGTTGTCAAGTTCCTTATAGGCTTTTGACTCAAATGTTATAATCTCCATATTGCTAACTTATTGATTTGCCGCAAAGTTCGGGAGAAGAAATAACCTAAAAGTCATGGTTATATCTATCATGGTATTACTTTTTTTCAAGCTATTTTTAGGGGAATATTGGCGTAAAAGTTCCCCAAAATGTCATTTTTCAAAGTAGATTTCACCATAAAAAGAAAGTACCATGTTGGGGAGAACATGGTACTTCTTACATACTGGAATACTGGAGATTATTTCATATCATCCTCATTCATCCGCTTAACAAGATTATCTATCAGATGATGAAGATATGCCGTCCGGTCTTTTCTCTCTTTCATGGCTATATATGAAGCGTAATAATCCCCTAAATCAATGTGGAATATCGTGCTAAGGAAATTCATCATTTCTTTTATTTCCACGTTGCCATTGTTTATGTCGCCCGAAGATACAAGAGAATATCCCAGTTCGATAAGATATGACTTTTTGCCTGTGAAGCGGAACGGGTATTTGAAGCATCTTTGTAGGTTATCTTCTATCTGATTATTCGTTACCAGTTTTACCAATCGCTTATTCAAATAAATGCGCAGCATTTCATTGGCGATAATCTTTGCCACTTTATAGTCATATCCGGTTGAGAAATTAGGGTCTTTATCGAATTGTGCGCTATCGGTACATAACCGCAAATCTGCTTTTCCACGAACAAAATAATATTCATCATACACAGTGGAGTGTGAACGGTAATATTGATAAAAGTCTAAATTACGATTGAAAAAATAGGTCAGATTATCCAGTTCCCGATTGATATAATTTCTAATCACTTCATCACTACCATTAGGACATTGTGTTTCAATCTTATATATCTTATAGAAGAATAGCAACCGACCAAGTAATTCCGGTTTCTTTGTCTTGAAAAATAAGATTTCATCCTCTTTGGTTGGAAATATATAGGTTTGTATTTTTACCCTCAATTCATCAAGAACCGTTTGCAGCTTATGCACCATTGAAAGAGAGGTTTCGATAATATCATAGCCGTAGAGGTCGATTTCCGAAATATCGACCTCTATTTGGGCTAATATATTA
>DXLO01000006.1 GCA_019414665.1 Bacteroides sp. | reverse complement strand
AGCCGCCGTTTTGATTGAAGCCTCCGGACTTGAAGAAGTTCCGGAGGCTTTTTTTTTGTATCCGCACGCATGAAATGTGACCTCTACCGTTTTTTCCCCGTGGGTGTGGGTACGTTTCCCACGGAACTGTCCGGAAGGGGCAGGTTTTTATTTAGAATTAGAAAAGGGGTTAAAAAGATTGTATTTCATAATTTCTTTATGATTATCGAATATATTTACCACTTGAACTTGAATAATTTTTAGGTCTGCGTGAACAAAAAAACAATAGAATTGTTTCAATAATATAAACCGAGAATCTTTCGAAACTAGTAGCCAAAATGAAGCTTATCGTCAAAATAGGATTAATAGTCCTGCTTTTAATGTTTAATTATCAGGGAGTCGATGCAGATGTTGTTTCTTCCGCTATTGACAGATATGCTACTACTACAGAACATCAAGATAATATGGCATCTGATCATGGTACATTGGATACCATGTCTTTCACCCACTCTTTACTCACAGGGCAACAGCAGGTATTAGCGAAACTAATGCCCGACGATCTCCGTATCCGCAGAGCAGAGGAACTTCAACAGAACTTCTTAAAAATTCTCATAGGTCGTTTTTCACTACGGGAAGAAATACTGGCAACTGACCGCGCTAAGATCTTTCCGTCTAATCCCATTCATTGTGTGTCTCCGGCATGTCATTATTTCGTGTTCACGCTGAGACGCATTTTGATTTAATTAATCGTTATAAATTTAGTTGTTTCACCTTCTCCGGCGCCCTGCAGAGTGTCGGGGTTGGTATAGAATTGTCATTTAACTATAACGATTAATTAAAACATATATCATGGAAACTATTCAAAATAAAACTACTAATAAGATTGTAGGTATTAAAAATGCGGGTTGGGTAATTATATGCTGCTTTATCATTGCAGTTTGTGTCTATCACTTCATATTGGGGAATCCATCCAACTTTATGAATAATGACCCTAATAACCATCCGTTGCCGGGCAGTTTCCTGGGAACAATTTACAAAGGTGGTGTAGTGGTGCCCATTATCCAGACCCTGTTGCTCACCGTCATAGCGTTGAGCGTTGAGCGTTATTTAGCCATCCGGTCTGCTTTTGGCAGAGGTTCGCTGGTGAAATTCGTCGCTAATATTAAATCTACCTTGGCCGCTGGTGATATGAAGAAGGCACAAGAGCTATGTGATAAACAAGGCGGTTCTGTAGCCAATGTAGTTACTTCGACTTTAAGAAAGTATGCCGACGTGGAAAACGATGCGACACTTTCCAAGGACCAGAAAGTACTGGCCATTCAAAAAGAATTGGAAGAAGCAACTGCACTGGAGCTCCCTATGATGGAGCTGAATCTGCCTGTTATCGGTACAATCACCACATTGGGTACCTTGATGGGACTACTCGGTACGGTAATTGGTATGATCCGTTCATTTGCAGCTTTGTCTGCCGGTGGTGGTACGGACTCCATGGCTTTGTCACAAGGTATTTCCGAGGCGTTGATCAATACGGCATTCGGTATCTTGACAGGTGCATTGGCGGTTATTTCTTATAACTACTACACTAATAAGATTGATAAATTGACTTACAGCCTCGATGAAGTAGGTTTCTCTATTGTACAGACCTTTGCGGCTTCTCATAAATAATCGTGCCAACCCTTTAAAATAAACTGCTATGGGTAGAGCAAAGATTAAAAAGAAAAGTACGTTCATAGATATGACGGCCATGAGTGACGTCACTGTGTTGCTGCTTACTTTCTTTATGTTGACTTCAACATTCGTAAAGAAGGAGCCGGTACAGGTGTTTACTCCAGCCTCCGTTTCTGAAATCAAGATTCCGGAAACGAATATCCTTCAGATTCTGGTGGACCCGCAAGGGAAAATATTTATGAGCCTCGACAAACAGCCCGACATGAAGGCCGTATTGGAGAAAATGGGTGAGGAGTACGGAGTTGATTTTACTCCTGAGCAGGAGAAGAAATTTGTGACAGCTTCTACATTTGGTGTTCCAATGAGAAGCATGCAGAAATATCTGGATCTGCCTTCCGACCAGCAGGATAAACTGTTGAAAAATGAAGGTATCCCCTGTGACAGTACAGATAATCAGTTTAAATCATGGGTACGCAGTGCTCGTCAGGTGAATCCTGATTTACGTATTGCTATCAAAGCTGATGCGTCAACTCCCTACGCTGTGATTAAAAACGTAATGAGCTCACTTCAGGACCTCAGAGAGAACCGGTACAATCTGATTACTTCTCTGAAGACTACTTCTGATAAATAAAACCGAATAATTATGAGTGCTGAAGTACAAGAAAGCAGCAAAAAAGGAAAAGGTTCGAAGCAAAAAAAGATGACTGTCCGCGTAGACTTTACGCCTATGGTGGATATGAACATGTTGCTGATTACTTTCTTTATGCTGTGTACCACGCTGAGCAAACCTCAGACGATGGAAATAAGTATGCCGAGCAATGACAAGAACATCACTGAAGAGCAGCAGAGCAAGGTGAAGGCTTCACAAGCAATTACCCTGTTACTGGCCGGAGGAGATAAATTGTATTATTATGAAGGAGAACCTAATTATAAAGACTATACATCGCTGAAGGAAACTTCCTATAATGCAGATGGTCTGCGTTCCATTCTTCTTAAAAAGAACTCGGCGGCAGTTCGTGAAGTAAACGATCTGAAAAAACAGAAAGCTGATCTAAAGATATCAGAGGAGGAGTATACGAAAAAACTAGCTGAAATAAAAAGCGGAAAGGATACCCCGACTGTTATTATTAAAGCAACGGATGACTCTTCATACAAGAATCTGATTGATGCTCTGGATGAAATGCAAATATGCAATATAGGTAAGTATGTAATTACAGACATCGCTGATGCAGATCAGTTCTTGATCAAGAACTATGATACGAAGGGCGATCTGAGTAAAGACATTGCGGAATAGTAACACACATTTAAAAGGAGGAAAAGAAAATGGCAAAAATAGATTTGACCTCACCTGAATGGTGTGAACTGATATTCCAAGGTAAGAACAAGGCATACGGTGCCTATAAGATGCGTGCCAATTCACCTAAACGCCACACGTGGGCAATGGTGATTGTAGTGATCATTGCTGCCATAAGTTTCAGTATACCGACATTGGTAAAACTGGCAACCCCGAAGCAGAAAGAGGTGATGACAGAGGTGACTACCTTGTCACAACTGGAAGAACCCGAAGTGAAACAGGAAGAGTTCAAGAAAGTGGAACCGGTGGCTCCGCCTCCCGCTCTGAAAAGCTCTATCAAATTTACAGCTCCTGTCATCAAAAAAGATGAAGAAGTGCGTGATGATGAAGAGATAAGGAGTCAGGAAGAATTGACTCAGACCAAAGTGGCTATCTCTATTGCCGATGTGAAAGGTAATGATGAGCTGAACGGTAAAGATATTGCTGAACTGAAAGAAGTGATAACCAAAGCCCCCGAAGCAGAAGAAAAACCATATACTATGGTAGAACAGATGCCTCAGTTCCCGGGTGGTGATAGAGAATTGCTGTCTTTTATAGCAAAGAATTTGCATTATCCTACCATTGCGCAGGAAAATGGAATACAGGGTAAAGTGTTTGTCCGCTTTGTGGTTTCGGCTACAGGTGACGTAAAGGATGTGAAGGTGATGCGTTCTCTGGACCCGTATTGCGACAAGGAAGCCATCAGGGTGATCCAGTCATTGCCGAAGTGGATTCCGGGAAGACAGAACGGACGTAATGTTCCCGTGTACTATACCGTTCCTATAACTTTTAAGCTACAATAATATCTATATATGATGATGAAGCTGTATATTGCATTATTGGCTGCTTCGTTGCTGCTGCTTTCGGGCTGCGGCAACAAACCCAAACCGGGGGAAGACGATACGTTGACCTCTGGCACTATAACGATAGCGGTGGACGAAACTTTCCGTCCCATTATAGAAGAGGAGTTACAGGTGTTTCATGCATTGACACCGGATGCCACCGTGCATCCCATTTATTGCAGCGAAGTGGAAGCCATGAAACTTTTGCTGGCGGATAGTGTACGTCTGGCTATAACCACCCAGCAACTCACCAAGCAGGAAACAGCCTATCTTAATGACAAGAAATTCTTTCCTGTATCGGTAAAGATGGCGACAGATGGTTTGGCCTTGATAGTGAACAAGCAAAATACGGATTCATTAATTACGGTTGACCAGTTTAAAGAAATACTGACGGGGAAAGTTACTGACTGGAAACAGTTGAATCCTGCTTCCCGTTTGGGTGAGCTCCAACTGGTATTTGATAATCCCAATTCGAGCACCGTACATTATGTACTTGATTCGATCTGCGGCGGTATGCCTTTGTCGAAGGACCTGAAGGCGCAGAAAACAAATCCGGAGGTGATTTCGTATGTGGCTAAGAATCCCGCAGCTTTAGGGGTTATCGGTGTCAACTGGATAGGAAATCCTGCGGATAGTACGCGACTCTCTTTCAATGACGCCATTCGGATAATGGCTGTCAGCCGTGCGGATTCGGCTACAGTGGGAAATAGTTTCAAGCCTTATCAAGCTTATCTGGCTTTGAACCAGTATCCGCTAACTCGCAATGTGTACATTTTACTCAATGATCCTAAAAGTGGCCTGCCCAGTGGTCTGACTTCTTTCCTGACAGATTTCCGGGGACAGCGTATCATCTTGAAATCAGGACTGGTACCTGCTACGGCTGCTGTGAGGATTGTAGATGTAAAAGAGGAATAATAAATGAACAAAAAAGAAGAACCATGAAAAAATTAGTATTAACCGTGATGAGCCTGTGCCTGGCCGTAACTATGTGGGGACAGACACCAGCAGGCAGCGAATGGTCACCCCAAGTGAAACAGGCTGCCACGATGATAAAGGAGAATCCGGCAAAAGCCTCCGAGGCTTTTGATGAACTGATGAAAGGTAAAAATAAGAAGAATACTTCCTTGTTGGTAGAGATAGGCCGGGCTTATCTGGACCAGGGAAAAACAGCAGAAGCTGCCGAATATGCACAGCGCGCTAAAGATGTGAACAGTAAATGTGCTGTAGCCTATCTGCTGAGTGGTGATGTGGCATTGAAACTAAATGATGTGAACAAAGCCAGCAGTGATTATAACCAGGCTATTTATCTGGATGAAAATTGCAGCGAAGCTTATTTTAAATATGCACAGGTATATAAAGGTGTAGACCCTCAACTGTCACTGGATATGTTGATGCGTTTGCAGACTAAGGCTCCGGACGATAACCGTATCAGTAAGGAATTGGCCGATGTATATTATACGATGGGGCAGTATGGCAAAGCAAAAGAAGCTTATGAAAGTTATCTGAAAGTAGGTACGCCTACCGAACAGGACTATACCCGCTATGCCACGTTGCTATATCTGAATAAGGATTATGCGCAGTCTTCGGATATGGTAAAGAAAGGTTTGGAACTTGCTCCGGAAAATCATGTGCTGAAGCGTCTGGCGATGTATGATAATCTGGAGTTAAAGGATTACAAAGAAGGACTGGAAGCAGCCGCCACTTTCTTTTCTAATCCCGGTAATCCGGATTATGTATATTTGGATTACGTTTATTTCGCCCGTTTGCTGGAAGCTGACAAGCAGTATGATGAAGCGGTGGCACAGTTCGACAAAGCACTGGCTATGGACAAATCGCATACGGAAATCTATAAAGATATCTCTGATGTATACGAAAAGGAACGTGATTTTCCGAAGGCCATAGAGGCTTATAAAAATTATTTGGGCGGAATGAAAGGTGATCCGGATATTAGTGACCTGTTTTTATATGGACGTTTGAACTATTATGCGGCTACTGATTCTGCTTATCAGGATAAGCAACCACTTTATCTAGCTGAAGCCGATACTATTTTTGCACAAGTGGCTGCTAAAGTTCCCGATAACTATTTAGGAAACTTCTGGCGTGCCCGTGTTAATTCTTTGCGTGATCCTGAAACAACTCAGGGATTGGCAAAGCCTTATTATGAGGCTGCACTGAGTATTCTGGAACAGAAGCCTGATGCTACTAAATCAGTGTTGGTGGAATGTAACAGCTATTTGGGATATTATTATTTTGTAAAAGAAGATTATAACCAGTCAAAACTGTATTGGAATAAGATATTGGAAATTGATCCTGGAAACGAAACTGCTACTAAAGCACTAGGAGGAATTAAATAGTCCTTCTTTTTTCATTTATCATTTGAGTTGAGCGGACAGTACTTGGTTGCCGCCCGCTTAATTCGTTTCATAGTTAATGAATATTAAAGATGAGTCATTCTTCTTGTTTATTCAAATAAACTATATACATTTGCAGTGTACTAATCAACTAATACACTAAATAACTAATTAAACCATAAACACAATGATGATTGAAGTAAAGAACTTGTTTTTCAGTTATGGAAAGAGAAAACAGAAAGTCTTTGATGACTTCTCGCTAGCATTGGACAAAGGTTCAGTTTACGGCCTTTTAGGGAAGAACGGTACAGGTAAATCTACTTTGCTTTATTTAATGACAGGTTTGCTTCGTCCTCAGGCCGGACGGGTGCTTTACAAAGGGGTGGATGTTTCCATGCGCTATCCCCTGACTTTGCAGGACATGTTTCTAGTGCCTGAAGAATTTGCTTTGCCATCAGTCAGTTTGAAACAATACTTGAAGCTGAATACTCCGTTTTATCCGAATTTCAGCAATGAACTCTTGAGCACTTGCCTTCGTGATTTTGATATGAATGAAGATATTCATTTGGGCGAACTTTCGATGGGACAGAAGAAGAAAGCATTTATGTGCTTTGCATTAGCTACCAATACCTCTTTGTTGGTAATGGACGAGCCCAGCAACGGATTGGATATTCCTTCTAAAAGTCAGTTTCGTAAAGTAATCGCTTCGGGCATGACCGATGAAAAATCAGTCATCATCTCTACGCACCAGGTGAGAGATATTGACAGCCTGCTGGATCATGTGGTTATTATTGACGGTACCCGCGTATTGTTGAATGCATCGGTAAAGACCATCTGTGACAAAGTCTATTTTGCAGAGCAAGGCATGAATGAACCGACGGACACAGCACTCTATGTCCAGCCGTCCGTCCAGGGAAACAGTGTCATCTTCCCGAACACTGAGAATGAGGAAACGAATTTGAATCTGGAAGTATTATTCAACGCTATGCTGGCAGAGAGAGAAAAAATGCAAACCATGTTTAACAAGTAACACACACAAACACTATGGATACGAATAACTTCTTTAGCTTTTCGCGTATTGCAATGGTAATGAAACGCGAGATTATGGAAAATTGGAAAACGAATCTTTATCGTTTGATAGGAATTTATGCTGCATTCGCCTTGGTAATGATACTTCATATGTGGACAATGAGTTCTGGTAGGTCTTCTCAGATATCGTTTACTACTTATTGTTCTAATATAATGGGGACCTTTGTTTTTATCATTGGTATTGCCAGTATTGCTTATGCTGCCAACATTATGGAAAACATGATTACAAAAGAAAAACGTATCGCTTTTCTGATGCTTCCGGCGACTATGATAGAGAAATTTGTAGCACGATTTTTAATTGTTACGGTAGGGATGGCCGCAGCCATTATAGTTGCCGCTTCATTGGCAGAGATTACGCGTTATCTTGTACTTCCTTTGTTTAATTTGCCCGAGGCATTCCATCAATCAGTGTTGTACCATCTTCTTTCTATGGCTGCTATAGATGGAGAACAGGTATTTAGGGGATCGGGATCCGCTTTGAATATGTCCTACCAGAACTGGCTGGGTGAGCTGTGCGGATGGGCTTTCTTGGTGTGGTCACATTCACTTTATATTCTAGGGGGTAGTTATTGGTACAAGAAACCTTTTTTCAAGACATTGGGTACATTGATGCTTATTTCTATTCTGTGTTCGGTTTTGTCAGTACATATCATATCATGGGTAGGCAATGACGGTATGCGTAGTTTCGCCGAATGGCTGGAAGCTAATTTCCAGTGGGTGACATTAAACAAGTTACTTTCCTTAGGGGTGGCGTTCTTCAGTGCATTCACCATGTTCAACTGGTGGCTGAGTTACCGGCTCTTTACCCGTTCACAAGTTATTAAACCCAAATTCCGTTTGCTATGAAATTTAAAGAAAGTAAATCCATTTACTTGCAGATAGCTGACCGGATATGTGATGAAATCCTGCAAGGACAATATACGGAAGAAGAGCGTATTCCATCGGTCAGAGAATACGCCGCCACAGTGGAGGTGAATGCAAATACGGTGGTCCGCACGTATGATTACCTTCAGGGACAAGAGATCATTCACAATAAACGCGGCATTGGTTATTTTGTATCGGCAGGGGCTAAAGACCGGATTATTGCTTTACGGAAAAATACATTCCTGCATGAAGACCTGCCTGAGTTTTTCAGACAAGTGAAGACATTGGATATTCCCATGAAGGAGATAGAAAAAATGTATAAGGAATATCTGACTCAACAATGACACAACACCAAGCACATCTACGACAACACATACACAACATCGGTTAGATAAAGAAATCCCGGCAGAGCGATGACTCGCCGGGATTTCTTATATCCGGTTACTTGTCTGCTATAAAAATTGTAGTCCAGTATAACCATTCGGTTGCAGCTCGGAGGATATCGGGATTGATAGATTGGGTGTTATCTTTGGGATGATGGTAATAACCGCCTCCCAAGGCCCATAAGTCTATACATGGATAGCCGGCTTTCATAAAGACTGCACCGTCTGTGCGAGGGCGGGTCAGGAAATGAGTCTCACTAGTGAACAGACGTCGATGTACATACCTATCATTGGCTTTCTCTGATAGCTCAGCCAGTTCGGGGTATTTATAGTGATAATTCGCTCCTAGCATCTCACCTACACCCACTTGTTCCAGATTCAGGATTGCTACCACTTTGTTTTGGGGCACAAGGGGATGGTTGGTGTAGTAGGTACTTCCGGTGAGTCCGGCCTCCTCGCCGTCCACACTCATAAAGATGATGCTGCGTTTCGGTTTTATCTTTGATTTTGCCAGTGCTTCGGCTACTCCCAGCATGGCAGCGGAGGAAGAATTGTTGTCATTCGCTCCTTCAATTAGGAAAGGAATCATTCCTAAGTGGTCCAGATGGGCGGAAATGATTACATATTCATTGCATAGTATAGGATCACTGCCTTTGATCATGCCCAAAATATTTTTTCCAGTAGCATTGGGATTATAGGTAGCATTCATTTTGATGTGGGCTCTCTTTCCGGTATGGAAAGAGGCAGGCTTCTGAGTCTTATAAATCTGCCGGATGGTTTCTTTATAGGTCTTGCCTGTTCCCCTGAAAATATCATTGACCACAGTGTCTGTAACATGACAATAGACAAATCCCGGATTATAGGGGGCATTCGGACCGGGAACCCATTTGTATAACAAGCCTGCCGCACCATGGGCTGCAGCGTTGTTCAGCTTGGTTTGGTGCAAAGTATGTTTGTACCACATGGCCAGTGAATCGGGGTTACGGCTTATATTGGGTGTTTCTCCCTCTACCAGCACAATCTTGCCTTTTACATCTATGTCTTTGTAATCATCATATCCTAATTCGGGTGCTGTAACGCCAAATCCGGCATATACCACATCGGCTGTCACTTCTCCGTTACTGGTCATTCCTCCGGCAAACCAACCATCTGCCCAAGGGTATGTCTTGGAGATCCATACAGTTTTTTTCTTGTCTTGGGTGACAGGAAATAGGATATCCATAGTGCTTCCCGGTTGTATCTCTACACAAGGGTGGGGGAATAGCTGTATGTAGGAACCATTCTCACCACGAGGTATTAGTTTCCACTCTTTAAAATATCCTTTTACGATATCTACAGCTTTAGCCATTCCGGGCGAACCTGCGAGTCGTCCCTCCAAGGCCGGGTCTGAAAGTTGCTTTACATAACCGAAAATCTTTTCGGTAGTGATGTTACGATGCATGGCATCAAGGTACATTTCTTCATCAGTCATGGTAGCCGTTCTTCTTTGGGCGGATGAAGACAGGGAGCCCAATGCAAGAATTGCAGATAACAAGAGGAGTCCTTTTTTCATGTTAATATGTTGATTTAAGATTCGGTTCTAAAGATAAAAAGAAAAGATCAGATTCCTGTTTATCTCCTTGTAAAAATCTTAAGTTCGTATTTCTTGATATAAATCAAACCGTTACATCGTGAAAAGTCTGTACCTTTGCACCCTGAAAATCAAGGGTAACAAGTGGACGTAATTCAAGAACCGAGAAGTGTACGAAAGAACCTTGCCAGACTGGCGGTTCCTATTTTCATTGAAACATTGCTGATTATGATGCTGGGCGCGGTAGATACCGTGATGCTGAGTCAGTATTCAGACAATAGTGTGGCTGCCGTCGGGGTGGTCAACCAGCTCATCATGTTTGCTTTCCTGATATTCGAGGTGATTAATATAGGAACTTCCGTACTCTGTTCGCAATATTTGGGAGCAAGAATGCACAAGAATATGGTGCAGGTGGTGGGAGTATCATTGATACTCAATTTGGTGTTCGGCCTGTTTGTCAGTGCTATTCTGCATTACGGAGCCACTTCTCTGCTATCTATGATGGGACTTCGTCCCGAACTGATGGAATATGGAGTGAGTTACATGAAGATAGTAGGGGTATTCGCTTTTTTTCAAGCCATATCTCTGACTATTTCTGCCTCTTTGCGTAGTGCTAACAAAGCGGTTTATCCCATGATGGTAACGGTAGTTGTGAATATTCTGAATATCATCGGTAACTATTCGCTGATTTTCGGTAAGTTCGGCATGCCGGCTTTGGGAGTGGAAGGTGCGGCTATCTCTACAGCATTTGCCCGAGGGGTATCTATGGTGATACTTTTTGTAATTCTTTTCCGCAAGCATATTCCCAGATTTCCGTTATCCTATTTTTGCCCCTTCCCGTTTGTCGAGCTGAAAAACCTGTTGAAAATCGGAGTCCCCTCGGCCGGAGAAAATATGTCCTACAGTTTCTCTCAGGTAGTATTGACCTATTTTATTAATATGTTGGGGAATGAAGCGCTGGCTACCCGTACCTATGTGGTGAATATAGTGATGTTCGTTTATTTGTTTGCTATTGCCATGGCACAAGGTGGAGCCATCTGTATCGGACATCTGGTAGGTGAAAGGAAAATTCATGCAGCCTATCTGTTAGGCAAATATGTGATGCGTATTTCTATTTTGGTTTCTTTGGTTTTATCCTGTATCTGGGCTTTGATGGGGCATACCTTGTTTAGCTGGTTGACAGATAATCCGGAAATTATCCGTCTGGGTACTATTATCCTGTTTATTGATGTGATTTTGGAAGTGGGACGGGCTATTAATATTTATGCGACGAATGCTTTACGTGCAACGGGTGATGTAAATTATCCGTTTTATGTAGGATTTGTTGTTCAGTGGAGTGTTGCCGTAGGTTGTGGTTTCTTGTTCGGCATTCATTGGGGATGGGGATTGGTAGGTATGTGGTGTGCGTTTGTGCTGGATGAAAATCTTCGTGGTATTATCTTTGTACAGCGTTGGAACAGTCTGAAATGGACTAAAAAGGGATTTGTGAAATAAATCTTCATTTTCGCAAACTTTATGCATCTTCAGGCCGTTAAACTCAAGAAAAAGAATTAATTTTGCAGTCTGATAATTATCAAAGAATATAATATGGAGCTCGATTTACTCACGGCAATATCACCTATTGACGGTCGATACAGAGGAAAAGCGGGAGCTTTGGCCTCTTATTTTTCTGAATTTGCACTCATCAAGTACCGTGTGCAGGTAGAAATTGAATACTTTATCACTCTGTGTGAACTACCGTTGCCACAGCTGAAAAGCTTTGATCATGCACGTTTTGATGCATTGCGCGCTATTTATAAGAATTTTTCAGAAGCTGACGCACAGCGTATTAAAGAGATCGAAAGTGTAACAAACCACGATGTAAAGGCTGTAGAATATTTCATCAAAGAAGAATTCGATAAGTTGGGCGGAATGGAGGAATACAAGGAATTCATTCATTTCGGATTGACATCACAGGACATAAACAATACTTCTGTACCTTTGTCTATAAAGGAGGCATTGGAACAAGTGTACTATCCGCAAATTGAAGAGCTGATTGCTCAGTTGACTACATACGCTGAAGAATGGGCAAATATCCCTATGTTGGCAAAAACACATGGGCAGCCTGCTTCTCCTACTCGCCTGGGTAAAGAAATCATGGTTTTCGTTTATCGTCTGAATCGTCAGCTGGCTGTATTGAAAGCTTGTCCTGTCACGGCTAAATTCGGTGGTGCGACGGGTAATTACAATGCACATCATGTAGCTTATCCCGAATATGACTGGAAAGCATTCGGAAATCAGTTCGTGGCAGAGAAGCTGGGGTTGGAACGTGAGGAATATACTACTCAGATTTCTAATTATGATAATCTGGGAGCCATCTTTGATGCCATGAAGCGCATCAATACCATTATGATTGACATGAACCGCGACTTTTGGCAGTACATCTCTATGGAGTACTTCAAACAGAAGATTAAAGCGGGCGAAGTCGGTTCCAGCGCTATGCCGCACAAAGTAAACCCCATCGACTTCGAAAATGCTGAAGGTAATCTAGGTATGGCAAACGCTATTTTGGAGCATCTTTCTTCTAAGTTGCCTGTTTCCCGCTTGCAACGTGACTTGACAGACTCTACTGTGTTGCGTAACGTCGGTGTACCTTTCGGTCACATTGTGATTGCTATCCAAAGTTCGTTGAAAGGTCTGCGTAAACTGTTGCTGAATGAGAAAGCAATCTATGCCGACTTGGATAATTGTTGGAGTGTGGTGGCGGAAGCTATCCAGACTATTTTGCGCCGCGAAGCCTATCCTCATCCGTATGAGGCATTGAAAGCTTTGACCCGTACAAACCAAGCTATCACAGAAGGGGCTATTAAAGAATTCATAGAAACACTAAATGTAAGCGAAGATATTAAAAAGGAACTGCGAGTGATTACACCGCATAATTATACAGGTATTTAAAAAATAGTTAGTTGGATTTTAATCAAAAAAGCCCGAGAGGGCGTTATACATTAATTAATAAACAAAAGGAAAACCATGAGTACAGAAAATGAAAGCAGACAAGAAGGTGCTGCAAACGAAGAAAACCAGAATGTAAGCCGTGATGGTGGTTATAAGTCTTATAACAGAGACAGTAATTACAACAGATACAACAACGACGGCGAACAGCGTCCTTACCGTCCTCGTACGAACAGCTATAATCGCGAAGGTGGCGACCGTCCTTACCGTTCTTCTTATAACAACGGTGACCGTCCTTCCTATAATCGCTATAATAATGGTGACCGTCCGCAACGTCCCCGCTTTAATCCTAACAGTGAGGATGGAGGAGAACAACGTTCATACCGTCCTCGTACAAATTATAATCGTGAAGGTGGTGAGCAGCGTCCATATACTCCGCGCCCTCGTTTCAATAATGGTGAGGAAGGTGGTGAACGTCAATACCGTCCCCGTACAAACTATAATCGCGAAGGTGGTGAGCAGCGTCCTTATACTCCGCGTCCCCGCACCGGAGGATATAATCGCGAAGGTGGCGAGCAGCGTCCATATACTCCGCGTCCCCGTTTTAACAGCGGTGAAGGTGGTGAACAGCGTTCTTACACTCCGCGTCCTCGTACCGGCGGTTATAATCAAGGCGGCGACCGTCCTTATCGTCCTCGTACCGGTGGTTATCAAGGTGGTGGATACAATCGTCCCTATCGCCCCCGTACGGCTGATTATAACCCGAATGCAAAGTATAGTCTGAAGAAACAGATTGAATATAAAGATATATTGACCGATCCAAATGAGCCGATTCGTCTGAACAAGTTCTTGGCTAATGCAGGTATATGTTCCCGTCGTGAGGCTGATGAGTTTATTACAGCAGGTGTAGTCAGTGTAAATGGTGAAGTGGTAACCGAATTAGGTACTAAGATCAAGCGTACTGACGAAGTGAAGTTCCATGACGAACCGGTAAGTATTGAACGTAAAACTTATATTTTGTTGAATAAACCGAAGGATTGTGTGACTACTTCTGATGATCCTCAGGAACGTAAGACTGTAATGGATTTTGTGAAAGGTGCTTGTAAGGAGCGTATTTATCCAGTTGGGCGTTTGGATCGTAATACTACCGGTGTATTACTGTTAACTAACGATGGTGATTTGGCTTCCAAGCTGACTCATCCTAAGTATTTGAAGAAGAAGATTTATCATGTATATTGTGATAAGAATGTAACCAAGGCAGATCTTGACCAGATTGCAGCAGGTGTGACATTGGATGATGGAGAGATCCATGCAGATGCCATCAGCTATGCATCGGAAACAGACAAATCACAAGTCGGTATTGAAATCCATTCCGGAAAGAACCGTATTGTGCGTCGTATTTTTGAATCCTTGGGATATAAGGTAATCAAGCTGGACCGCGTTTATTTTGCTGGCCTGACTAAAAAAGGTTTGCGTCGCGGTGACTGGCGTTACCTGACGGAACAAGAAGTGAACATGCTCCGCATGGGCTCATTTGAATAATAAACAATAAAGAGACAAAACAATGGAAAAAATTAGTAGAACAAAGATTGTTGACTTGCTGAAGCGCCGTGATTTTGGTGCGATGGTCAATGTAAAAGGTTGGGTTCGTACCCGCCGCGGTAGCAAACAGGTAAATTTTATCGCCCTGAATGACGGTTCTACAATAAATAATGTGCAGATTGTTGTTGATTTGGCAAACTTTGACGAAGAAATGTTGAAGCAGATCACCACCGGTGCATGTATCAGTGTGAACGGTGAGTTGACCGAATCCATTGGCTCTGGTCAGGCTGCCGAAGTTCAAGCGCGTGGAATCGAAGTATTAGGTACTTGTGATAATACTTATCCGTTACAGAAGAAAGGTCATACGATGGAGTTTCTTCGTGAGATCGCTCATTTGCGTCCCCGTACCAATACATTTGGAGCTGTATTCCGCATCCGCCACAACATGGCTATCGCTATCCATAAGTTCTTCCATGAACGTGGTTTCTTCTATTTTCATACACCTATTATCACAGCATCCGATTGTGAAGGTGCGGGACAGATGTTCCAGGTTACTACCAAGAATCTTTATGATTTGAAGAAAGATGAAAACGGAGCGATTATTTATGATGATGATTTCTTTGGCAAACAAGCCAGTTTGACGGTTTCCGGACAGTTGGAAGGTGAATTGGCTGCTACTGCTTTGGGGGCTATTTATACATTTGGACCTACATTCCGTGCGGAGAACTCCAATACGCCGCGTCACTTGGCCGAGTTTTGGATGATTGAACCTGAGGTTGCGTTCAATGATATTACTGATAATATGGATTTGGCCGAAGACTTTATTAAATATTGTGTACAGTGGGCGCTTGACAACTGCTATGATGATGTGAAGTTCTTGAACGATATGTTCGATAAAGGATTGATAGAACGTTTGCAGGGCGTGCTGAAGGAAGAATTTGTCCGTCTGCCTTATACGGAAGGTATCAAGATACTGGAGGAAGCTGTAGTAAAAGGTCATAAATTTGAATTCCCGGTATATTGGGGAGTAGACTTAGCCTCTGAACATGAACGTTATTTGGTGGAAGAGCATTTTAAACGTCCTGTAATCCTGACAGACTATCCGAAAGAAATCAAAGCATTCTATATGAAGCAGAATGAGGATGGAAAGACGGTGCGTGCAATGGATGTATTATTCCCGAAGATTGGCGAAATAATAGGTGGGTCTGAACGTGAGGCTGATTATGACAAATTGATGACCCGCATTCAGGAACTGGGAATTCCGATGAAGGATATGTGGTGGTATCTGGATACCCGCAAGTTTGGTTCATGTCCTCATTCTGGTTTTGGACTTGGTTTTGAACGGTTGTTGCTGTTTGTTACCGGTATGACCAATATTCGTGATGTGATACCTTTCCCACGTACTCCGCGCAATGCTGAATTCTAATTGTAGGAAATAATAATTCAAAAAATCCTGCCCTATAACATAGAGCAGGATTTTTTTTGTGTTTAACTGTAAAAAAGTTATTTGAAAAGCAGAAAGTTTGAAAAATTTTTCTAATTTTGTTGTATCCACATAACGCAATTTGTTAACTAAATATATACAGCTATGAAACGGAAAAAATTATTCCTACTGATGATAGCATTCTTGCTAATCGGTACTTCGCGTGTAGTGGGACAGGAAAAATCAGATGCAGCCCCTGTCAACTTGAAAGGGATTTGGCAGATGTGCTTTTATGTATCAGGTACTCCTCAGGTGCCGGGTGAGTTGAAACCAAGTAATTCTTTTAAAATTTTGTCTGATGACGGCAAGTTTACCAATATGACCATGATTCCTAATCATGGAGCTATTATTATTGGTTCCGGTACCTATCGGCAGACTGCTCCTAATGCTTATACAGAGCATGTGGAGAAAAATCTGCATCTTCCACAATTGGTAGGTGTGGATAATATTTTGGAATTTGAGATGAAGGGGGGCGATGTCATGGTACTGAAGTTTTTTGTGAAAACGGATAAGGATGGAAATGAAATCAATTCTTGGTATTATGAAACTTGGAAACGGGTGAAAATGCCTCCTGTTTATCCCAAGGATTTGGTCAGATAAGTTTGAATCTTTGTTTATAAACAAAGGATAGTCATTGGGGAGGGGCTGCTCTTTCATTTTTTGAAAGCGTGGTCCCTATCTATATGGTGGGATATGTGTCTTGTTTATATGATTACTTGTTTGGATACTTAAATGAAAGGTGTCTATGTATTAATTGTTTCCAATAAAATGATGTAGTGAGTAACTGTTACCTGTTTGCAGGTTGCTTAAATATACGGTAAAATTCCTGTAATCTCTTCTTAATTTGCACAGAATTTCAAAAAATGTGCTATTCTTCATCACTTTTATGCCTTTTCGAGAACAAAAATTGGAAATAATCGTTAACTTTGTCGCCAATAACAGAAATAGAAAAGGAGATTAATGTCTAAACTTTATATAATAGCGGGGTGTAACGGAGCTGGTAAAACGACTGCTTCGTATACGGTATTACCCGAAATTTTAGAGTGCCGTGAATTTGTCAATGCCGATGAAATCGCCAAGGGACTTTCTCCTTTTAACCCCTCAAGTGTAGCAATCGAAGCGGGACGACTGATGCTGAAACGCATCGGAGAACTGTTGTCAGCCGGAGTCAGTTTTTCTGTTGAAACTACATTGTCTACCCGTTCTTATATCAATCTTATCCAGCAGGCACAAAATCAAGGATATAGTGTCAGCCTTATTTATTTTTGGCTGAATTCGCCTGAACTGGCTATAGAGCGAGTGAAACAGCGTGTTGCCAACGGAGGGCATGATGTACCTGCTCCCATTATCCGTCGTCGTTATCGTTCGGGGTTGGAAAACTTTTTCCGTATTTATATGCCTTGCGTGGATTATTGGATGCTTGCGGACAATAGCTGCACACCGCGTGTTATTGTGGCGGACGCCTTCCGTTTGGGAGATGAGGTCCATATCTATAATCAAGAACTTTTTACTAAAATCAGAAGTTATGTCAACTGAAGAAGAATATAAGGAATTAAGTGCGAAGTTGCGTTATGGTTTAGAATTAGCGGAACAGCGGTTGATAGAGGAAACTGCACGGCGCGAAGGGACACTGTGTTATGGTCGTCCCGATGGAAAAGTAGTTCGGATCTCAGCAACTGAACTTTTAAAGCTTCGTCAGTCCGGTGGAAACAATGCGGCATCTGTGGCTGTTTGTACTTGCTCTGAGATGGAGAGTGGCTGGAATCGTTGAAAATATATGAATAACTGTATATGTATAGGGAAGAATCAAAATTTCTTCCCTATGTTTTTACTCCGTTATTCAAAGCCTAGATGTGGTTGTATCAGCCTTTTGTATGCAAAAAGCAGGAGGAAAAAATATCTTAATTTGTTTGTCAGTTCAAAGAAAAGCCGTACCTTTGCAAGCCGATTATTATCAAAAGTTTATAAAGAATTAATTCTTAGCGTGTTAATAGTTCTTTGTCCGGGAACGGTTAGAAACGCTGGGAAGAATTGTTTTTTAGTAGTTAACATTTAAAAAAGAATTTAAGAGTGGATACTTTAAGTTACAAGACCATTTCTGCAAACAAAGAAACAGCTCATAAAGAATGGGTTGTTGTCGATGCAACCGATCAGGTCGTAGGCCGTCTCGGTTCGAAAGTTGCGAAACTGTTGAGAGGAAAGTACAAACCAGACTTTACCCCTCATGCTGACTGCGGTGATAATGTTATTATCATTAATGCAGACAAAGTGAAATTTACCGGAAACAAGTGGAACGACAAGGTTTACTTGCGCTATACAGGTTATCCCGGTGGTCAGAGAGAAATGACTCCTGCCCAGTTGATGAAGAAACCTAACGGTGAAGAAAAACTGTTGAAGAGAGTAGTAAAGGGTATGCTTCCTAAAAATCGTCTGGGAGCACAGTTGCTGGGCAATTTGTATGTTTACGCTGGTAGTGAACATAAACATGAAGCTCAGACTCCGAAATCAATTGATATAAACTCACTTAAATAATAAAGAATGGAAGTAGTAAATGCATTAGGCAGACGTAAACGCGCCGTAGCACGCGTGTTCGTAAGCGAAGGTACAGGAAAGATTACTATTAACAAGAGAGACCTTGCACAGTACTTTCCATCAACTATTCTTCAGTATGTAGTAAAACAGCCTTTGAACAAGCTGGAGGCTGCTGAAAAATATGATATCAAAGTAAATCTTTACGGTGGTGGTTTTACAGGTCAGTCACAGGCTTTGCGTCTGGCTATCGCCCGTGCGCTGGTTAAAATCAACCCTGAAGATAAAACAGCTCTTCGTTCAGAAGGCTTCATGACACGTGATTCTCGTTCTGTAGAACGTAAGAAACCGGGTCAGCCCAAAGCACGTCGTAGATTCCAGTTCAGTAAACGTTAATATCCGGTTTTACTTGGAACTGGTTAAGAAGCGTTTAGTATCTAAACCAGCGGGACTCTACTTGGTAGCGGACTACCCGATGGTTGGTTGAGATAAACAAAAAAGAAAGTAAACGAT
The DNA here is from genome assembly GCA_019414665.1 of Bacteroides sp. Lineage (GTDB taxonomy): Bacteria > Bacteroidota > Bacteroidia > Bacteroidales > Bacteroidaceae > Phocaeicola. The sequence goes on along the minus strand of DXLO01000006.1, from coordinate 61,937 downwards.
TTAAAGAATAACAAAATGTCTAGAACTAATTTCGATACATTATTGGAAGCCGGTTGCCACTTCGGACACCTTAAGAGAAAGTGGAATCCCTCAATGGCTCCTTATATTTTCATGGAACGCAATGGTATCCATATCATTGACCTCCATAAAACAGTTGCTAAAGTAGATGAAGCTGCTGATGCACTGAAACAAATCGCAAAATCAGGTAAGAAAGTCCTGTTTGTTGCTACTAAGAAACAAGCTAAACAAGTAGTAGCTGAGAAAGCTGCTTCTGTAAATATGCCTTATGTAATCGAGCGTTGGCCGGGTGGTATGTTGACTAACTTCCCGACTATCCGTAAGGCTGTGAAGAAAATGGCTACTATCGATAAGTTGACCAACGATGGTACTTATTCAAACCTTTCTAAGAGAGAAGTTCTGCAAATCTCTCGTCAGCGTGCTAAATTGGAGAAGAACTTAGGCTCTATCGCTGATTTGACTCGTTTGCCGTCAGCACTGTTCGTTATCGATGTGTTGAAAGAAAACATTGCAGTTCGTGAAGCTAACCGTCTGGGTATCCCTGTATTTGCTATCGTTGATACAAATTCAGATCCTTCAAACGTAGACTTCGTGATTCCTGCAAACGATGACGCTACTAAGTCTGTAGAAGTGATCTTGGATGCTTGTTGTGGCGCTATCGCTGAAGGCTTGGAAGAAAGAAAAGCTGAAAAAGTAGATATGGAAGCTGCCGGTGAAAATGCTCCTAAGGGTGCTGGTAAGAAGAAAAATACCAAGGCTCGTATGGATAAAGCCGAAGAAGAAGCTATCAATGCTGCTAAGGCTGCCGCTTTCTTGAAAGAAGACGAAGAAGCTTAATAGTATAAATTGAGAGTTGAGAATTGAAAATTGGGGAAGGGGCAGATTATGCTGTTGATTCTCAATTCTCAATTTTCAATTCTCAATTCTGTTTTAAAGATATTACTAACAATTAAAAAATAAAGGAATATTATGGCTGTAACTATGGCTGAAATAACCAAGCTTCGTAAGATTAGTGGAGCTGGTATGATGGATTGCAAGAACGCCTTGACTGAAGCAAACGGCGATATCGATAAAGCAATGGAAATTATCCGTAAAAAAGGACAGGCTGTTGCTGCAAAACGTTCTGACCGTGAAGCATCTGAAGGTTGTGTGCTGGCAAAAAAGGATGGCGAATTTGCTGCTATCATCGCTTTGAAATGCGAAACCGACTTCGTTGCTAAAAATGCTGATTTCGTAGCGTTGACTCAAGCTATTCTGGATGCTGCTGTTGCCAACAGATGCAAGACTTTGGAAGAAGTAAAGGCTTTGCCTATGGGTAACGGTACTGTACAGGATGCAGTAACAGACCGTAGCGGTATCACTGGTGAAAAAATGGAATTGGATGGCTACAATGTGGTTGAAGGTGCTTATACTTCTATTTATAACCACCAGGGAAATAACCAGCTTTGTACTATTGTTGCCATGAATAAGGAAGCTGAAGCTGCCGCTCACGGAGTTGCTATGCAGATTGCCGCTATGAATCCTATTGCAATTGATGAAGCCGGTGTTCCTGAATCTGTAAAAGAAGCTGAAATACAGGTAGCTATTGATAAAACTAAGAAAGAACAAGTAGACAAGGCTGTTGAAGTTGCTTTGAAGAAGGCTGGTATCAACCCTGCACATGTAGACAGCGAAGAGCACATGGAAAGTAACAAGGCTAAGGGCTGGATTACTGACGAAGATATTGCCAAAGCTAAGGAAATCATTGCTACTGTTTCTGCTGAAAAAGCTGCCAACTTGCCGCAACAGATGATTGAAAACATTGCTAAAGGTCGTCTGGGTAAGTTCTTGAAGGAAGTTTGCTTGCTGAACCAGGAGGATATCATGGATGGTAAGAAGACTGTAAGAGAAGTGTTGAAGGAAGCTGATCCTGAATTGCAGATCGTTGCTTTCAAACGTTTCACTTTACGTGCTGAATAAGATTTCCGCAATTATAGAATGGGGGACTGTGTGACAACAGTCCCTTTCTTTTTTCCGGTTATTTGGTCTGGGTATATCCTTCAGCTTTCAATAACTCGATGACCCGTTGCTTGAACTCTCCTTGGATAAGGATCTCCCCGTCTTTTACTGAACCGCCTACTCCACATTTGCTTTTCAATAATTTACCCAACTCTTTCAGGTCATTTTCTGTTCCGATGAACCCGTTGATTAATGTCACGGTTTTGCCACCCCGTCCTTTTTTTTCTATATTGACACGGAGTTTCTGTTGTTTTTTATCTAATGTCTCAACCGCTTCCTCTTCAACACTTTCATACTTGAAATCAGGATTTGTGGAATAAACCACATTCAGACGTTCTTTCCAATCGTTATTTTTCATGTGAATTTTGCTTAAATGAATACTCAAAGATAAGACTTTTTTTATACTCTATCCGTCAATGTAACAAATAAAAGTGTACTTTTGCAAATTACCTAATGATAATACCTAAAGAAAAAGATGGATATACGTATGCATAAATTCTCGGATAAAGTGCCTGAGCCGACTTTGCGCAGACTTCCGTGGTATCTTTCGAATGTGAAACTGATGAAAGAACAGGGAGAAACGTACGTGTCTTCTACCCAAATATCCAAGCAAATCAATGTAGATGCTTCCCAAATAGCGAAAGATCTTTCTTATGTAAATATATCCGGCCGTACACGTGTGGGGTATGAGATTGATGCGTTGATAGAGGTGCTGGAGCGTTTCTTGGGATTTACCAAAATGCATAAAGCTTTTTTGTTTGGTGTCGGTAGTTTGGGAGGTGCTTTATTGCGCGACTCGGGGCTGCATCATTTTGGATTAGAGATAGTAGGTGCGTTTGATATTAATCCCGGATTGGTCGGGAAGGAAATAAATGGAATTCCTATTTATCATTCGGATGAATTTGAGATAAAAATGAAATCCTGTGATGTGAATATCGGGGTATTGACTGTGCCTATTAATATAGCACAGGAGATAACAGATAAAATGATAGCGGGTGGCATTAAGGCTGTTTGGAACTTTACACCGTTCCGTATTCGTGTACCGGAAAATATTGTGGTGCAGAATACATCACTTTATGCTCATCTGGCTGTAATGTTTAACAGATTAAATGTAATTCAAGAATAATAATATGAAGATTATAGCCGTAGGAATGAACTACGTTGCACATTGCCACGAGTTACATGCTGATGAAAAATTACCGGAAGAACCGGTTATTTTTATGAAACCGGATTCGGCTCTGCTGAAAGACAGCAAGCCGTTTTTTATTCCTGATTTTTCTCAGCAGGTGGATTATGAGACAGAATTGGTAGTACGTATTAATCGTTTGGGAAAGAATATTGCTCCGCGTTTTGCCAGTCGGTATTATGATGCGGTGACGGTAGGAATAGATTTTACGGCACGTGACCTTCAGCGGCGGTTCCGGGAGGAAGGCAAGCCTTGGGAGCTGTGTAAAGGGTTTGATAGCTCGGCTGCCATAGGTGATTTTGTGCCGGTAGACAGATTTAAGGATATACAGAATTTAAACTTTCATTTGGATATAGATGGAAAAACAGTGCAGAGAGGCAACACTGCGGATATGTTGTTTAAGGTGGATGAGATAATTGCATACGTTAGTCGGTTTTTTACATTAAAGATTGGAGATTTGCTCTATACGGGGACTCCTGTGGGAGTAGGGCCAGTCGGCATAGGACAGCATTTGCAGGGGTATTTGGAAGGTGAGAAATTATTAGATTTTTATGTAAGATGAAAATAAGAGTAGGATTTGGATTCGATGTGCACCAACTGGTAACCGGTCGTGAACTATGGCTTGGAGGAATAAAATTTGAACATGAATTGGGGCTATTGGGACACTCGGATGCCGATGTGTTGATTCATGCCATTTGTGACGCTTTGCTGGGAGCTGCCAATATGCGTGATATAGGTTATCATTTTCCTGATACTGCGGGTGAATTCAAGAATATTGATAGCAAGATTTTATTGGCTGAAACGGTGGACCTGATTGCTGCAAAAGGATATAAAGTAGGTAATGTGGACGCAACGATTTGTGCTGAACGTCCTAAATTGAAAGCGCGGATTCCGGAAATGCAGTTGGTACTTGCTCATTTGATGAGGATTGATGTGGATGATGTTTCCGTAAAGGCTACCACTACAGAGAAACTGGGATTTACGGGCAGGGAGGAGGGCATTTCCGCTTATGCCACTGTATTGATAGAGAAAGCGGAATGATTTGTTGCGCTTTATTGGGAAATATCTTCTGGCAAGATCTTGCTGGAAGATTATAGGATAAGGCCGAATGCTAGTAATACGCCGAATAGCAGCATATTGCGGGAGGTTTCTCCCAATATGCTGTTTAATTCTTTTCCCCTGTTGATTTTTACCATTCTTTGCCATGCCATGAAGTGAGGTAACAGATAAATTTGGGGTAATAATGCAGCCCAAATGTGCCCGGTCGGGATAAACAATAAACAAAGCCATGCGGCAGCCAATCCCAAAAATAAGTATAATTGTTGCCCTGCATTGGCTCCCCAGCGTACTACGATTGTTTTCTTTCCGCTTTTTGCATCCTGATCGCGGTCACGGTAATTATTCACCATCAACAAGGTATCTATAATCAGTCCGCAAGCTAGAGAGGCGAGTGTCACATTCCAAGTCCAGTCACGGCACATCACATAGTAAGTGCAGCCTACCGGTACAAATCCGAAAAAGACAATGACAAGTATGTCTCCCCATCCGTGATAAGCTAGCGGATAAGGTCCTGCTGTATAAAGAAAAGCGAATAAAACACATAAAATTCCTACTGGAATCATTTCAATCCCTCCATAAGCTAATAGGCATAACCCTGCTAAACAAGCTGTTGCTGTGGTCAGGGCGATTCCCTTTCTCATGGCGTTCAGTGTGATCCATCCTTGCGCGCAGGCACGTTCAGGACCCAAACGGTCTTCACGGTCACTGCCTTTCAGGTAATCAAAGTAATCATTAATGAAGTTGGCGTCTATCTGCATCAGAAAAGCGAAGGCAAAGCAAAGCAATGCTGGTGTCATTTGGAAGCAGCTGTCTGCATAGGCCAAGGCACATCCCAGTAAAACCGGAGTGGCGGCTCCTGCCAATGTTTTAGGGCGGGCGGCTAGAAGCCATGCTTTTATTGAGTTAACTTGAACAATTTCCATTTCTATTTATAATTAAGGTTGTGCAAAGATAAAACAATTAATTCTGTATCTTTGTCTCCAAATAGAAAGGATTATGAAGAAACAGTTTCTTTTTTTGCTTTTAGCGGTTATTCTTTTGTCTTCTTGCGCCACAGCTACTTTGTCCGAGTTTCCGGGGGTAGGGCGTGTGAAGCAATATGATTTTTATAGTTATGATATTCCACCCGCTTTTGACGGTTTTCGGATAGGGTTTGCTTCGGATTTTCATTATGAGAGTCGCTTTAAGAGGAGTGAATTGAACAGCGCGGTGCGGGCATTAAAGTCAATGCATGCCGATGTCTTGCTGTTGGGTGGAGATTATCGTGGCAAGAAAGGTGGAAATCTGGATACTTTGTTCACCGCCTTGAGCAGAGTTTATACGCCTTACGGAACATTTGCTGTGATGGGAAATCATGATTATGGCTATTGTTATTCCGAAGTGGTGGAGGCCATGCAAAAGAATCATGTGCGGTTGATGGAACATAAAAGCTATAAGCTGATGAAAGATGGTCAGTATATTATAGTGAGCGGTGTACGCAATCCGTTTGATTTAAAAAAGAATGGTGACTCTCCATCCCAGCATTTTCCGGCGGATGATTTTATTATATTGCTCACGCATACTCCCGATTATGCAGAAGATACCGATGTGTCGAATGCCAATTTGGTGTTAGCGGGGCATACTCATGGTGGGCAGGTGAGCTTGTTTAAAAAATATTCTCCGGTAAAGCACTCTATTTATGGAAACCGTTTTCTGACTGGTTGGAAAGAGAATAGCAAAGGTACTCCGATTATTATAACCAATGGATTGGGTACTTCGCGCGTTGACGTCCGTTTATTTACTCCCAGCGAAGTTGTTCTGGTAGTCTTGCATCGTGTTGAAAAGCAGAAAGAATAGACTGTTTGTCCGTTAATAATGTACAGGGTGTCCATAATCGGACACCCTTTTTTATGTTTACTTGTTGATACTTAGTGGATTAATTCCATGGCATGTACTTTGCACTTTATAAAGTGAAGCGACTCAAGAAAAAAAACGGATCATGTTGCAACGTTTTGAGAGTCATTTGCGTCTTATAAATAAAGACACAAATAAACACGAATTATAAACATTAAAAATAAGACATTATGAAAACTACAATGCTCACTAAAGCCATGATGGCAGTTCTTTTTGCAATGACAAGTGTATTAACATTGAATGCGGCCAAGCCTGTGAAGATTACAAATGAAGAGGTGGAAAATGGTCGGGTGTCGGCTAAGGTCGTTTATGAACAGGAAGGTACTTTCCTGACTCCGGAGTATCGTTTTGAGTTCAGATACAACGATAAGGGACAAATCATAGAGAAGAAAAGTATGAAATGGAATGGCACGGATTGGATAAATTATTATTGTATGGAAGTTACGTACACAGACACAGAAGCGCATATTGATTATTCTTTGTGGAATAAAAATAAAAAAGCGTTTGTCCCTACGCAGAAATATGTATATACGTTAGATGAAGCTGGGAAGTTTTTGGCGTGGCACTCATATAAAAAGGATACGACAGGCTGGGAGTTGGACGGATTGATAAATAGTAAGGTACTGCTGGCAAAGCGTTAATGGAGTGCGTCCTTTGAATTTTAGATTAAATAATTGATGTGTTTTTCCCCGGGGAATTTGGATTGTATCCTCCCGGGGATTTTTATTTTTTCAGTCGTTCATATACTGCCGGATGCAGGAAATATCGTATATCTCGTCCTTCCGCCAGTGCCTGTCTGATAAAAGTAGAACTGACTTCCAATAACGGAGTATCGGCTAATTGCACGGAAGGAGGAAGGGTTGTTGGATCAATAGTGAAATTCGGACGGGGATAGATCATTACATGATGATTCTTTAAAATCTCCTCTGCTTTGTACCAACGGGGGAATAGAAGCCAGTTGTCCGCCCCAATGATAAGGGTGAATTCCCGGTTGGGATAGGCTTTGTGTAAAGCATCCAATGTGTGTATAGTATAGGAAGGACGAGGCAGGTGGAATTCGAAGTCGGAAGCCCGGAATTTGGGATAATCCGCAATGGCCAGTTTTACCAGTTCCAATCGCAGATTATCATCCCATAAATCCGTTTGTTGCTTTAATGGATTGTGAGGAGAGACGAGAAACCATATTTCATCCAGTCCATTATATTCACATAAATAATTGGCAAGTGCCAGATGGCCCATGTGGATAGGATTGAATGAACCGCCGAAAATACCAGTCTTTATCTTACTCTTTTCCATTTATTGTAATTCCATACTTGTCCTACAGTGACAATACCCATTGCTATGGCAATAATGTATTGCTCCATTGCCATTGCAATGATGCCTACAGCCAAAGCTATAAAACCAATGAGGATACAAAGTATCGACATTCTTTGGGCCAGTTTTTTCGGATCTTTGATCATCGTCTTATTGTTCAATAAAGTTTCTAATAACTTTCAGTGCTTCCGCCTTTGCCTTCTCCAAATCGTCATTTACTATCACGGTATCGAATTTATCGGCGAACCCCAATTCGAATTCTGCTTTTGCGATTCGGCTTTCAATCACTTCGGGGGCATCAGTACCACGGCCTTGCAGGCGTTTACGGAGTTCTTCTACACTGGGTGGTTGAATGAAAACAGACAATGCGCGGCTGCCATAATATTTTTTGATATTACATCCGCCTACCACATCTACGTCAAAAATCACATTTTGTCCGGCTTCCAATTGTTTTTCCACTTGTGCTTTCAAGGTTCCGTAGAAACGGTTTTCGTATACTTCTTCGTATTCCAGAAACTCATTATTGGCAATGCGTTGTCTGAATTCCTCAGGAGATAGGAAGAAATATTCCACACCATGCCGTTCTTTTCCGCGAGGAGGGCGGCTGGTGGCAGAAATAGAGAAAGACAGGTTCAGGTTTTGTGTCAACAGATAGTTGATAATGGTTGATTTGCCTGAACCCGAGGGGGCTGAAAAAATGATAAGTTTTCCTGTTGCCATATCTTGATTCTTTGCTTATGAGAATGGTGTCCGGTATGTGAACCGGTTACATTACATTTAACACCTGTTCTTTGATTTGTTCCAGTTCGTCCTTCATCTGCACTACGATGTTTTGCATTTCGGCATGATTGGATTTGCTGCCAGTCGTATTGATTTCGCGTCCCATTTCCTGTGCTATGAAACCAAGTTTTTTTCCTTGTCCATGACCGCCTGCCATGGTTTCACGGAAATATCTCAAGTGATTGCTCAGTCGTTGTTTCTCTTCGTTAATATCTAATTTTTCAATGTAATAAATCAATTCTTGCTCCAGGCGGTTTTTATCATAATCCACACTGATGGTCTTTTCCAAAGCATCTGTAATGCGTTCACGTATCTTGGCTACACGCTCTGTTTCGTAGGGTTCGATGGACTTTAACAAACGCTCGATGTTGTCAATCTTTTCGTTGAATTTCTTTTCCAAGGCGGTTCCTTCCTGTTTGCGGAAATCTACCAAATGGTTGATGGCCTCTTCCACTACCCGGCGGACTACCTCCCATTCGTCTTCCGAAAGTTCTTGTACATCGGCTTTGGTCAGTACGTCAGGCATTCGTAGAAGGGTTGCAAACCAATCTTCGGGCATTGGTATATGGGTCATTTCGGAAATAGATTTTATCTGATTGTAGTAGTTTTCTACAAGGGCGGCGTTAATGGGAGTGGCTGTATCCGAAACGTCTTTCTCTATCCACAGGCTGAAATCAACTTTACCGCGTTCCAATGATTTGGAAATCATATTGCGGATTTCCATTTCTTTTTCACGGTATAAAGGAGCGATCCGTGTAGACAAGTCCATTGCTTTACTATTTAAAGACTTGATCTCTACGTTAATTTTTTTTTCTCCGAATATAGCGGTTGCTTTACCGTATCCGGTCATTGACTGTATCATAACTAATATGTTTTTTTGCAAAAGTAATCTTTTTATGGAAATGAAGTATAAATAAAAGTGTATATTTGCAGATTATATTATATAAGTAGAGCATTATGTCGTGTATTTTGCATATTGAAACTTCAACAGAGGCCTGCTCTGTTGCCGTCAGTGAGGATGGATTGGCGGTGTTCTCCAAAGAGGATTTGAAAGGACCTTCACACGCCGTGCAGCTGGGCGTATTTGTAGATGAGGCTTTATCTTTTGTCGACAGTCATGGTATGCCGTTGGATGCAGTGGCTGTGAGTTGCGGGCCCGGCTCGTACACAGGGCTGCGTATTGGTGTTTCTATGGCGAAGGGTATTTGCTATGGACGTAATTTGCCACTTATCGGTCTGCCGACATTGGAGGTGTTGTGTGTGCCGGTGTTGTTACATCATGATTTGCCTGAGGATGCCTTGCTCTGTCCTATGATAGACGCACGTCGCATGGAAGTCTATGCAGCTGTTTATGATCGCGCATTGGGCGTGAAAAGGGAAATAGCCGCCGATATTGTTGATGAGCATTCCTATTTGGAGTTCCTGAATGAACATCCGGTCTATTTTTTTGGTAACGGTGCAGCCAAATGCCGTGGGCAGATTACTCATCCCAATGCTCATTTTATTGATGACATCCGTCCGTTAGGTAAATGGATGTTCCCATTGGCAGAAAAGGAAATGGTAAGGCAGAACTTTAAGGATGTGGCTTATTTTGAGCCTTTCTATTTGAAAGAGTTTGTAGCTTCCAAACCCAAAAAGCTTTTGTAACAGCCGATGAACAAATCAGTGCATAAATCATAAATTTTAAATATATATGGAGTATAATACTCAACAACGAACTTTACCCCTTCCTGAATATGGCAGAAGTGTGCAGAACATGGTAGACCACGCCTTGACCATCGAGGACAGAGCTGAGCGCCAACGTTGTGCGAATACGATTATCAACATTATGGGCGGTATGTTTCCGCATTTGCGGGATGTGCCCGATTTCAAACATAAATTATGGGATCATTTGGCTATTATGGCCGATTTCAAGCTGGATATCGATTATCCGTATGAAATTGTGAAGAAAGAAAGCCTGGAGGTGAAACCCGATATGTTGCCTTATCCGCATAATGGAATCCGTTACCGTCATTATGGACGTATTTTGGAGAACATGATTAAAAAGGCAGTGGACTATCCGGAAGGTGAGGAGAAGAAGCAGCTGATCAGCCTGATTGCAAACCACATGAAGAAATGTTTCCTGAACTGGAACAAAGACGGGGTGGAGGATCAGAAAATCTTGGATGATCTTCGCGATTACTCTAAGGGAATGATTAATCTGACCCCTGAAGACCTGCATTTGAATGAACAGCAACGTGTTTATGTTCCACGCAGGCCGCAACAGAACAACAATCAGCGCAGACCGCAACAAAACAACAACCAAAGAAAGAAATATTAATTCCTAAAAAATGATACCATGGCTTCGTTTGTAATTGAAGGAGGACATAAATTGCACGGCGAAATACACCCGCAAGGTGCTAAAAATGAAGTGTTACAGATTCTTTGTGCCACTCTGCTGACCTCGGAAGAAGTGACCGTAACTAATATTCCGGACATTCTGGATGTGAACAATCTGATTCAGTTGTTACGTGATATGGGTGTCAAGGTATCAAAAACAGGGATTGATTCGTATACATTTAAGGCTGACACTGTGGATTTGAACTACTTGGAGAGTGATGAATTCTTAAAGAAATGTTCCAGTCTGCGTGGATCAGTCATGTTGGTTGGTCCGTTGGTTGCCCGTTTTGGAAAGGCTTTGATTTCAAAACCGGGCGGTGACAAGATTGGCCGCCGGCGTTTGGACACTCACTTTATCGGTATTCAGAAACTGGGAGCCTGTTTTAATTATGATGAGGAACGAAGTGTTTTCAGTATTTGCGCAGAGCATTTGGAAGGTACTTATATGTTGCTGGATGAAGCTTCGGTTACCGGTACGGCTAATATTGTGATGGCTTCTGTCCTGGCGAAGGGCAAAACGACCATTTACAACGCAGCTTGTGAACCTTATCTGCAACAACTTTGTCGTATGTTGAACCGCATGGGGGCGAAGATTTCCGGTATTGCATCTAATTTGCTGACTATTGAAGGAGTGGAAAGTCTGCATGGCTGTACGCATCGGGTGTTGCCTGATATGATTGAAGTAGGTAGTTTTATCGGAATGGCAGCTATGACAGGAAGTGAGCTTACCATTAAGAATGTATCGCATGAAAATTTGGGCATTATTCCAGAAAGTTTCCGTCGTTTAGGTATCAGAGTGGAACAGCGGGGAGATGATCTGTTTATCCCCGAGCAGGAACATTATCAGATCGAATCGTTTATTGATGGCTCTATTATGACCATAGCAGATGCTCCCTGGCCGGGGCTGACTCCCGACTTGCTCAGTGTGGTACTGGTGGTGGCTACACAGGCGAAAGGCAGTGTACTGATTCATCAGAAGATGTTTGAAAGCCGCCTGTTCTTTGTGGACAAGCTCATAGATATGGGAGCACAGATTATATTATGTGACCCTCATCGTGCCGTTGTGATAGGGCATGACCGTAATTTCCAGCTTCGCGCCGGAAATATGATTTCACCCGATATCCGTGCCGGTATCGCTTTGCTGATAGCGGCAATGAGTGCCGACGGTATAAGCCGCATACACAATATAGAGCAGATAGACCGGGGATATCAGAATATAGACCAGCGTTTGAATGCGCTTGGCGCACGTATTACTAGAATTTAGAGAAATCAATCATGATTAAGAAAGATGAAGTTTTCAAGATTGGTATATTCAACAAACCGCATGGAGTAAAAGGAGAAATCTCATTCACTTTTACGGATGATATTTTTGACCGTGTGGAATGTGAGTATCTGGTCTGTTTGTTAGACGGTATATTCGTGCCTTTCTTTATTGAAGAGTATCGTTTTCGTTCAGATACCACTGCTTTAGTCAAACTGGAAGGGGTGGATACCTCGGAAAAGGCCCGTATGTTTACGAATGTAGAGGTCTATTTCCCGAAGAAATATGTCGGTGAGGAGGAAGATTCGGATGATATACCTACCTGGAACTATTTTATTGGCTTTAAGGTGGAAGATGTGAATCATGGTGAGTTGGGCGAGATTGTGGCGGTGGATGACAGTACGATGAATGTCCTTTTTGCCATTGAGAAGGATGGCGAGGAACTTTTGCTGCCTGCCCACGAGGAATTTATCATCAAATTGGATAAGAAAAAGCGTTTGCTGACGGTCGAAGTACCTGATGGCTTGATATAAATATAGAAGGTGCGCACAATGAAGAAAAAAGGAAGGAAAGCATTTTGGCATAATTTCAAGTTTAAGTATAAACTGACCATTACCAATGAAAATACGTTGGAGGAGATTGTGGGACTGCACGTTTCCAAACTCAATGGTGTGTCTGTATTGCTGTCTGCCGTAACGGTAATTTTCCTGATTTCGGCAACTATCATTGTTTTTACTCCTTTACGTAACTATTTGCCGGGATATATGAACAGTGAGGTACGTGCGCAGGTGGTGACCAATGCCTTGCGGGCCGATTCATTACAACAAGTGGTGACGAGGCAGAATATGTATATCATGAACATTCAGGATATATTTAGCGGGAAAGTAAAAGCTGATACAGTCCAATCTATCGACTCTCTGACCATTCTTCGTTCTGATTCTTTGATGGAACGTACCAGGCAGGAAGAAGAGTTTCGCAAGCAATATGAAGAATCGGAACGATATAATCTGACGGCTGTTGATGATAATAATGCCGCTTCCGGATTGATATTCTATCGTCCTACACGGGGCATGATGTCATCTAATTTTGACTTGGAGAACAGGCATTACGGTGTGGACATTGCCGCTAATCCAAATGAAAGTGTGTTGGCAACATTGGATGGGACAGTGATTTTGTCTACTTATACGGCAGAAACCGGTTATGTTATTCAGATACAGCATGGACAGGATTTTGTGTCGGTGTATAAACATTGTGGTTCGTTATTAAAGAAAGAAGGAGATCCGGTGAAAGGTGGTGAAGCTATTGCATTGGTAGGAAATACCGGTGAAAAAACTACCGGACCGCATCTGCATTTCGAATTATGGCATAAGGGACGTGCGATTGATCCCTCAAAATACATTGTATTTTAACAACATTATGAAAAAACAAATAGCGATATTAGGTTCTACCGGCTCTATCGGTACACAAGCTTTACAGGTAATAGAGGAACATCCAGATTTATATGAGGTCTATGCGTTGACAGCCAATAACAGGGTCGATTTATTGGTAGAACAAGCCCGTAAGTTCATGCCCGAGGCGGTAGTGATAGCCAATGAGGAAAAATACCTTCAATTGAAAGAGGCGCTGAGTGATCTGCCTGTCAAAGTATATGCAGGAGCGGATGCGCTTTCTCAAATTGTGGAATCACAACCTATTGACATTGTACTGGCTTCTATGGTAGGGTATGCCGGATTGCGTCCTACTATAAATGCGATAAAGGCAGGTAAAGCTATTGCTTTGGCTAATAAAGAAACACTGGTTGTAGCCGGGGAGTTGATTAATGCACTGGCAAATCAGTACCATATACCTGTACTTCCCGTGGATTCGGAGCATTCGGCTATCTTCCAGTGTCTGGAAATAAATAACCGGTTGGAGAAAGTGATCTTGACAGCTTCAGGAGGGCCGTTCCGCACTTATACCATGGAGCAGTTGCAAACAGTGACCAAAGCACAAGCTTTGAAGCATCCCAATTGGGAGATGGGAGCGAAGATAACCATTGATTCGGCTTCCATGATGAACAAAGGGTTTGAAGTGATTGAGGCTAAATGGTTATTCGGAATGCGTCCGGAGCAAATTGAAGTGGTAGTTCATCCACAATCTGTCATTCATTCTATGGTGCAGTTTGAGGATGGGGCCGTGAAAGCACAGTTGGGTATGCCCGATATGCGTTTGCCTATTCAATATGCTTTTTCGTATCCGGAGCGCGTGAAATCTTCTTTCGAGCGGTTGGATTTTGCCCGTATAACAGACCTGACTTTTGAACAGCCTGATACCAAACGTTTTCGTAATTTGGCATTGGCATACGAGGCTTTGTATCGGGCCGGAAATATGCCCTGTATAGTGAATGCAGCTAATGAAGTGGTGGTGGATGCTTTCCTGAAAGACAAAATATCTTTCCTGGGTATGAGTGATGTCATAGAACAGACTATGGGTAAAGTTGCTTATATCAAGGAACCGACTTATGAAGACTATGTGGATACTGATGCTGAGGCGCGTCGGGTAGCGTTGTCCCTTTTGTCATCTTAAATGGTAGTTGGCAGAGAATTATGTTAATTATAAATTATAAAATAGTAAATAGTTAGATGGAAACATTTTTGATTCGTGCTCTTCAATTGATAATGAGCCTTTCATTATTGGTCATTATTCATGAGGGAGGACATTTTCTTTTTTCACGTCTTTTTAAAGTAAGAGTAGAGAAGTTCTACATATTTTTTGATCCGTGGTTTTCTTTGTTCAAATTCAAACCGAAGAACAGTGATACGGAATATGGTATTGGCTGGGTGCCTTTGGGGGGATATGTGAAAATTTCGGGTATGATAGACGAGTCTATGGATACCGAGCAGATGAAACAGCCTGCTAAGCCATGGGAATTTCGTTCAAAACCGGCTTGGCAGCGTCTGCTTATCATGGTGGGTGGTGTCTTGATGAATTTCTTGCTGGCTATCTTCATCTATTCCATGATTTTATTCCATTGGGGAGATTCTTTTGTATCGCTGCAAGACATGACTCATGGTATGAAATTTAATGAGCGTGCCCGGGAAATAGGTTTCCGTGACGGTGATATTCTTCTTCGTGCAGATGAAAAACCATTGGAGCGTTTCGGGGTGGATATGCTTCGTGATATTGCTGAGGCACGTACAGTGACTGTATTGCGCGACGGAAAGGAAGCCGAAGTATATATGCCTGAGATCAGCTTGTTGGATATAGCAAAGGATGATCCGATGTTTGTTACGGCGTTAGTTCCTAATGTCGTTGACTCGGTGATACCGGGCGGTGGCTTGGATAAGGCCGGTATACAGAAGGGAGATAGTCTGGTCGCGGTCAATGGCGAGAGGTTGAACTCATGGAATGCATTGGTGGAAAAACTGGATAATATGCAGGCTGATGCGGAAGCTACAGGAGATAAAGATGCTTCTCTACAAATGGTATATTCGCGTAACGGACTGCGTGACACCGTGACGGTGCGTACAGACTCTTTGTTTAGAGTGGGTGCAACATTCTCTTCATTGGCTGATTATAAAGAAACAACCCGTGAATTTGGTTTCTTTGAATCTTTTCCTGCCGGGGTGCAATTGGGGGTAAATACGTTGAAGGGATATGTGAACGATATGAAATATGTGTTCACTAAGGAAGGAGCCAAGAGCGTAGGTGGTTTTGGAACGATAGGAAGTATTTTTCCGAAAGTATGGGATTGGCATCGTTTTTGGGAAATGACTGCTTTTCTGTCAATCATTCTTGCGTTTATGAATATTCTGCCTATTCCGGCATTGGATGGCGGACATGTATTATTCCTGCTTTATGAAATCATTGCCCGCCGTAAGCCGAGTGACAAGTTTATGGAATATGCACAGATGGTAGGTATGTTTTTACTGTTTGCCTTGCTCATTTGGGCGAACTTTAATGATATCATGCGATTCTTGTTCTAGGTCTGCATGACAGAAAAGGACACGGCATTTTTATAACAATGCCGATAGGCACGGATTTCCGCAAAGATTGAATCAATCGTCTTTGCGGAAATCTGCGTTTTTTATATTGTTTCTCTCCCGTGGTGAAAAAAAGACATAAAAAAAGAGCGAAAGTTTTTATCAAACCCGCTCACATCCTGAAGAACCCCCCTCCATTATGGGGTTCTTTTCATCTTTCTCGTCTCAGTTGTGTTATCCTCTCTCTCTTGTACCTAAAAAAAACAACTCTTTTAATACCTATAAAACTAATCTCCTGAAAACTTTCTTTTTCTAATTACCTTAAATCTTACTACTAATACCTTTCTAAATCAATCTTTCTTTACCTAAATCTAATACCTTAAATTAAAATCTTTACCTTAATACTTAATACCTAATTTTGTTCTTTTCTTTATTAACTTAATATTTGGTTTCACAACCACATTGCAAAGGTACGGCTTTTCTTGAAATTAGCAAGTAAATATATGCTGAAAAACATAAAAAAGGGTGAATTCATGATATATATCAAGAAAACACCCCTTTTTTATTTCTTTTAGCGTTATCGCACACGGATGATGCGTTGATTACTGCTGCCCCGAAATTCCAAGTAAGGAGAGTACAAATCCGGCTCAAATCGTCCGTCTACTATAACATCCACATAATCCAGTATCGGTTTTAACATTTCATCGTTTTGTATCTGTTCAAATGTATATCCAGTATAACACCAGATGTTTTGTCCGGTAGCTTCTTTGATCTGTTTGACCAGAGCCAGGAATTCTTGGGGATGATAAAGTGGATCTCCACCGGAAAAGGTGATTCCGTCCAATAATGGATTGGCATTTATTTCGCAGATCATTTTTTCTATTTTTTCCGGTGTGAGCGGAGTGCCTGCCGATGGATTCCAGGATTCGGGATTCTGGCAACCGCGACAATGGTGACGGCATCCGGCCAGATAGATGGAATAGCGGATGCCTTCACCGTCGACTATTGTTTCAGGATAGGTAAATAACAAGTTCATGCTGATTATCCATGCTTTACCCGGTCACGTTCTTCAGCACGCTTGGCTGAATTCCAAGTGCTGAGGTCGCCTGTCAAATACCCGGTAATGCGACGCATTCGCATTATATTCTCGCTCTGGCAAACAGGGCACTTGTCGTAAATGACTCCTTTGTAACCGCAAGCCTGACAAGTATCAACAGGATGGTTGATGGAACCGTATCCAATGCCTTCGTCATGCATTACTTTTACAATCTTGGCTATGGCTTTTACATTTTTCTGAGCTTCTCCGTCCAGTTCCACGTAAGTGATATGCCCTCCGCGGGTAATGGCGTGGAAAGGAGCTTCCCGTTTTATCTTCTCGGTGATGGTGATGGGCTCTTTTACATCTACGTGGAAAGAGTTTACATAATAGTCATTGTCCGTCACGCCGGGAATGATGCCGTATTTGCGGCGGTCCATACGGGTGAAGCGTCCGGAAAGTCCTTCGGCAGGAGTGGCAAGTACGGAGAAATTCAACTGATATTTCTGTTTGTATTCATCTGCCACTTTATTCATTTCCGTAACGGCTTCGAATAATGTATCCCATGCTTTCTGGCTATGTGCGTGACCTTCTCCATAAAGAGCCATCATGGCATTGTGTCCGCCGATAAAGCCTATCCCTAATGTGCCTTGACGCAATACATCCCCCACCTGGTCGTTGGGCGAAAGTTTTCCTCCGCCTTTCCACACATCATTCCCCATCATGAACGGGAACTGGCGTGCCAGGGCTGTACGTTGATACTGGTAGCGTGCATACAATTGTTCGGCAATCAGTTCGGACAAAGCATGTACACTTTCCATGAATATTTCTTTTGCTTTTCTTTCTATGGCCTCTTTCTTGCCTGACTCTTCCAGACTTTCTGCCTTGATGCGTGCTTCGATGGCCAGCCGGGGCATATTCATGGTGGTGAATGACAGGTTGCCACGTCCTAATGAACTTTTTTCACCTGCTATATTTTCGTATACGCGGGTACGGCATCCCATAGTTGCCAGTTCATAGCGGTAACGTTTAGGGTCCTTGATATCCCATTTCTCATTTTTGTTATAAGGAGTATCCAAAAACATAAAATTAGGGAACAAGGCTTTTGCGGTGGTACGGCAGGCTTTCAGAAACAAGTCGAAATTGGGAGCTTGGAATTCCATTTTGCCTTCCAGTGCCGCTTCGAAGTTTTCCATGGCTTTCTTATAGTCCTCTTCGGAATAAGATACTCCGTCTTTAACCTTGAATATCTGTATGGGGAAGACCGGTACTTCGCCACGGGTACCCAGGCCTTCGATGGTAGCTTTCAGCAGTTCCTCTATGACCATGCGGCCTTCGGGAGAAGTGTCTGTTCCATAATTGATGGAACTGAACACGACTTGATTTCCCCCTCGCGAATGCATGGTGTTCAGGTTGTGGATGAATCCTTCCATGGCCTGATGTGTATCTTTGCGTGTCATGGCGTATGCTTTCTCTTCAATTTTCTTGAGAGCCTCTGTTCCGGGTTCTTTTCCCTCTACTTCTATATAAAACTCGGTTAAAGTTTTCAGATGTTTGCGAAATGTCTTCCGTACCCCTTCCGCCATAAAGAAGTCGAAGGCGGGAATAGCCTGTCCGCCGTGTTGCTCGTTCTGGTTTGTCTGGAATATGATGGTGGCCAGAGTGGCATAACTTTGAATGGACTGTGGAGTACGGATACTTCCGTTTTTAGTGCGGAAGCCGCGTTCGAACAAGTCATCCAGGTCATATTGGATACAAGTGGTAGTCTTGGTGGGATAGTAATCCAAATCATGTATATGTATGTCGCCCAACTGATGTGCTTCGGCATATTTTTTAGGCAACAGGTATTTATAGGTATAATCTTTAGTAACTTCCGAGGCAAAAGTCATCATCTGTCCGGCGGGAGTATGGCTGGACATGTTGGCATTGCTCAGGTTGACATCATTTTTGTCGATGGCTACAATGCCGTCCATGATGTGCTTCATTTGCGTTTTACGGTCGCGTTCCGTATTCCGCCATTCGCGATAAATAATATATTTCTTGGCCACTTCGGGACGTACTTTCATCAGTTCCTTTTCTACCAGATCCTGAATCTCTTCCACACTGATGGTTGGAGATACGAAATTGCTGATAACCCGCATGGTAATTTCAGCAATCAGTTTGTCTTCATTGTCAATTCCGGAGGCATGGAATGCCTTGCCGATTGCATTTTTAATTTTACTGATGGAAAAGTCTTCCCGCTTTCCATCACGCTTAATAATACAAATCTCAGCGTAATTCATTGTTTGAAAAATTAATTGTTAATTTAAAAAACTTGGCTGTCCTTCCAGGCAGGTTTTCTGACTTATCTCTCCCTTAAAACGCCTTCCCGCAAATGGTTTTGTAGTGGCATATTGTTTCAGCTCTACGAGAATTACAGCAGCGGGTACTGTTGCTGATTTTCACGGCATTCCCTCTTGGAAGTGGTTAACTTCACCTTGTCGGACAGCTGCAAAGGTATAACATTTTGGGAAACTTTCTATTTAAAAAATGGATAAAAGTTTTCCAAAACGGATAACTTATTGAAGATGGGAAGGTTATAAAATGTACCACAATGCCATCATGTGGCAGACCGTTCCTCCTAATACGAACAGATGGAAAACAGAGTGCATATAGGGCAATTTGGGGAAGGAATAAAAAACAGCTCCGGTGATGTAAGACACTCCTTCACCGATTAACCAATAAATAAAAGCGGGAGGCACATGTTGGCAGAGCGGCTTGAAACCTACAAAAATGCTGCATCCCATGGCTATATAGCAAATTGTTTCCAGGTTGCTATGTTCTTTCAGGTTACAAAAACATAGAATGATCCCGGCGAGGGCGCATAGCCATACGAAACTAAGAATTCCCCATCCCCAATAATCTGCTTCCCGCAAGGCTATCAGCATGATGGGGGAATAGCTGCCTGCGATATGCAGATAAATCGAAGCATGATCGAATTTGCGCAACACTTCGCGGTGAGGAGATGGTTTGCTGGCATGATACCAGGTGGAGCTGATATAGGAAGACAGCATACCGAATAGGTAGAGCCACATGCCGCCTGTTGCCCACGGATTGCCACTTTTCATGGCAGTAAGCAACAGATAACCGCCGCCGGCGATACCTATCAGGATACCAACGCCATGTGACAGGGTATTGGCCCACTCTTCTCCTTTGGTATAGTGTATGGTCAATTTCTTATAAGTTTTTTGGAGTTAATCCCATGCTTTTTGCTTTCTTCAACATGTGTTCTAAAGCAGCATCATGCTCATTAGGGATGATTCCATCCAGTATGGCATCCTTGATAGAACTTTTCAGACTGCCTATTTCACGGCAGGGCTGCAGGTCGAATATCCGCATAATTTCTTCTCCGTCTACCGGAGGTTGGAAATTGCGTATCCGGTCTTTTTCTTCCAGGTCTTTCAGCTTCTGGCGTACCAGTTTGAAGTTATCCAGGAATTTTTGTTTTCGTGCTTCATTTTTTGAAGTGATGTCCGCTTCGCACAGCATCATCAAGTCGTCAATATCATCTCCGGCTTCAAAAAGCAGACGTCGCACGGCGGAATCGGTTACTACATCATCTGCGATAACAATGGGGCGCATGTGCAGGCTGACCAACTTTTGGACATATTTCATCTTCTCATTCATGGGCAGTTTCATCTTGCGGAAGAGATCCGGAACCATTTTCTCACCGATAAAGTTATGATTATGGAAAGTCCATCCTATACGTGGCTCCCAGCGTTTGGTACGTGGCTTGCCTATATCATGCAACAGCGTAGCCCAACGCAGCCATAGGTTGTCGGTATGTTTGGAAATATTGTCCACAACTTCCAGGGTATGATAGAAGTTGTCTTTATGGGCACGCCCGTTCCGGGTTTCCACTCCTTGCAGCGCCACCAGTTCGGGGAAAATCAAAGGCAGCAGTCCGCAGCGGTCCAGTTCTATAAAGCCTTTGGACGGTATGGGGGCGAGCAGGATCTTGTTCAACTCGTCGGCGATGCGCTCTTTGGAGATAATATGAATGCGTTCCTTGTTGCGTGACAGTGCTTCGAAAGTGGTGTCGTCAATATAGAAGTTCAGTTGTGTGGCAAACCGGACACAACGCATCATGCGGAGCGGATCGTCACTGAAAGTGATGTCCGGGTCCAGCGGTGTACGGATAGTTCTCTCTTTCAAATCGTCCAGCCCGTTAAAAGGATCTACCAGTTCACCGAAACGTGCTTTGTTCAGGCACACTGCCATGGCATTGATCGTGAAATCGCGCCGGTTTTGGTCATCCTCCAAGGTGCCGTCCTCTACTACAGGCTTGCGGCTGTCATGGCTGTACGACTCTTTACGGGCACCGACAAATTCCACTTCCGTGTCATGGTATTTAACTTGTGCCGTACCGAAGTTTTTAAAAACAGAAACGTGTGCCCCACGTCCCAGCTTCCTGCCGAAGGCCTGTGCCATTTCAATTCCGCTCCCTACTACGACTACATCTATATCCTTCGAGGGACGCTTCAGGAATATATCTCGTACATAACCTCCTACAACGTAACATTCCAATCCCAGTTCGTCTGCCGTTTCGGAGATTAACTTGAATATCTTATTATTAAAGTGTTCTTTTAGTTCCATATTCATCTTAAAGAGGGGCAAATTTACGATTTTTTGCGCAGGATAAGGAGAAATCACGCAATTAAATTGTATTTTTGCCTGCATATAAAACGATCAAGTACATGAAAAAGATAGGATTAGTAGCATTATTTGCCTTGTTGCTGGCCGGTTGTGATGATGGCGGCGAGAAGAAAGCGCAAGAAAATTTGCGTAAGGCCGAAGCGGCTTTAGAAAAAGAGAACTTTAATGAGGCCAAATTGCAGATAGACAGTATCCGCATCCTTTATCCGAAAGCGTTTGAAGCCAGAAAACAGGGAGTCAAGCTGATGCAGCAGGTGGATTTGAAAGAACAGCGGAAAAGTCTGATTTACCTGGATAGCATGATGGTGGTGAAACAAGCTCAGCTGGATTCCGTCAAGGGTAATTTTGTTCTTGAGAAAGATACTGCATATCAGGAGGTGGGTAACTATTTTTATCCCACCCAGACAGTAGAAAAGAATATAGGCCGTTCATTCTTGCGCGGGCAAGTGAACGAGCAGGGGGAAATGTCCCTTACCTCTATTTATTGTGCTGGCGGCACGTTGCATCACACGGCGGTGAAAGTGAGTGTGGGGGATACCTTTGCCGAAACTCCCGCCTCGAAAGACAGCTATGAAACCACTGACTTGGGCCGTGCAATCGAGAAGGCCGATTACAAGATGGGGGAAGACGGCGGCGTTATCGCTTTTATTGTAGCGAACAAAGATAAGAATATCCAACTTCAGTTTATCGGAGATCGTACTTATAAAACGGCTATGCAACCCAATGACCGTAAGGCGATTGCAGAATTGACGGAGTTGGCGCGCATCCTGTCCGGCATGGAACAAATCCGTAAAGATAAGAAAGAAGCGAACTTGAAAATAGAGTTTGTAACCCGCAAAATGCAGGAACAGGAGGAAGAGAAGTGATGTGGATGGGAACACAAACAATGCGGATCCTGAAGAGAACCTCCCCAAAGTCCGCATTGTCCGTGTTCCTTGTTTCATGTACGGCCCTTACAATCGCTTCAAGGCCAGCTTGATCACTTTTTCTACCGGGGCGGCAGGCTCCTCTTTCAGTATGGCAGCCACTACCTTTTGTGATGCGGCTTGTGCGAATCCCAGCATGGTGAGTGCGGCGACAGCCTCGTCATGAATTTCCGTATTGCCCGGATTGGCAAACATTTCACTGTTCACCGTCTCCACGCCCGAAGTGGCGATCTTGTCCTTTAAGTCCACTATGATGCGTTGGGCAGTTTTCAGGCCGATGCCTTTTACCGTTTTCAATAATTTGTCATTACCGGAACTGATTACTCCGCACAGCTCGGAAGGGGATAAGGCCGACAGAATCATACGTGCCGTGTTGCCGCCGATGCCCGATACGGAAATCAGTAACAAAAACAACTCCCGTTCCTGTTTGGTCGAGAATCCGTAGAGTACGTAGGCGTCTTCCCGGATCGCTTCATAAATATATAATTTCGTATTGCTCTGATTCTGAATGGCCGAATACGTATTCAATGAGATATTGATGCCATACCCCATCCCGTTACAATCTAAAACCACCGTTGCCGGAGTAATCTCCGCAATGTCTCCTTTAATATATTCTATCATGGTTGTTTCATTTGAAAATTTACAGTTCTTTGCAAAAATAGGACATCTATCTTTTAAATTATAAGTTCGGCAAGAATATTTTTAAATTATTAGGTCGTAGTGAACAAAAAAACGAGGCAAAATGTTTATTTTTGCAGCGAATTAACAGATAATAGTAAACTAAACCCAATAAAAGATGAAAAAAATAAGAGCGGCCGTGGTTGGATACGGTAACATTGGTCAGTATGTAGTGGAGGCTTTGGAAGCTGCTCCCGATTTTGAGATTGCAGGTATCGTCCGTCGTAGCGGTGCGGAAAACAAGCCTGCCGAGTTGGAAGCATACGCTGTGGTGAAAGATATAAGGGAATTGAAAGATGTGGATGTGGCTGTGCTGGCTACTCCGACCCGTAGCGTGGAAGAATATGCGAAAGAGATTCTGGCAATGGGTATCAATACGGTAGATAGTTTCGACATTCATACGCAAATCACTTCTCTCCGCCGTTCATTGGATGAGTCGGCAAAGGCCGGTAAGGCTGTCGCTATTATTTCTGCCGGATGGGATCCGGGAAGCGATTCTGTAGTCCGTACACTGCTGGAAGCCATCGCTCCGAAGGGTATTACTTATACCAATTTCGGTCCGGGACGCAGCATGGGGCATTCCGTAGCAGTCCGTGCCATTGATGGAGTGAAGGATGCTTTGTCCATGACTATTCCTGTGGGAACCGGTATCCATCGCCGTATGGTGTATGTGGAACTGGAGGAAGGTGCGGACTTCAAGACTGTGGAAGCCGCCATCAAGTCGGATCCTTATTTTGTAAATGACGAGACACATGTAAAACAAGTTCCATGTGTGGACGATTTGAACGACGTAGGTCATGGCGTTAACCTGGTTCGCAAAGGGGTATCGGGCAAGACTCACAATCAGTTGTTCGAGTTTGACATGAAGATTAATAATCCGGCTCTTACCGCGCAGGTGCTGGTTTGCGTGGCACGCGCCTCCATGAAACAGCAGCCCGGATGTTATACCATGATCGAAGTTCCTGTAATTGATCTGCTGTGCGGCGACCGTGAGGAACTGATTGCCCATTTGGTATAAAGAGGTTTCCTCAAAAAGAACGATATTCTGAAAATCTCTTCTCTGTTTTATTCCGGAGAAGAGATTTTTTTATTTCCTTTGTGTTCATAAACAAAGAAATAGAACAATGATAGCAAGTATTGTATGGGATGTGGATCCTATCTTATTTAAAGTAGGTAGTTGGGAAGTGCGTTGGTATGGGCTGATGTGGGGCCTTGGTTTCATATTGGCTTATGAAATGGTAAGCCGTTTATTCAAAAAAGAGAAGTATCCGGAAGAGTGGGTGGACAAGCTTTTTGTCTATTGCATAGTCAGTACGGTCATTGGCGCCCGTCTGGGGCACTGTTTGTTTTATGAATGGGACTATTATGGCGCCCATCCTGTTGAAATATTCAAGATTTGGAAAGGCGGGCTGGCAAGTCACGGAGGGGTGTTCGCCATCATTCTGGCTCTGATGTGGTACTCGAAAAAAGTAACCCGGAAAAGTGTGTGGTGGTTGTTTGACCGCATGATACCTGCTGTGGCGATTGTCTGCTTCTGTATCCGTTTTGGTAATTTAATGAATTCCGAGATATTCGGATATCCCACCACGTTGCCTTGGGGATTTGAATTTGTCCGTTCCCGGGAGTGGCATCAGCTGTATGAAGGTTTGCCTTGCCATCCTACTCAGATTTATGAAATGCTGTATTGCCTGGTTGCCGGTGTAACTGCCTGGGTGATGTACCATACATACCATTTACAAAAGAGGGTGGGATTAATAACCGGAGTAAGCTTGCTTATATTCTTTGGCACTCGCTTTGCTCTGGAGTTTATGAAGAATCCGCAGGTTGCCGAAGAGGCGGATATGACTTTTAACATAGGGCAGTGGCTCAGTGTGCCGCTGATTCTGCTGGGGGCGTATCTCATAGCCACCAGCCGCACCCGGAAAGAATAAAGGTTCCGGGAGAGGGGGGAAGCAGGTGAAAGGATACCTTTTCAGCCTTCCGGCATCGCCCTGTATATCACGTGCGGGGCGCGTCCGTTTCTTTCTATTTTCTTTTCGCTGCTCCATTGGCGTAGTTCGCTGCCGGCTTTTGTTTTCAGCAACCCTGTCAAGGCACAATATTCCTTGCAAGTGATAATGGAGTGCTCTTTCAGATAATTTGTCAGCCGTACAAAGCGTTCTTCTGCTGAATATCGGGTGGAGGAGGTCCGGAAACCATATTCCGCCCGTTCCAGCTTTCCTTTGCTTCGTACCTCCTTACGGAATTTCCGGGTGGGTTTGAACTTTATGTTGTCAAAATGTACCGATGCGGCGCGTATCTCGCTTTTGTCCGTTACCTTGCGGCAAGTCAGTGTGGCCGAGAATGTGCCCAGTTCTCCCAGTTTTACGTTATAACCGTCTGCCAGGTAATTGGCGATAATGCTTTCCAGGTCACATAACAGACCGACGACGGTCCCTTCGTGGACGGTAGAACGCCGGGCGATGTCTTTAGCCAGGTCTTTCAGGTTTTTTGTGCCCGATACTACAATTTGCGGATACAGGGTGGGCTGTTCCTTCTCTCCCTGTATGTCGGGGGAGGTTTTGAAATCATACTTTGCTGCCATGTTTAATGCTTTTTAATAGGGAGATTAAGTCGTTTCTTGCTGAACGCTAAGGGGATTCTTTCTATTAACTTCTATAGACGCAGGCAATGGACCGTACGGTTTACTGTAGTGGACTGTACGGTCTGCTATAGTGGATTGTACAGTCTGCCATCGGAGTCTGTCTTAGTATTCAGGACAAAAGTACTTAATCATACTGGAAAAACCTATTAATTCATAGGAGAAAAGAGCTTGTACGGGCAAATTAGATGTTTCCCTTGAAGGTTTGAGGGGTTTTCCTTTCATTGTGGTGTCTTTCTTTTCAGTTGGTGTGCTGTAAAGGTAAGTGTTTTATGCTGATTACCGGCATACTTCGGATAGAAAAAGAGGAGGCGGGCTGACAGTAGGCTGAAGGATTATCCTTCAGGTGTTTTCTTCGATGGAATGGGGAAAAACAGCCCAAACTGAAGGCTGAAGGAAAATTGGCATGAATTTGTTTTTAGAGGTGAAAAGGCGTATGGTTCACGAGAAATGTTACATAATCCGTCACTTTTGTTGCAATGAAACAAAAATGCCGGCAGCTGTAACAAATGTTTTATAGAGGTTGCCGGCTGTCCCCCTACCTTTGCCTCAGAAAAACTTCTAAAAACATTTAATGCTATGAACAAAAATCAGCAAAAGAACCGGATGGGCGCGGTCATTATTTTACTTGCCGCCGCTTGCTTGAATGGTTATGCACAACAAGATTCTACCAAAGTGTCCTCTGATTCGAAAGAGGAAGGCAATCGCAATGTCATGTTGAATGCGGCTAGTGCCAATGGTCCTCGTGAAATCTCTATCGGTCTGCCCGGTGGTGATGTGAATGTACTCGAAAATGGTCTGCCTGTGGTATATAATTCGAATCCTCATAATGTAAACACGCATTGGCGCGGAGACAGCAGCTTGGGACATACCGGATTGCTGAAGATTTCCGAAACAGCGATTACTACCGGTAATATAGGTTATGCTGTCAATTCGTTTACGGAACTCGGCTTGGATAAAGAGAAGAAAATGAATGGTGTGCTGAACTACGGCACCAATCATTTCGGTAAACAGCAATTTGACTTCAATCTGAATGGAAGCATCGGAAAAGATTGGTTTTACAGCGGCAGCATCTATCAGAATTTTGATCCGGGTTCGTTCAAACTGCGTTTTGCGCAATATCAGGACCGGACTCAGATCTATAAGTTTGCCTTGACCAAGTTCTACAATGAAGGACGTGGACAGCTCTCTGCCATCTACCATTACAGCAACAGCCATTGGTTGTCCAATGCTACCACCGGTGCACCATTTATTTATGTAGGCGATGGGAGTGTGAAGGAAATTCCCGGTTTCGGACTGGGGACTTCTTCTTATCTGCCCAATGTATCGGATATGGTTTATATGGACATGCGTACCGGCGAGATGAAAAAGATCAGTCTGTATGATGCTACGGCCAGTAAAGGAAATCAGTTGACGGTTCTGAACCGTTACCGGTGGGATAACGGGTTGGAGTGGAAAATCAATATGAAGTATGACCATGCTTTGGGTTCCTATCTGTACCAGACTCCGATGTCTATGGAGCAGAAAGTAGGAGCCGACGGCTATAGCACCAAAGGACTGGATGGAACATTGAATCCTTATGAGGGATATGTACAGAGCCGCATGTCCTGTTTCAACCGGGGGAATATAGATGAGTTCTTCTTTACCACCGAGTTGTCGCGGAAGTATGATGATATGACTTGGCGTGTGGGGGTGAACGAATGGTATTATGATGTGGACTATGCTTCGAACACTACCATGTATGACCATACGGTGGAAGAATATCCCCAAATGTTGTACAGCGCTGATACGAAGGATATTCATCATTACGGAAACACTCCTTATTATAATCTGAACCAGAATGCTTCCGAATATTACAAAGGACATGAAAACAAACTGGCTCTTTATGCTACTCACGACTGGGACATCACCGATAAATGGAATGTGTATTATGGCGCACGCTTCGAGTACCAGCGTCTGGCAGGAAAGAACCTGGCGGTATATAATGCCGAAGGCAATCCGGTAGGCCGCTTTGCCGGTTATCATATCGGGGCAGTTGCAGCCGATGGTACGAAGATAGCTCCCCGTTATTTCAGTTACAATTGGCTGAACATGGCTTTCACGGCTGCCGCCACTTATAAAATGACAAAGCAGTTTGGCTTTACCGCCGATTTCACCTACAATACCCAGCGGCCGAATATGTCGAACTTTGCTCCTGCCGAGATGCCGAATGTAGATAAGATTACAATTCCGTTGGGGCGTGCGGGTATTTATTTCAATAATGACTGGATTAGTCTGACCTCACTGTTCAGTTACATTGCCAAGACTAACAACAACTCTACCTTGAATCTGATTAATCCGAATAATGATAAGGATATTAAGGCGGCCGCATTGAGTTATGATATTGAAACAATAGGGTGGACGACGGATGCGGTGGTGAAACCTTTCAAAGGATTTGATTTCCACTTCCTGTTCACTTACCAAAGCCCGAAGTATAAGAAGTATGAAACGGGAGTGACCTTTAGTGACGGGACAACATCGGGTATCAATGCCACCGGCAATATCGTTACCGAAATTCCGAAGGTGCTGATTGAACTGGACCCTAGTTACAACATTACCAAAGACTTGAAGGTATGGGCCAGTTTCCGTTACTTCAGCAAGACGTATGCAAATATTAAAAATGCCTATTATTTCAACGGCCGTTGGGAAACATTCGGTGGAATAAACTGGAATGTGAACAAACATTTGTCCTTAAGCGGAACTGTGATAAACTTCTTGAACCAGACCGGGGCGAAAGGAAGTATTTCGGGAGCCGAGCTGGTAGATAAGGAGAATGCGGCGGCATATAACGGCGCATGGATGGCAGGCAGCTATATCCGTCCGTTCACCGTAGAATTTGCGGCGAAAATAACATTCTGATTCAAGAGGGATTTAATTCTTCTTTATGGTGGAAAAGTAACATTTATACATAAGAATGAAACAAATGTTTCAGCCGGTAAGGCAGGTTTCCGTTAACTTTGCCGATAACGAAAAACAATCAAACAAAACTTTTAATATCCTATACTTCATGAAAACAAATCTTGTTAACCTTGCATTAGGTTTAGCCTTTACAGGAGGCGCTGTTTCTTGTCAGTCACAAAAAAATGACCTGGTTTTCGAACATCAGGGAGATACGGTGACAATCGTACATATTGCCCGTCCCGCTAACTATTTGTTGCTTCCGATTCAGGAGAGCAGCAAGGAAGGACTGGTAAGGCTGGATACTGGGAGCCCCGCAGATACCGATATGGATGTGCGTCTGGCTACAGACAGCGTTGAATATTATGTTCCGTTTGCCTTGCCTCAGGGAAGTGAGGAAGCTACTGTCATTATAAAGAAGGTGGCGGCAGATGCGCTGTGTTGGGACAGCATCCGGGTTTCGGATACATTTGATACGGCAAACAGGGATAAGTTCCGTCCGGTTTATCATCACACTCCGCTTTATGGCTGGATGAATGATGCCAACGGACTGGTTTATAAAGACGGTGAATATCACCTTTATTTTCAATATAATCCATACGGCTCCGTATGGGGAAATATGCACTGGGGACATTCCGTGAGCAAGGATTTGGTTCATTGGGAGCATCTTGACCCGGCGATTGCCCGTGATACATTGGGGCATATCTTTTCGGGAAGTGCCATTGTGGATAAAGAGAACAGCGCAGGCTACGGTGAAAATACAATTGTCGCTTTTTATACTTCGCACCGTAATATACCCGGTGGGCAGAGCCAGGTGCAAAGTATGGCATACAGTACGGACAACGGGCGTACTTATACGAAGTATGAACAGAATCCGGTTCTTACTCCGTTTGACGGACTACAGAATTTCCGTGACCCGAAGGTCTTTTGGTATGAACCCGAACAGAAATGGATTATGATTGTCAGTGCGGATAAGAATATGCGTTTTTATTCGTCTGCCAACTTGAAGCAATGGGAATACATGAGTGAGTTTGGAGAAGGATTTGGTCCTCAGCCCAATCAGTTCGAATGTCCGGATTTCATCCAACTGCCTGTAGATGGTGACCGGACCAGGATGAAATGGGTGATGATTGTCAATATCAATCCGGGATTTGTCTATGGAGGCAGCGGTACGATGTATTTTACAGGCGACTTTGACGGGCATCAGTTTGTATGTGATACGAAACCCGAGGTGGTGAAATGGCTCGACTGGGGAAAAGACCATTATGCCACTGTTTGTTTCTCGAATACCGGCGACCGTGTCATTGCCGTACCTTGGATGAGCAACTGGCAGTATGCTAACTATACTCCTATACAACAGTTCCGCAGTGCCAATGCTTTGCCACGTGAGCTGAGTCTGTATACGGGAGAAGACAAACAGCTTTATCTGAGTGCCGCACCGGTAAAGGAAACGGAGCACTTGCGGAAAGATTCTAAAAAGCTGGATGATTTTACAGTAAATGGCGAGAAGCGTTTAGAAACACTTTTTGAAAATAACGACGGCGCTTTTGAACTGGAATTGCAACTGGTGTCGGCTGGTAAAGAGGCTGGTTTTGAATTGCTGAACAGTTTGGGTGAGAAGGTGAAGATTTATTTGGACGCTTCGGAGGGACGTGTGGTAATGGACCGTGCGGAAAGTGGTATTGTAGATTTTGGCAAGAAGGTAAAACCGCATGATTTGGATACTGAAGAAAGTTATGCTCGTTATAAAGAGGTTACGGTGAATTATAAAAATGATTTTGCTTTGGGTACTTGGGCTCCGATAAACACCGCGAAGGCACATAAAATTCAAGTTTTTGTGGATAATGGAAGTGTGGAGTTGTTTGTTGACGGTGGCCGCGTTGCCATGACTAATCTGGTATTCCCGAATGAACCTTATAACTCTTTGCGTTTTTATAGTAAAGGAGGAGAGATGAAGATTTCAAATTTCACAATATATAAGTTAGGTTTGTAAACTAAGTATAAAGCCATGAATAGCAATAAAAATCTGTATGCCAAATTAATTCCGGTGATGCTGTGTTTCTTCGCCATGGGATTTGTAGACCTAGTGGGGATTGCATCGAATTATGTAAAAGCGGATCTGGATCTGACAGACTCTCAAGCCAATATATTTCCTTCCTTGGTCTTCTTCTGGTTCCTGATTTTCTCTGTACCTACAGGTATTCTGATGAATAAGATAGGGCGTAAGAAGACAGTTCTTCTGAGTCTGATTGTCACTTTTGCCTCTTTGCTGCTCCCTATATTCGGCGACGGCTATACGCTTATGTTGATTTCTTTCTCTTTACTGGGTATCGGTAATGCGTTGATGCAAACCTCTTTGAATCCGTTGCTGAGTAATATTATTGCGGGGGAAAAGTTGGCAAGTACATTGACTTTCGGTCAGTTTGTAAAAGCTATTGCTTCCTTTCTTGCCCCTTACATTGCCATGTGGGGAGCGATGCAGGCTATTCCTACTTTCGGGCTTGGCTGGCGGGTATTATTTCCTGTTTATATGGTGATAGCCGTTTTTGCCATCGTGTTGTTGGGGCTGACCCCTATTGAGGAAGAGAAACCCGATAAAGCGTCCGGCTTCAAAGCGTGCTTTTCCTTGTTGGGAAAACCGTTTATTCTCTTGTCTTTCATTGGGATCATGTGCCATGTCGGTATTGATGTCGGTACGAATACAACGGCTCCTAAAATCTTGATGGAGCGTTTGGATATGACATTGGCTGAGGCCGGTTTTGCAACAAGTCTTTATTTTATTTTCCGTACGGTGGGTTGCTTCCTCG
Source organism: Bacteroides sp. (assembly GCA_019414665.1). Taxonomy (GTDB): domain Bacteria; phylum Bacteroidota; class Bacteroidia; order Bacteroidales; family Bacteroidaceae; genus Phocaeicola. The sequence continues at coordinate 30,367 of DXLO01000006.1, read as the reverse complement.
GAGCCTTTATCTTGCAAAAGGCTTCTGCAAAGTCTTTCTTTGCTCTCAGTGTCGTGTTCATGTTGCTGGCAATGGTGGGATTATTTATATTCCATTCGGAAACAATTATTTATATTTGCATTGCCATGATTGGTTTCGGTAACTCCAATGTGTTCTCTATTATATTCTCGCAGGCATTGTTTGCCATGCCCGAAAAGAAAAATGAAGTTTCCGGATTGATGATTATGGGGCTGTTCGGCGGTACGGTATTTCCGTTGGCCATGGGAGTTGCCGGTGATGCCATGGGGCAGAGTGGCGCTGTGGCGGTGATGACTGTCGGAGTTATCTATTTGTTGATGTATACCTTGAAAATAAAGAAATGATTTTAATTGTAAACAGTGAATAATATCATGAATCAAATCATCGTAGGAATGGGTGAGGCACTATGGGATGTGCTGCCCGAAGGAAAGAAAATTGGTGGTGCTCCGGCAAACTTCGCTTATCATGTGTCACAATTCGGTTTTGACAGCCGGGTGGTCAGTGCGATTGGCGATGACAAGCTGGGTAATGAGATACTTGAGAATTTTGATGGCAAGAACTTGAAGTATCAGATAGAGAAAGTGCCTTATCCCACAGGAACCGTACAGGTGGAACTGGACCCTAATGGGGTACCTATGTATGATATAAAAGAAGGGGTGGCTTGGGATAATATACCTTTTACACCTGCTTTGGAAGAGTTGGCAAAGAATACCCGTTCCGTATGCTTCGGCTCGTTGGCACAGCGTAGTGTGGTTTCAAGGGAAACAATCAACCGTTTTCTGGATGTGATGCCCGAAGGAGAAGGACAATGTAAAATTTTCGATGTGAATTTGCGCCAAGGTTTCTATACGAAGGAGATTCTTTGCAACTCGATGAAAAAATGTAATATTTTAAAGATTAATGACGAGGAGTTGGTCACAGTGAGCCGTATGTTCGGTTATCCCGGCATAGACTTGCAGGATAAATGCTGGATTCTGTTGGCGAAATATAATCTGAAGATGTTGATTTTAACGTGTGGTGTCAATGGCAGTTATGTCTTTACTCCGGGTGAGATTTCATTTGTAGAGACTCCGAAGGTGGAGGTGGCCGATACGGTAGGTGCGGGCGATTCGTTCACGGCGACTTTTGTAGCTGCTATTTTGAAGGGAAAGCCGGTTGCCGAGGCGCATAAACTGGCTGTTGAGGTTTCTGCATACGTATGTACGCAAAACGGGGCTATGCCTGAGTTGCCGGCTCGTTTAAAGAATGAGTTGATTTAAATTTTAATGGTTGCGGATACTCATTCAAATTGGATTGGAAATCATATTGTCTGAGGCTGTATCGCGAAGAACCTGTAAATACAAAGTAGATGTAATCAGGTTCTTCGCGATGTTCTTTTTTTACTTTCTCTTGCAGATGTTTGTTTTATTAGCGGTTACCTTTTATCTTTGTTATCTATAAATACCTTGAGGAACATGAAAAAACATCTTTTGTTTTTGATTTTATGCCTTATGGGAATTCTGACATCGTGCAGTCAGAAACATACGCGCTATTACATTGGTGTTTCACAATGTAGTGATGACGAATGGCGGCATAAAATGAATCATGAAATTGTACGTGAAGCCTTGTTTTATGATGGGGTGGAGGTGGAGATCCGTACCGCGAAAGATAATAGCCGGAATCAGATAGAAGATATCAACTATTTTATTGACAGGAAAGTTGATTTATTGATTGTCGCTCCGAATGAGGCGGCGGCTGTCACTCCTGTTGTGGAGAAGGCATACGGGCTGGGAATACCTGTTGTGGTAATTGACCGTAAGATTTTGTCGGACCGTTATACGGCTTTTGTGGGTGCTGATAATTGTGAGATTGGCAAAGATGTGGGACAATATATTGTGAACCGTTTGGGTGGAAAAGGGAAGATTTTGGAGATAACGGGACTGGAAGGTTCCACTCCGGCTATGGAGCGTCATAGAGGATTGGCGGATGCCTTGAAGGCAGAGCCTGGAATAGAAATTACCGCCAGCGTGGACGGAGCCTGGCTGCAAAGTGTGGCTGGGGAGAAAATGGATTCCATACTTCAAGACAATAAGGATATAAATCTGGTTTTTGCCCAAAATGACCGCATGGCTGTCGGGGCTTATTTGTCGGCCAGACAGCGACAGTTGGAAAAGGAAATGTTGTTTGTCGGTATTGATGCGTTGCCTGGCAAGGGGTATGGAGTGGAGCAGGTACTGGAAGGAGTGTTGGATGCCACTTTTATTTACCCTACCGGAGGAGATAAAGTGATGCAGGTGGCGATGGATATTTTGGAGAAGCGTCCGTATGAACGGGATACTAAGTTATCAACAGCCCTTGTTGATAAAACGAATGCCCGTGTCATGCAGTTGCAGACAGACCACATTGCCGAACAGGACGGAAAGATAGAACGGCTGAATAATCAGGTGGACGAATATTGGTCAAGATACTCTGCCCAGACCATGTTTCTGTATGCATGTCTGATTATCCTGTTACTGTTTGCTGCCTTATTGGCGATCATCGTCCGTGCGTATTGGACAAAGAACCGGATGAACATGGAGTTATCCCGTCAAAAGAAACAATTGGAGGAACAACGCGACCAACTGATCAGCCTCTCCAAGCAGTTGGAAGAGGCGACTCATGCCAAACTGGTCTTCTTTACGAATGTTTCTCATGATTTCCGTACTCCGCTTACTTTGGTTGCCGATCCGGTGGAACAGCTTTTAGAGGATAAAGACTTGACCTCTAAGCAACGATCCTTATTGAAAGTGGTACATAAGAATGTGAATATTCTGTTGAGGCTGGTCAACCAGATTCTTGATTTCCGTAAGTATGAAAATGGTAAACTGGAGTTGGTGAGAACCAATATGGACCTGCGTGCGCAATTACAGGAATGGAGCCATGCATTTCAAACATTGGCTTTGAGAAAGCATATCCATTTTGTTCTGGACGTGAACGATGACCGGACAGACTGTCTGATGGCGTTGGATGCCGAAAAGATGGAACGTGTCTATTTTAATTTGTTGTCCAATGCGTTTAAGTTTACCCCGGAGAATGGAACTATCACTGTCACACTTTCTACTTTAATAAAGGAGGAAAATAGAAGATATGTCCGTCTGGTAGTTGCTGATACCGGTTCGGGAATCTCTGTCCGGCACATCCGGCATATTTTCGACCGCTTTTATCAGATGGATGTGAACCATGCGGGCTCAGGTATTGGTCTTGCTTTGGCAAAGGCTTTTGTCGAGTTGCACGGCGGGGTGATAACGGTGGACAGTGTGGAAGGAAAAGGAACAGTGTTTACGGTGGATATTCCTATGGAGATAGTGGAGGAGCAGTCTGTAGATCGGATACAGGAACCGCACACTACACAGCCGACGGTGGTGGAGGAATTGGAGGAAACGGAAACAGAAGAACGGCTTCCGGATGAGAATAAGGAATGCATCTTGATAATTGACGATAATGCGGATGTACGTGGCTATGTGAAATCATTATTGAAAGAGGAATATACGGTGATAGAGGCTGCCGACGGACATGCCGGATTAAAGAAAGCTATGAAATATGTGCCTGATGCCATTATCTGTGATGTGATGATGCCGGTGATGGACGGATTGGAATGTTGCAGGAAGCTGAAAATGGAATTACAGACTTCTCATATTCCGGTGATGTTGCTTACTGCCTGTTCTTTGGATGAACAGCGGATACAGGGGTTTGAATGTGGAGCGGATTCTTATATTTCCAAACCTTTTAATTCCAAATTGTTACTGGTGCGTCTTCGGAATCTGATTGATAACCATAAGCGGTTGAAACAGTTTTTCGGAGATAAGATTACTTTGTCTAAAGAGTCTGTAAGCGAGGTGGATAAAGGATTTGTGGAGCGCTTCAGAGAGCTGATAGAAGCAAATTTGATAGATTCTGAGTTAAGTGTGGAAGAATTAGGCAGTAAGATGGGATTAAGCAGGGTGCAGCTTTATCGTAAGATTAAGGCACTTACCAATTATTCTCCCAATGAACTGGTGCGTATTGCCAGATTAAAGAAAGCTGCTTCTTTGTTGGCTTCTTCTGAGAAAACCATATCCGAGATAACGTATGAGGTAGGTTTTACATCTCCTTCTTATTTTACCAAGTGTTACAAGGAATATTTCGGAGAAAGTCCTACGGATTTCTTGAAACGCAGAGGATAATTGTGGGGGCGGACACGCAGCTCCGCCCCTACAAGGAATACTTTAAATCAGTGTTGATAAATCTTTTTCGGCTACAAAAGAGAGATTATTAAGAATAATCACTTCCCTTGCTCTGTCCGGATTGTCTGTCCGGAAAATCAAGATGCCTTTATTTCCTAACAGGAAGGAATACAGATAAGTAATGCCTATTTGGGCTTCACTGAAAATGGTGATGGCGTCTGCCGCCCGCCCCGGCTGATTGTCTAGTGTGATGGCGAACACATCGGAGAGTGCCACGGAGATTCCTGCCTCTTTCAGCGTCTCGTATGCGCGTTTGGGTTCCGAGCAGATGATACGGTAAATACCATACTCTACTGTATCGGCAATGGTAGAGGCAATCAACTGTATGCCTGCTTCTTTCAATAAGTTCAATACTTTCTGTAGTGTCCCCGATTTGTTTTCGATGAAGACGGATAATTGTTGTATAGTCATAAACTTATTTTTTAAAAGGTTTTACGTAAGTCTTTCACACGGACTGCTTTACCTTCCGATTTAGGCAGTGCTCCTTTGGGTACCAGTTTCACACGTGGGGTAACCAATATCTCATCTTTCAGTTGGCGGGTAATTTCCCGGGTCAATGCTTGCAGGCGTCCATAGTCATCGGTGAACAGTTGGCTCAATTCCACTTCTACAGTCATTTCGTCATTAGATTCGGCGGTTTCGAGTGTGATCAGATAGTCACTGCCCAATTCTTTGAATTGCAATAAAATCGTTTCAATCTGAATGGGGAAGATATTGACCCCTTTCAGGATAATCATATCGTCGCTGCGCCCTTTCATTCTGTCCAGACGTTTGTGATGGCGGCCGCAGGGGCATTCCCCCGGCAGAATGCGGGTCAGATCACGGGTACGGTATCTCAATAACGGCATCGCCTCGCGGTTGATGGTGGTCAGTACCAGTTCGCCCACTTCACCCTCGGGCACAGGTTCCAATGTGTCGGGGTCGATGATTTCTACGATATAATAGTCTTCCCATATATGCAATCCGTTTTGTTCCTGGCATTCAAAAGCCACACCGGGACCGCACATTTCGGACATGCCGAAAGAGTTGTAGGCTTTTACACCCAGCATATCTTCGATGCGGCGGCGTTGTTCTTCGGAATGAGGTTCCGCTCCTATGATCAATGTTCTCAATTTGGTGTCACGACGCGGATCAATCCCCATTTCCTGCATTATCTCGTACATACGGGCTGCGTAACTGGGAATGGCGTGCAAGGCGGTGGTTCCGAAATCGGAGATGAATTTCAACTGGCGTTTGGTGTTTCCGGCAGCGGCAGGTACAGTCAGCATTCCCAGCCTTTCAGCACCATATTGAAAGCCCAGCCCGCCGGTGAACATTCCATAGCCGGAAGAGTTCTGGAAAATATCTCCCGGACGTAATCCTACCATATAAAGACAACGGGCCACTGCATTAGCCCATTCGTCAAGGTCTTTTTGGGTATGCAGAATGACAGTGGGATTTCCAGTTGTTCCACTGGATGAGTGAAGGCGGACTGTTTTTTCCAAAGGTACGGACGCCAGTCTGAAAGGATAAGTGTCACGTAGATCTTGTTTGGTGGTAAACGGGATTTTCTGTAAATCATCCAATGAACGGATATCTTCCGGACTCAGATGATTTTCGGCAAACCGTTGTTTATAGAAAGGGGAATTCATGCAATGGCGGACAGTCTTTTGCAGTCGTTCCAATTGTAGTTTCTCAATTTCGGGTCGTGTCAGGGTCTCTAACTCTTTGTGTAAATACATAGCATTTCCTGTTTAGTTGGTTATCAGTCCGACAAAAATAGAAAAAAATATAATGCGGTTGGGAATAAGCTGACAAAATATGTATCTTTGGAGGATTTTAATTTGAAAATGTGATGAAAAAGACATTGTTTGTAATAGGTATGCTGTTATGTGGGCTTTCATTGTACGCTCAGGATATGAAAACTCTTTTTATTGCCATGCCCGATTCGGTGGCTCCTTTATTGACAAAGGTAAATCGTGAGGATTGTGTGGATTTTCTGGCAAGCAATATGAAAGCGGAAGTGAAAAATCGTTTTGGCAAAGTATCTGAACTGAAAAGACTGACGGATGATTATTTGTTTCTGCAAACCACCGGAAGTAGTTCTATGGAAATGAAACTGTTACCCTTGAATGATTCTGTAAAGGTGATTTGTGTAGTGAATACTGTTTGCGGTCCGGCTTGTGATAGTGAAGTTCGTTTTTATAATACGGACTGGCAGCAACTGGCGAAGGAGGATTTTATTCAGCTTCCCTCCGTCGGGGCTTTTTATCTGCCGGTGGATACGCTGACCGATGAGGCTTATGCCGCGATTAGAGAGAAGGCGGATATGGAGTTGGTGAAAGCCACTTTATCAGAAGACAAACCTATTATTTCTTTTACTTATACTACTCCGGATTATCTGGCAAAGACGGAACGGGAAAAATTGGTTGTATACATCAGGAAAGAACCTGTAGTGTATGAATGGAAGGGGGGAAAGTATAATGATGTATCTTTGAAATAAAGGTGGATACGTATGATAAAATAAAAGGCTGCAAACTTATCGGGTTGCAGCCTTTTATTTTGGAACTTATGTATAAGTTACAAATTACTTTTTCATACGGTTGCCGTAGCGGCTCATGAACTTGTCTACACGACCAGCTGTATCTACTAATTTGGATTTACCAGTGTAGAACGGGTGTGATGTATTAGAAATTTCCAGTTTTACCAACGGATAAGTTTCACCTTCGAATTCGATGGTTTCTTTTGTGCTACAAGTTGAACGTGACAAAAATACATCACCGTTTGACATGTCTTTGAATACTACGGGACGATAGTTTTCAGGATGAATACCTTTTTTCATTTCTGTATATTATTTTATTGTTATTATTTTTTTTACTTGTCTGGTAAACAATATTGGGTGTAATGGTCCATTTTGGACCGCAAAGATACTGCTTTTCTTTGAAATAGAAAAAACTTCGGGCTGTTTTTTCTTCTAAAAGCCTTATTTTCTTCTTTTATAGTATTGTAAGGTAGACATTACAATATAATCAGTTTGTATGTTTTAGTGAAGAAAATAGTTAATAAAATCATTTTTTATGAGATATTTTTGGTGTGAACTTGCCATAGTTAGCGCATTTATGATTACTTTTGCAGTGGAATTTAATTCACTAACAATTATAAATATTAGAACAATGGTTAATTACAAAGATTTAGGTCTGGTAAACACTAGAGATATGTTTGCTAAGGCTATCAAAGGTGGATATGCAATTCCTGCATTCAACTTCAACAATATGGAACAGATGCAGGCTATCATCAAAGCTGCAGTAGAAACAAAATCTCCGGTTATTTTGCAGGTTTCAAAAGGTGCTCGTCAGTATGCTAACGCTACTTTGTTGCGTTACATGGCTCAGGGTGCTGTAGAATATGCAAAAGAATTAGGTTGTGCAAAACCTGAAATCGTTCTTCACCTTGACCACGGAGATACTTTCGAAACTTGCAAGAGCTGTATCGACTCAGGTTTCTCTTCTGTAATGATCGACGGTTCTCACCTGCCTTACGAAGAAAACGTAGCTTTGACTAAGAAGGTGGTTGACTACGCTCATCAGTTTGATGTAACTGTAGAAGGTGAATTGGGTGTATTGGCCGGTGTGGAAGATGAAGTTTCTTCTGATCATCATACTTATACTGACCCTGAAGAAGTAATTGATTTTGCTACTCGTACAGGTTGCGACTCATTGGCTATCTCTATCGGTACTTCTCACGGTGCATACAAATTTACTCCGGAACAGTGCCACATTGATCCTGCTACAGGTCGTATGGTTCCTCCTCCTTTGGCATTCGAAGTATTGGATGCTGTAATGGAAAAACTTCCGGGATTCCCCATCGTTCTTCATGGTTCTTCATCAGTTCCTCAGGAAGAAGTTGAAACAATCAACAAGTATGGTGGTGCATTGAAGGCTGCTATCGGTATCCCTGAAGAAGAATTGCGCAAGGCTGCCAAGTCTGCTGTTTGCAAAATCAACATTGACTCAGACTCTCGTTTGGCTATGACTGCTGCTATCCGTCAGACTTTTGCTGAAAAACCGGCAGAATTCGACCCGCGTAAGTACTTAGGTCCGGCTCGTGACAATATGGAAAAACTGTACAAGCACAAAATTATTAACGTGCTGGGTTCAGACAATAAATTGGCTGAATAATTAATTCATCCTATATAATAAGGTAAAGGCTGCTTTCGGAGGTGAAGGCAGCCTTTTACTTTATCCGTCATAAACGCATATTGAAGGGTTCTACTATAGGGTAATGAAGCATTTACCGCATAGTAGTTGCCCAACTACTGCATAGTAATGCACCCACTACTATGCAGTAGTCAATTCTGGTTTCTATACTGCAAAGGCGACAGCCCCGTATGCTTCTTGAAATAACGCCCAAAGAAGGACTGGTCCGGAAAGCAAAGCTGATTGGATATTTCCTGCACGCTTAAGTTCGTTGATTTCAATAACACTTTGATTTCCAGAATGACATGCTTGTCTATGATGCTTTTGGCGGTGGTGTTTGTCACATTCTGTATCACAGTAGATAAGTATCTGGGAGTGATAAACAACTTGTTGGCATAAAAAGAGACTTCACGCTGGGTGGTGCAATGCTTGTGTACCAACTGGATAAACCGCTTGAACAGCTCTTCCTGCCGGCTGATACCTTCGGGACGTTTCATGAGAAACAGGCGATGAGTCTTGTCGTAGATATCCAACAGGAAACTCTGGATATAATTCTTCAGGATTTGCTGGCGGAAACAGTTGTCCCGGTCGTGATAAAGGTCTTCAATGCCCGAAGCAAGCCCGTTGATGCTCCGCGTGCGCTCCTCAGGAAGGGTTACGCAAGGGTTCTCTTTGAGGAAACGGAAGAAGGAAAGGTCAAGGCGCGCCGTCACTTCTTGAAACAATATGCGCGAGAAAGCGATATATGAGATGGTGAAATCGGGGCTGATATTGGTGAAATTGACAATCGTGTCCGGCAGCAAAACTACTTGCGTATTAGGCGCCAGCTCATACTCCTGCAAATCAATCATGATATGCGCATGTCCCTCCCGGCAGAAAAGGATAGCCGTGTCTTCTAGCTTCATCAAACGGTTCTCCCAGCCGGCAAAGTGGCCGGTCCCCGATACAAAGGGCTCTTCATTAGTGGTGTGTAAAATTTCCATTCTTGTTCTTATTTTGACGCGAATTTAAATGTTTTTTTTGATATAATGAGTTGTTTGTTCCTGTTTTGAACATTTGCCGCTACGAATTGAACGCTTGGGGATGAGAAATTCCAACTACCTTTGCCCCGAATTTAAAAAGATTGGAATATGATGACATTGAACAAAAAATGGATGCGACTAATGGTATTGGTTGGTTGTGCTGCTTTGACAGCGTCGTGTAAACAGGCGCCTGTTGCACAAATGGAGGCGGAGTATGCGGTATTAAAGGTATCACCGTCGGACAAAGTTTTGTCTACTACTTATTCGGCTACGATCCGTGGCCGCCAGGATATTGATATTTATCCGCAAGTTTCCGGTTTCCTTACCCGGCTTTGTGTGGAGGAAGGACAGGCAGTGCGTAAAGGGCAAGTCTTATTTATTATTGACCAAGTGCCTTATAAGGCGGCATTGGAAACAGCTGTCGCCAATGTGGAATCGGCGAAAGCCGGACTGGCAACAGCACAGTTGACATACGATAGCAAGAAAGAATTGTTTGCAAAGAAAGTAGTTTCTGAATTTGATTTGAGGACGGCAGAAAACTCATGGCTTACTGCCAAGGCCCAGTTGGCCCAGGCGAAAGCGCAGGAGGTGAGTGCCCGCAATGACCTTTCGTATACAGAAGTGAAAAGTCCTTCGGACGGGGTGATTGGTACATTGCCTTATCGGGTAGGTGCATTGGTTAGTGCCAGTTTGCCACAACCGTTGACTACGGTTTCTGATAATTCGGATATGTATGTCTACTTTTCGATGACTGAAAATCAATTGTTGGCTCTGACCCGTCAATATGGTTCCAAAGCAGAAGCGTTGAAAAATATGCCGGAAGTGGAACTGCAATTGAATGACAAGTCTATGTATGGCGAAAAGGGACGCATTGAAACCATCAGTGGGGTGGTAGACCGTAATACGGGTACCGCAAGTCTGCGTGCCGTATTCCCGAATAAGAATGGGTTGCTGTATAGCGGAACATCGGGAAATGTGATTCTTCCGGTTACGATGAAAGGAAGTTTGGTTATTCCTCAGGCTACCACTTTTGAAATTCAGGATATTACATACGTATATAAAGTCGTGGACGGCAAGGCACAATCAGCTCCTGTCAGTGTGACCCGTGTAAATGGAGGACAGGAATATATCGTGAACGATGGATTGAAAGAGGGGGATGTCATTGTAGCGGAAGGCGTAGGTTTGCTGCGTGAAGGTACTCCCATTAAAGTAAAACAGAATTAAGAAAGACTATGAATTTAAGAACCTTTATAGAACGCCCCATCCTGTCGGCTGTTATTTCTATTTCGATAGTGGTAGTGGGTATCATCGGGCTGTTCACTTTGCCCGTCGAACAATATCCTGATATTGCTCCGCCTACCATTCAGGTAAGTACCTCTTATTTTGGTGCCAGTGCGGAAACTCTTCAGAAGAGTGTTATCGCTCCGTTGGAGGAAGCGATTAACGGTGTGGAAAATATGACTTATATGACTTCTACCGCTTCAAATGCCGGAGTTGTGGATATCACTGTGTATTTCAAACAAGGGACAGACCCCGATATGGCAGCGGTCAATGTGCAGAACCGTGTATCGAAGGCAACCGGACAGTTACCGGCAGAAGTAACGCAGGTGGGTGTGACTACCTCAAAGCGGCAGACCAGTATTTTGCAGATGTTCTCACTATATAGTCCGGATGATTCGTATGATGAGAAATTCTTGTCCAACTATATCAGTATTAACTTGAAACCTGCTATTCTTCGTATCCAGGGTGTGGGTGATATGATGATTATGGGGGGTGACTATAGTATGCGTATCTGGATGAAGCCTGACGTGATGGCCCAGTATAAATTGATTCCATCGGATGTGACCCAAGTGTTGGCTGAACAGAATATTGAATCGGCTACCGGTTCATTCGGAGAAAACTCTGATGAAACTTATCAATATACAATGAAGTATAAAGGGCGTCTGATTACTCCGGAAGAGTTTGGGGAAATTGTGATCCGGTCTTCGGATAATGGCGAAGTGTTGAAGCTGAAAGAAATTGCCGATATAGAGATGGGCGAGGAAAGCTATGCCTATCATGGGGCTATGAATGGTCATCCTGGTATTTCCTGTATGATTTTTCAGACGGCAGGATCGAATGCGACAGAAGTAAACAATAATATTGATGCCTTTTTGGAAGAAGCAAGGAAGGATCTGCCCAAAGGGGTGGAGATGGTTCAGGTTATGAGCTCCAATGACTTTTTGTATGCATCTATCCATGAAGTGATAAAAACCTTGTTCGAGGCCATTTTTTTGGTAATCTTAATTGTATATGTATTTTTGCAGGATATCCGTTCTACTATTATTCCGTTGGTGGGGATCATCGTGTCCTTGATTGGTACATTTGCTTTTATGTCCATAGCAGGATTCAGTATCAACCTGATTACCCTGTTTGCTTTGGTGTTGGTGATCGGTACGGTGGTGGATGATGCCATTGTTGTCGTCGAGGCGGTGCAGGCGCGTTTTGATGTGGGATATCGTTCTTCTTATATGGCTAGTATTGATGCGATGAAGGGGATTAGCAATGCGGTCATCTCTTCTTCGTTGGTATTTATGGCTGTGTTTATTCCGGTTTCGTTTATGAGTGGAACTTCGGGTACTTTCTATACTCAGTTTGGTTTGACTATGGCGGTTGCCGTAGGTATCTCTGCCGTCAATGCACTGACTTTGAGTCCGGCGCTGTGTGCTTTGTTCTTGAAACCGTATATCAATGAGGATGGAACGGAAAAAAACAATTTTGCAGCACGTTTCCGTAAAGCGTTTAATGCTGCTTTCGATGCAATGATTGAACGATATAAGAAAGGGGTATTGTTCTTTATCAAACGCAAATGGATGGTATGGACACTTCTTGCGGCCTCGGTAGTACTATTGGCTTTCTTGATGAATACAACTAAAACCAGTTTGGTGCCTGATGAAGACCAGGGGGTTGTATTTGTGAATGTCAGCACGGCGGCAGGTAGTTCATTGAAAACGACTAATGACGTAATGATGCGTATTGAAAAGCGCATGATGGATATTCCTCAGGTGCTGCATGTGCAGCGTGTGGCAGGTTATGGTCTGCTAGCCGGACAGGGTAACTCTTTTGGTATGTTGATTCTGAAACTGAAACCTTGGGATGAGCGTGAAGGAAAGGAAAATGATGTTCAGGCAGTAATCGGACAGGTATATGGCCGTACGGCAGACATCAAGGATGCCAGTATATTTGCTATTTCTCCGGGTATGATTCCGGGGTATGGTATGGGTAATGCGTTGGAACTCCATATGCAGGATAAACAAGGTGGTGATGTGGGCACTTTCTTCAATACCACTCAACAATATCTGGGTGCTCTGAACCAACGTCCCGAGATCGCGATGGCATACTCTACTTTTGATATCCGTTATCCGCAATGGACGGTAGAAGTGGATGCGTCCAAATGTAAGCGTGCCGGTATCACTCCGGATGCTGTGCTAAGCACATTGTCCGGCTATTATGGTGGGCAGTATGTTTCAAATTTTAATCGTTTCTCTAAAGTATATAAGGTTATGATTCAGGCAGATCCGAAGTATCGTGTGGATGAAAGCTCGTTGAATAATATCTTTGTGCGTATGTCTAATGGCGAGATGGCTCCTCTCAGCCAGTTTGTGACATTGACCCGCAGTTATGGGGCAGAATCGCTGAGCCGTTTCAATATGTTCAATTCTATTGCTGTAAATGCAATGCCTGCCGAAGGGTATAGTACCGGTGATGCCATCCGTGCCGTTCAGGAAACTGCCGTACAGGCACTTCCCAAAGGTTTTGGGTACGACTTTGGTGGTATTACCCGTGAAGAGACCGACCAGGGAGGTACTACCATTATCATCTTTGCTATCTGTTTCTTGATGATTTATCTGATTTTAAGTGCACTTTATGAAAGTTTCCTCATTCCGTTTGCGGTGTTGTTGTCTGTTCCGTTTGGGCTGATGGGTAGCTTCCTGTTTGCGAAGATGATGGGACTGGAGAACAATATTTATTTGCAGACCGGTTTGATTATGTTGATAGGTTTGCTTGCTAAGACTGCCATTTTGCTGACCGAGTACGCTACCGAGCGTCGTAAGGCAGGTATGAGCCTGACTTCCGCTGCACTTTCTGCCGCCAAAGCCCGCTTGCGTCCTATTCTGATGACGGCACTGACTATGATTTTCGGTCTGTTCCCGTTGATGGTTGCCAGTGGAGTAGGTGCTAATGGAAACAGTTCGCTGGGAACAGGTACTGTGGGTGGAATGGTGATCGGTACGCTGGCGTTGCTGTTTATTGTACCTTCTTTGTTTATCGTATTCCAATATTTACAGGAAAAGGTACGTCCTATTCAGTTTCAGCCGGCGGCCGATTGGCAGATTCAAGAGGAATGTGTAGAAGCAAAAGAAGAGAGACAACACCACATCGAAAGCAAAAACGAAGAGAAAAAATGAAAAAACAGATCATCACTCTGACTGTCGCAGCGCTCACACTGAGTAGCTGCGGCATATATACCCAATATAAACCTGCAACCGAAGTGCCCGATAATTTGTATGGGGAAGAGGTGGCAGTTGCTGATACCGTGGATAATATCGGCAATCTGAGCTGGCAGGAGATTTTTACAGATCCGCGGCTTCAGGAATTGATAGAGCAAGGCTTGCGGAACAATACGGATTTGCAGTCAGCACAATGGCGTGTGAAAGAGGCGGAAGCTGCTATGCTGTCAGCCAAATTGGCTTATCTGCCTTCTTTCGCTCTGTCACCTCAGGGGACAGCAAGTAGTTTTGACAAAGGAAAAGCTGTACAAACTTATACTTTACCGGTGGCGGCAAGTTGGGAAATTGATATTTTCGGCCGCATCCGTAATGCGAAACGCCAGGCGAAAGCATTGCTGGAACAGAGCCGTGACTATAAACAGGCTGTCCGGACACAGCTGATAGCCGGTATAGCTAATACTTACTATACCTTGCTGATGCTGGACAATCAGCTGGCCATTTCTGTCCGGACTGAAAAGTCCTGGAAAGAAACCGTAGATGCAACCCGTGCTCTGATGGAAGCCGGATTGGCAAATGAAGCTGCCGTTTCACAAATGGAAGCTACATATTATACTATATGTACTTCAGTTCTTGATCTGAAAGAACAAATTAACCAGGTAGAAAACAGTTTGTCGTTGTTGTTGGCTGAATCTCCTCATGCTATTGAGAGAACGGGCACATGGGACAGTTCTTATATGATGAAGGAACATTTCCCGGTAGGCATCCCTGTGCAAATGCTTGCCAACCGTCCCGATGTACGCAGTGCGGAGCGTTCGTTGGAAGCAGCTTTCTATGCCACAAATCAGGCTCGTTCCGCCTTTTATCCTTCTATTGTTTTAAGTGGAAGTGCGGGATGGACTAATTCAGCAGGAAGTATGATTGTCAATCCGGGCAAGTTCATTGCAACGGCTGTAGCTTCGTTGACCCAGCCACTGTTTAATAAAGGTGCGAACATAGCACAGCTAAAGATAGCTAAAGCTCAGCAAGAAGAAGCCAAACTGAGTTTTCAACAGGCTTTGTTGAATGCAGGAAGTGAAGTGAACGAGGCTTTGGTGAAATATCAGACGGCCCGTGATAAATCAGTTTATTATGATAAACAAATAAATTCATTAAATAAAGCTTTGGAAAGTACCTCTTTGCTGATGCAACATGGGAATACGACTTATTTGGAAGTTTTGACGGCTCAGCAGACTTTGCTTAATGCGGAGTTAACTCAGGTTGCTAACCGTTTTACTGAAATGCAAGGCGTAATCAATCTCTATCAGGCATTGGGTGGAGGTCGTGACTAATTTAGCATACTGTTATCTTCAACGTGTTGAAGAAAGAGAACGCTGCTCTCCGTGAGGAAAGCAGCGTTCTTTTATGGTTGTCAAGGTTCCACTATAACACAAACCGGATTGGATTCTTCATTGATTTCCTGTAAAAAGCTTAGCTTTCCTTCTTGGACAATTCCCGGATTTTTATCCATCCATTCGTCTATTTTCCCTATCTCCAATAAAGCGGCATACTCTCCTTCTTCTGTACAAGTGATGGGATAGAAAGGCATGAAATGCGTCAGGTCATCTGTCAGCCCCACATTGGCATCATTTATATAAGTAATATGTTTTTCTTTGTCGTAAATACCGTAGAAGGGTTTTCTCTTGTCGTATAATCCCTGTAGAGATATAAAGAAGAGATGTTTGGGAGTTTCCAGAATACCGGTTATAACGATGTAGTTGTCTGTATCCTCTTTTTGTCCCATTTTTTCAGACGGAAAATGCCATTGCCCGGTATGGAAAGTGGTATGGACAGTAGCTTCGTGTCCTTTAATGTCGTAGATTGTGTCATTGAACGCTTTTCTGAAACGTATGCTGCCGTTGCTCAGCCAAAGTGAAGGCTGGTCTATAGGAAGAACAGTCATTGTTCCATCCTGATAATTTATATATATTAACCCTCCTATGTTGGCGTTACCGGGTAATTGCTTGAATACGTTGGTGCTGGATATCTGGTCCATGCCCATAGGATCACCCGGATTGGCAAATTCCGGCAATGAGTCTTTTACTTCTCCCTGTTCGTTGAAGTAAAGTAACGCACTTGCTTGCGGTTGTCCTATTCCTTCTCCATAATGAGCAAGAATAAGGGAGTCGGAAAAAGTAAAGTAAAGGGATGGGGAAATCTTTTGTGGTAGGTGTACTTGCCCTAGATAGTTACCTTTTGTATCGTATTTTACCAACTTGTCGGGTTGGCGATAAAAGTAGAGATTGTTGGTATGGGGGTGAATAAAGCAGTTGGCATTGCTGTAGCCTTGTGGATCTTCTCCTTTGTGCCCGATGCTGCCAAGATATTTTCCGGTTTGCTTGTTGAATGACAGGCATCGTCCGTTGGTAGAAACAAAGATATGGTCTTTAGATAACTTGATGGAATAGGAGTTGCCAATCAGGGATGAGTCTGTTGTTTCCAAAGGGATATAACGGATTTGTTTTCCCAATTGGGAGGTCTTTAATTCTGTGAGGTGTTCCAGACTTACGGCAATGTCAATTGCATTCGGGTCATTCGCTTTCTTTTGGGGAGTACAGGAGCCTAATAATAGGAGTAGGCCGCCCAGCATGATTTGCTTCTTCATAGTAGTATTGTTTTATGGAAGAAAAGAAGTTGTTTGCATGGGCAACTTCTTTTCTTTGTGTTTAAATGATGTTGTGTTTATTATCTTGCAGCAAAAAACAAGGAGTTTCCTGTAGCTATTCTTGCGGTAGCAATACCTTGTGCATCAGGAGTGACAGTCATGGAGGTTCCGTTTTGCAGGCTCAAAACAGCCGTTCCGTCTTCGTTCATTTTCACAAGTTCGAAGCTCTGTCCGTCGGCTACGGCATTCCATGTATTGTTTTCTTTGTTATAGACCAAATCTACAGATTTGTCTTCTCCTTTTTTGGTAATGGTATAACCGTTTTCGTTGGTTTTTACCAAATATTCGCCATTTTCTCCTTGCACTGTTTTTACTTCACCGATAGAAGCTGTAGGGTTGGAACCGCTCCAGAATTCGATGGAATTTAAAACCAATGCGTCTGCCAGATAAGCAATTTCATAAACAGGGACAATATGGAAAGCGAGAAAGATAAGTTCGTTGACAAACTTGTTGCTTACCCCCTGGTTCCAGTCTTTCAAACTATTCCATAATCCGAAAGAACCGATGCATGATGAAAATAAGACGCTGCCACTCAACATGGCGCAAACAAGAAATGTTTTGCTTTTTTTCATGATCAATAAAGTTAAGTTTATAAAAAGTAATTTTATGACGATTTCCTACAATAAAACGATTTAATCGTCACGCAAAGATAGAACTTTTTTATGGAAAGAGGCTTCTCTACCTAAAAAACTGTATCTTTGTAAGCTGAACATGAAAAACTATTAATCAAAAATCTTATAAAAGAATGAAAGAACAAATTCAAAAAAAGCTCAATGACTCCAAGGTTCTTCGGTGGAGTGTGTTGGCGTTGGTGGCTTTCACCATGCTATGCGGTTATTTTTTGACCGATGTAATGTCCCCCTTAAAACCGATGCTTGAAAAGGAGCTGCTGTGGGATAGTCTGGATTATGGTATTTTTACCAGTGCATACGGTTGGTTCAATGTCTTTGCCTTTATGCTTATTATCGGTGGTATCATTTTGGATAAGATGGGAGTGCGCTTTACTGGTATGGGAGCATGCCTTTTGATGGTGTTGGGCTGTGGGTTAAAATATTATGCTATTTCTACTACATTTGCTGAGGGAAGCACTTTGCTTGGAATGAAAACCCAGGTAGGACTGGCTGCGTTGGGATATGCTATATTTGGTGTCGGTGTAGAGATTGCAGGCATCACGGTCTCAAAAATTATTGTGAAGTGGTTTAAAGGAAAAGAAATGGCTCTGGCCATGGGTATGGAGATGGCGACAGCCCGTTTAGGCACTATGCTGGCTTTGGCTGTTACGGTTCCTATCGCTACTTTCTTTGGTATTACTGATGATGAGGGTGTGTTCCATCCTAATATCCCTGCTCCATTGTTGCTGTGCCTTACTATGCTTTGTATTGGTACGGTAGCATTTTTTATTTATACTTTCTATGATAAGAAACTGGATGCTTCTTTAGAAGAAGAAGGGGCGGAACCTGAAGAGCCTTTCCGTATGAAAGATATTTGGTTGATTGTAACCAATAAAGGATTTTGGCTGATTGCGTTGCTGTGTGTGTTGTTTTATTCTGCCGTATTCCCTTTCTTGAAATATGCTACAGACCTGATGGTGCAGAAATATAATGTAGATCCGGAATTGGCGGGTACTATTCCTAGCCTGTTACCATTGGGAACTTTGTTCCTTACTCCGCTTTTCGGTAATGTGTACGATCGGATAGGCAAGGGAGCTACGCTGATGATCATCGGTTCTGTGCTGTTGATTTTTGTTCATACAATGTTTGCGTTACCTGTCTTGAATGTATGGTGGTTTGCCACTATCATTATGATTATATTGGGGATTGGCTTTTCTTTGGTGCCATCGGCTATGTGGCCCTCTGTTCCTAAAATTATTCCGGAAAAGCAGTTGGGTACAGCTTACGCTTTGATCTTCTGGGTACAAAACTGGGGGTTGATGGGTGTACCTGCTTTGATTGGTTTTGTCTTGAATGAGTATTGCAAAGGACCGGTAGTAGATGGAATGCAGACTTATGATTATACACTTCCCATGTGGATATTTGCAGGCTTTGGTGTGGCTGCATTGTTCTTTGCTTTGTGGCTGAAAGGTGAGAATAAGAAAAAGGGGTATGGATTGGAGGAACCAAATATTAAAAAATAATTGATTGTCTTTTAGTGAAAATGAGGGTGTCCAGTGTATTATGGATACCCTCATTTTGCTATGTAGGGGTGAGATGGAGTTTTAGTCTTTATCAATCTTCACAATTCCTCCGGTATTAGGATTAAAGATCACTCGTGTATTTACTTTTTTATTAAAAAGGTTATCTATCAGACATTCCGTTGTTCCAAATTGTGTAACAGGTAGTTCTCCGTCAAAATAACGTTTGTTTGGAGTGAATACGGTAACCTGAGCTTTTCCCGGAATATTGTAAATAACACCATCCGTCTTCTTTTTTTCTTTGCCTTTCGGATCCATCGGTGGCAATGTTTCTTGGTTGACGATGGAAATGTAATAAGGTTCACCGGATAAATTATCGGCATCCAGCATCCCTAGTTTCTTTGAGAAACGGAAAGCTACTTTTTCTTTCATGTCCGCTTCTGGTTTTATGCGGATGGTAAATGATTTTTCTATGCGGTCTGTTGTGCCGGCAAACATTTGCATCATGGCTTGTTCCTGTTCATCCAGATTGTCCAGCATGAGTTTTAAAGCGGCTCCGTCTTTGGGCATATAATCTGCTTGCCCGCGGGTCAGGCTGTTTTTGCTTTCTCGTATATTGTAGATTTCTTTCGCCACCAATTCAGCCATTTTAGCGGTAGAACCGGCTATCAGAATCTCTTCGGTCATAAAACTGCGTGGGTCAATACGTTTTTTGGCCGTATCGGCAACCTTTGTCACAGGTGCTTTCTCTATAGGAGAGGTGGTGTTGATAGCCTTTATGATTCCTTCAGGAGTCAATTCTACCTGTGAGGCCGCACTTTTGTCTTTCAGTTTTACAGCGTATGCATTGTCCGGGTCAGGAATGCCTATGGAATTTACCTTGATACTGTTTATTTCCCAATGTTCTTCCGGTTGGGATGATATGCCTGTAAGGCGCAGATAGCGGTCGGCGTATTGGCAGAATTCTCCGGGCGTGTAGACAACTTTGGTTGCGGTGACTTGCAATTCTATTTCGGTCTTAGGCAAATAATAAACCACTCCTTCTCCCATGGTTCCGGGAGTATATGTACTGACATCTTGTGCGGTGCCGCTCAATGAAACCAGTAACCCTGCTGCGATTAATCCTTTTTTCATATTTCTATATTCTATCATATATGTAAGCAAATATAGCTATTCTTTTGTAAATCTGCCTTTTGTTTCTGTTAATTTCTTCCATGCTGCGGGTAATGCGTCAATAAGATCACTTGAGGTGGTTCCTATTTCTCCTTTTTCTTCCGCTGCAATGTCTCCTGCCAGACCATGTACGTAGACGCCCAGGCGGCATGCATCTTCTTGAGTATATCCTTGTGCCAATAAGGCTGTCAGAATACCGGTCAGCACATCACCGCTGCCGGCGGTTGCCATACCTGGATTCCCGGTGGGATTGAAATAACAATTTCCTTCGGGGGTGACAACTGTGCTCCATGATCCCTTTATAATGATATAGCTTTGCAGATAGGCTGCCAATTCTTTCGTCTTTGTCAGCCGTTCGTAAGTATCCATGCATTTACCTATCAGTCGTTCCAGTTCCTTTAGATGGGGGGTGAGAATACAGCGCTTCGGCATCCGGCTGAGCCAGTTGCGGTGAGTGCCGAAAATATTAATGGCATCCGCATCCAGCACTAAAGGTACCGGACAACCTTGTATTTGTTCCATCATGGCCAACGCTGTATCTTCTTCTTGTCCCAACCCCGGACCGATGGCTATGGCTTGATAACGGTCTGTATCCACGGGCTCGGCAAAATAATGGTCGTGTATGTCTGTCTGTACAATGGCTTCGGGAACAGTGGTCTGAAGTAAATCATGGTTGTGGATAGGTACATGGACAGTCAGTAATCCCACTCCCGAACGCAGGCAGGCACGGGCAGATAAAATGGATGCTCCTGCCATGCCATAAGATCCTGCGATGAGCAGTGCATGGCCGAAAGCTCCCTTGTGGGCAAATCGTTTCCGCGGTTTGATGAGGCTGCGAATTTCTTCTTCCTCTGTGATATAGTAGGGACTTTGTGCTGTATCAATAAAGTCTTTTTTCAGTTGGATGTCCAATAGTTGCCATTCGCCTACAATGTCTTCGTTTTCGGGGAAAAGAAAGGATAACTTAGGTAGCTGAATGCTGAGAGTGACATCCGCGCGTATCATGTTTTGACGGATATTATAAGTGTTGTCCTCACACATTAATCCTGAAGGTACATCAATGGCTACTACCTGTGCCTTGGATGCATTAATATATTTCACTACGGCAGCAAATCCACCGTTCAGTGGTTTGTTGAGTCCGGAACCGAATAATCCGTCTACTACCAGATGCCTTTCTGTCAGGACTGGAGGATCAAATTGTGTGCTTACTTCAGTAAAGTACACCGAGCCGCATTCTTTTAACCGTTCAAGATTGGTCTGACATTCTTCCGACAGTTTTCCTTTGGTGTTAAACAGAAAGACTTCTACGTGATAGTTTTGCTTAGACAACATACGGGCTACGGCAAGCGCATCGCCCCCGTTATTTCCCGGTCCGGCGAATACTACAATATGGAAAGAAGTATCCCATCGGTGGGTAATGGCACGAGTCAGTTCTTCGGCTGCCCGTTCCATCAAATCAATGGAGGCAACCGGTTCTTTGGCAATCGTGTACTTGTCCAGCTCTTTTAGTTGGGTGCTCGAAATAATTTTCATGACAATCTCTTTTGTTTGAACGTACAAAGATAACACTATTTACAAAAAGAGGTTATGTGAATACTTCGATACTTGGAATAAAAATGTTATTTTTGCAGCAATTTAATAAAATAGCGGTTATGGATACCATTCAAATCAAAGATAAACGTTTCACTCCTTTCATTCCTGAAGAACGGATCTTAAAAGAAGTGGCACGGGTAGCGAGTGAGATTAATCGGGATTTAGAAGGAACTAATCCCTTGTTTTTAAGTGTATTGAACGGCGCATTCATGTTTGCTGCCGACTTGATGCGTAACCTTACCATTCCCAGTGAAATTTCTTTCGTGAAACTGGCCTCTTATGCAGGAACTTCTTCTACAGGAAAGGTAAAAGAGTTGGTAGGTTTGAATGATGATATTGAGGGTCGTACAGTGGTGATTGTGGAAGATATTGTGGATACCGGGGTGACAATGAAGCACTTGTTGGAAACATTACAAGCTAGAAAACCGAAAGAGATCCGTATCGCTACCTTGCTGCTGAAACCTGATAAATTGAAGGTGGAATTGGATATACATTATGTGGCCATGCGTATTCCCAATGATTTTATTGTGGGGTATGGTCTGGATTATGATGGCTTGGGACGTAACTATCGGGATATTTACACCGTAATGGAATGAAATTTGTACAACTAAATATAAAAATAAAAGGTAAAACAAGATGTTGAACATTGTAATTTTTGGAGCTCCGGGTTCTGGTAAGGGTACTCAGAGTGAACGTATTGTAGAGAAATTCGGTATTAATCACATTTCAACAGGGGATGTGCTTCGTGCTGAGATTAAGAAGGGTACAGAATTGGGAAAGACAGCCAAAGGATATATCGATCAGGGCCAGTTGCTGCCTGA
This sequence comes from Bacteroides sp., assembly GCA_019414665.1. Lineage (GTDB taxonomy): Bacteria > Bacteroidota > Bacteroidia > Bacteroidales > Bacteroidaceae > Phocaeicola. The sequence continues at coordinate 8,002 of DXLO01000006.1, read as the reverse complement.
TGAATTGATTATTGATATTCTGGCAAGTACGCTGGATAGCTTTAAGGAAAGCAAAGGGGTTATTTTTGATGGATTTCCCAGAACCATCGCCCAGGCAGAAGCGTTGAAGAAAATGCTGGCCGAACGTGGACAGGAAGTATCTGTTATGTTGGACTTGGATGTACCCGAAGAAGAATTGATGACTCGCCTGATTAAGCGTGGACAGGAATCGGGACGTGCGGATGATAACGAGGAAACAATAAAGAAACGTTTGGTTGTTTATCACTCGCAGACGGCTCCGCTGATTGACTGGTACAAGAACGAAGGTAAATATCAGCACATTCACGGTTTGGGTACGATGGATGCTATTTTTGCCGACATTGTTGCTGCTGTTGAAAAATTATAGTAATATGCTAATGTGCTGATGCAGCAGTCCGCCAATGTGTCAGTCTGCATAATGATACATGGAGTACAGTTTCGTTGGCACATTAGTAAATTGATAAATTAGTAAATTATTAATTATGGCTGAATCGAATTTTGTTGATTATGTGAAGATATATTGCCGCTCGGGTAAGGGCGGGCGAGGCTCTGCGCATATGCGTCGTGAGAAGTATGTACCCAATGGTGGCCCTGACGGTGGTGATGGCGGTAGAGGAGGTCATGTTATTTTGCGGGGAAACCGTAATTATTGGACATTGCTTCACCTGAAGTATGACCGCCACGTGTTTGCCACACACGGCGGCAATGGATCGAAGAACAAAAGCTTTGGTAAAGATGGTGAAGACAAAGTTATTGAAGTACCTTGTGGTACAGTGGTTTATAATGCTGAAACAGGTGAATATATCTGTGATATCACCGAACACGGACAAGAAATAATTCTGTTGAAAGGAGGACGTGGGGGATTGGGAAACTGGCACTTCCGTACAGCAACCCGTCAGGCGCCACGTTTTGCACAACCGGGAGAACCCATGCAGGAGCTGATGGTTATTTTGGAATTAAAACTGTTGGCTGATGTAGGTTTGGTAGGTTTTCCAAATGCAGGGAAATCCACTTTATTGTCTACCGTATCGGCGGCACGTCCTAAAATAGCCAATTATCCGTTTACTACGCTGGAGCCGAATTTGGGTATCGTGTCCTATCGCGAAGGAAAATCTTTTGTCATGGCGGATATTCCCGGAATTATTGAAGGGGCCAGTGAGGGAAAAGGACTGGGACTTCGTTTCCTGCGCCATATAGAACGCAACTCTTTGTTGCTCTTTATGGTACCGGGTGATACAGATGATATCCGTAAGGAATATGAAATCCTGCTGAATGAGTTGGCTACCTTCAACCCGGAAATGTTGGATAAACAACGTGTGCTTGCCATTACCAAAAGTGACATGTTGGATGAAGAACTGATTGCCATGTTGGAGCCGACATTGCCGGATAATGTTCCGCATATCTTTATCTCGTCGGTAACTGGCTTGGGGATACAGCAGCTGAAGGATATTTTATGGACAGAATTGAATAAGGACAGCAATAAGTTGGAAGGTGTCCGTACGGAAACAATTGTTCATCGCGCCAAAGATGTTGCCAAACTGCAGGAAGAGTTGAAAGACATGGGTGAGGATGAGGACTTTGAATATGAATATGAAGAAGATGCCGATGATGACTTCGATTATGAATATGAAGATGAGAATTGGGACGAAGAAGAGGAAAAGAAATGAAACGGCTGACATCAGATAATAAAATGTTGGGATATGAGCTGATGAAGGCATATCCCAACATTTCTTGTTTTTCTACCACCCGTCACGGAGGTTGTAGTAAGGGAAACTACGCTTCGTTCAATTGTAACGGATATTGTGGGGACGAGGCAGAAGATGTGAATCGCAACCGGGAATTGCTGCGTAGCTTGTTACCCGGGGAATCGGTAGAACTCGTAATTCCGCATCAGACCCATAGTGACCATGTGAAAGTTGTGGATACTATTCAGGTAAATACTGAATTGGAAGGAGTGGATGCATTGGTAACAGACATTCCCGGTTATTGCTTGTGTGTATCTACGGCCGATTGTGTTCCTGTTTTATTATATGATACCCGAAAGAAGGTAGTGGCTGCCATTCATGCCGGATGGCGTGGTACGGTGGCCCGGATTGTGGAGAAGACAGTTTCAGTCATGGATAACCAATACGGCTCGCAAGGGAAAGATCTCATTGCTTGCATCGGTCCCAGTATTTCATTGGAGGCTTTTGAAGTAGGGGATGAAGTTTATCAAGCTTTTTGTGAGGCGGGGTTTGATATGAATCAGATTGCCCGTAAAGAAGCAAAATGGCATATTGATTTGTGGGAAGCCAACCGTCAGCAATTGTTGGCATACGGTGTGAAGCCTGAACATATTGAGATATCCGGCATTTGTACGTATCATAATAACGATGATTTCTTTTCGGCCCGCCGGCAAGGAATCCGGTCGGGAAGGATATTATCGGGCATTCTTTTAGGTGTCTGAGGAATACGCTCGTTGGAATAACGCAGTATAAAAATAAATATGGAAATAAAAGTATCGGAAGAAATAAAGAAAGCCTGTCCGCAGTTTGCCGGTATAGCCATCCGTGCTACGGTAGAGAACACTGCTTATAGCGAATCTTTGTGGAAAAAGATAGACGAGTTCACTATACGCTATCGTGAAATGTACACTACGGATTCCATTAAGGATATGGTTACGATTCATGCCACTCGGGAGGCTTATAAGAAATGTGGGAAAGACCCTAGCCGTTATCGTCCTTCGGGGGAAGCGCTCTGCCGTAGAATCCTGCGTGGAATTTCCTTGTATCAGATAGATACTTTGGTAGATCTTATTAACTTGGTATCTATTCGTTACGGATATTCCATCGGTGGCTTTGATGCGGATAAAATACAAGGAGATACATTGGTGTTGGGTATCGGTAAATCCGGAGAGCCTTATGAAGGGATAGGACGTGGAGAGTTGAATATAGAAGGAATGCCTGTTTACAGAGATGCTATGGGCGGAATCGGTACGCCGACCAGTGATAACGAGCGTACTAAACTGGAGGCAGGAACTACGCATCTGCTGACTATTATTAATGGATATAGCGGCAAGGAAGGTTTGCAGGAAGCGGCAGATTATATGTTGGAGCTCTTGAAAGAGTTTGCAGCGTCCAAGGATGAAGAATTAATTTATTTTTAAAATGAGATAATGAAAAGCACACAATTACTATTTTTATTGTTCATAAGTGTGGCGGCATGGGCTGGGGGGCCGGCCAAGAGTAATTTTACCGCAATGGAAGTAAACCATATCAGAGTCAAGACTCCCGGGCTCTTTAACGGGCGCAAGAGTTTCTCCATTCATCTGGATAGTATAAAAGAGAATGAATATTGTTTTCCTCTTCCCGGTGGTAAAGTGATTTCTGCATACGGAGCCCGCCGGGGGCACAGTGGAACGGATATAAAGACTAAGGCCAATGATACTATCCGTTGTGCGTTTGATGGAATAGTACGTATGGCAAAAACATACGCTGCTTATGGAAATGTAGTTGTTGTGCGTCATGATAATGGATTGGAAAGTATTTATAGTCATAATTCCCGGAATTTGGTAAAATCCGGAGATATCGTGAAGGCCGGTGATGCAGTAGGATTGACAGGCAGAACCGGACGTGCCACTACTGAACACCTTCATCTGGAATTCCGGATAGATGGACAACATTTCAATCCGAATCTGATTTTTGATATGAAAGACCGTATTTTGCACAAAACGGAAATTGTTTGTACCAAAGCCGGCAATAGAGTGATAGTAAAACAGAATTTAACACCTAAAAAATAGACGATGGACATAGAAAAAGCAATCACCGAAGGAATTGTATTCAAAGGTGGTAAATCTCCTAGTGGTAAGCAAGAAGATAAAGTGAAGACCAAGGCTAAAAAGAAAAGCTATATAACAGGGTTGCATGGGTCGGGAGCTGCCAAGATGAAAGCTGAGTTTCGTAAAAAACGTGCTAACAGACATAAGAATAAATAGGAATGTAGATTGAATTTAATATTCAGTACTTTATTAATAATTAAACAATTATCCTCTCTTTTGTTTTGGAATTATTCGTTTTTATATAAAATATGTTGTAAAACATAGAATAAACTGTACCTTTGCAATGTAAAACACAAAGAAGGCAAACCTCTTCGGCGTGGATTAATAGGTAAAAAGTTTAATTTAAAAATGACAAAAGAGATGAAAAAGATTGTATTGTCTGTTATTGTAGCATTGATTGCTATTACTGCAAATGCGCAGGTGTATGTAGGTGGAACATTTGGAGTAGGTTCTGATAAAGTGGAAACAGAAGGAACAGAAGTTAAGAATACTACTTTCAAGATTCTGCCGGAGGTCGGTTATGAACTAAATGAAGATTGGTCTGTCGGTACAGTAGTCGGTTATGAATATAATAAAAGCGGTGATGTGAAAACTAATACTTTCACTATTGCTCCTTATGCACGTTATTTCTTTTTGAATAGTGATGTAGTCCGGTTATTTGCCGATGGCGGATTTGGCTTTTCTACTTCAAAAACGAAGGGGAATGACGCTTTGAATTCGTGGAATATTGGTATTAAACCGGGTATTGCCATCAAATTGTCTGATCATTTTTGTCTGGTTGCCAAGTATGGTTTTCTTGGATATTCCAAAAAAGAGAATCATGGATATGAGAGTGAAAATGTTGGTATAGATTTTGATACGGATGAGTTAAACTTTGGCTTTCATTATATATTCTAATCATATATAAATGTATCTGATAATCAGGAATCATATAACTGTATAATAGTTTGGTGAGCGGAATTTTTCATTTTATGAAAGATTCCTCTTATTTTCTTTACACATTAGGACTGGTTTCCAAAATAAAGCTTATATTTGTGAATGTAATGACGGTACAAAGGAATTGGGAACTGAAATTTATTATTAACTAAAAACAAACAGTCATGAAAAAACTAGCCTTTTTTATTTTATTGTCATTGGTTACACTAGGTGTTTCTGCACAATCAAATCTGAAATGGAATGTGAATGCGGGTATTGGTATGTCAAATTGGTATGGTGATGATACGGATGGTACAGATGCTAAATTTGCTTATAAGGTGGGTATAGGTTTGGAAGTACCTTTTGCTAATACTAATATATGGTCTTTCCAGACAGGTTTGAACTTTATTTCTAAAGGTGTGAAAGGTGATGGAGTAACTGACGCCTGGGACGTGGTTGATGTGACGATCAACCAGCTTTATCTGGAACTGCCTTTGATGGTTGGTGCTCGGATACATACGGCCAGCAATTTTGATCTTCTTTTCAAAGGTGGTCCGTATTTGGCTTATGGAGTTGGCGGAAAAACTAAAATAGATGGTGTATCCGAGAAGGCTGATACTTTCGGTGATGATGGTTTAAAAAGGTTTGATGCCGGTTTGGGGTTAGGAGTTGCTTTTGAATTTGGCAACATAGTTGTAGGTGTTGAAACTGGCACAAGTTTTACTAAAGTAGCTAGTGGTGTTAGTGCTCATAACCTTTCTGCATTGGCCACTATTGGTTATAAATTCTGACCACAGATATAATCTTACCTTTAAATATATAAAGAACGGCTGTTTCTCTTTTAGAAAGAAGCAGCCATTTTTTTTAGATGAAGCGTGGTTTATGAAATAAAAGCTATATTTGCAGATTATGATTAAAGACACAATTTTTTAGGGATATGGCATTAATAGATAAGGTAAGAGTGATAAAACTACTTCTTTTTGCACTGTTTATGATGGTAAGCATGGTGACTCCGGCTCAGAGTCAGGTGGATTGGAGTATAAAGGCCGGTATAGGCATGGCAAATATTATAGGTGATAATATGGGATCTCCTAAAGTAAAACTGGCGTATAAATTAGGCATTGGCTTGGAGTGCCCTTTTGATAAGATCTGGTCTTTACAAACAGGCGTTTCGTTTGTTTCCAAAGGCACTAATCATACGATTGTTGAAACAGATGGAATTTCGGCTCAGGCTAAAGTAAATGCATCCTATTTGGAGTTTCCTGTAATGGTGGCAGCCCGGTTTGCAATGGATCGGAATACTTATATACTTGTTGCGGCAGGTCCCTATGGCGCATGGGGGATTGGTGGCAAAATCAAGGCTTTAGGGTATAGCTGGTCATCATCGTCTACACCGGATTGGAATACTGGAAATGTGGTTGAAATAAATACTTTTGGCAAAGATGGACTTGATCTGCGTCGTTTCGATTATGGAGTGGCGATAGGTTTATCGGTGGAATACCGGCATTATGTGATAGGAGTGGAAGGACGATTAGGGCTGTGCAAACTTCAAAAAGAACTTCAAGGGAAGAATATTACCGGTTTTGTAACAGCGGGATATAAATTTTAAGACGATTTTTTATATGGATTGTAAACACGGATCTTACAGGCTAAGTATGGTTTGCTTTTTATCTGTAAATCCGTGTTGCAATTTGCACTGAGTATGAATAATTAATGATGGAATAAACGAACACCAGTGAATGCCATGGTGATGCCGTATTTGTCACAAGTGTCAATTACATGGTCATCACGTACAGAGCCTCCAGCTTGTGCTATGTATTCCACTCCGCTCTTATGCGCACGTTCTATATTGTCACCAAATGGGAAGAAAGCATCCGAACCCAATGATACCCCCTTCATGGTATCCAGCCACGCGCGCTTTTCTTCGCGAGTCAGCACTTCCGGTTTTTTAGTGAAGAATTGTTGCCAGATGCCGTCAGCCAGAACATCTTCATGATCGTCACTGATATAGACATCAATTGTATTATCACGATCTGCACGGCGGATTTTTTCTACCCACGGCAGATTCATTACTTTAGGATGTTGGCGCAAATACCATATATCCGCTTTATTACCGGCAAGACGTGTACAGTGGATGCGGCTTTGCTGGCCGGCACCGATGCCGATAGCCTGCCCGTCTTTTACATAACAAACAGAATTACTTTGTGTATATTTTAAGGTGATAAGGGCAATAATCAAATCGCGTTTTGCTTCGTCTGGAAAATGCTGGCTTTTAGTTGGAATATGAGTCAGCAGGCTTTCGTCCAGTCTGATTTCGTTGCGGCCCTGTTCAAAAGTAATGCCGAATACATCTTTGTGTTCAATAGGTGCAGGGCGGTAAGCTGGGTCTATTTTAATTACATTGTATGTTCCCTTGCGTTTGTTTTTCAGGATTTCCAGCGCTTCCGGTGTGTAATCGGGAGCTATGACGCCGTCTGAAACTTCACGGTTGATGAGGCGCGCGGTAGCTTCGTCGCAAGTATCGCTCAATGCGATAAAGTCTCCGTAAGAAGACATGCGGTCAGCGCCACGAGCACGGGCATATGCGGTAGCCAATGGGGTAAGTGGCAAGTCATTCACAAAATAAATTTTCTTCAAGGTGTCATTCAACTCGATTCCTACTGCGGCTCCTGCCGGACTGACATGTTTGAAGGAGGTTGCTGCGGGTAGTCCGGTAGCTTCTTTCAATTCTTTGACCAGTTGCCAGCTGTTGAAAGCGTCCAGAAAATTGATGTATCCGGGACGTCCGTTCAATACTTCGATAGGCAATTCCCCTTCTTGCATGAAGATGCGTGACGGTTTTTGGTTGGGATTGCAGCCGTACTTTAATTCTAATTCCTTTGCCATAGTTTTATAATATTTCGGTTTATAGATTTTCAATGTGTGGCAAAGGTACAAAATAAATGGGGAAGACAGGTTATAAGAACTGTTTTTGGTTGCAGGCAACATGCTCGGGTGTTATTTTGGGGAAGTTGGAATGTGAGATAGGAATTGCTTTGCAATATGAAAATATATTTAAATTTTCTTTAAAAAGAACTTTCAAAAGAATACGGAACAACAGTTAAACAGGAACTAAGTTTCATTTCTTTATTCGGAATTTTGGGTTTGTCGGACTTTGGTGGGGAAGTATGATCCGAGCTTGATGCGACTGTTTTTCTATTTTTTCTCCTACAGTTTTTCCCCAGTGTTTGCGGAGTCAGCACTTTTGAGAGC
>DXLO01000059.1 GCA_019414665.1 Bacteroides sp. | reverse complement strand
CTCTAACCTAATCTATTGCTAAATAGATATTTATTACACCGCCTTATGGGCGCACTTCAAATACCAGATTATAGCTGCCAGCAGGATAATCGGAGACTCTACAAAGAAGTCTCCCTGTTTTTCAATCCAGGTTTTATTCAAATTTAACATGATGGTATAGCTTGCTTCGTATGCGTCAGAGATATCCGTCATGAACTCCGGATTGATGGGATTGCAGCGGTGTGAACGGTGCGGATCATCGAAGTTGATGACGTAGAAATGTGGCTTTACCTTGTATTTGTCCATATTGTGTAACAAGGTATTGTAGGCAATGGTGGAAAGGTCATCAAATTTATAATCATAGATATAGACACTGAAACCTTTGGAAATCATCTGTTTGATGTAGTTGTTTACCACTGCGTATGATTTACCGGAACCCGGTGTTCCCAATACGATGGTCGCACGGAAAGGATTGACCACGTTGATCCATCCGTCGTTGAGTTTGCCGCCATACTGGAATCTGGTTGGCAGATTGACAGAATATTCATTCTCCATCAGCCTTGTCTCCTGCATGAAGGATTCGTTTTCCATATTGAATACGTCCTCCATCAGGTTATGCCTGTAAAGCCTGCTGATCCACAGTCCTGCCATGAGCAGGCATAGATAACCGGCTGCAAGTGTCACCACATACAGGGCAGTAATCGCTTCGTGTGGAAAAGGCAGGTCAAGCAGCCACCAGTTCATGAAAAATAGAACCGCCCCGGCAGTAAGTACCGCCCATATACGCTGCCAGGTTATTTTCTCACCCTTGACTCCGATAGTACCCATACAGGATATGGCCAGCAGAAGAACTGCCATCAGTTTTGTCCAAAGGATACAGCCGAATATACCGGTTGTCCTGTCAAAGTTCATCAGTATCCGGTCTATGACATCCAGATTCAGATGCCAGGCACTCATACTGGGATAGCAGTACACATAAACGTGGACTACCAGAATAAAAATACTGACTGCCCTGCCGAATTCCATAATCTTGGCAAGGGCTCTCAAATCGTCTTCCTGTTGCATAATGATGTATATGATTGTGGGGGAATCCGTTGTTCCCCCTGTTGTTGACTCATTTTGATTGATCAGATACCGCGTGATTTGCGCTTCTGCGGTTTCTTTTTCCGTTTCATGCGGCGACGGAACGCTTCTTCCTCGTAATCGACTGCCGGATTTGCATCAAAGGAGAAGATGCCTGCCGCCTGTTCAAGCGCACTGCCTTCTTCCATACGATGACCGTACTGTTTCCAAAGTTCCTCCGGACCGGACTGTTGTCTCTCCTGCCAGGGTATTCCTTCCCACCAGCAGACAAGATCGTTGAATACGTTGGCGGAAAACTCCTTTCCCATACGTGAACCGTTGAACGCCTCGCGCCGTTCATGGTCTATGAATGTGACGCCATAGATACGTCCGGTATTGTTCCTTCGGAATACCACATCAATGTGCTCCTGTTTCAGCAGTTCCCTGAATTCCTGTTCCGATTTTGCGTTACGCATGGCCCATACGACCTTGCCGGATATGGCAGGAACCCATCTGCCTTCCTTGAAGTCCTGTGTATGCCGTAACATACGTTCGGACAGTCCCGTATTTCCGAAACGCTTGCCGAATCTTGCACTTTTTATTGGAGAGCAGACCACTTTCCCTCTGTCGTCTGTAGCCGAATAGATGATACCCGTATAGGGTGTTCCCATGTAATCGCCCCGTATCTGTCGGGCTTCAATGTTCAGTGTGGAAAGCAGTGCGGAATACTCTCCGAAAGTCTGGAAACGGTAGCTTTCCAGTACAGCCTTCAGCGTGTTTCCAATCTGATGGCGTATATCTCCCTGTGAGACATTCACTTTTTTCAGTTCCGCTTTCGGATTCCGTCTTTCCGTATCCGCACTGTTACGCAGTCCGAATTCCTGTTCCAGTTCCCGGCAGGCTGTCATTGAACGGCGGTGTTCATAGGAGTCATTGATTTTCCTTCCTTCATCGTCAATGCATACACTCACGATATGTACGTGCGTGTTGCAGGTATCTCCATGTCTGTACACGATGAACGGCTGGTCACCATATCCCATTTTCTGCATGTATTTTTCTGCCAGTTCCGCCAGCTTGTCATTGTCCAGCCTGTCTTCAGGTGCCGGACTGAGGGCGATATGCAGGACCGGCTTGTCCGTCCTCCTGTTTGCCGTCAGATGGTTTTCAAATGAAAGGAGAGCCAGACGCATGTCCTCGCTCGGCAGTCCCGGGCGGTCGGAAATCATCCGGTGTCCGGACAGGATTTCCGCCGTCCCTTGAAATACCTTTTCATGGTTATAGACCAGTGCTCCATAAAGGCTTGTTCCGTGACTTATCTTTGCAACCATTTCTGTTCATATTCTTTGGTTAATGCCATAATCTGCTTGTTGAGCAGTATCAGTTCCAGGGTAGCCTTTTCAAGTTTGTAAAGCAGGGACATCGCCCTTTTGTCCCCAAAATTTTTCTGTACGGCCCTTACGACTTGATTGTAATTGTTGCCTATTGCCTGAAACTGCCTGTAAAATTCCCCAAGCCGGATGTAATAGTCCATGGAAACCTTATCCACCTTAATTACCTTCAGCTGTTCTGAAAAGATTGATTTCTTGATAAAGATTGTCCTGTCCCTTGCTCCAGATTCCAGAAACAGTCTTTCAAATCTGCTTTTCTCCTGTGCGTTCAGACGGAAATTGTACTTGTAGTCCGCCGGATCAGTCTTCGGTTTTCTGCCTGTCCTTCTTGTCTGTTTTTTCTCCATGCTTTTCTGCTTTTGGGTTGTTTTTCTTTCTCTGTCAGATTTTCCGACTTTGGAGGAAAATCCCCCGACCGTTAGGGAGGGCAAGTTGGTTTTTGTATGGCAGAATACTTTCTGTCGTACAAAAACACAACTTGCTCTGTTCGTTTGAACAGAGAATCCACCTCCGGCGGATTGCTGCGCGACGTGAGCGGCGTGCTGCTGTCCGTCGGAAGATGTTCCAAGCCGTCTATCGGTTCTGACTTTGCAAAATTATGGCTGTGTAAACAGTTGTGAAATAGTGGATTATATGACATATAAAGACGTCTGATGACATCTGATGTCATGGTGCAGGCTACATATTACCTGTATGCTTGAAAGACCTTATTTTTGACGCGATTTAAGCGTGCAATATTGCAATAACATAATGACATAATAACATAACAACATAGTATTGCAATAACATAAGGACATAATAACATGGCAACATAATATTGTAATAACATAAGGACATAATAACATGGCAACATAGCATTGCAATAACATAAGGACATAATAACATGGCAACATAGTATTGCAATAACATAATGACATAATAATATGGCAACATAGTATTGCAATAACATAAGGACATAATAACATGGCAACAATAGTATCACAATAGCGTAATGCCATTATAAGATTAGTGAAAGAAAAAGTGAATATTAACCCCAAAAACAAAAGGTATGAACAAACGTCCGATTCTTGTCGCCTTCAGCAATCAGAAAGGCGGTGTGGGCAAGTCCACGGTAACAGCGGTTCTTGCCAGTTATTTTAATTATGTAAGAGGTCTGAAAGTTGCTGTCGTTGACTGTGACTATCCCCAGTTCAGTCTGGAAAAACTAAGGGGAAGGGATTTGAAGAACCTTGAAAAAAGCGAGTATCACCAACGGCTTTTCTGCCGTCAGTTTGAAGACGGTTCCCGTAAGGCCTATCCGATTGTTACTTCCACGCCGGAGTCAGCCGCAGAGATTCCCGGCAAGCTGGAAGGTGATTATGACCTGATATTCTTCGATCTTCCCGGAACGGTGAACTCCCGTGGTGTATTTGAGTCCGTCATGAACATGGATTTTATTTTCACTCCCATTGTAAAAGACCGTATGGTCATGCAGAGCAGCCTTTCCTTTGTATCGACCGTTCAGGATTTTATCGGACAGCATCCGGAAGCTCCCCTGAAAGACATACGTTTATTCTGGAACCGTATGGACAGCCGTACTTCCAAGGAACTGTATGTAATGTATAATGCAATAGTGCTCCGTATGGGTTTGAAGGTCTTTGAAACCATACTTCCGGATCTTGAACGCTTCAACAAGGAAATGACACCTTCTTCCAGGCAGCATTTCCGTTGCACCCTTCTCCCTCCTTCCGAATCACTACTGAAAGACAGCCGTCTTGAGGCGTTTGCCCAGGAGATGGAACGTATCATATTTCCGGGATAAGAACTATGGCAAAGAAAAGAGAGATATTCAAGGTGGATGAGGATGCCTTGAAGGACATGATGGCCAGTGAATCCATTTCCTGCGGTAAATCTGGAACTGATGTCGGCGAGAATGTTCTTCCTGTCACAGAAAAGGAAAAAAATGTGCCGGAAGTAAAGACACAGGGACAGGAAAAGTCCCGCAAGACGATTCGCGCTGACCCCGGACTGGAAGAGAAGGTGGAAATGTACAAGGAACTGTTTCTGGACAGAAAGAAGTCCGTACACAGAAAGCAGACCTATATCAGCTATGACATGTATTGCAGGCTGGCCCGTATCCTTCCCCTTCTGAGTGATGACATGAGTGTGCCCGCTTTTTTGGATAATGTGCTGGCACACCATCTTGAGACTTACAGTGAAGAGCTTGGCGAGCTGTTTCGCCGAAAAACCCCAAAAACATTCTGAAAATGATGTGGATTGTATTGACTGTTGCCGTATTGGTTTGCGGCCTGCTGTTATGTTGCGTTTATGTACTGTCCAATAAGATTTGTTCACTGAAAAGACAGGTCAGAGAGTTGAATGAGAAAATAGGAATAGCGAACTGCTTTCCCGAATATAGCCGTGTGTATCTGAACGATGCTCCAGTCGGGAAAGGACGCCAGATTCGTATCCGTTGCGGTTTGTACAACAAGGCAAGCCGCCTTATTCCGTTTATGGCTCCCGGCATGAGTGTTTCAGTCTTTGTGAGCAATATCGTGGAGGAACACTTCAAACGCCACGGAGAATTGCTGAAGAATGAACTTGAATGCTTTCTCTATAAGGATTCTTTATGGAAGAACTGATATACTTCTGTGTACGGATTGTCTGTATAGGCTATTTGCTGTACAGCGTGTATGGCTGGAGAAGGCGTATCGAAACTGTTTGTACCCTGCTTTATGGGAAACCTTGCGTGAAGAAGGAAAAGAAAGAAGCTGCCGGAACGGAATCTGCGGTTTCAGATGCAGAAGTGATGGGAAGTACCCGTTATGTCTATCTGGACGAGAATGCCGGAAAGACTGCCGCTCCCTTCATGAGCCAGCCACTTGAAAGGAATTTTATCGGTGAGGAGGAGGACGTGCAGCAGGAAGATGTGGAATGCAACCTTCAGCTGGAAAAGATGAAACTCCTGCAGGAAGTCCAGGAAGACCTTGATGCGGAGTCTCCCGAAGTGGAATCCGTATCACCTGTTCTGTCCAGCAGGGACATGGAAGTACTCGGTGAATATCTGACACATCAGGATGAAGCCGACCATGAGAAGGCCATGCAGGCAGCTCGTGTCCTGTTCTCCATCAGGCAGACCAGCCTGATTGATGTGTTCCTTTCCAATATGGAGAATTCCGCTATTGTAGAGGAACTGATAGACAGGTATCTTGATGAGGACGGCAATCCCAGACCGCTTAAGGTAAAGGATGGGAATGAACCGTCTGACGAGTGGCGGAAATATATCTGACACCGATATATTCAGGCATCCCGGAAATCTTTTCGGGATGCTTTTTTTATGTCTGTAAGGCTTCCTGAATGACATCTGATGACATCTGGTGACACCTGATGACGGTGTTGTATCACAGCGGTTTAAGCCTTATATATTTGCAGTCGAATTCAACATTTATGTCAACCCCCAAAATGATTCGACAATGAAGAGAAGAATCCTATTTTCAGTATTGTGTGTGCTGGCAGCGGCAGGTGCCTTCGCACAGGGACAGGGTCTTGCCGGCATCAATGAGGCTACCAGCCTTATGACTTCGTATTTCGATCCGGCCACCAAATTGTGTTATGCCATCGGAGCCGTACTCGGTCTGGTCGGCGGTATCAAGACGTATGGCAAGTTCAGCAGCGGCGATCCCGATACGTCCAAGACTGCGGCGAGCTGGTTCTTCGCCTGCATCTTCCTGATTGTAGCCGCCACCATTCTCCGTTCCTTCTTCCTGTAAGCCATGGATTACCGTATCAACAAGGGAGCAGGCCGTCCGATTGAGTTCAAGGGCTTGAAATCACAGTACCTGTTCTTTTTTGCCGGAGGCCTTGTATCGGTCTTTCTTGCGGTGGTTGTCCTGTATATGGCCGGTGTCAGCCAGCTGGTATGCCTGTCTTTCGGAGCGGTATCCGGTTCCCTGGCCGTATGGCTGACCTTCCGCATGAATGCCCGCTACGGTGAGCACGGGCTGATGAAGATGCTGGCCGAGAAACGCCATCCGCGCTATCTGTCAGCCCGTCGCAGAATATTCAGAGCATTAACCAAAAAGAAGAGAAAAAAATGAGAAGTGTATTGAAGGCCTGTGATCTGGAAGACAGATTTCCGATTCTGGCCGTGGAAAACAACTGCATCGTAAGCAAGGATGCGGACATTACGGTAGCCTTCGAGGTCGAGCTGCCTGAACTGTACACGGTGACGGCGGCGGAATATGAAGCCATTCACGGTACCTGGGTAAAGGCCATGAAGGTGCTTCCAAATTATTCGGTCGTGTACAAGCAGGACTGGTTCGTCAAGGAAAACTACCGGAGCGAAGGAGACGGGACGGAAAGTTTCCTGTCCCGCAGCTATGAGCGTCATTTCAACGAACGCCCGTATCTCAGGCACCGCTGCTTCCTGTATCTGACAAAGACCACACGCGAACGTGCCCGTCGCCGCAGTGATTTCAGTACCCTGTGCCGCGGCTATATCCTTCCCAAGGAAATCACGGACTGGGATTCGGTCGTGAAATTCCTGGAGGCGGTGGAGCAGTTCGAGCGTATCATGAACGATTCGGGGCATGTCAGGATGAAGCGTCTCAGAACGGAAGAGGTGGTCGGAACGGAAGAATGTCCCGGGCTGATTGAAAGATACCTGACTCTCGGTATGGAGGACACGCACCCCGTATTACAGGACATCTGCCTTGATCCGGAACGTATGCGCATCGGTGACAAACGTCTTTGCCTGCATGTGCTTTCCGATACGGAAGACCTTCCCGGCAGTGTGGGCACGGACATGCGCTATGAGCGCTTGTCCACGGACCGTAGCGACTGCCGTCTTTCGTTTGCGGCTCCGGTAGGACTCCTGCTTTCATGCAACCATGTCTATTCGCAGTACGTGTTCATCGATGACGCGCAGGAAATCCTGCAACGCATGGAAAAGACCTCACGCAACATGCTGTCCCTGTCGAAATACAGCCGCAGCAATGCCGTGAACTATGAATGGGCAGAAATGTATCTTGACGAGGCGCATACGAAAGGGCTTGTTCCGGTACGGTGCCACTGTAATGTACTGGCCTGGGCGGAAGACGAGGAAGAGTTAAGGCGTATCAAGAACGATACCGGCAGCCAGCTTGCCCTGATGGGATGCGTACCCCATTACAACACGATAGATACTCCGGTGCTGTACTGGTCTGGTATTCCAGGCAATGCGGGCGATTTTCCGGCTGAGGAAAGTTTCTATACCTTTCTGGAACAGGCTGTCTGCCTGTTTGCTTCGGAAACGAATTACCGCAGTTCGCCCAGCCCGTTCGGTATCCGTATGACGGACAGGCAGAGCGGCGTACCGCTTCATCTGGACATCAGTGACCTGCCCATGCGCAAGGGAATCATCACCAACCGCAACAAGTTCATACTCGGTCCCTCCGGCAGCGGTAAATCCTTCTTTACGAACCACCTTGTCCGCCAGTATTATGAACAGGGTACCCATATCCTGCTGGTGGATACCGGAAACAGCTATCAGGGACTTTGCAGCCTGATTCATGACCGGACACATGGCGAGGACGGTATCTATATCACCTATGAGGAGGACAATCCCATCGCCTTCAATCCGTTCTATACGGATTCCGGGGAATTTGACGTGGAAAAGCGTGAAAGCATCAAGACACTGATACTCACACTCTGGAAACGTGAGGATGAAGCCCCAAGGCGTTCGGAAGAAGTGGCCCTTTCTGGAGCGGTGAACGCATACATCCGCAGGATAACGGAAAACAGGGATGTCAGACCCGATTTCAACGGATTCTACGAGTTTGTGCGTGATGACTACCGCCGGATGATTGAGGAGAAGAAAGTCCGTGAGAAGGATTTTGACATTGACGGTTTCCTGAACGTGCTGGAACCGTTCTACCGTGGCGGTGATTATGATTTCCTGCTTAATTCGGACAAGGAACTGGATCTTACCAACAAGCGCTTTATCGTATTTGAGCTGGACAATATCAGCGGAAACAAGGTTCTTCTGCCCGTGGTCACGCTGATAATCATGGAAACCTTCATCGCCAAGATGCGCCGCTTGAAAGGTATCCGCAAGATGATACTCATTGAGGAATGCTGGAAAGCCCTGATGTCCGCCAATATGAGTGAGTACATAAAGTATCTCTGTGCGCCCGTAAAGGTTGCATAGTAAATATCTCTTTGGCAGGAGATTAGGAACG
>DXLO01000058.1 GCA_019414665.1 Bacteroides sp. | reverse complement strand
GATAGGACTCGAACCTACACGCCTCACGGCACCAGATCCTAAGTCTGGCGCGGCTACCAATTACGCCACAGGCGCGAAGTAAAATATAACTTAAATCAGTATATATTTCCTTTTTGCGGTTGCAAAGATAGACTATATTTTTGAATTTGCAAAATATTAGAGCTAATTCTTTAATATTTTACATGCTGTTTCTATAATAGTATCTTTTCCTTGCTGCACATCTTCGCTTGTCATGTCTACTTTCACGTCCGGATCGATGCCAAACTCCAGCTGATTCATTTCCGGATCGAACATCGGACTAGCAGAAAAGCGGATAGACCAGCCGTTAGGTATTTCAGAACTGAACGGCAACCCTGAGCCTCCTCCGGTCTTATCGCCTACGATTGTGACATTCGGAAACTGGTTCATGCTGTTGACAAAATCGTTTGTCGCACTATAAGAGCGCCGGTTGGTGAGCACTACTACCTTTTTCTGCCAGCGTATACCGTAGGACGGTTCTATATAAACAGGCTTTGGTTCGGAAAAGTCACTGTGTCCGGGACCTGTCTTGTGACACATGTATCCCACAAGCACCTTCTCGTTTGTAAACCGTGCAGCCAACTTCTGTGCTGTCGTCAGGTTACCTCCTCCGTTATTCCTCACATCAATAATCAGCCCGTCGCAAATAGCAAGCTTGTTCAGCGTCTGGTCCAGATTACCATCGCCTATCCCATTGGAGAAACTGGAGCAATAAATATACCCGATGTTGTTCTCCAAAATGCTGTAAGTTAGTCCGGAAGAATTCGTATAGTCTTTTCCCAGATAAATACTCTGAATACTGTCGCTGAAATTGCGCGGATAACTGTCGAACCATTCCCGATACTGTGACGTAGCAAGTGAACTGGAAAGATTCACATGGCCGTCGCGTAACTCGTTTACCATATCCGACAAGACCTCGAACAGGTTTTCCCAAGTCATATCCGACGTGATACGACGGGCATACCGTTCGTGCACTTCATTCCAGTCGAGTCCATACTCCTGGTTCTTATAGTCGAGAAAGCAATACTGTTCATCTATAATCTTCCACAGTGCCTCAAAATTATCTTCAGGCGTATTGCCGGAAATATCTTCCCGTATACAGGAATTAAAAATCAGAAGTCCGGACAAAGCAATATATACAATACACGCAAATCGTTTCATAAGCTAAAAGGGAGTTACTTTAAGTGGCATGCTGATACGTTTCTTCCCGCGAAGCAAATACAGGTTGCGCACGAAGCCTATCATAAAATCGTGTGAATAGGTATGGCTTTTCAGGTTGTTGACCTTTGCCTGCTGAATGTCGCACACATATCCTACACGCATCACGACATTGCGTACCGGAAAGTCCAGCGTAACCATCTGTCGCAGTGAAGGATTATTGTGCAGCGAAGTAAACAGCACATTCCGTCCTCCATTGCCTAACGAAAAGATTTCATAATACGACTCACCGTATTCGGGCGAGAACATAACGCCCAGCAGCGGAAGATTTGCCTGATAACGCACCGTCAGCGGATAGCGTGCGATGTGAAATTTGTAGATAACCATACCCGATGCTCCCAACCCTCCGTATGCCTTAGCCTGAGCCGGATTGTTGGAATTACGCCGGTTATAAACCACACCGCCGTTCAGGTCGAGCATCGGTCCTACAAGGATCTTCAGCTTATCATCGTTCATGCGGAACTGATAATGCAGGGCATAGCTCCAGTTTACCAGTCCGGCATACATCTCAGCAGTCTGAGAAATATTCTTGTTATACGAGGCATTGATCTGAAACAGACTTTGCCCGGATACGTTTCCTCCCAGCATACGTGTCATACGCATGCTTTCGTGCATAAACCTGACTTCCGTTCCGCTATATTCCAGCGGAGAAAGATATGTTTCGAATACGTTGCTGTGTCCCACTCCTGCCATTGTAGAGCGCATTACGTAGCGCGTGGCCCGCAAGCTGTCTTCCTGCGCATACAAAGAAAAAACGGCCCCGAGTGCGATGAACAGCGTAATAAGCTTTCGTTTCATTGTTCCGGTTTTAAAATAATGTCATTTGTTCATTGTCTTCTTCCGCAACATTATCATTTTCCGTTTCTGGTGTATCTGCATCTTCCATATCTTCCTGTGGTTCCGGACGACGGGTAGGCTCCAGCTCCTCGATGCGGTCTACCGTAAATGTAGTCAGACGCTTGCCTTTTGCCTTGAAGCTCTTGACACCTACAAAGTCGCTTGCCTCTATAATCAACGCTTCCCTGAAGCTGTCGTGTCCGCCGAACACAACCTGCAAACGGGGATAAACTTCACCCGAAAGCAGAATCAACTGGTTGTGTTTGTTTTCGCCCAGATAGTTCAACCGTTTGGCTGTCTGCTCGAACGTAAAGCGTTTCAGATATGGATAATTCTGCTGGTCGGCATCATAGAGCACTGCTGTCCAGACCTTCTCAGCATCAAATTTCTCAATAAACTGTATATCGGCGTCGTAGTGGTTATTCAAGTCGAAATCGGTTGTATAGAATTCACCGTTCTTATGCACAACCAGAATGCTTTCCCCACTCTGGAATTCTCCGAGATACTGTCCGCGACCGTCGTAATTCAGACGAAGCACATCATGGTCGAACCATACCTTTCTGCCTCCCAGTGTAGAGCCTCCACGCTGTTTCAGACTGATTTTATGCACTTCATATTTGGTCAGCAGATTACCCATCGACTGTCGTCCCTTGATGTTAATGGTACTGAAGTCTTTTTCGAATATCAGCTTCTTGATACGCGGATTCGGGCGGAGTGTCACCTTGATAACCTCAGCTTCCCCGTTCGGATTGGCTGTGAAATATACAATTTTCGATCCGGGAGTTCCCTGTGTCACATCGTATTCACGGTCGCGTATCATCGACGTTACATTGAAACGCTTGATATAGTGGAATCCTTCTTTCCCGTCACGATAAATCACGTTATAGATCGTACGCTTGTCGTTCTTCTTGAAGATATTCACGTAGAGAATGTTCTTGCCTACGAACAGCTTGTCGGAAACACGTACGATTTTATATTTTCCATCTTTATAGAAGATAATCACATCGTCGATATCGGAACAGTTGCAGATATACTCGTCTTTCTTCAGTCCCGTACCGATAAATCCTTCCTCGCGGTTGATATACAGTTTCTCGTTGGCCTCGGCCACCTTGGTTGCCACAATCGTATCGAAGTTTCGTATCTCCGTACGCCGCGGAAAATTCTTTCCGTATTTCTCCTTGATGCGTGTATACCAGTCGATGGTATATTCAGTAATATGAGCCAGATGATTGTCTATTTCTTCGATATCCGCTTTCAGCTTGGCAATAAACTCGTCCGCCTTATCCTTGTTGAACTTCAGGATACGCGCCATCTTTATCTCCATAAGCTTGAGGATATCCTCCTTAGTCACTTCGCGTACAAACTGCGGATAGAAAGGTGTCAGCCGTTCGTCGATATGTTCGCATGCGGCATCCATATTCTCAGCCTGTTCGAACTGCTTGTCCTTGTAGATACGCTCTTCGATGAAGATTTTCTCCAGCGAAGCGAAATGCAAGGTTTCCAGCGTTTCGTTGCGCTGGATGTTCAGTTCCTGACGAAGCAGCGAAAGTGTATTGTCTACCGACTTACGGAGTACCGCACTGACAGAAAGGAAATGCGGCTTCTTGTTGTCGATGACACAACAGTTGGGCGAAATATTCACCTCACAGTCGGTAAAGGCATACAGGGCGTCGAGTGTCTTGTCCGACGAAACGCCCGGAGCCAGATGTACCAGAATCTCCACCTTGTCGGCGGTATTGTCGTCCACCTTCCGTACCTTGATCTTACCCTTTTCGATAGCTTTCAGGATAGAATCAATCAGTGAAGAAGTTGTTTTTCCGTACGGTATTTCACTGATGCAAAGAGTTTTATTATCTATCTTGGAGATTTTGGCACGTACACGCACTACTCCCCCACGCTCACCGTCGTTATAGCGCGACACATCGATGGAACCTCCTGTCTGGAAATCGGGATACAGATGAAACTCCTCTCCGTGCAGGTAAGCAATGGCCGCATCACACAGCTCATTGAAGTTGTGCGGCAATATTTTCGATGAAAGACCTACGGCAATACCTTCCACTCCCTGAGCCAGCAGCAGCGGAAACTTGACAGGAAGCGTCACCGGTTCACGGTTTCGTCCGTCGTAAGAAGCCTGCCATTCGGTTGTCTTCGGATTGAACACCACATCGAGCGCAAACTTCGAAAGACGTGCTTCAATGTATCGGGGAGCAGCGGCATCATCACCGGTAAGAATATTTCCCCAGTTTCCCTGACAGTCGATAAGCAGATCTTTCTGTCCCAGCTGTACCAGTGCATCGCCGATGGACGCATCACCATGAGGATGGAACTGCATGGTATGTCCTACGATATTTGCCACCTTGTTGTAGCGTCCGTCGTCCAGGCGCTTCATAGAGTGCAGGATACGTCGCTGAACAGGCTTCAGTCCATCGTTGATATGAGGAACCGCACGTTCCAGAATAACATACGAAGCATAGTCCAGAAACCAGTTCTGGTACATACCGCTCAATTGGTGTTTTACAGTTTCGTCGCCCTGGTCGACAGGCTTATAGTCAGAATGTGCTTCTTTATCGCTTGATTGGATATCGTTTTTATCGAAAATATCTTCGCTCATATAAGTGATTTAGTGGAAAAACAACAGACAAAAATACGAAAAAAAATATTCCTATTATATATATTGCTGAAAATAAACCTGTATTTAGTCGAACGAATCTTTCATACGGATGCTATTGTTTTCAAGAAAATATCAGCTTCTTTTCCTAAAAACATCAGCATATTTTCAGGAAAATTTGTACAGAAAATCAGTGTACGGACAGTGGGCCGCAAAGGCTTCCCTGCACCATCCGGCAATGAGAATTTTATTTTTTCATCTCATTCAAAACAGGAATGGTAAGCGGAATAGCAAGCAGGAACGAACAAAGATCGGACACCGCCTGACACATTTCCACCCCCTGCAAACCGAAGAAATGAGGGAGAATCAGGATGAAAGGGATGAAAAACAGTCCCTGCCGCGCAGAAGACAAGGTGACGGCACGTACAGGCTTGCGGATAGTCTGCAACATCATGTTACACAAAATGACCCATGCTCCTAAAGGTAAAGTAATGAGCTGCCAGCGTAAGGCACGTGTTCCGGTTTCGATAACATGCGGATCATCGCGGAACCACGATACGATCTCGGGAGAGAAAATGTAACCGATAACCGAACAGACAGCTAAAAACACAACTCCTGTCTTGACACAGAACCAGAAGCCTTCGCGTACACGACGGTAAATGCCTGCTCCGTAATTGAATCCGCATACCGGCTGGAAACCTTGTCCGAAACCAATCACAAAAGAGTTGATAAACATACAGATACGGGTAACGATAGACATTCCGGCAATGGCTGCATCTCCATAAGCTCCGGCTGCCACGTTCAGCAGAATGGTAGAAAGGCTGGCAAGTCCCTGACGACAAAGCGAAGGGCTTCCACCGAATACGATTTCTTTCAAATATGCCGGTTTCAAGGTAAAATTTTTGAAACGGATGCGGATATTTGTACCTCGGCTGTCCATTACGAGCAACACCAGAAAACTGCATATCTGGCTCAGCAAGGTAGCCCACGCAGCTCCCGAAATACCCATATCGAATACAAAGATCAACAGCGGATCGAGCCCGATATTCAGAACCGCTCCTACAATGATACCCACCATGGCGTATACCGCATTCCCCTGAAAACGCATCTGGTTATTCAGCACCAGCGAAGAAGCCATAAAAGGTGCACCCAGCAAAATAGTCCCCAAATACTCCTCTGCATAAGGGAGGATAGTAGGCGTAGATCCCAGAGCAACACAGATTTGAGAAAGATACAAATGCCCGAACAAGGCTATGATGGCTCCCGACATGAAAGCATAGAAAAAGCCTGTAGATGCCATTTTTTCTGCACTTTCGTAATCTTTGGCTCCCAGCTTACGAGAAATATAATTACCCGACCCATGCCCGAAAAAGAATCCAAAAGCCTGAATGATAGCCATAACAGAGAACGAAATTCCGACCGCAGCCGTCGACTGTGTGTTAATCTGCCCCACAAAATAAGTATCAGCCATGACATAAAAAGAAGTAACCAGCATGCTGATGATGGTAGGCACAGCCAGTGAACCGATAAGACGGGGAATCGGAGCTGTGGTCATAAGTGTATATTTATCTTTCGTACTCATTGTTTTTTCACGGATGTTTCTGCAAAAGTAGAAAAAAATAACCACCTTTCCTTACAGATTCCCTCCATTCATAAGATAAATTAAGACAGCTATTCTTCTTTTTTGCTTATAAATACCTATCTTTGTGACCTACTATGTAATGAAAATAACATACATCAAAAAAAATAAGAAAGAAAAATGGCACAAGAAGACGTTTTCAAGAAACTTGTTTCACACTGTAAAGAATATGGTTTCGTATTTCCTTCAAGTGAAATTTACGATGGACTGGGAGCCGTATATGACTACGGACAAATGGGTGTGGAACTGAAAAACAACATCAAACAGTACTGGTGGCAGAGCATGGTATTGCTGCATGAAAATATCGTAGGTATTGATTCGGCTATCTTCATGCATCCTACTATCTGGAAGGCTTCGGGACACGTGGATGCGTTCAACGATCCTTTGATCGATAACCGCGACTCGAAGAAACGTTATCGTGCCGATGTGCTGATTGAAGACCAGATTGCTAAATACGACGAAAAGATCAATAAAGAAGTTGCAAAAGCTGCAAAGAAATTCGGTGATGCATTCGATGAAGCTCAGTTCCGCAGCACTAACGCACGTGTACTGGAACATCAGGCTAAACGTGATGCTTTGCACGAACGCTACTCAAAGGCTATGAATGCAGGACCAGACTTGAACGAATTGCGTCAGATCATCCTGGACGAAGAAATCGTTTGCCCGATTTCAGGAACTAAAAACTGGACTGAAGTACGTCAGTTCAACCTGATGTTCTCTACCGAAATGGGATCTACTGCCGACGGTGCTATGAAAGTATATCTGCGTCCGGAAACTGCTCAGGGTATTTTCGTAAACTACCTGAATGTTCAGAAAACAGGACGTATGAAAGTTCCTTTCGGTATCGCTCAGATTGGTAAGGCTTTCCGTAACGAAATCGTTGCACGTCAGTTCATCTTCCGTATGCGTGAGTTCGAACAGATGGAAATGCAGTTCTTTGTAAAACCGGGAACTGAACTTGAATGGTTCCAGAAATGGAAAGAAACTCGTTTGAAATGGCACAAGGCACTGGGATTCGGCGACGACCACTACCGTTACCACGACCACGAAAAACTGGCTCACTACGCTAATGCCGCTACCGATATCGAATTCCTGATGCCATTCGGATTCAAGGAAGTAGAAGGTATCCACAGCCGTACTAACTTCGACTTGAGCCAGCATGAAAAATATTCTGGCAAGAGCATCAAGTACTTCGATCCGGAAATCAACGAATCATATACTCCGTACGTTATCGAAACATCTATCGGTGTAGACCGTATGTTCCTGAGTATCATGAGCGCTGCTTACCACGAAGAAACGCTGGAAAACGGAGAAACTCGTGTCGTACTGAAATTGCCTGCTGCACTGGCTCCAGTAAAACTGGCTATCATGCCGCTGGTAAAGAAAGACGGTCTGCCTGAAAAGGCTCGTGAAATCATGGACGACCTGAAGTTCCACTTCCACTGCCAGTATGATGAAAAAGACAGTATCGGTAAGCGTTACCGCCGTCAGGATGCCATCGGTACTCCGTATTGTATCACTATCGACCACCAGACACTGGAAGACAACTGCGTAACTCTGCGTAACCGTGATACAATGGAACAAGAACGCGTGGCTATTGCCGATCTGAATAGTATTATTGCCGATAAGGTTAGTATCACTAGTCTGTTGAAGACTTTGCAATAAAAATTTTGAATGTGCATGAATAAAAATATATTATGGTTGTTAGGCATCCTTGTTTCACTGAGTGCAGGCTTTACTTCTTGCAGTGAAGATACACAAACGGCCGATCCGTACAGTGACTGGGCAGTGCGCAACGATGCCTATATCGACTCTATCGCCTCCGTTTGCGCGAATCCTCCTGCCGGAGAACATTGGGAAAAAGTATTGAACTATAAGTTACAGAGCGATGCTTCAGAGGATCTGGGCTATCAGGACTACACTCCGGGTAAAAACGATTATGTGTATATGAAGCTCTTTCCGGAAGATAATATCGAACCTCTGGGAATTTCTCCTATGTCGACTGATATGGTAAGTGTCCACTATCGCGGAAAATTAATAAACGGAACGGTCTTCGATGAAAGTTTCTCTGGAGAATGGAATGGAATGGTAAACGAACCCAGATCATTTGCGGCTTCAGGTGTAATTACAGGCTGGACGACTGCTTTGTTGAAGGTGAAAGAAGGACAGCATGTCGAACTGTATATCCCTAATGGTATGGGATATGGATCGGTAGAGCGTGATGTTATTCCTGCATATTCTACGCTGATATTCGACCTTCGTTTAGAAAAAGTCATCCACCCGAAAGGACCGGATGACAGATCGCGGAAAATGAAACAAGAATAAAATTTATTATATCTTGACATGACAAAAAAAGAGAGAACGCCGATTTGACGTTCTCTCTTTTTTTTATGCTTTATCGTTGTGCAGCTTTATTATTCTTCGTCAGCATCAACCTTTGCTTCTTCTACTATTTCATCAGGAACTTTGTCTACGCGTACGTATTTAGGGATATTCAGTAAATGTCCCTAAAACGTAAGATGGCATATAAAGTCGATAGA
>DXLO01000057.1 GCA_019414665.1 Bacteroides sp. | reverse complement strand
ATTTTATTTACTGCCAGAGCCGCTTAGGCTTGGCGAATTTTTGACGAACTATTGAAATTAATAAAAGTTATGAAGAATCTTATTTGGATAAGCACAATGGCTTTAGGTTGTATGGCTTTACTTCCGGCATGTAACGGAGCCAGTATAGAAGGTGCATGGGTTGAACCTGTACCGGGTATGGAAAATATGCAGCAGGGTTTTGTTCTTGAGCCCGATGGAACAGCTTCTTCTATAAATATGGCTACTCTTCAGTATGAATCATGGAAAAAAGAAGGGGATGTACTTATTCTCGCCGGTAAAAGTATTGGCAACCACCAGACGATTGCTTTTTCTGATACATTGGTGATTAAAGATTTGTCTGATAAAACTTTACTTTTGGAGAAAAACGGTACGGTATATTCCTATTCCAGAAGTGATGAGGCACAGACCTCTCAGACAGCATTGCCTGCACAACAAAAAGAAACAATTTCTGTAAAAGGAGAGCTGATTATAGCTCATGAAGTCCGGTCGTTTGTTGCTGATGGAGATACTGTTTGCTATTGGGTGATAGACAAAACCGGAGAGCTTTACAAGCAGTATGATGAACTGACTAAAGGACAAAAGAATGGAGTACCTGTGCATGCAGAACTAGAGGTAAGAGATATGGGTAAATCGCAGGAAGGTTTTGCTGCAGAGTACGATGGAGTGTACGAAGTTGTAAAAATCGACAAACTTTCTGCTAAATAGTTGCAGCAGAAAACTCTTTTATCTGATATAGATCAAAATCCCGGCTCATTTTCTATTAGATAGGGGCCGGGATTTTGCTGATAATTGCTTACCTGTTTATTGAGGATGAGCCATATTGGCAGACGTAGCATATAGCCCAATCATATTTCCTGTAAATCCGCCAGCTACATTAGTTGAGAGAATATCTCCGGAAACAATACCTCCTAAATTTTTAAAAGAATGTCCATCGGTAGAATAGTTGAATGTGTATTTATCTCCTTCGGCTTGTATCTGTAAATATAAGGGTTGTTGCATATCGACAGGAGTATTAGCAACGATTTCCGATTTTCCATTATTTGTACGCTGAAGCAGTAAGTAACATTCATTTCCTTTTCGGGTTATCCCGAATACATAATTAAACGATTCTTTCTGATAACACACCATTCCGGCAAGTTCATTTTCTGCTGTCGGTTTATATTGCAGGTTTACAGAAGCCGTAAAGCAGTTGTGTTGCTGGCGGAAAAAAAGTGTTGAAGTTGGTCTTGCCTCTGTTATGTCAGTAGCATAAGGAGTTATTTGTAATCCGTTTTCTCCTATTGAGATAAATTTTTCACGGGCATCACGAATGCCTACCCATCGGTTATCGAGTGGGAGTGAATTCAAGTTATCTGTAAATGTGAAGTTTCCGTTGGGAACAAACCCGTTTGTTCCCGTCTGGTTTATTACACCATCAGGCATTTTTAATTTGGGTTGCAACGCTTGCATGCCACCTTCGAAAACGGGAAACTCTCCCGACCAGTCGACAGGCAGTATATAGGTTTCTCTTCCAGTATTAACTCGGTTGCATTCATTAGGGCGTACAGCTAAAAATACTCCGTACCATTTTCCGGAAGGAGTGTCTGTTATATCGGCATGTCCTGCCCAGTCGACCTTATCCGGACGGTTTGCCGGAAGATGTCTTTGCGAAAGAATCGGATTCTGTTTCGACGGAACAAACGGTCCGGTAGCACTGTCACTGATAAAAATTACTTCCGAATGGTTGTCGCCCGTACCTCCTTCTGCACACATCAGATAATATTTGCCTTCTTTTTTATATAGGTGAGGAGCTTCTATCCATATTGGTTTTTTGGTGATGTCAACACCTCCATTTACTATAACCTTGTCTGTTCCGGCTATTATTTGGTCTGTTTGCACGTCATATTCCCAGATTTTAATTACTCGATGTCCTTCATATAAAGCCTGTTCGGGAGCGTCATTATGCACTATATAAGCTTTACCGTCGTCATCGAAAAAGATAGACGGATCTATTCCGTCGAAGTTTAGCTTGATAGGATCGCTCCAGCCTTTTGCCGGATCGGATGTTTTCACAATGATATTCCCCAATCCTCCTCCGATATGGGTCGTAATCATATAGAAAGTATCGTTGTATGGATTATATCGGATAGTGGGGGCATAAATACCTTCACTGATCTTGCAGTTTTGTAGTTTTAGTTGTGAAGGACGTTCGAGGACGTGACCTATCGGTTTCCAGTTTACCAGATCAGTAGAATGGAATATAGGTACTCCCGGATAGACGGCAAATGAAGAGCATGCCATATAATAATCATTTCCTTTTCGGCAAATGCTAGGATCTGGATAGCATCCTTGTAATATGGGACTATAAAATTCATTTGCTGAAAGCTTGTTATCGTTATAAACTTTGTCCTGTCCGGTATAGGTGAAATGACTGAAAATGGCATTATCGGGTGATGAAGCCTGAAGCTGGTTGCCATAAGTAAATCCTGCCAGACTTATGGCTGCTAATGTGAGTAGACGGATGTGTTTTTTCATTGTTGATTTGAATTAATGTTTGTTGCAAAAATATGGATTAATGTTGTTGGAGATTGACAGCTATGTTGCAAATATTGTTCTATTGATAACATTATGTACCAGCGTGTCAGGTAAATATTGAGGATATGTACGGTATTTGAAAAAATAAGTAACATAGATTATACTCTGTTCTATCGGACGTGAAAACTGTCTTTTTATAGTTATTTATACATACGGATTACTTTGTTTTGCAGAAATGTTCTACTTTTGGGGACTGTTTTTAGGATATTTAGGAATTGGAAAATTCAACAAACGAGTTATTATGAAACAAATTAAGTGTATTGGTATCCTGACATCAGGTGGTGATGCATCAGGAATGAATGCAGCGATTCGTGCTGTGACTCGCAGTGCCATTTGTAACGGTTATACTGTGAAAGGTATTTACAGAGGGTATGAAGGTTTGATCCGTAATGAGATTAAGGAACTTACGACTCAGGATGTCAGCAGCATTATCCAGCGTGGGGGAACAATCTTGAAGACTGCACGTTCGAAAGACTTTATGACTCCCGAAGGCCGTAAGGTGGCATACGATAATATGGTAGCTGCTGGTATTGATGCATTGGTTGTAATCGGCGGAAACGGTTCATTAAGCGGAGCGCAGATATTTGCCAATGAGTTTGATGTGCCTTGCATCGGTTTGCCGGGAACTATTGATAATGATTTGTATGGAACGGACTCTACTATCGGATATGATACAGCCTTGAACACAATTGTAGACTGTGTGGATAAGATTCGTGATACAGCAACTTCACACGATCGTATTTTCTTCGTTGAAGTAATGGGACGTGATGCCGGTTTTCTGGCACAAAATAGTGCGATTGCTTCTGGAGCAGAAGCAGCCATTATTCCTGAAGACCAGACTGACGTAGACCAGCTGGAGAAATTTATCGGTCGTGGCTTCCGTAAGTCGAAGAACAGCAGTATAGTCATCGTGTCGGAAGCTCCGAAAAACGGAGGGGCAATGTACTATGCAGAGCGTGTGAAAAATGAATATCCGCAGTACGATGTACGTGTAACAATCTTAGGACATTTGCAGCGAGGTGGTTCTCCTAGTGCTTACGACCGTATTTTGGCTAGCCGTCTGGGAGTAGGAGCTATCGAGGCATTGAAAGAAGACCAGCGTAATGTTATGATAGGTATCCGCAATGATAAAATTGTGTATGTTCCTTTCACTGAGGCTATCAAGAAAGACAAACCTTTGGATAAGTCGCTGATTGAAGTGCTTGACGAACTTTCTATTTGATAACAGTTTTTTGTTTTGCCACAGGCTGTATGATTATTGCAGCCTGTGGCATTTTTTTATTCTGCCAGATATTGTAGTATATCTTCAGTCCGGTCGGCTATAAAATCAGGATGGTATGCTTCCAGTTCCGTGCGTGGACGGAATCCCCAGCTTACTCCTATGGTGGTTACTTCTGCATTTATTCCAGTCTGCATGTCTACACATGAATCTCCGAGATAAACGACCTCTTCTTTTTTTACTCCCGTTTTCTCAATAATTTCAAAAATGACACTGGGATCGGGTTTGGCTGGTACTCCTTCTCTCTGTCCGAATACTTGTGCGAATGTTATTTGCGGGAAATATTGTTTGATCAGTTTGGAGGTAGCTTCCTGATATTTATTAGAGGCTACTGCCAGCATCATACCTTTGCGTTGCAGTGTATCCAGTACATCGGTTATACCCGGATAGGGTTGGCTAAGGTCTGCATTGTGTATATTATAATAAGGTATAAACAGAGAACGTATTTTCAGAATATTCGCTTCACTGCGTTCATTTTCGGGTAAGGCACGTTCAAAAAGTTTGTTTATTCCGTTTCCTACAAAATAGCGGTAGGCATCTGTTTCGTGTGTAGGAAATCCACATTCCTGCAATGCGTAATTGGTTGCTCCTGCCAGGTCGGCAATTGTATCAATCAATGTTCCGTCAAGATCGAATATTGCTAGTTTTTTCATAATCTGTATGTCTTGTTTTTATGCTTTGCAAAGTTACTACAAAAAAGTGAAATGCGGAAAGATATAGTGATAGAATTGAGTTACAAGGGTTTTGGTTGAAGTGGCGATAATCCGTGAAGCCATTACAATCCCTGCCGAAGCCAAATCCTGACGCCGCTACGTTACTTGTTCGTAACCATGCCCGAAAATGCGACAAACGGGTACGAATAGCGAAACAAGGCTCTAAGGAATAGTGAGTTATCCATAACTCATGCGAAAAATCAGGTTACGGAAAAAGATTGCGCCGTTCCTCCCCGTTTTGCGTACCAACACCGGACTCTTCACCAACTAATTTTGAAACCCAAAAATTAAGGACAATGAAGAGTACATTTTCAGTAATCTACTACCTCAAGCGTCAGGTAGTGAAAAAGGACGGGACAGTTCCCGTCATGGGACGCATCACGGTGGACGGCAGCCAGACACAGTTCAGCTGCAAACTGACTGTCGATCCGAAACTGTGGGACACCAAAGGTGGACGTGTCACGGGCAGAAGCACGGCGGCACTCGAAACGAACCGTATGCTTGACAAGATGCGGGTACGCATCAACAGGCATTATCAGGAAATCATGGAGCGTGACAACTTCGTCACGGCGGAGAAGGTGAAGAACGCCTTTCTCGGACTGGAACACCGCTACCACACGCTGATGCAGGTGTTCCGCCAGCACAACGAGGACTACGAGAAGCAGGTGGAGGCAGGCATGAAAGCCAAAGGCACGCTGCTGAAGTACCGCACCGTTTACAAGCACATGCAAGAGTTCCTCGACATCCGCTACCATGTGAAGGACATCGCCCTAAAAGAGCTTACCCCGGCTTTCATCTCCGACTTCGAGATGTTCCTGCGCACGGACAAGCACTGCTGCACCAATACCGTGTGGCTGTACGTCTGCCCGTTACGGACGATGGTATTCATCGCCATCAACAACGAGTGGCTGACGCGCGACCCGTTCCGCGAGTATGAAATCAAGAAGGAGGAAACGACACGCAGTTTCCTTACCAAAGAGGAAATCCGCCTGCTGATGGAGGGCAAACTGAAAAACGCCAAACAGGAACTGTACCGTGACCTCTACCTGTTCTGCGCTTTCACCGGGTTGTCGTTCTCGGATATGCGCAACCTCACGGAAGAGAATATCCGCACCTACTTCGACGAACACGAGTGGATAAACATCAACCGCCAGAAAACGGGCGTGGTGTCCAACATCCGCCTGCTTGACATCGCCAACCGCATAATCGGCAAATACCGTGGACTGTGCGAGAACGGCAAGATATTCCCCGTCCCGCATTATAACACGTGCCTTGCCGGTATCCGTGCCGTCGCCAAGCGTTGCGGCATCACCAAGCATATCACGTGGCATCAGAGCCGCCACACGGCAGCCACGACGATATTCCTCTCCAACGGTGTTCCCATCGAAACGGTCAGCTCCATGCTCGGACACAAGAGCATAAAGACGACGCAGATTTACGCAAAGATAACCAAAGAGAAGCTCAATCAGGACATGGAGAACCTTGCCGCAAGATTGAACGGCGTCGAGGAATTTGCAGGTTGCACCATCTAAAAAGAAAAGCCATGAAACGTGACACAATCATCATCGAGGACAAGGCAGTCAGCGTAACCGGTAACGACGTGTGGATGACCGCCACCGAAATAGCCGGATTGTTCCATACGACCGTCCCGGCAGTGAACGCCGCCATCAGAGCCGTCCGCAAGTCGGACGTGCTGAACGACTACGAGGTGTGCCGCTACATGCAGCTTGAAAACGGGCTGCACGCGGACGTGTACGCCCTTGAAATCATCATCCCGGTCGCTTTCAGGGTGAATACCTACAACACCCACCTGTTCCGCACATGGCTGGTGGGAAAGGCACTCTCACAAGAGAAACGGCAGACATACGTGATGTTCATACAGAACGGAAAAGCCGGGTATTGCTGATTGCACATACCCCATAAGACAAGTAAACGGGTAGCACCACAAAAGGTGTCACCCGTTTACTTTTTCATGAAACCGCCTCACTCCAGCGGCTTGCGGTAGTTCGCTTCCAGTACCCCGCGCAGCCCCGTTTCCGGGTAAAGCACCTTCCCTCCCAAAAGTATGAAGGGCAACACGCGGTTGTTGCGGTATTCCTGCAAGGTGCGCCGGCTCACACGGAGCAGTTCCGACACCTCGCCGTCCGTCAGGTAACGTTCCCCGTCCAGCGGAGGACGGTAGCTTTCCAGAAATGCGGACAGCCATTTCGAGCCTTTGCGCATATCCTGCACCACAGAGGCTATCGGCTCGTCTTCCATCGTAAAAACATCGTTGTTCTCGTTCATCATAACTTCGGATTCAGTGGGTGAATAAATCAAATCATCTGCCGTGCGGATAGAGCGTGCCGATAAGCGGTATCAGCCGCTTCACCTCCTCCGGCTTGTAATAGAACCTGCGGTTTATCTGCGAGTAGCCGATAAGCCGCCTGTCGCGCAGCGTCTGCAACGTGCGCGGGCTTATTCTCAACTGCCCGCAGACCTCCTCGCCCGTGAGCCATCTTTCCATGCGCCCCGTGTCGCTTTTGCGCCTCAGGGCGGCGACCTTCTCCGAGAGTGCGCCGAATGCCGCCACCATCATCTCGAAAGTCTTTTTCTCGATAGATACTATTTCCATATTCATGTCATTTAGAGTTTGCCGCAAAGGTAACGAAACGGCATACAAGACGTATCGTTTTCCGCTGAAAGGCTGCCTGTTGCGCCGTTTGACCGGGTTACGGAGCCATCTTCCGCAAAAATCTTACGTGAGTCACGTAGTGAGTTGTTAAAGCCCCTTTTGTTTATTGCCGAATTTTGTCGCAGAAACAAAAAGAAAGGACTGAACATGAAAGTGATAACAATGGAAAGTTCCGCCTACAAGGAGATGATGGCGCAGATTGCGAACATCGCAGGGTACATCCGCGAGGCAAGGGACGAGAAGAAACGGAAGCGGGAAACCGAAGACAAGCTGCTTGACACGGCACAGGCGGCGAAGATGCTCAACGTGAGCAAGCGCACCATGCAGCGTATGCGCACCGACCACCGTATCGAGTATGTGGTGGTACGCGGAAGCTGCCGCTACCGCCTTTCCGAGATACTGCGGCTATTGGAGGACAACACAGTAAGGAACGAGGAAGGGACAATAGACACCCTGTTCCACAACCACACGCTGCGCACGGGCGGCAAACCAAAAGGAAGGAGGACATAGGTCATGGAACTGCTCACACGAAACAACTTCGAGGGCTGGATGCAGAAGCTGATGGAACGGCTCGACCGTCAGGACGAACTGCTGCTGGCAATAAAGACGG
The DNA here is from genome assembly GCA_019414665.1 of Bacteroides sp. GTDB lineage: Bacteria > Bacteroidota > Bacteroidia > Bacteroidales > Bacteroidaceae > Phocaeicola. The sequence continues at coordinate 1,003 of DXLO01000057.1, read as the reverse complement.
AGGAACGACAGCCCGCCCTCACGGAAAGCATCCACCTTTTCGACAATCAGGACCTGTGCATGCTGCTCCAGATAAGCAAGCGCACACTGCAACGCTACCGCAGCGTCGGTGCATTGCCCTACAAGACACTGGGCAAGAAAACCTATTACAGCGAGGAGGATGTGCTGACATTCCTTTCCAACCATATCAAGGACTTCAAAAAAGAAGATATAGCCTTCTACAAGGCTCGTATCCATAATTTCTTTCATAAATAACCCATTAAAACATTTTTAGATGGCAAAGAAAAAAGACGAAAAGGACGTGCTGGTAGTCCGTGACGAGAAGACGGGCGAGATTAGCGTGGTAGCCGGGCTGAACGCAGACGGTACACCTAAACGCACCCCCGCGAAAGCGGAGAACGCGCAGAGTTTCCTGCAATTCGACCGACATGGCGACGTGCTGGACAACTTCTTCAAGAACTTCTTCCGGCAGTGCAAGGAACCCAGCCGCTTCGGTTTCTACCGCATTGCGGCAGACCAAGCTGAAAATCTCTTAGAGGTGATGAAGCAACTGCTGAAAGACCCCGAAGCGAACAAGGAGCTGCTCGCCCCTCACAAGGTGGACACCTCCGACTATGAGAAGAAGGTGCAGGAAGAGATGGCAGCACAACAGACAGAGAAACAAGAACCTCAAAAACAGGAGAACATGGAACAACGGAAAGAACAGCAACAGGACAAATCCGAACAGATGCAGGGCAAACGTGGCTACCAGCCCATCGACGAGAGTAAAATCAACTGGCAGGAGCTGGAGGACAGATGGGGCGTAAAGCGGGACAACCTTGAAAAGTCCGGCGACCTTACGAAGATGCTCAACTATGGCAAGTCCGACTTGGTAAAGGTCAAACCGACCTTCGGCGGCGAATCATTCGAGCTGGACGCCCGCCTCTCCTTCAAGAAGGACGGTGAGGGAAATGTCAGCCTCGTGCCGCACTTCATCCGCAAGGAGCAGAAGTTAGATGAGTACA
>DXLO01000056.1 GCA_019414665.1 Bacteroides sp. | reverse complement strand
GCCGGTATACCCGCCATCACCAGTCCCGCCCGTCGGCTTCCGCTCGCGCTGTCGGCGCTTGCCGATTCCGTCCGGACTTCCCGGTTCATGCTCTTTCGGTGACTCGCGCAACCTGTCAAGCACAGGGCAATCGTCACGATGAGGACAGTTTCCGGCTGTATCAATAGCTTTTCTAAGACGGGCCATCTCGCGCGTATTGCGGGCCAGTTCTTTCTTTGTTTCACAAAATTCATCTTTTAGAGGTTTTACAATATTTTCCATCAAAATGCGGGTGGCATGTTCGGCGTTATCTATGCGCATGGCCTCTGCACCGGCCTCGGCCTTCATCGCTTCCGCTTTCGCTTTTCTCACAGTAGCCCGCAAGGAGCCAATGGTCGCCACCGTACCAACCAGGCCGCCGCCAAGGATAATGTTCATAAATTCGCTCAAGTCCATACCACCCGGTTTTATTATTGATTAATACCTATTTCTTTCAACCATTCCTGCACATCGAAGCTCGGACAGGCTTTCGCTGCCAGTTCGTTGTGTCCTATAATGCGTACATCAGGGAATTTCCGATGAAAATCCTTCACATACTTCTCCAGTGCCTTTTTCTGGCAGCCAGTGCGGGTGTCTTTCGGGGTCTTACCGTCTTTTTCCACGCCTCCGGCATACACGATGTGACGGCTTACACTGTTATATCCTTTGGCTCCGTTGGTCACTTCCCAAGGGTCCACCTGTGCATCCTCATTGTTTTCTACCAGACGTTCCACGCCTCCGTTCAGGTGGAACAGGTCGGTATAGCCAACCTGCTTCCATCCTCTTCCTCCCTGGGCAACCGGAGAAGTATGCCATTTGCGGATGTCCGCCGATGATACCTCACGCCCCTCCGGGGTTGCCGTACAGTGTATTACCAGATATTTCAACTTTGCCATAATCATCATGCTTGATAGCCGCTCATCATTACCACTCCGGCATCCTCTTTCTTGGGCATGCAGATGAAGTAATGGCGGAAGTTAATCAGGTTACGCTGGTTCAACGGGTCATTCTTTGACTCGGAATAATACATCTTGGTAGAACCTGTTGCCTTGAAAACCCTCTGTTTGTAGAAGGCAAATGAACACGGAAATTCACCGGCTTCTGCCGTTGTACCCAATGCCTTCTTCACTCCGGCTGTAGTATAAAGCGGGTTGTTGCCATACTCGTAGATTTCAAAGCCGTAAAGGTTACCTACCTTGCCGCTGTTGCGGTCAATATTGTACTGTTCACGGAATGCCTGGCTGGTCAGCAGCAGGTCATTCACATGGTCGGGGCAAAGCACCAGTCTGCGGCCGTCTGACGGTACGCGCAGGTTGTCAAGGGCACGCTTCATTTCCACAAGGTCATTCACGGTAAGGCGCAGACGGTTTGTAGCCGGATCTTTCTCGCCGGTAGTCTTAAGCACCGGAGTAGTTTCCGTATTTTTGTTCGCACAAAGCGCATGGGCCGCCTTGGTAAACTTCGCATCATTGATACTGTTGGCATGTCCCTCTTTCACACGGGCGGTCTTGTCATAGCTGATGGCATAAAGCTCATCGTCTGTAATCGGCGTAGCCTTGGTCTGGAATTTGTCCAGCTTGATGGCAATATCCTTGTCTTCCAAAGCCTGCACATCAATCGGATAGGTTTTATTGTTTATCAAGACATCCGGATCTACACCAACTTCTACCAGGTGAATCACATCGTTATTCACGATACTGCTTTGGTCGGGGATTCCTGACAGCCAGGTTCCTTCCAGTCCGGCACGGAGCACCTTAACAAGTTCCCCTGTCCAGATTTCCGTATAAACCCCTTCACGGAGTATTGAAGTACTTTGCGGGGCCATTCCCATAAAGGCTGCCACCGCATTCATTCCCACAGCTCCGGCCACCGGAGAGAATCCCAATACCGAAGCACACACGACACCTGTCAGCGTATTGAACAGAAGTGCCGTCAAAAGCATTACAATTTTTCCCATTTTCTTCATTTTAAAGGTTTTCAAATTTCACAGGTCATGCCGTATTCAGCCTTGTACAGGCGCTTGTACTCCTCCGGGTTATGCTCGCGCATTTCAAGCAGCGCATCACTCGGGACATCGCTCAGTTTGGCATAGGTGGACGGCTGTGCCTGCTGCTTGCCGCCCTGATAGCTCAATACAGTGGAAATCTTCACCTGTGGTTGCATGGCATCAAGCACATTCTTCAGTTCATCGACACCAACCTTCTTGCCAAGTTCGATAAACTGTATCTTCTTGTCTTCTCCCAGACGCTTTTCCACCACTGCCTTTTCTACAAGACCAGTGATACGGGCCAAAGTCAGCTTCCCGTTTTCTTGCTTCAGGGAATCATTCTCTGCCTTGGCTGCTTTCAGTTCATTTAAGGCTTGATTAACATCAGCCTCCGTTGCCGTTTCCGGCAGCCCCAATTGAAGGGCCAAAAGTTTCAGTTCCATTTCTTCTGTTGTTTTTTGGTTATTGATTAGTGGCAAAGGACAATCACCATCCTTTCCCAATGTGATTTGTTTTCCATCCTTCATCAGTACGATGGCATCATCATTGGAACCTACATCCACCAGTGATACCTCATACAGCTTGCTTTTGGTTATTGTCGGGCTGGTCTGCCCCTGCAGCAAATGTTCGGGCTGGTCACTCAGTTCCAGAATGTCTATTCCGGCACTCACCATTCTCAGACTGCCGAATTCAAACTGTTTCTTGCATCTTTTACTGAGGTCGGTCGCTTCGTCAAACACCAGTTCCCCGGTTACTTCACCATCCTCTACCCGAAGGTCCTTCACATAACCAATCACGTTTCCGCGTTGGTGCATGTACAGCAGTACCGGGTTTCGGCAATACTGCTCCACACTCATGCCCGATGTCAACACACGGCTTCCGTAGCTGTTCAGGCTGTCGTTTGAAATTCTTACACGTTTACTCATTTTCTCATGCCACGCCTTTATGCATTGGCGCTGCAATATTACAGAGCACTTACCGGGAAGCCAAAAAAGTGTGCAATGGTTGCACACTTCTATGAAACCGTTGCACATTATTTTGGCTGCAAGCTGATAAGCGGACAACTTTGCGAATAAATCGGGCAGGTGCAAGGGACTCCGAAGCCTGCCTTTAACCCTATATTATTATATGACAAAGGCAGAAATCGAAAAGAAAAAATCTCTTGCACGCTCACTGTTCCTTTCCGGCATGGAACAGACTGAAATTGCGGAGAAAGTGGACGTGTCACGCGTCACCATCTCAAAATGGTGCACGGCTGACGGATGGAAAGAGGCAAGGGCGGCAAAGAACGTCACCCGGCCGGAACTGGTGAACAAACTCCTGCTCACCATTGATACACTCATTACTCAAGTCAACGAATCGAACGACCCTGCACTTGTAGCTGGTCTCGGGGACAAACTGGCCAAACTTTCGGCGGTGATTGAAAAGTTAGACAAGAAGGCCAACGTAGTGGATGTCATTGAAGTGTTCATGGCATTCTCCAAATGGATTGAATACCGTTCAACCATCGACCCGGAAGTGACTCCGGAACTGGTCAGGGCAATCAACAAGTACCAGGATCTGTATATCACCGAACAGATGGGCATAAAATAAAACGGCTATGGCAACAGCAGCGGAAAAGAAACAGGCATACGAACAGTGGAAGGAACACTGTAAAAGAGTGCAGTCCATCACGGATACGGCTTTGCTCGCGGGCGAGACACCGGCACAAAAGGACAGGCGTATTCTGCGTCTGCAGGGTAACTATGCCGCGTTCTGTGAATATTACTTCCCCCACTTTCTCACCTTGCGTGACAAAACCACCGGGGAAGTCATACGCACCATCCACAATGCACCGTTCCACAATGCGGCAGCGGCTAAAGTAAAAGGCACACCCAACCTGAAAGCGGTATTCATGTGGCCGCGTGGCCATGCCAAGTCCACACACATGGACATTTTTGTTCCGCTGTGGCTGATGTTCCAGCCCAAACGTCTCATCAACTTCATGGTGGTGGTCGGCAAAAGTGAGGACTCAGCCACACGTCTGCTGGGAGATATTCAGGCAGAACTGGAACATAACCAGCGCATCATTGCCGACTTCGGCAAGCAGCAGGGGAATGCCTCCTGGCAGGATGGGGAGTTCAAGGCGGCCAACGGGGTGAAATTCCTGGCTTGCGGACGCGGACAGTCTCCACGTGGTTTGCGAGACCGGGAAGCACGTCCGGACTACATCGTCATCGATGACTTGGATGACGACGAACTGTGCCGCAATGAGAAACGGGTGCATGACATTACAGACTGGGTGAAAGAAGCCCTTTTTGGTGCACTGGATGTGGGCCGGGGGCGTTTTATCATGGTCGGGAACCTCATTTCTAAAAACTCGGTGCTGGCCAATCTCACCAAGACAAAAGGGGTACATGTATCCGTCATCAAGGCAATAGACAAGAACGGAGAACCGGTATGGCGCGAAAAATGGACGAAAGAAGAGGCGCAGGAATACAGGGATTTCGTAGGCTACCGGGCATGGGAAAAGGAGATGATGCACAACCCCATCGTGGACGGAACTATTTTTCGGGCAGACTGGATTCGTTACAAGAAACTGCCCAGGCTATCCAAGTATGAAATGCTGGTCTGCTATACCGACCCCTCTTTCAAATCGACCACTTCCAACGACTACAAGGCTTGCCGCCTTTGGGGCAAGATTGGGAAGGAACTGCACCTTATAGACTGTTACGTCCGGCAGGATACCGTTTCAGGAATGGTACGGTGGCTTTACGACCTCTACGAGCGTACACGTGATACGGCAGCCGTCCAGTTCTTTATGGAAGCGAACTTCATGCAGGATGTCATTCTGGATGAGTTTGAGGCAGAAGGGAATCTGCGTGGATACCAACTGCCCATCATGCCGGACAAACGAAAGAAACCGGACAAGCTCCAGCGCATCGAAGCGGTGTCACCATTATGGGAACGCGGTTTCGTATTCTACAATGAGAAGTTGAAAGAATCGCCGGATATGCAGACCGGAATCGAACAGACCTTGGCACTGGAGCGTGGCAGCCGTATTCACGATGATGCACCGGATGCCGACGAGGGAGCCATCTGGATGCTGCAGCGCAATTCAAGGCAGGAGAGTTTTCAACCGGTGTTCGGTAAAAGGCCGACCGCCAAAAATATATGGTAACATGATACAGCTGATTAAAAGAATGATTTTTGCATGGCGCTATAAACGTGCCGTTGCCCGTGCTTGCAAGTACGCCAAGCTCTACGGAAGAAAGTACTACGTCCTGTATATGGGTGGCAAACTGAAAGTTGTCCCCAAAAGGAACATCTGTGAACTGATTCACCGCCACCGTTTCCGCAAGGGAACCACTATCCGGGATATAGAAAAAATGGCATTGTTCATCACTAAATGAAAGTAAAGTCATGTTCATTACAGAAGAAGATTACAAAGTTGTCATCGGCGACAACGCATTAAAGGTTATCTCGCAGGTAAGCCCGGAAAACCGTACCAATGCAGAAGCGGAAGCCCGGGAAGAAATTGCCGGTTATCTACGGCCGAAATACGACTGTACGGCCATTTTCTCTGCACAGGATGAACATCGGAACCGCCTCATTGTCATGTACACCTGCGACATTTCACTTTACCACATGAGTGCAGCCATGCCGCAAAAGATGGGAAGCGAGATACGCAAGGAACGGTATGAACGGGCCATCAAGTGGCTTGAAGGCGTACAGGCCGGAAAAATTGTCCCTGATTTGCCTTTGGCTGTCGGAGAAGATGGGCTTCCGTCCGGAAATTCATTTGTTTACAGCTGTCAGAAGCAGCTTCATCATAACTGGTAGGATTATGGATATTAAAGACTTTTTCAGCGGTATGTTTTCCAATAAACCGAAAAACGTACTGCAAACGCCATACGGCAATTTTAATCTGGCCAAGGGGAAAGACATCAAGCGGGTGCAGAAAATGGTCATCGACCTGCAACGCACCACCGATGCACTCACCCGGAAGGACATCAAGAACTGGCGCGATGCCTGGCAGTATGCCATCAATGTGGACAGTCCCAGCCGCCAGCGCCTGTACGACATCTACCGGGACGCGGAAATAGACCTTCACCTCTCCGGGTGTGTGGAGCAGCGCAGAGGTTTTGTCATGGCACGTTCTTTCAAAATCGTGGATATGAAAGGGGATGAGAACGAGGAAGCGGTTCACTTCTTTGACCAGTCCTGGTTCAAGCAGCTCATGCGCTATGCACTTGATTCAATCTACTGGGGACATTCGCTCATCGAATTGGGCGACCTTTGCACTGACGGCGACGGCTGCATCTGTTATTCGGATGTGAAGCTTATTCCGCGCAAACATGTCATTCCTGAGTATGGGCGTGTCATTACCGACCTCGGGCAGGACTGGACTACAGGTATAGACTACCGCCAGCCTCCTTTTTCCGACTGGCTCATTGAGGCAGGTAGGCCCGACGACCTCGGGCTGTATCTCAAGGCTGCTTCACAGACTATTCCCAAAAAGAACATGCTGGCCTTTTGGGACACCTTCGGGGAAATATTCGGAATGCCCATGCGTATAGCACGCACCACTTCGCGCGATCAGAAAGAGATTGACCGTCTCGACAAGATGTTGCGTGAAGCCGGAACCGCCCTCTCCATGGTGGCAGGAATGGAAACCGAAATCGAATTTGTGGAAAGCGGCAAGGGGGACGCATTCAATGTCTATGACAAGCGTATCGATCGGGCCAACTCCGAACTGTCAAAGCTTATCATCGGGCAGACGATGACCATCGAGGACGGAAGCAGCCTATCACAGTCGGAAACGCACCTTGAAGTGTTCCAGAACCTCGTGGAAAGCGACTGTGATATGCTTCGGGATATAGTGAACAACCAGCTCATTCCGCGCATGGTGCGCCACGGGTTCCCTGTTAAAGGGCTGCGCTTCGATTGGGACTACTCCATTGACTACACGCCCGAACAGCAGAAAGCTTACGAGGAAATGGTACTGCAACACTACAAGGTAAAGCCTCAGTACTTTGAGGAAAAATACGGTATCCCGTGCGAGGAGAAGGAACCGAAAGAAGAGCCGGACCCGACAGAACCGAAAAAAAAGAAAGACGGCAAACCGGCTGAAACGCTGTCCCGTTTTTTCGACTGAGCCCCGATGATTATTCGGGGCTGCACCAGCGGTATGCCCACCTGTTGGGCAAACAGAAACTATGCCTCTCCATGGAGGACGAGGCAAAACTCATGCGCGACAAGCTCACGGAACGCTTTGACCGCATGATGAAGGTGCTGTTCCGGCAAGAAGGGGCAAACCTTGAAATAGGTATCCTGGCATCCGAAGAAGCGCAGGATTTTATAGAAGCTCATTCTTCTGTCTTGAACGGTTCATTCCGAAAGGTGGAAATGTCCGAGACCATGCGCAAGCGGCTGGAGCGTTCCAACTATGTATTCTCCGGCTTGAAGACCTTCCATGAACTGAATGAAGCCTTTCCCTCCCTGTTGGATGAAAACGGCAATAGAAAGACGTTCGAACGCTTTTTGAATGATGTCCGGAAGATCGACGAAACATACAATTCAAACTATCTACGGGCTGAATTCACCTTTGTACAGGCTTCGGCTGAAATGGCAGCCAAATGGGAACGGTTCATGCAGGACGGCGACCGCTATTATCTACAGTACCGCACGGCCGGGGATGCAAAGGTACGTCCCACCCATGCAGAAATGGCCGGCATCACACTCCCGGCTTCAGACCCGTTCTGGGCAGAATTCTATCCTCCTAACGGATGGGGCTGCCGCTGTTCCGTGGTCCAGGTACGCAAATCCAAGTATCCGCCTACAGACCACGAAGAGGCCATGGCAAGGGGGAAATCAGCTTTGGAAGTTGACAAAAAGGGAATGTTCCGGTTCAATGCAGGCATGGAACAAAAGACGATGCCCGACTATAATCCATACACCATCAAGCGCTGTAAGGATTGCGATATGAACAACGGAAATATGAAACTGGTCTTCGTTCCGGAAAATGAATTGTGCGCCGCATGCAAACTGGTAAGAACATTGGCCAATGCAGATGCCAAACAGATAAAGAAGCAAGCCAAGCCATTGCAGGGAACAGTTATCACGAATAATGAATTCCCATTCCCGGTAAACATATCAAAACGCACGCTTCAAGAATGGACCAACCAGCCATACAAGTTCTACCATGAAAAGAACCTCATGCTTCTGGATATAAAGAATGTATTTGCCAAAGCCAAATACCTGGGAACAGCAGATAACCACAAAGGTATTCCACACCTCATACAATCGCACATTTTCGAGATAGAAGTAAGAGGTGAAAAAGCACTGATAATAGTTCGGGAATACGACTGGCACGAATACACGCTGCACAGTCTTTCAGAAGGAGGTGAATTATACAAACATATAAAAAAGAAAGAATAGCGAAAGACGCAAGCTCCGGGAACTACAATCCCGTTCTGAACATCTAACGCTATTCCTCACTGCAAATATACAAAACAATTTTTAAAAACAACCCGTTATGAACAAAATTATCGAATTTCTCAAACAAAGCAACCGCTACAAACACCTTATTGGCGGTTTGTTGGTAGGCATTTTGGCCTTCACCCCGTGGACAGCGCTCTATGCTGCAGCTGTCGCAGCCTCCTGTCTGGAACTGAAAGACAAACTGAAAGGCGGACTTTGGGACTGGATAGACTGGTCTCTTACCGTCATAGGCGGCATATTGTCGGCCCTATTTTGGTGGATAGTGTAATGCTTTAGCTCATTTTGCCTGTTAAATCAGTAACTTTGTACCCGGTGGAGCTTCCCGATAGTCCGTGTGGTCTATCGCGGGTACAACAATGCGAACGCGAATGGCGGTGTGTCGAATGCGAATGCGAATAACGATGCTTCGAATACGAATG
>DXLO01000055.1 GCA_019414665.1 Bacteroides sp. | reverse complement strand
GCTCTCAAAAGTGCTGACTCCGCAAACACTGGGGAAAAACTGTAGGAGAAAAAATGCCGAGAAGAAAAAAAATCATTTTCTTACATCTCGACGGTTGTTCGGAAACACCATCAACTTCAAGAACCAATACTTACACCCAGACAAAAGCAAAAAACATCTACTTTATCCATCAAGCTACACATATTCCAATCCACAAATAAAAGACAACCTGTTCTATTTAAAGAAGAAAAGTTTTCAGTAGATTTGCACTATATAAAGATATACAATGAAGAAAATAATTATCGCCATCGATTCATTCAAAGGCTGTCTAACTTCAGCAGAAGCAGGAAAAGCTGCCGAAAAAGGTATCAAAAGCATAAATCCTTTCTGCCACACTTCAGTTATTCCCATCGCTGATGGCGGTGAAGGTTTACTGGACGTACTCATCACAGCCACTAAAGGGAAATATATAACCTTATCGGCACATGGACCGCTAATGAAAATGGCAAAAACACATTACGGTCTGTCCGGCAATGGCAGAACAGCTATTATAGAAATGGCTGCCATCAGCGGACTACCTCTCGTACCTATTGAACAAAGAAATCCTATGCTGACAACAACCTTTGGTACAGGAGAATTGATAAAAGACGCATTAAACAAAGGATGCAGAAATTTTATAATCGGTATTGGCGGAAGCGCGACTAATGACGCAGGATTAGGAATGCTACAGGCACTAGGTTTCCGCTTTCTAGACAAATCAGGGCATACCTTAGGTACAGGAGGCCAAATAATGGAAGCCGTGGCAAACATAGACACATCCGGTATTCATCCCGCATTAAGAGAAACACACTTCATGGTAGCATGTGATGTAGCCAACCCTTTCTACGGCCCTGACGGAGCGGCATATATCTTTGCACAACAAAAAGGAGCCGATTCAAATATGGTGCAAAGACTGGATGAAGGCATGCAATCATTAGCCGAAGTTATAAAGAAAACGACAGGAAAAGATATCACGAACTACCCCGGTGCAGGTGCAGCCGGAGGCATGGGTGGTGGACTACTGGCTTTTTTTAACGCAGAGCTAAAACCGGGAACAGAATTATTATTGAAAGCCATCGACTTCTCCGAAAAAATAAAAGGAGCAGACCTCATTATTACGGGCGAGGGAAAAGCAGACCAGCAGACAGCTATGGGAAAAGTACCATACGGAATACTAAAGGAAGCACAAAAAGAACATATTCCCGTTATTGTACTGGCAGGCAGTATAGAAAACCTGCCGGAATTAAACAAAGCGGGATTCAAAGGTATATTCTCTATAGCCCCCGGCCCCATCACCCTGGAGAAGGCAATGGAACCGGAGTTTGCTAAAGAAAATATCACCCGGCTGGTTTCCCAACTCTATTCAGTTATAACTAGCTTCGGCTAATTTGCAAGCCTTTGTCGGACAAAGCCATATCAACGAAACGGGCACAACTGTTGGGTGGGTTCTGAGTAAGAATACTTCGAATACGTATAGCAGCCTCAGGATCTTTAGCCACCATATAAAGATAGCCGCCTCCCCCCGCACCTGGCAATTTATATCCCAGGCAATAATCATCAATCCGGCGAATGATAGTCTCAACTGCCTCGGGATTAGTGCCGGGATCCAACGCTTGGTTCAGCTTCCAGCTTTTACCAACCAAACGCCCCATTTCATCGAAATTCCCACGCTGAATGGCTTCGTACAAGTCAAGAGCATGCCCCTTCATACCGCCAAGTATAGACAAATGCTCTGTGGAGTTGAGGAACATGCTACGCACGATTTCAGCTAAAATTCCTTTGGCTGTACGGGTAATTCCCGTGTAATAAAGCAAATGGCACTTCTGATATTCGCCACCTGTAAACAAATAATCGGGCAACCAGCGCACTAACGGACTCTGATCCATACCTGCATGAGTCTGCAATAATTTCACTCCACGAAGCACACCTCCGTATTGATCTTGCCACCCCCCTCCGGTAGTCAGTAACTGTTCCAAAATAAGCGTACGGTTACATATCTCGTTCTTATCCCAGTTCAGTCCGCAAAAATCAGAGATTGCCCCCAGCACAGTTGATGCAAGAATAGAACTTGTACCCAGACCGGAGCCCGCAGGAATCGCAGAAAGCAGAGTGATTTCCATTCCGGAGCCAAACGCCTTCAACTGCTCTTCCAATGAAACATACGATTCGGTGGAAAAGCCCGGCTGGAAACCTGCCAGCACCAATGCCGCTTTAGGTATAGAGAATGGGGATCCCACTTGCATGAAATCCCTTACCTCCCCGTAAGTTGTAACCACTTCCATAGCGCCTAAGTCTATAGAACGAAGAATTATCTTATACTCCCGACAGGGTTTCACGTAAACTTGTAGAGGAGGCTGCCCGTTCAACTCAATAGCAATATTCACCACATTCCCCCCTTCATTCAAGCAATAAGGTGGAGTATCCGTCCATCCGCCGGCCAGATCAATACGGACCGGACTACGCCCCCAGACAATCTGATCGGAGTACACTGACAAATGCGGTTGCTGCCTCTTGGCTAAAGCCGAAGCAGTAAGTCCGTCGCGCATCAAACGAAAAGCCTCATTCTCATATTCCCGATAAGCCAGCCCCTTAAGCTGCTGCACCCGGGCACGGAACATATTATCACTGATACGTGTCATCAGCGGAGCCGATTCTGATAAAGGCTCAGGCAACGACAGATCATACCGAGCAAATTCTCCAGCAGCATTCTCCAAATTTAGCTGATAAAAGACACTTCGATCATAATTATGCGCCAATGCCGGCCAATTCTTTATCCGGAAAGCTTCACGCTGTTCTGCCAGACGATAAAGATTAGAATAAGCAGATATATCATCGGCAGATAACTTACGACAGCGTTGCCATATTTCTTTTCCTTGCTGTAATGCCGGTTCAGAGACCATCCAGCGCATAACTGCTCCCAATTCCTCTACAGATGAGCAAACCGGAAACAAACGCGCGGCCTGCAAGTCGTGACCGTTTTCTATTTCTTCCACCGAAATGCCGCGTACAGCACACCACTCACCTACAGACATTCCTTGATAATATGTTTCTTCCTTAGCCAAAGCTCCCTTGAAAGTATCATTGAAGCCGTATGGACGCGCTACATAGCCAGATTCTCCAAAAGGAACCACATCAATACACACACCGGACGGAACCTCCAGGTTCCAATTATTAGCGGGAACCCCTGTTATGATGGTCTGGTGATGGATATTCCATCCTGCTCCTACATAACTGTTCTCTATCCATATTTCCGAATTTTGTGAGGTAAGTTGATAACCTACCTCAGCATTTTGAACAAACATGGCCGGATGCGGTTTTACCTTCTTGTGCATAATCTCCCGCTGGTCGTTTACCAGATTTTGTACTGCCAATGTAGAAGAAATAAGTTCACGACTGGTTCCGTAATGATAAAACTCCCCTCCGGGCAACGGCAGAATAGCCACACTCAGCTTGTTAAGTTCATCGTCCATCATACGCGGGTGCTCTCCCAATGTAAGTCCGAAATCAGAATACATGTCATAATAAGAGAGTTTTCCTTCCTTATAAGATCGTTTTACCAACAGACTAACCGCACGGTCACTTAACAGCCAAATTCCGATATCCATCAGAAAAAGATGGGTTTGCATTAATTTCCCCAATTCCTCCACCGAAGGTTTTTGAAGCATGAAATCAAGCTTATCGGGAGTAGCCCGTGAAGAAACAAAAACACCATGGTTTTTTGCCAGATTAGGATCTACCCATAAACCGTAACACACCACATCCGCATCAGGAATAGTCTGAAGCGGTTGGCCCGCACGGATATAAACATCTCCACTTGCAATCAATGTATGAAGAGAAGACGGAGCTTTCTCCATGATTTGTTCATATAAAGGGAGCTGGAGGGAAAGCAGATTTTGTGACAGCCGTTGTCCTCTGGCCCACCGGAATACAGGAATGGGAGTAAGAATTTTGCCGGATGGCGCATATCCGGGCAAACGACGACTCTGCCCGCCTGCATGAAGTAAAATACGTTTTTCTTTTCCCAGCCAAGTAAGAAAATCGCTGTCAGGAGCTACTTTCTGACAACAAGCCTCCAACAGCCATGCAGTCCCCCCGCCTGATCCTAGCTTACTACCTATAGGATCGGAAGTACAAAACCACTCTGTCTGGTCCGCTTTCTCTATATCATGAAAACATTCCACCAGATTAGGGGGAAGTGATAATAATTTTTTCATAGCACATCTTTGTTTTTATTGCACACAAAGATGCTTATTTTCCCCTAATAAGCCAAAAGATAAGACATGAATTTTAATCAGTAAATTCAAAAACACGCTCATCCAATGACTTCACTTCCTTAAAGCCCGGTTGTGCAACAGGCACACCGAATGGCATCTGCGCTATCAATTTCCAGTCATCAGACAAATTCCAAACTTTACGTACTTCATCATCAATCAGCGGATTATAATGTTGCAAAGACGCCCCCATTCCTGCATCTTCCAGCATGGTCCAGACTGCCAACTGATGCATAGCATCGGTCTGCTCTGCCCAGATAGGGAAATTATCTTTACAAGTGGGGAAACTTTCCTGCAAAGAGCGAACGATAGCCATATCTTCAAAATAGAGAATAGTACCATATCCACAAGCGAAACAGCCATCAATCTTTTCTTCGGTCTTGCCAAATACCTCAGCCGGAACTCGCTTACGCAAGACATTTTTTACAATGTTCCACAACTTTTCATGCGCCTTACCTGTTAATAACACAACACGAGTGGTTTGAGAATTGAAAGCTGAGGGGACAAATTCTACAGCAAAACAAATTAAATCTCTTATTTCTTTATCAGACAATGTCGATTTGTTTTGGATCCGATAAAATGTACGACGGGCTTTCAGAGCCTCCTTAAAACTTTTTGTCATATAAAACAACGTATTTATGGGTTATTATAAATGAAGAACAAACAGGTAACAAAAGAAGTTCACTTTTTTTGCTTTTTTCAATGCAATAACCTATTTTTGTTAGCTAATTATTAACATTAAAAACAACACATTCAATGAAAGATTTTCTAAAATTTACGTTTGCCAGCGTCATCGGCGTCATTCTGGCAGGCGTAGTGTTCACTATACTAGGGATTATCACTCTGGTTGGCATAGTCGCCTCATCGGATACTGAAACGGTGGTGAAAGACAACTCTATCTTCGTACTCGACTTTAAAGGCAGTTTGTCCGAACGTGTACAGGAAAACCCACTCCAACAACTTTTGGGAGAAGAATTTGAAGCATACGGTTTGGATGACATTCTAGCTTCTATCAAGAAGGCAAAAGACAATGACAAAATCAAGGGTATTTATATCCAACCTTCTTATCTGGAAGCATCATACGCTTCCTTAGAGGAAATACGCAATGCATTACTGGATTTCAAAGAAAGCGGCAAATTCATCGTTGCTTATGCAGACCAATATGCACAGGGGATGTATTATCTTTCCAGCGTGGCCGATAAAATAATTATCAATCCGCAAGGAAGTATTGGATGGCACGGAGCAGGCATGCAACCTGTTTTCTTCAAAAATCTGGTTTCCAAACTAGGACTGGAAGTACAGGTATTCAGAGTGGGTACTTACAAATCAGCCGTGGAACCGTTTATTGCTACAGAAATGAGTCCGGCCAACCGCGAACAGATGACCGAATGTCTAGAATCTGTCTGGCATCGTATTCTTGCAGATGTATCCGACTCACGACGCATCCCGACAGATACTCTGAATGCTTATGCTGACCGATATATGGATTTTTGTCAGGCAGAAGAATATATTCAATGCAAACTGGCAGATACCCTGATGTATAAAGATGAGGTTATTTCCTATCTGAAACAATTAAGCGGTCGTGACGAAAACGACAAACTAAACAGTCTTTTCATAGAAGACATGATAAACGTCAAGAAAAATGTGCCCAAAGACAAAAGTGGAAATATAATAGCCGTATATTATGCATACGGCGAGATCCTGGATGCTCCCGGCAGTTCCACAGAAGATTGTATTGATGTACAAAAGATGTGTAAAGACCTGCGCAAATTACGTGATAACGATGACGTAAAAGCTGTTGTATTACGCGTCAACTCACCGGGTGGCAGCGCATACGGTTCAGATCAAATATGGCGTGAAGTAGTAAGACTGAAAGAGAAAAAACCGGTAATCGTTTCTATGGGAGATTATGCTGCATCAGGAGGCTATTACATTTCCTGCGCTGCAAACCGCATTTTCGCTGACCCGACTACGCTGACTGGTTCTATCGGCATATTCGGCATGATGTATTCAGGTGAGAAACTGTTTACTGAAACTTTAGGACTAAATTTTGATGTAGTGAAAACTAATAAAATGGCTGATTTGGGTGCCAGCCTAGGTCCGGTTCTCACCCGCCCGCTAAATGCATCAGAACAAGAATTAATGCAGAACTATGTCAACCGAGGATACAAGCTGTTCGTAAACCGTTGCGCTGAAGGTAGAAAAATGTCTACAGAGGCTATTGAAAAAGTTGCTGAAGGCCGTGTATGGACCGGTGCCATGGCAAAAGACCTTGGTCTGGTAGACGAGCTGGGAGGTATAGACAAAGCATTGAATGCCGCCGCCACCCAAGCCGGTATCGAAAATTACAGTATTATCGGCTATCCTGAAAAAGAAAATATTTTCGCAAGCCTGCTGGGAAATCAGAAAAAACATTATATAAACAGCGAAATTAAAGAATATTTGGGAAGCTATTATAACAGCTTCAAGGCGCTGGAGAACATAAAAGACGCCAACTGTATACAGGCACGTATGCCGTTTGACCCTAATATCCAATAAATTGCACATGGAAGGTAATCTTATCAAGATAAACAAGTGGCTATATCCGGTTTCATGGATTTATGGGACCGGTGTATGGCTGCGTAATAAATTGTTTGACTGGGGAATATACAAAGAACGTAAGTTTGATATCCCGGTCATCTCGGTAGGCAACATCACCGTAGGCGGAACCGGAAAGACCCCCCATACAGAATACCTGATAAGATTATTGCAGAAAGATTACAAAGTAGCCGTACTAAGCCGCGGCTACAAACGCAAATCCAAAGGCTTTGTACTTGCCAGACCGGATACGTCCGTACAGATGATAGGTGACGAACCTTTCCAAATGAAACAGAAGTTTCCGGATATCCATATGGCAGTAGACCGGGACCGTTGTCATGGCATAGAGCAGTTATGCAATAGTCACATCGCCCCTGGAACAGAAGTGATTATTTTGGATGATGCTTTCCAGCACCGATATGTAAAGCCCGGAATAAACATCTTATTAGTAGATTACCACCGACTGATTTGCGAAGACACCTTGCTGCCTGCCGGACGAATGCGCGAACCTGAAAACGGAAAAAGCCGGGCACATATTGTTATTGTCACTAAATGTCCTAAGGACATCACCCCTATGGATTTAAGAGTCTTAAGCAAGCAAATGGAACTTTACCCCTATCAGCAGCTCTACTTCACAACATTAGCATACGGCAAGTTGCATCCGTTGTTTACAGCAGGGAATGCAGTTTCATTAAAAGAGATAGAAAAAGACAAGCATATCCTATTGGTGACAGGCATAGCCTCCCCAGCAAAACTCATTCAAGATTTATCACCATACAATGAGCACATTGAGTCACTGGCTTTCAGTGACCACCATGACTTTACAGCAAGAGATATGGAACTGATAAAGAAGCGTTTCATGAAACTTCCGGAAGGTAAACGCATGATTATCACCACTGAAAAAGACTCTGTACGACTAGCAGCCCATCCACTGATGGACGAAATGCTGAAACCTTATATATATATGCTGCCCATTGAGGTAGCCTTTTTACAAGACCAACAAGAACTGTTTAACTCAAATATAACCGACTATGTTAGAAAAAATTCAAGAAACAGCAACTTTTCTTAGAGAAAAGATGCATACCAGTCCCGAAACTGCTATTATATTAGGTACCGGCTTAGGAAGCCTGGTACACGAAATTACCGATAAATACGAGATCAGTTACAAAGATATCCCTAATTTCCCTGTTTCAACCGTAGAGGGACATAGCGGTAAATTGATTTTCGGCAAATTAGGTAATAAAGACATCATGGCTATGCAAGGACGTTTCCACTTCTATGAAGGATACTCCATGAAAGAAGTTACTTTCCCCGTACGGGTGATGCGTGAATTAGGCATCAAAACATTGTTCGTATCCAATGCAGCTGGAGGTACGAATGCAGACTTTGAAATTGGTGATCTGATGATTATCAGAGATCATATCAACTTTTTTCCCGAACACCCGTTGCACGGCAAGAACATTGAATACGGCCCCCGTTTCCCGGATATGAGTGAAGCCTACTCCAAAGAACTGATAGACAAAGCACTGGAGATCGCTAAAGAAAAAGGTATCAAAGTACAACAAGGAGTATATATCGGTACACAGGGACCCACCTTCGAAACTCCGGCAGAATACAAGATGTTCCACATTCTTGGAGCTGACGCCGTAGGTATGTCTACCGTTCCTGAAGTTATTGTAGCAAACCATTGTGGCATCAAAGTGTTTGGAGTATCGGTTATCACCGACCTAGGCGTGGAGGGAAAAATTGTGGAAGTTTCACACGAAGAGGTTCAGAAAGCGGCAGATGAAGCGCAACCGCGCATGACTACCATTATGCGTGAAATGATTAATCGAATTTAAGAACATGCAGGAAATAAACAGAACAGAAATAGCGACCTTAGGTGAGTTCGGCCTCATTAAACATCTAACGAAGGATATCGAGTTAAAAAATCCGGAAACCCAATATGGTGTGGGAGACGATGCAGCCGTATTGGAATTTAAAGATAAAGAGGTATTGGTAACCACAGACTTACTGATGGAAGGGGTACATTTTGATTTGGTTTATACCCCATTGAAACATTTGGGATATAAATCGGCCATCGTAAACTTCTCGGACATTTATGCTATGAATGGTACTCCAAAACAAATCACAGTTTCTATCGCACTGTCCAAACGCTTTTGTATTGAAGATTTAGAACAGTTCTATGATGGGCTAAAACTGGCTTGTGAACTACACCATGTAGATATTGTGGGTGGAGATACAACTTCATCCGTAACCGGGCTCGCCATCAGTATTACTTGCATAGGTGAAGCGGACAAGGACAAAGTAGTTTATCGCAACGGCGCACAAGATACAGACTTGATTTGTGTCAGCGGTGACTTGGGAGGAGCTTATATGGGACTTCAACTTCTAGAGCGTGAAAAGGCTGTTTTCCAAGGAGCAAAAGAAGCAAATCCGGATTTTTCCGGAAAAGAATATATTTTGGAACGTCAGTTAAAGCCTGAAGCACGTAAGGATATCATTGAGAAACTGGCTAAAGCGGGAATCAGGCCCACCGCTATGATGGATATTTCCGACGGCCTTTCTTCGGAACTGCTACATATATGCTCACAAAGCGATACCGGCTGTCGCGTTTACGAGGAAAGAATTCCCATTGATTACCAAACGGCTGTAATGGCGGAAGAGCTGAATATGAATGTGACAACATGTGCTTTAAATGGTGGTGAGGACTATGAGCTATTATTTACTGTACCTTTAACAGAGCATGAACGAGTTTCGGCTATAGAGGGTATAAAAGTGATTGGTCACATCACCAAACCGGAGCTGGGATGTGCCCTGATTACCCGTGACGGACAAGAGTTTGAGCTGAAAGCGCAAGGTTGGAATCCACTAAAAGAAAAATAATTTTAATTAAACAACACTGATAATAAGCATCTTATGCTTTTATCAGTGTTTTTTTTTAGAAATAGTTTGCAGTTTAAAAAAGTTTCACTACCTTTGCAACCGCAAACAAGAAACAATGGTGCCATAGCTCAGTTGGTAGAGCAAAGGACTGAAAATCCTTGTGTCCCCGG
>DXLO01000054.1 GCA_019414665.1 Bacteroides sp. | reverse complement strand
ATAAACCTGTCCTACTTTGTGTGTAGGACGCTTAATATTTACGTATGAAAAAGAAAGACATACTGACAGCTCTATTGCTATTAGGAAGTACTGTACAAGCACAAAACTGGCCCGAAATAAAGCCTGAAGCACGACCGGGAAGCCGATGGTGGTGGATGGGAAGTGCAGTCGATCAAAAGGGACTTGCATACAATCTTCACAAATACGGTACAGCCGGAATAGGCAGTCTGGAAATAACGCCTATCTATGGTGTAAAGGGAAACGAACAGCGAGATATCCCGTTTTTGTCATCCCGATGGATGGAAATGTACCAATACACCCAAGACGAAGCACAGAAGAACGGCATCGACATCGATATGAATACCGGAACGGGATGGCCATTCGGAGGACCGGAAATCACATTGGAACACGCGGCTACCCGGGCTATATTCGAACAATACATTGTAACGGGAGGTAAAAAGATAGAACAACAAATAGAGATTACGTCTCCCAAAGAACAAAAGCAACGTGAATTTGCCCAATTAAGCAGACTGATGGCTTATGCTGAAGATGGAACATGTCTGAACCTGACATCGAAAGTAAAAAACGGCAAGCTCGAATGGAATGCTCCGAAAGGTAAATGGAAACTGATTGCTTTGTTCGTAGGCAAAACGCTTCAAAAAGTAAAACGTGCTGCTCCTGGCGGAGAAGGTTATGTAATGGACCACATGAATCCGGAGGCTGTAAAAGGATATTTCACCAAGTTCGACCGCGCTTTCAAACAGAACAAAGCAACCTATCCGCGTACATTCTTTAATGATTCGTACGAAGTGTATAAGGCAGACTGGACTCCTCATCTGCTGGAAGAATTCGAACGCCGCAGGGGTTATAAACTTGAAGAACACTTTCCTGAATTTCTGGATGCTTCACGTCCGGAAGCAACTCGCCGTATCGTGTCCGATTATCGTGAAACTGTCAGCGAAATGCTGATAGACAACTTTACGACCCAATGGACAAAATGGGCTCACAAACACGGTAGCACAACTCGCAATCAGGCACATGGTTCGCCTGCCAATCTGATAGATACGTATGCTTCGGTCGACATTCCTGAATGTGAAGGATTCGGTCTGACAGACTTTCACATCAAAGGACTGCGCAAAGACTCCCTCACCCGACCGAATTTTTCGGATATTTCGATGCTGAAATATGCGTCCTCGGCTGCACACATAGCCGGCAAGCCTTATACTTCTTCGGAAACATTTACCTGGCTGACGGAACATTTCCGTACTTCTCTCTCACAGTGTAAACCGGATATGGACCTGATGTTCGTATCGGGAGTCAATCACATGTTCTTTCACGGGACACCATATTCGCCACAAGATGCGGCATGGCCTGGATGGTTGTTCTACGCAAGCATCAATATGTCGCCTACAAATAGTATCTGGCGTGATGCACCTGCATTTTTTGAATACATAACCCGCTGCCAGTCTTTTCTGCAAATGGGACAACCCGATAATGATTTTCTGGTTTATCTGCCCATATACGATTTATGGGACGAACTTCCGGGACGACTTGTTTCGTTCGACATTCATAAAATGGACCGGTACGCCCCGAAGTTTATCAAGACCATCCAGACAATTATTGCCGGAGGATATGATGTAGACTATATCTCTGATGCTTTCATCAAGACGACACGTTGTGCAGGCAATCAGCTCGTCACCAGTGGGGGTACACATTACAAAGCACTGATTGTTCCTGCCGCCCGACTAATGCCTGCCGCCACACTCAAGAAACTGGTAGAACTGGCTCGTCAGGGTGCAACCGTGATTTTTGTAGAACAATATCCCGAAGATACTCCGGGATACAATCGTCTGAAACAAAACCGCGCCGCTTTCATAAACATCACCGGACAACTTCCTGACGTCGATTCCTTTACACATACACAGACATTCATACTCGGAAAAGGACGCATCATTGTCGGTTCCGACTATCAGCAGGTACTGGCACAGACGGGAACAGCCTCAGAAGAGTTGAAAACACGATGTGGACTTCAGTTTATCCGCCGCTCGAATCCCGAAGGGCATCATTATTTTGTTTCGTGTCTGCAAAACAAAGATATAGACGAATGGGTTACACTGAATGTTCCCGAAACGACTGCCATGTTCTTCAATCCGATGAACGGAGAAAGAGGCAAGGCACAAAGCCGGATAGAAAACGGGAAATTGCAGGTCCGTCTGCAACTGAAATCGGGGGAAAGCCTCATCATTCAGACATTCGACAAGTCACTGGACGAAGAACCAGCGTGGAATTATCCCGAAGAACAGACATACAGCCTGAGTCTGGACCACGGATGGAAACTGGAATTCGTAGAAAGCGCACCAGCTATAAACGGTCAGTTTGACATAGACTCTCCCACATCATGGACAGAACTGGAACAACCGGAAGCTAAAATCAATATGGGAACCGGCCGCTACTCCATCGAAATAAACATGCCTTCCATGGAAGCTGACGACTGGATACTGGATTTAGGTGACGTACGCGAGAGTGCGCGTGTACGTATTAATGGAAACGATGCTGGCATAGTCTGGGCAGTTCCATTCCGGTTAAAGGTCGGAAAATGGCTAAAACCAGGAAAGAACCGGATAGAAGTCGAAGTAACCAATCTGCCAGCCAACCGTATCGCTGATATGGATCGCAAGCATATAGAATGGCGCATCTTTAAGGATATCAATATGGCAAAGCTGAACTACGTAAAAGGCGACTACAAAAACTGGGATGCGATGCCTTCCGGTCTTAACGGGAATATACGCTTAATACCAGTAAGTTACAAGGAGTAAAAGCCGTTTTACCGGATAGTAAAACTCAACGTTCAGCAAGGAACAAAAAGGCTTCAGCAAGTTTCTTTTAAAATATGCTCAAATTTCAGCCGGAATTTGTACAACACATAAAAAACATTTGTACAAACTTCCGGCATTTTTGTACAGAAATAAAAAAAACATCAGCATGTTTTCACATAAACATGCTGATGTTTTTATCCACTTATGGACAGATTCTCTTTCTATCGTTGTAAAGTAACTCCCATCAGCCCGATAACTACGTCATTGGCAAGAGTTTCAAGGGTAAGCGATTCAAGCGTTTTTTCCGGATCGAGCGGCATATCCAGCAAGACACCTGCTCCGCCTTCTATCTCACGACCGTACACGCCCGTTATACCTAACTCTTTTCCCAGGTCACGACTTACTTTTCCGGTTTTCAGATGCAAGCGATACGGACGAGGTTCAGGCACTGTAAATGCTTTTCCATCTACATAAAAATCCTGTTCTATCGGACACCAGTTATCTGGATTAGTCAGAGTCAGTTCGGTATACGTACCGTCGGTATAACGCACTTTCAGTACACCATTTGCAATGTGACACTGCATATGATTGGTACTTCCGGCAAGCAACAAATACGCATGCGATGCTTTTCCTGCAAGCGGCACACAAATACTGTCTGGATAATTGTCCCACAAAGAAGTAAATGCAATATTATTTCCTTCTTTCATCAGGCGGAACGGAACACCCAATGAAGTATTAAACCGGTTGTCACGAACCAGATTCCGCAATCCACTGTCGTCAATCGAAGCGCTCAGCAGCGGATGACACCACTCCCCTATACCCTGCACAGGAAGCTGCAAGGTAGTATACGGAGAACGCGGAGAGAAATATTGTTCACGGAAAATAGATGTAACCGAATCGTTCAAGTATTTATCCATATCAATCATGCGACAGGCAGATGTATTCACCTCCGAGAAATCCTCTCTCGCTGCAACATAAGGAGACTGGATGAAGACATTTACCGGTTGCCACCAGTCCATATCTCCTTGTCGGGTACGGACAAAGAAAGTATGATGTCCTTCTACCCCCTTATTTATGTTTGTGCTGTAACTGTTTCCTTCAATCGTTGTAGATGCTGAAATACCCTGCGGATCGTAAATTTCACACAGTTGGATTCCCTGAGGCGCGCGAAGTGAAATCTGTCCACCGGCATCAACTTTCAGTTCTCCGACAACAAGTGTCTGCAAAGGCTTTCCTTTCCAACGAATAGTTATTTCGGCGTTTTCCGTTTCGGGAGCTACCACGAGTAATTCCGGACTGCCACTTGCTGCATCAACCAAACTCCAGTCCGCTTTCCTTCCGTTCACTTCAACCGAAGCCACTTTCTCGCGAACAGCCTTTATCCGAAGTCCGATTTCTAATGGTTTGCCGAAACGTTGGGTAATTTGATAAGTATCTGTATCTTTTTCTCTTGAGAAACGATAGGTCACATCCGGCGTTGTGAGCGATGCTTCCTTCCAGTCGGACGGGAATCCCGGACGGATAACCAGCTTGTCGTTCATCAAATCGGGCAAAATGCCATACACTCCCTGAATCATAACGCGTGAAGCAACTCCTACAGGATCGCCAAAATCACGGTAACATTCCCCACGAGCAGCATCGTAAAAACTAATCTGCCCGAAGTTTCCGGGACTGTCGCCCAGATACATACCATCGAGAACAGAGCTTTTCAATAGTTTATACCCCTCATCAGAACGACCTGCCTGAAAATAAGCAAGAGCCGTATGCATCACTTCGGCAAAGGCTACATTGTTGATGCTCCACGAATAAGGCAACCAGTTGGTGGTAGAGATTGTAGCATAACCTTCATCCTTCAGTCCCTTTCCTTCAACCGGAATATGAGGAATCTGCGTATCGACATATCGTGTTGCCTGATAAGCCTGAAACGGATTAGCCGTTTCGCTGTCCAACGCATGATAAATCGTCCAGACTCCCGCACTCTCATGCAAACGCTTGTGCCCCATGAAATCCTGATATTCCGCCCAATGACCTTTATCAGACAACCATAAACGTTTATTCATTCCAGCCAAAATACGGTCAGCCTCTTTCTGATACGGTTCCGGATTCTCCCCTATCTTACGGGCTATTTCCGCAGCCATCTTATTGGCACGATAGTTATAGGCAGACGAATGCGTCACTGCCCCGCTGTTATAATACAAGGCATCGCTCGCCCAGATACAGGCATACGCATCATACAAGCCGTCATTGTCGGGGTCATAATTCAGTTTCTCCCAGGCAAGATGACGAGTTATGACCGGCCACATCTGGCGGGCATATTCCCAATCACCTGTCCAGTTGAAATGCCACAACAGTTCATCGATATAACATAAGTTCATGTCATAGTGATGCATCTGATTGTTTCGACGTGGATTACGACAAATATATCCGTTACTATACTGAGGAGTTCCCCATTTTTTGACAGAACGTGCCAGATGCAAAGCAGAATCCTGTGCCGGATGCGGAATCGTATTGGGTACATCGGTTACCTGACTGGCAGCATAAGCATCGAAATGCTTACGGGCACGGTCGTGCCATCCCAAAGCATCTCCCGTATAAGCAGCACGCCATCCGCTTAGCGGCATGCGCCATCCTACCGCTCCATGAAGCCAGACCTGCCCGTCCCAAATACCATCGGCAGCAACAGCCAGTGCTCCGCCCAGCGTATTGAAATAAGGATCGGGAGTAGTAAAACGGATACGCGAAGCCAGTACCTTTCGAGCATCCTCAGCTTTCTGATACAAACGTCTTCCCTCATCAAGCGAAACAAGCTTCAAATCCAGATTTTCCAAAACCAGATAAGCCTCATCTGTCAACGGCAAATCGTACACTTTCTGCATTTGAGGCTTTTCGGGGGCTTCGAAACATCCAGGAGGATCGGCTCCCATATCACCGTTACGACTCAGTTTCTTCGCCCGGATTTCAGAGATAAAACAACGCAAAACCATATCCTCCGCCAAATCTTTCGCTGAGAATTTCCAGACAGCTCCGTCAGCATCCGGAAAAACCAATACGGACACAGAGAGCGTTCCTTTTCCTAAAGCCGCATCTTTCAGTAGATACGTACGTCGGCCAGCAGTATATCTGGCTTCACAAAATTCAATTGAATCGAGAGCGACTGACAGTCCCTTGCCTTGCAGAAGGAAACGGATATGCTTGCTGTTACGCTTATCGTATGCAGCAAAAACCGGACGGTCGCTTGTTTCAAGACGAAAAGGTGACCAGCTTCCGTACAACGCTCTAGTAAACCGGTTCTTCCCGTTTATACACACAAAATCGTCCCCCTCGGGATAATACTGAAGCGTACGCTCAGCCCCTCGTTTATGCTCATTGTAAGAAGTCGACTCGATAAAGTCGCCGATCTTTTTAGCCTGTTTGGTTTGTGCCGGTAAGAAAACAGTTCCCAGTGCCAACAGCCACACAAACGAAAACAAGTTTCTTTTATTCATTTTTCAAATAGCTTTATTCATTCTAAAAAAATACAGATTAACCAGAAGTCATTTACTCTTGAATACTTCCAGTTAATCCGTATTCTCTAAACATATTCAATTTATCATGGAAGTGGCTTCAGACCTTCCCAACGCACATTCCACTTACCATCTTTCGGGAATCCCGGATTTACACCTTCAGAACCATCCCAACCGGCACACATCATCGCTACCGCAGTAAGCAATCCACCATTGCCTGGCAAATATACACGCAGACGTCCGTCCTGATAGTTATGTCCGTTTACCAAATAAGTATTGGTACGCTTATCCATGAGCAAAGCCCCTACAGCCTTCTCAGGTTCACCCAGACGAGCAGCATCCATGGCAGTCATCGGATAGTCCCATCCCCATGTCTTGTTCCAGTTCCAGTTATCCCATACCCAGTTCAGCGTATTCTTCATATATTCAGGATTGACCAGCTTATTCATCGGCAAAATACCTACTGCTCCAAGCACAGCCATATGATCGGATGTAAAACGGATATCCTTGTATGTATCGACAGCTGTTTCGGCAGCCAGATACAACTTGTCATCATTGTAAGCAAGAGGAGAAAGCTTTTCTATCAGTGTATCCCATTCAGGCACACGCTCCATTCCGGCACGTTCGCGCCAGGTCTGTGCAGTCTGCATACCGAACAACCAGTATGACAATTCAAACGGAGGATTTACCGTATCGGCAGCACGCAATGTTTCTTGTGCAGGAATAGCTCCTTTCAGAATATAACGGTCGTTTTCTTTATCGTAAACAGCAAAGGAATACATAAATTCTGCAGTCTTCTGAATCAGATCATTGTATTCTTTGATCAGTTCATCCGAAGGATTGGCACGATACAGGAGCTCTGCCAGATAAATCAGATGTGGCTGCTGCCAGATAAGGAAGCTTCCTACATTGGAAGGTGCTTCCATTCCGCTAGGATCTGTCATCTTCATCCAACGTATTCCTTCGAATCCTTGACGTTTTGCTATTTCACGGGCAACCGGCTCAGCCTGATGATACCACGCCAATGTACGGTCGAGCAGTTCAGGATGTCCCCATAAAGCAAATTGTGCCTGATGCCACCAGATCATTTCCATATGGAACTTGCCAAACCAAGAATTATAAGTAAGCCCGGTTTCCTGTGGAGGAGTAGAACCTGCACACTGAATTGCAAGCAGGTATTGACTCAAAACAACACGACGCTCCAGTTCTTTTGCTCTAGGATCGGTACAGAGAGAGAAATCAGCTACCCCACCTTTATTCCAGAAGTTATTCCAATATTCGGACGAAGCCTTCTCCGCTTCTGCAAATGTAACAGCAGGAGTCTTGGATTCCTCCGGAGTAAACTGACAAGTAAAAGCCAGAACAGTATCAGCAGGTGTCAATACAAAATAGTTTTTACTCTTCTCTGCCAATGTAGCTTTTCCTTCCCAACGGATAGTTACATAGTAAGTTGTAGCATCAAGTTCACGCTTCAGTACAGCCGACTGCTCGTCTTGACTGACAAGAGTAGTAGTATGTTTATCGTTTGCATTCCAGTTACACGCATCATCACAATGTCCACCTGTAGGATAAGGGAAATGGAATTTTATTCCAGGGTGTAACTGAGATGAAACACGGGCAGCAATCATATCATATTCCGGATGACAAACAGTCTGCACATAGTACGGAACGTCCGAAATACTGAAACTACTGCTCACCTCTCCATTCCACATATCCAGTTTATGCTGGATATTCTGCAACTGAGAAGCCGTAACACCCTCTTCCAGTTCCAATCCCACAATTCCCAAATGCAAACGATGAGGATTAACACGAAGCCAATTGGATGCCTCACGTTGACGTCCTTCTTCTTTAAATTGACAAGAATATATCTCTTTATGTCCACGGCCAAAATCGTATTCTCTCCAGGCATCCTCCGGCTTATATCCATCAGGGTTAGCAAAACTATGCCAGCCCCACTGACTCTGTGTTCCTAAAGGTACACCATTTTTATATACGTCGGGAAAAGTTTGCAGTCCGGTAATATCCGTTGTAAAAGCAAACTCTCCATTACCAACAGACAAAGATGCCAATGAATCTACAGCCGTCACAGAGGGATTGTTGCGGGTAACCAACGCATGACGGTCGATAGGTTCTTGCTTTTCAGCGCTGCACGCTGCTAAAGTCAGGGCAGCAAGTGAATAAATCAGTTTTTTCATGTATTCTTAATTTTATTTCTTTAAGTTAATGTAGAACCTTGAATAATAGCATATTTATGTACATTGCGAATATAAAACATCTAAACAAAATCCTACATAGAATAATGTACATTCTACTAGAAAAATATACAAATGCACGAATATCATACTCATTTAAATAAAAAATCCATTCAGATTAGTTAGTATTACACTAAAGAAAGCCTGAAAATGCCTCACGGCATCTTCAGGCTCGAAAACAAGATTTAATATTATCTCTATTTTACCAACAATTCTATCTTTACATCTTCTTTATGAATATTCTTGCAATAATAAAATTCAGCATCTTTCTTTGCACTGATACGTATATGTTTCAATGTAATACCATCTATAGGCATCTCGGGTATTCCATTAAAATACATAGCCCGGCGTGCATTTGAACAGGTCAGATGTTCAATATGGATATTCCGGAAACAGGGAGTTGTTTCATCTACCGGCATTGGAGGAACTTTTACTGGAACGACTTCACCGCTTTCCAGAACTTCAACAGCTGATTTGCCTCCATAATAAAGATTAAAGGTTACCGGTTCGGTCGGAATATCAATCATCGAAATATTACGGATCCATATATTCTCTACGACTCCACCGCGACCTCGTTTACTCTTAAAACGGAGTCCAACATCTGTTCCTAAAAACTGACAGTTGCTGACAGAGATGTTACGTACACCTCCACTCATCTCGCTTCCTACTACAAAACCTCCATGTCCTTTGTATACCGTACATCCGTCCACTATTACATTCTCACAAGCACGAGCACGACGACGTCCGTCTTCATCTTTTCCGCTCTTCAGACAAATACCGTCATCACCCACATCAAACGAAGAATTTACGATTAAAGCATTTTTACATGATTCCAAATCAAGTCCATCGCCATTCTGAGCGTAGCTCGGATTACGTACTTCTACATTCTCAATCAAAACATTCTCGCACATAAGCGGATGAAGATTCCATGCCGGGGAATTCTGAAAAATTACTCCCTCCAGCCATACATTTTTACATTCTATGAAGCTAACCATCACCGGACGAAGGAAATGGCGTACACTTTGCCACTCTTCTTCTGTCTTCAGATTCTGAGGTACATTCATGTTACTGATAGTATCTCCTTTCAATGTTTCAGGATAAGGGAACCAGTAATCGGGACGCTTATATACTCCTCCCCGGGAAGTAGCCGCTTTCCATTGCCCCTCTGTTACCTTCTGTTTCTTTAAAGGACGCCAGTAATGACCGTTCCCGTCAATCGCTCCTTGACCTGTTATGGCTACATTCACCAGATTACGACCCGATATCGGCGACTGGCAGCGTCGGGTATCCAAACCTTCGAATACCGTTTCTACCAACGGATATAAATCGACATCTGGAGAAAACAAAACAATAGCTCCTTTTTCTATATGCAAATTGATGTTGCTTTTCAAAACAATCGGACCAGTAAACCATACACCAGCCGGAACTGTTAATTTTCCACCTCCTTTTTTATCCAAAGCATCAATAGCCTTGGCAAATGCTTCAGTACAAAGATGCATACCGTCGCCAACAGCCCCAAAATCTTTCAGGTTAACCTCATTATCCGGAAAAACCGGAGCCTTAACACGAGGCATCTCAAACGGTAAATCTTTATA
>DXLO01000053.1 GCA_019414665.1 Bacteroides sp. | reverse complement strand
ACATACCGTCTCGACTATTGTTTCATTTTCCAAGGGCAATTCTTTCACTTCTGTTCCATTCACCGGGACAGGGAAGTTGAAGATAATCTTCCTAATCCAGTTGCCATCCGGCTGCTTTTCCGGGAATAACTCAATCCGCTCAATAAACGCCCGCATGAACTCCTTCCGCTCCACTTCGGAGGCTGCTTCATAGACCTGATCGAATGCCAGCAACAGGCGGTAGATATTATCACCCGAAATCTTCTCCTGCCGGATACTCCGTATCTGGCTTTGCACATCGTCAATCTGGACTTCAATCTCATCTATTGCGCCATATTGCTCGTCATATCGGCGCTGCAAATCAGAAATTTTCCGGTCATAATACGGGTCATTCACATCTAAACCGTCCATCTGCCGTTCCAGTCGGGCCTTTGTGCCTAATGTCTGCCGAAGCTGCGCCTGTAATGCTTCCAGCTGCTTCTCCAAATCGTTCGTATCGACAGCGGAGCCGATTTTCGCCTTGATTGCATCCGCAAACCGTGGGTCACTGACCATAGCAGAGATGATTGACGCTACCATGCGGTTCATTTCCATCTGCTCAATATTCAGCCGGAAGGTACACTCGTGGCCTGTTGGCGTCACCGTATTCTTGCAGTAATAGTAATAGCGGGTCTTTTTGTCCTTGCTGTGGGCTTTCGCAATATTCCCGTACAGGCTTTTGCCGCAGCAGGGGCATTTCAGAATACCGGACAAGATATGTGCGTGGGTAGGGTCATTGACTTTCTCACGCCGGTAAGCATTGATTTTCCGTTTTTCCTGCGCGAGGTTCCAATCTTCTTCTGAAATGATAGCCTCATGCTTCCCCTCGTACACAGGGAACTCCGATTGCTCAACTACGTGCATCTCATTCCGTGTGCCGATCTTCTTCTCTGTCCGGCGTCTGCCATAGGCGATTTTTCCCATATATACCGGATTATCAATGATACTCTTCACAAAGCTGGCAGAAAAACCGGGAATGGTGCCGTTCTGCCTTAACTTCTTCACAAAGCCCTGCCGGTTCAGATATTTTGCCACGCCACTGACACCATCGTTGGTGTGAATATAGCGGTCAAAGATGGTGCGGATCACGTCCACTTCATCCTCAGCAATCAACAGTTCGCCTTTTTCAAGGCGGTATCCATAAGGGGCAAAGCCACCGTTCCATTTTCCTTCACGGGCTTTCTGCTCCCGTCCGGCCATCGTCTGTGTCCGAATATTTTCACGCTCTATCTCTGCCACCGCAGAAAGGACAGAAATCATCAGCTTGCCGGAATCTTTGGAACTGTCAATGCCGTCTTCCACACAAATCAGATTGACACCGAAATCCTGCATCAGCTGCAAGGAATTCAGAACGTCAGCGGCATTCCTGCCAAACCGGGACAGCTTGAACACCAGCACATATTCCACACCGTCTTTGCAGTCCTGAATGTCTTGCAGCATCCGCTGAAATTCGTGCCTGCCCTGAATATTCTTGCCGGAAAAGCCTTCATCAGAATATTCACCAGCCACTACCATATCTTCGTATTCAGCGTATTTCCGCAGTTTGTCTCGCTGAGCATCCAGACTATATCCGTCCACCTGCATGGATGTAGATACCCGTGTGTAGAGATAACATTTTGTTTTAGTTTTCTTCATGCAGGCCGCCCCTTTCTTCCAGCTCTAAACATTCATCCGTTACTTTCTTCTTCGCCAGACCTTCATTCTGAATGTAGTACTCCAACAAACGGAGTACATATTCCGGCGCATGGCGGTTATCCAGTTCCCATTCTGTCACAGTCCGATAGGGAATCTGAAAATATTTACAAAATTCCTTGCGATTCATGCCAGTGCTTTCCCGCAATTCTTTTATTTTGGTTTTGCAGTCCATTTCATTTACCCCATAAAGCAAAAATACACGTTGCGTATTTATTATAGCATACGCCAAACAAATACGCAACGTGTAAATTTAATTTATATCAAGCGGCTTTGTCAAATTCCTGATACACAGGAACGGGTTGCTTTCCTGATGCCGCAGACTGTGTACGGCCATCCTTCTCAGTCTCCTGCATCTGCCCCAACAGCTGTGGCCCGTACTTCTGCAACAGCCGCGCCATCACATCAACACAGCGGTCAAATGCCGCATTATATTTCGGATCATCATAAACTTTGCTCAATAGGCCGCTCCTTTCCTCTATGGCTGCTCTGCGCATAGATGTTCAAAACTTCTGCCGGTATCTGTTCCAAAATCGCCACGGCACTGTCATAGTCGCGCCGCAGCTTGAGGTCTTCGATCTGCTTTAGGGTGCTGACCTTCTGCGCCGATGCAAGAGATTCTTCCAGTTCGGCATTTTTCGTTTTCAACTTTTTGTTTTCGGATGCTGTTTTCGTGAAGGCTACGCCATATTTCCGCAGCAGTGTGTCCATCTTCTCCACGCTGGGAATATAGGTATCCAGAATCTTGCAGATTTCCTCCGCCCGGCTTTTGGCGTTAAAGGGATTGATTCCAGTGAGCAGATCCTCCAGTTTGCTTTTCTGTTTGGTCAGTCTGGTCATCTCCTTAAATACGCGGGGCGGGATATGGTCGCGCCCGGTCAGGCTGGCGCTCTCGCCACGCTCCAAATCTGGAAACTTCTTGACCATGTGTTTCCAAAACTCATCCTGCCACCAGGTCAGCTTCTTTTTATTGCCCATGATGTCTTTGGCGCTGAGCCTGCCATCCTCCGTCAAAGGGACAAAACAAAGGTGCATATGGGGCGTTTTCTCGTCCATATGCACCACGGCGGATATAATTGTCTCTTTGGGCTGATGCTGTTCCAAAAAGTGCAGAGCTTCCTCGAAAAATACCCGAATTTCCGCCCGTTTCTTTCCCTTAAAGAACTCCGGGCTGGCTGTGAACAGCGTCTCGATCATACGGATACTGTCTTTCCGGGTACGGCATCCGGCAGCGGCAATTTGCCTCTCTGACTCGGCCCGGTACTTGCCGGGCGGTTTGACCAGATGGAAGTTGTACTTGCTTCGGCTGGTATCCACATCGGGATTACTGGCGTACTTTTCCTTTGTGCGCTCGTTATGGGCCTCGATATTGCCGATTTCAGGCCCCTTATATTTGGCAAATCGCATAATCGCGTATTGTGCTTTTTCCATACTCAATCCCTCCGTTTCTGCCAGACAATGTCATATCCCAGCACGTCAGCCAACTCCACGGCCTCCCGATACCGCAGCGATTCCCGCTGCAATTTTCCGGAAAGATTGGATACGCTGTCGCTCCACCCATACTCATCGTGCAGCTGGTCAACGACTTCCTGCATGGTGTAACCGGCGCGGATGATCTGCGCCTTGATTTCGTTTCGGATACTTGACTTCATAAAATATATTCCTCCATTTTCGCAAGTGAAGCCCTTTGTCACTTGATAGATAAAACATGATTTTCGGTTGCGTCATAAAAAGAACCGGCTACGCTGGGGAGCGCACCGGCTTTGGTCAATGGTGAAATTTGTGCAAATGCTGTTTTGCGATAGAAATGATTCCCTGCGTATCGTTGGTCAACGGCGGAATATTCGACTTCACAGAAATGCGGGACTTTTCACTGTTCGGGCTGTATTGTCACAAAATGCTGCAATCTGTACGTCGTTCCGTGAGCCGCCATCCGGCGAACTGTATACGGATAAAAGAGAAACATTTCGCTGTTTTGAGATTGCTCTAAAATATGCCTGCAAAATCACCGCTTTTACTGACCGCTTCAGGTGTGGTCAAAATGACCACACCTACTTCACAGCACAAAAGCGCGAAGAATTTCACGGTTCTGGTGGTGGACAAAATATCCATAACCACTTTTACACATCAAAATAGGTGTACCCAAAATGGGCACGACCACTTTATCCAAATGAAGCGCCTCTACAATATATGAGGTAACAGGGTCAATCGCTGCGTACATACGTACCGGCGACCAGATCGGAAATCAATCCCGCCAGTCTTCCGGTACGTACGTACACTGTGAAGCGTCCGTAAACTCGTTTATATGCGGCCTTGCCACTGCCTCGATCCCCATAAAGCCCCATACCCGGCGTCCTGCCGAATTGGTAATCGTGTTGCAGTGTTCCAGATTGTACTTACCGCAGGCTGCCACCAGCGCATCGCTGAAGCTGCGGCGTTTGAGTGCAGTCAGGCTATTTTCCTCGCACCACATCCGGTAAATGTCGTAGCAATCCTTTGAACTGATGGACGCATCCGCTTTCAGCCGGATATAGCCCTCGGATTCCAGAAAATCAAACACGTTATTGTTGTCCCGCTTGACGGCCTCCCGGTTCTCTTTGGTGCGCTGGCTCTCGGTGAACTTGAAGTTGTTCGCTACCAACCGCTGCAATCCCGCAAAAGCCCACAGCAGAATGCCCTCCACCTCGGCCTTCATCTTCTCTGCCAGGTCGGGATCATCCACACGGTCGGCAGGTTTCTCTTTGGCGGTCAGCACCAACTGCCGCCGATAAAAGCCATCACTGCGGTCAAAGAGAGCCTGCAAGTCGCCATTGCTGAATGCCAGCAGCCGGGCGCACATCCATCCCTGATAGCTCTGCTTGCCTTTACGCTCCAAATCCATTTTACCCTGTGCGGTGACGATGGATTTGACATAGTTGGTCTGCCGCAGGGCCTCCATCCGCATATCATCATCGACACACAGCAGAATGTGTTCCAGATCAGCGCGGGCAAAACGGTTCTCGGAAATTTTGCCGATGCTGCCGTCCTTCATGTTGCTGCCGAACAGGGCGGACAGCACCGCGCCGATCTGGCTCTTACCCTCGCCGCCATTGCCCTTAATGACCATCATGCGCTGTCCCTTGTTGCTGGGGATCAGGCAGTAGCCGATATATTCCTGCAAAGTGGGAATGTCCTCCGGGTAAAGAAGCCCATCCAGAAAAGCCAGCCAGCGGGTCGGCGTGGGCGCATCGGGATTATAGGCCACCGGCAGGCGGCAACGCACGATGTCCGGTTTTCCCTCCGTAAAGGAGCCATCCAGAAACAACGTGCCGTTTGCCAGATGAATGCGGTCAGCCTCCGGCGGGAAATCCTCTACCAGCGCCGCCAGCTTCATCAGCTCCACGATATTGCTGATTTTGCGGGGGATATTGCTGACCGCACAGCATTTCAGTTCCTCAAAAATTTCTCCACGCAGTGGCAGCTCATCGGTCACGCGGCCATCAGGCGTGAAAAAAGCCCCGTTTGTGTAGATGATTTTGTGTCTGCCGAGAAAATCATCACAAAACAGGGCTTCATTGATACTCTTGCCGTCAAACCAGATGGGCTGGTTGGCCTCACGCGATTGCTCGTTCTTCGCCACGGTGCTGCACCTCCTTTTCCAGACGTCTGAGCCGCTGCTCCAGCGCGGTGATAGTGCCGTCCTTCAGCAGCATATCCACCGCTTTCACACGCTGCTTCAGTTCCGCAAACATGAGAACGTCCAACAAATCATTTACATACTCGATCATATGACAGGCTTCCACAAAGCGGTCATCCAGTTCATCCTCCGGCGATTGCGGGGCATATTCGACCTTCCAGCGTTCCAGCAGATGCAGATAATCGCAGAGCACCCGCTGGCAGTGTATCTCATCGTTGCGGAAAGCCCGCGCCAGCGGATAGGGCTTTTTCAAAGCCATCGCTGCCGGGGGCTTGTCCGGGTCGATGCCAAAGTCATAGGCCAGCTTCTTTGCGGCCTCGTAGCTGCTCAGGCCGAACAGCCGCGCCACAAAATCGATCACATCCCCGGTAGCCCCGCAGCCAAAGCAATAGAAATAATCCCTGTTCAGCTTCATGCTGGGATGCCGGTCATCGTGGAAGGGGCAGCAGATCATATCGCCCCGGTTGACCTTACAGCCGTAGTATTCGGCGGCCTGCTTCACGGTGACAGCGGATTTTACAGTTTCAAATAAATTCATAGGCTTTGTCCTCCATTATTTATTGACGGTATCTGCCCGTCTGCCTGAATATACGGGGAAAAAGCCTATAAACCGAAAAATCCGCTAAAAGTGCAAGAAATGAAAAAACGCCGCCCTGAAATCTTGCAAAAATGCAAGACCTCAGAGCGGCGAAGCCAGCGGAAAGCATTTGCCCGCGCTGGTTTTATCAGGTATAATGGATAAAGAGAGTTTTCAGAAGAGAGGTGCGTCACATGGAGGGAGCCTATCTGCCCGGCAATATCCGGCAGCGGATGCAGGAGCTTATGAAGGAACATAAAATTACCCAGGCACAGCTGGCGACCCGCATCGGCAGCACCGAGAGCGCCATCAGCCGGTTTGTCAGCGGTAAGACTGATAAGATCAGCACAGAACATTTGCTCCGCATTGCGAAAGTGTTTGAAGTCTCCACAGATTTCCTGCTGGGGGAAGTCAACACGCCCGACCGGACAAATTTTGATATTGAAGAACTGGGCCTGTCGGTGCAGGCGGCGCGGAATCTGTACACCGGAAAAGCCAATGCAGAGATCGTCAACCGCCTTTTGGAAAGCCCTCGCTTTGCAGAAGTCACCTATATGATTGAGCAATATTTTGACGATACGCTGGCCGCCGGTTTCGCCGGACAGAACCAGATGCTTACTACTCTCAGCGCCATGCTGCGCCGAAACAATAAAACAGACGCTGCGGTGCAGGCGGCCAGAACTGTCAACCGGCAGAAAGTTCCCGTATATCAGGCAGACCTGACGATGATACAGAACACATTTATGGCAGCGCTGCGGGAAGTGAAGAAAGAGATCGGCAACGATTTCACAGCAGCGCAGTCCTTGACCAAGGGCATCACTCAGCAGATGTTTACCGAACTCACCAAAGGGGCGGATGTTCATACTCCGACCATCACGCCCGAAATGATTTCCGCCGCCGTCACCCAGAGCGCAGCGGGGATGGACGGTGTGCAAAAGGAAGCATTAGACAAGTTCGGTCAGGCGCTGACGGAATTTCTCCAATCCACCTTAGACCACGCGCAGGAGAAGCAAAATGCCGACCCGGAGCAATGAGCAGCTGTGTAGACTGGCACAGAAAGGGGATACGGCTGCCCGTGACATTCTGCTGGAAAAGAATCTGGGATTCATCCGAAAAATTGCGCTGGAGCAATACCGAAACATGGGGCTGGATGAAAATGATATTGGAATTGATTTGGATGATTTGATGCAGGAGGGAAGTATCGGCCTGCTGAACGCGATCCCTTTGTTTGATGCAGGACGGGGCATGAAATTTCTGACCTATGCAGCACCGGCAATCCGCAATGCCATGACAGACTGCATCCGCGCCGCCCTCGCTCAATTTGAACAACGGATGGTGGATAAGAAAGATGGCCCCAGCTTCCAGAGAGTATATCTGGATGACGTTCTCTCAGAGGATGAACGGATGCTGCGGATCGAAGCCATAGCCGACCCTCACACCCAAACGCCGGAGCAAATCTATATCAAAAAAGAACAGCTGACAGAATTGTATGCGGCGCTGGACAAGCTGACTGCCAGAGAGCAGACCTATCTGCTGTACCGCTATGGTTTTACCGATGGCATCGAACACCCGCTGATCGGCGCGGCGCTCCATTTCCATCTCAGCGAGAGCCGGACAAAGAAGGTGGAGGGCGAGGCGATGGACAGCCTGCGCGGAAAGCTGCCGTGGTGGTTCTGATACGATGGGAAGCAGCGGCTGACGGGGGCTTTGATATACCTTTGTTCCGCAAATGACACGCCTGGCAGACAGTGCATATCCGCACCGCCTGCCAGCCTTTTTTCTGTCGCTTATGCAGCCCCGCAAGGGGCAACCTTTCCCGCCAGAACGCCGCAACTGTGGCCACACTTTTCAGAGTGTGCTACAATTCCGGCTGCCATCTGCTCCACAAAGGTATAACACACTAGACTTTCCTACGGAAAATCGTGTGCCACGAAACCGCCGGTTTCTTTGGATTCTTCCGGTCAAAGGGGAACACTATCCCCTCTGAACACCCCAGACAAAGGAGAACGCTGTTCCCTTTTGGAATCCCCTTGCCAATAGGGATGCTACCGCCCTATTGAATGATTTAGATAAAAAACAAAATAAAGCATAGTTCGCCAGCACACCGCTATTCTGTCATTACCTTACACAGACATCTTGTAACTTTTTCGTTAAGCCTATTGACTCTGATACTTCGGAAGAGATATAATATAGTTGCTACTTAGTAAACCTAAATAGCGAAACTAAAGAGAGGCGACGATATGAATAACAAATATGTCCAGCAATTCAAAAAAGGCTCTCTGGAAATGATACTCTTATGCCTAATCGGACGCAAGGAAACTTATGGATATGAAATTATAACCGAATTGAACAATAGTGCGTCTGTTTTGGGATATGCGAAAGAGGGAACCATTTACCCCATTTTGTATCGTTTACAGGAAGCAGAACTAATCAAATGCCGGTTGGCTCCGGCTGCGGCAAATGGCGGCTCAAAAAAGTATTATTCTTTAACTGATAAAGGCAGGAATGTACTTGATGAACTAATCTTATTTTGGTCAAGCTATGAAAACTGCGTAAACGGCTTTATAGAAAGTTATCAACAAGCGAGGGTGTCCAAATGAAAGAACAATATATCAAACAGGTTAAAAAGGAACTATCTTTACCACGCAAAATGAAAAAAGAGGTTGTGCGTGACTTGAATGAAGTTTTTGCTTCTGCTATGGAGCATGGAGAAACAGAACAGCAGATTATCCAGCGTTTGGGGACGCCAAAAGAATTTGCAGACAGCACCGCAGAACAGTTTGGCATTGATAACACCAAATCGAAAAAAAGAAACGGTATTATTTCTACTCTTGCCGCGCTCGTTATCGCGGTTGCTGCCTTTTCAGTATATGCTGTTACACAATCAGGAAAAGTACCAGAAGGAGCAATCGGGCAGGCAGACGCGACAACAAATATACAGATTGAGGGCGCGTTTGCCTTTGATATTTCGCAAATCCTTTTGGCTATTGGGTTTGCAGCAACAGCTATTGCTCTTTTGTTAATTATCCGAACCATACACAAAAACAGGAGGTAACCAATGAAGAAATATATTTCTGTATTCACAATCATGATTATGATTTTTTTGGCTGCGTGTTCTAATCAAAATACCTCATCTACACCGACAAGCAATGAGAACAATACGCAATCTAATAGTGTTACAAAATTGGACGAGGGTGTTTGGCCTGAGAATGAGTACACAGAGGGGCTTCCTGTTGCGCCTGGTACGGTTGCATGGGCTACACTTGATACAGAACATGAGAATTGTAATATCAACCTTACCGGTATTAGCGAAAACGACTATAACGAGTATATGGAGCTTTTGAACCAAGAAGGCTTTTCCGTAATTGAAAATGTGTCAGAGGAAATCGAGGGAGAAAACTATGTTTCTATCGGGACACTTTTATCAAACGACGAAAAGTGGTTAAGTATCAGCTACATACCCAATAGTCTAACTATCTACATTTCCTTTGACAATAACTGAAAGAGATCACGGAATAGCAAAGCCAGCCGAGCCAGTCAACGGTCAAGATGAACGGCGCAAGCGCCGCCGTTGACAGCCCCGCCCGCCTTTGCAGATAGGCAATCAAGGGGCGACAGCAAGGAGTGCTGCCGCCCACAGTATTATCAGAGAGGGAGAATTCTATGAGAAATCGGATTGTAAAAGTGACAGAAGTTGTAGTCAGAAGCGCTTTTTACATCATCTCAAACTATGTATTTGTTAGCATGGGACTATCATTTCATACTCAATGGATTTCAATTCTATTTTTGCTTTCAATGGTATGGTCTACTATTGATTACGGAAAGTCCATAAATGAAATAATCGAAAAAAAGGTAATTGCTGAAATACTATGTATATGTTGCATTGCACTGAGTATAGCGATGGCATATTTTGTGGGATATATTCAAGGAGCATTCGTTTCCCTCTGAAAATACAGGGCCACAACTTTCCGCTTAATATATCAGTATGGAACAAGTTATCAAAAAGTCATGAATGCTCGTAGCTCACCGGCCCGGCCAGCAAAAGCAGTAAATCTGAAATTGATTTACTGCTTTTTTGCTCAATAGACTCTTAAATCATCTGAAAATATTTCAACGCATCCCTGATCGCCGCTTCCTTCTCCGGCGGACATTTTGGCACTTTGGCATCTTCCTTCTTTGACAGGTTATAATTTTGCCCCACATCCAGCCCGCACTTGCGCTTTATCTGTGAGATGTACAGGGAAGATACCTTCAAACCGGTATGCTCCAACACATACGCCTTGATCTGCTCATAAGTCGCGCCCTTCTGGAAGCCGGACATATCCATATCTTCCAGCGAGAACTCCACCCGCACCTTCTTTGAGTCGATTTCTCCCTTGGAAAGCAAAACAACCGTCTC
>DXLO01000052.1 GCA_019414665.1 Bacteroides sp. | reverse complement strand
TAGAGCAACTGACTCTTAATCAGTGGGTCCAGGGTTCGAATCCCTGAGGGTGTACTTTCAGATGAAGTTGCACGGGAAATTTGACAATTTATAGTGGATGCACTCTTAGCTCAGTTGGTAGAGCAACTGACTCTTAATCAGTGGGTCCAGGGTTCGAATCCCTGAGGGTGTACCAGGCCGTGAGGCAAAACATTGAGAAGTCCTGAAAACTTGACCGGTTTTCAGGACTTTTTTTATTATTCCTATCATTCCGATACACTATCGTTTTTCAGTTAAAGTTTATTATGCCTTCTTTTAAAGAAGGGAAAAGAGGAAGCTTTTCTGATATAATCTTATACATTTGTAGCAGAAAACTGGTAAAGCAGGAAACTGCATAAGAAGAGAGGCAGTTTTTAGAAAACGATCGTAAGAAATAAATGTAATGAAATCAAAGCGATTGATAGGACTATTGCTGTATACAGCATTGCCGGTTTGGGCCTTTAGCCAGATAAAAGGAACAATAGTAGACATCCATCAACAACCGGTAGAAGGTGCGACCATTGTCATGCAACTACCGGATTCAACTTATTTAGAGGCTACCATCTCTGCGGCCGACGGTACATTTATGCTTAAACCGGAGCCGGAGAGTTATCAGCTTATTGTCCAGCACTTACTTTATCAGACCAGACAAATAAAAGGTCGGGCTCATGATGTCGGCATCATTACACTGGAGCCGAAAGACTATAATCTGGAGGAAGTAGTAATTAAGGGAGAAAGACCATTGGTTAAAGTAGAAGACGGACGGCTTGGATATGATCTTTCGGTACTTTCTGAGAAACGGGCTGTAAACAATGCATACGAGGCTATATCCAAACTACCGGGAGTGCAGGAGAGTAACGGAACTCTTTCTCTTGCAGGAGCTAGTTCTCTTACAATTGTGATGAACGGCAAGCCTACGACTATGACAGCAGATCAGCTAGAAACATTGCTGCGCAATACACCGGTAGATCGTGTAGAGAAAGCAGAAGTCATATATAGTGCCCCTCCTGAACTCCATGTGCGTGGAGCTGTCATCAATGTGGTGATGAAACGCTCAAATGACTGTTCATTTCAGGGAGAGTTGAGCACATATTATCAGAACAGATATTTCAGTAGTGGCGGTGCGAATGGTAATTTCCGATTATCTACGCCTAAAGTAACTCTGGATGTAATGTATGGGGCCGACAATGCCAAAATAATGGAATATACGGACTTGTTCTCCAGACATACATTAGGCGATAAGGTTTATGAAATAACTCAAAATGAGAAACTAAGTACCAAAAGCTGGATGCATAATGTAAGAACGGCTCTGGAATACAATATCAATGAAAAGAATCGTCTGAATATTGCTTATACCGGAAGTTTTACTCCCGACAGAAACGGTCGTAGTATAGCAGACGGAAGTTTTCAGCAATCCACTCTCGATAAATTTACAGAAAATAAGATGCATAACATAGCTGTACAATACAGTTCCGGTTTCGGACTCGAATTAGGCGGTGATTATACCCGATTCACTTCTGATAATAACCAGACAATGTTAACACAGCTTACAGATAATAGTGAAAACGCATATACCCTGACCGGCGGCCAGCGTATTGACCGTTACTCTGTTTATGCAGACCAGAAACATAGTCTGCCCAATAATTGGGGTATAGGTTACGGTGTTTCCTATCTCTATACAAAAAACTACGATTTTCAGACTTATAATAATGTGACAGGTAATATAAAACCTGAAAATACTGATGCTAAGCTGGAAGAGCAGACAACTAATTTCTATTTCTCGCTGAGCAAGAATTGGGCAACAGGGACTTCGTTCACTGTTTCGGCTACTGGGGAATATTATACTATTGGCAATTATCACAAATGGGCGGTCTATCCGCAAGCCTCGTTGACATATCTGAAAAGTCCGCAACATATTTTCCAGCTATCCCTGTCAACAGACAAGACATATCCTGGTTACTGGGATATGCAGTCTTCAGTCACCTATCTGAATGGATATTCTGAAATTCAGGGAACGCCTGGTTTAAGACCTATGACGAACTATAATCTGAATGGAAACTATATATTGAAACAGAAGTATATCGTTGGCCTGTTCTATAAACATACATCCGATTACTTTGCCCAGTCTCCCTATCAGGCAACCGACCGGTTGGCATTGATATACAAGAACACTAACTGGAACTATATGCGTATGATAGGAGCCAATATCATTGTACCGTTCAGTATGGGGAACTGGTATGATGCAAGGCTTACACTTGTAGGAATGCAGGCACGACAGAAATGTGACCAATTTTTTGACATACCTTTTGATCGTAAGAAATGGATATTTGTCGGAACACTTGATAATACCTTCAAGGTTGGAAAGAACCTTTCGTTTGAGCTGACAGGGAACATACAAACACCTTTCATTCAGGGAACGTTGGATCTTGCAAGCACATTCAATCTTACAGCCGGAATGAAGTGGAACTTTGCCAAAGACAAATGTACACTTACGGCACGTTGCAGTGACATCTTTAATTCCAGCATGCCGGATATGAAGGTTCGCTTCAAAGGTCAGTATTTGGATATGAACAGTTCTTTCTACACCCGTACAGTATCTCTGAACTTTACATACCGTTTTGGAGGATATAAAAAACAGGAGGTAAAAGAAGTAGACACTTCACGGTTCGGGCATTAAAAAATAATCGACTTACTACATTAAAGACTTGTTATAGTCAAATATTAGGAACTAATTGATTAATTAAAGATGCTGAATATTTTCAGTATCCAAAGATTAAGAGTAGGTTTATTATCTATTTGTGTAGTTTAAGCTCGGATTGAAGTCAGACAATAGGAAAAATAATTAACATGAATGCTGGAAAGATAATACGCTTCTAGCTACAATTTTTGAATAAGATTATTGTGTAAATTTAGCCAATGAGAACAACGGTTTTAGGTATAATAGGCA
Organism: Bacteroides sp.; assembly: GCA_019414665.1. GTDB lineage: Bacteria > Bacteroidota > Bacteroidia > Bacteroidales > Bacteroidaceae > Phocaeicola. The sequence goes on along the minus strand of DXLO01000052.1, from coordinate 7,680 downwards.
GTTTCATCATAATGCCTGTCTATGGTCAGCATTTTGTTAAAGGAAAAATCATAGATTCAGAAAATGCAGTAATGCCGATGGTAAATGTGGCATTTCTGAATCAGTCAGACAGTACGCTTGTAACAGGTGCGGTATCAGACTCTTGCGGTATATATAGCACATCACTCGATGGTGGCAGCTATATTATCCGCTATTCCTATCTGGGCTATGAGACGCTGTATAAGAATATACTTGTTAATGCGGACATTACCCTGCCGATAGCTCGGATGGAGCTCTCACAAACTGAACTCGAAGGAGTGGAGATTACAGCGTACAGGAAACCTTTCAAACTGAACCGGGATGGAATTACTGCTGATGTGCCGAACACTATTCTTGCCAAACAAACCACTCTGAATGATCTGCTTTGTAAGATACCAGGTATACAGCAGCGGGGTGACGCCATTGAAGTGATAGGAAAAGGTATACCTACGTATTATATCAATGGCAGGGAGGTTACAGATCAAACAGAACTGAATAATCTGGCTATTGACCAGATTCAGTCTGTCAGACTGATGACGAATCCTGACGTACGTTATCATTCGGAGCAGCGTGCGGTAATTGAAATCAAGACCAAACGTCTGGGAGAAGGACTTGCCTTTAATGTCAGCGGTAATCTGTTGCAGGGAAATCATTTCAGCCAGAATTACCGGATGAATGGAAGCTACAACTATAAAAACTGGGATTTCTTTTTTTCTTACAATTATGATCGTGGAAAGAAGGATTCGGATCTTGATATTTATCAGCAGACTCAAAGTGATACTATCTGGAATCTTACTAATTTGAGTCAAAAGCAGATTTTTAACGAAAGCCATGCTTATACGGGTGGTGTTTCTTATCATTTTTCACCAGAATCGGAGGTTGGATTGAAATATGAAGGCAAATACAGCGAAGGTAATACATCCTCAAATGAAACTCTTTCCATGATACCGGACAAGGGTGTTTCTACTTTCATTAAGAATCTCAGTGATGTGTCCGACAAGTCCGTCAGCAACCATTTTAATTTGTATTATATAAACGACTGGAAGAATGGCTGGAAAATGAACGTATTCGGTGATTATCTTCACAAGACTGATCGTAGCCGGGGGAATATTCGTGAATGGGAAAGCGACGATGCAGAAACATCTATGGACTATCACCGTAAAGCAGACTGGGATTTGTTTGCTGCCAAATTCAGCTTGTCGTATGAAACCGAGAAAGCGGGAACTTTCAGCTTGGGATATGATTTTAGTCATACAAGCGGAACGGACTATATAGAATATATCCGTGCGTTGAATAATGGCCGTACTCGTAATACAGAGTTGAAGAATTCTCTCTACCTGTCATACGATTATACATGGAATAATCTGTCGCTGGGAGCAGGCTTGCGTTACGAACACATACGAAGTGATCTGAGGGAAACCAATGATAGCAAAAGTCAGAACCAGACCTATCACAATTTTCTGCCTTCTGTTTCCTTAAGTTATAATACGGAGAGCCTGCAACAGTCGCTTACTTACTCCATTCATACGGAGCGTCCTCCTTTTGGTGTAATGAATGATAATGCCGTGTATACAGACCGGTTTACCTATCAGAAAGGAAATCTTTACCTGAAACAGGCTCTGACTCATGACTTGAACTATATGCTGTTTTATAAGTTCCTGTTCTTTAACCTGAATTATACCTGTACGCACAATCCGCTGGTAACGGCATTTTACAGTATGCCGGGAAATTCGGCGGTTACGGTCAGCTACATGGATAATTTTGACAAACTGCATAATCTGACGGGTATGATAAACCTGCAATATCCGGTGAAGTGGTGGATACCTTCACTCACGCTTACCTGTATGAAAACATTCTTCGATTATCCTGGACCGGATGGAAGTATGCTGAAATCGGGTCGTCCTTTGATGATACTGAATTTCAACAATAGCTTCACTCTTCCTTCCGGATTCTTGTTATCTGCCGATTTTAATTATGGTTCCAGAGGTTATTATCAGCTGTACGAATCGAAGAGTTACACGTCTCTGAATCTGAGTCTGAAAAAATCATTCCTAGATGACAGGCTTCAGCTTTCGCTCGATGGGTATGACCTTTTCAATAAGAACAAAATACGCAGTGCAGCCCGTCTGAATGATATTATCATGAACAGTATCGGAAAGGAAGACACGCGGAAGGTTGGCTTTACTGTTACATACCGCTTCCGGACAGAACGTACAATGAATAACCGCAGTGCGGCTGAAAATGAAATGTCACGATTGAACATGAGTGAATAAAAAACGCAGAATGAACTGTATCCGGCGATATATGGTATTGAAATTCCTTTTGCTGATAGTAATGCCTGTTATGGGGCAGCAGAAGGAAGATAAGGAAATTAAGCTGAATGAAGAAGCTGTAAAACTCATTCAGTTTGATTTCCTTCCGAGCGGCATGGATTATAATAAACCTCAGGAAGCTCCGCTTGAAAAGAAATGGATGGAGTTTAAGAATCCTTTTGACGAAGGAATACCTCGAAATCTGACGGATACTTTTATGGTAAAGAAGCCGAAGAAATATATCCGTATGTGTCCTTATTCTATTTGGACTAAACGAGGAGAAGATCCTGTTTATGATGTGACAATGGAAGGTCGTCCTCCTGAACTCATCATGAAAGAAGGACCAGATTTCAGTAAAAGGCTTCAGACAGACTACGGACGCACTCTTAAACCATCAGCGGGTAGAACGTATGATATGCTGAATAATTCAACTACCATTGAAGTGGGAAAAATTTTCAAGAAATATATTAAACCTATTTTCAAAAAGGATAAAAAGTAGAGCCCCCAATAATGGGATATGTATTCTAATGAGTTTTGAGATAAATGTCAGTCTATTTGATATATTGCTTTTCGGGTATTAAAATAGATTAAGATCTGGCTGTTATATGAATTATTTCATCTATATTTGAATTCATAACTCAAACTATGAAGAATATGAAGTGGAGAAACATCATGCTATTATCACTTCTTTGTTTGTCTTGTGCAGGACTTTATGCTCAGGAAAACATGAAAGTAAATAGTATTAAGCAAGAAAAAGACAGTCTGAAAATATTGTCTGAGGGTGCTGTCGTTTCTCCACAATCGGGTGGATATGCTGCCGATTTCAAGGAAAACACACTGAGTGATCCGGTAAATGAGATACCGGACGAACAGAAAATAGAAATTAAATTGCGCAAGCCTTTTTATATACCTCCTTATTATACAAATCCTTCTCCCAGATTTTATGGAGATTATGCGACGGGTGGACAAATCCTTCCTAATTTTTATGGCAGTGGCATGCAGGAAACATTGCCTGGTCTGGGAAGAGTAAATCAGGCCTCGTTCTTTTATCGTTATGACCTGAATGATTATTTTTCTATTCAGGCGGGAGTGGATGCGGTAAAGTATAATTTTCCGAATAGTGTAGGACAGTCTTTGGGAGTTTCCGGTATCGTAACATACCGTCCTGCTGACAGACTGCATATAAATGTTTTCGGCTCATATTCTCCGGATAACCGTTATAGTTTTAACAGGAGCGCATTCGGAGTTACTGTGGGCTATGATTTTACCGACCGGTTTGGTATGGAGGTAGGAGCACAGAGATATTACGATCCCCAACGGGGATGGCAGACTGTTCCGATTGTTACACCTTACTATAAATTCAATAAATTCGATTTAGGCATCGATGTTGGTGGAATTCTCTATGAAGTATTAAGAAGTGTCATGATTGACAAGCGGGGCGGATCACCGGTTATCATGCCTCCCGGGAGATAAGGTTGCAGGCTGTATGTAAGGTTGGAAATATTCATGTAGAGATAAGAAATGAAAAATATACAGAAAATATTGTGGTTGGGCTTATTGGTATCTGCCGTCGGATGCAATAGCGGAGTCTTTATAGACGATTATTTGCCTGAAGTTCCGGTGGTGCAGTTGTCGGAAACAGATTCTGTTGCCAGAATAAATTTTAAGTCGGATAACTGGGATATCCTGAATATATATGGAGCCTCTGAAAATGTGTGGGGAGTAGTTTGTGACCTTGAGGGAAAACCTGATGGAAGAAACCTGCCTTTGGAGAATGGAGCCAATGCCGTTATAAAGTTGGGTTATGAATATTGCAACTTCAAGGTAGAGAAGAGGAATGGCAGAGAACTTTGTATTTATGCGGGAGAAAACATGAACAGGTCGGCTCTTGACGTTGAAATAATTGTCGGCAATGAATATGAGATGAAATCTATTCCAGTGTCGTTGGCCCAAACCTCAAAATACGAAGTAGACAGTATTGTATATGATTGGAAAAGCTTGTTATATTCTGACAATACGCTGGAACCTGACTATTCGCTGGTAGTGAATAACAGCAAATCCGATCAGCCGACAAGCTGGCACTTCACTCCGTTGGAAACATCTTTTTCGCGTGAAGTTTCTTTTAGAAATAAAGATGGAGTAAATGAAGAGGAGCTGTATAAACGCTTTTTGGGAACTCCTTTGCCATTGGTAGTCATACCCGATTTCGTAGATAAACAACCGGTTCTGGGAAGTACAAAGGCAGAGGTCGGAGTCAATTCTCAGGAAATTAAAACTTCCATCGAATCCGATCTGGCAGGTAAGGAATATGTCATTCCTCCCGGTGAAAAATGGAAAATTTCAGTCTATTATATGATTGAGCAATATTGGATAGATTATAAGCTGTACATTTCCATTCCTTCTACAGGAAGAAAGCGGACTTTTGAAGGGAAACTTTATAGCAAGGGGCTGTACGACTTTTGTATAATTCCTGAAAAAATAGAATGAGATGAGTGGAAAAACTAGCAGACTTATACTTCTGTGTCTGTTTCTGTGCTTGTCTGTTTGTGCGGTGGCAGGCGAAAAAGACAGTACAGACAGAAAGATGATTCATATGGTAGGAGTTGATTTTCGTCCTGCATATACATTTCCTACAAACGGATTCTTTAAAGGCGTGAATGCAGCTCAGACTCCGGTCAGAAAGACCTTTTCCGGACATGTGAAGTATGGATTCAAGTTTTCGCCCGACACTTATTGGGGGAAAATATACCCGCATGCCATACAGGGAATCGGAGTGGGATATAATACTTTCTTCAATTCTAAAGAAATAGGAAATCCTCTGGCTGTTTATGCATTCCAGACTTCCCGGATAATGAGTATAACCCCTCGTTTGTCTTTCGACTATGAGTGGAATTTTGGAGCGTCTTTCGGATGGAAGAAATATGATGAGGAAACGAATCCTATGAACAATGTAGTTGGTTCGAAAATAAATGCGTATATCAACTTTGGTCTGCTGCTTAACTGGCAGATTGATGCCCGTACGAATCTGCGGGCAGGAGTAGGTGTGACACATTATTCAAACGGCAATACGGGATATCCCAATTCCGGAGTCAATACGATAGGCGGAAGTTTCGGATTGATACGTTATTTCGGCAGTAAGGAGAAACTTGAGTTGCATAACAAGGCTTATACTTCCTGCCGGAACAGGAAAGCGTTTGATCCGTATATAAGTTATGACCTTATTGTGTACGGTGCGCTAAAGAAAAAGGGAGTATTCCCTACAGAAAGTTCTGCGGTGCTTGTTCCCGGTTCTTTTGCTGTTGGCGGATTGAATTTTAATCCGATGTATAATTTCAGTCATTACTTTCGTGCCGGTCTGTCGCTGGATGCGCAGTACGATGAGAGTGCTAACATAGCCGACCACATTGCCAATACGATAAGTGGTCCTGATGCAGAGAATATTCGCTTCCATCGTCCTCCTTTCAAAGAACAGTTTGCAGTGGGTGTTTCCCTTCGTGCTGAGATTGTAATGCCTGTCTTTTCCATTAATTTAGGTGTAGGACGGAACGTCGTCTGCAAAGGAGCAGATACGGATTCGTTTTATCAGGTAGTAGCCTTGAAAACGGATATTACCAGAAATCTGTTTCTGCACGTAGGATACCAACTTTATAAATTTAAAGATCCTAATAACCTGATGCTGGGACTGGGGTTCAGATTTAATGCGAAAAGATAATCGACTTGGATATAATTGCTACTGATTTAAATCTCTATTATACTATGAAAAAACTGTTTTTGCCGATAGGTGCTTTGGCTTTGTATTCATCGGCTGTTGCACAGCAGCAGTCCGATCGTCCGAATGTACTGCTTATTTATGCTGACGATATAGGTTATGGTGACTTGAGCTGTAACGGTACTTCAGCAGTGCGTACACCCAATGTTGAAAAACTGGCCTCTGAAGGAATCCGTTTTACAAATGCCCATTGTGCTGCGGCTACAAGTACTCCTTCGCGCTATGCCATGCTTACGGGAGAATATGCCTGGCGTAGAAAGGGAACCGGAATTGCAGCCGGCAATGCTGCCATGATCATTACTCCCGACCGTTATACCATGGCCGACATGTTTAAGGAAGCCGGCTACCAGACTGGAGTGGTAGGAAAATGGCATCTCGGGCTGGGAAATGAAACAGGAAAGCAAGATTGGAATGGAGTGGTAAAACCTAATCCGGCTGATATCGGTTTCGATTATTCTTATATTATGGCTGCTACGGCAGACCGTACTCCTTGTATCTTTATGGAAAATGGTAGAGGGGTAGGGCTCGATCCTGATGATCCTGTATATGTAAGCTATACCGAGAATTTCCCCGGTGAACCTACAGGAAAAGATAATCCGGAGCTTTTACGTATGCATCCGTCACACGGACACGATCAGTCTATCGTGAATGGTATTTCTCGTATCGGATACATGAAAGGTGGTAAGAGTGCTTTATGGCGAGATGAAGACATAGCTGATAGCATAACAACTCATGCTATCCGGTTTATAGAAAACAGCAAAAGGTCGGGAGAGCCTTTCTTCCTCTATCTGGCAACCAATGATATTCATGTACCTCGTGTACCTCATGAACGTTTTGCCGGTAAAAGTGGATTAGGACCTCGTGGAGATGCTTTGTTGTCTTTCGACTGGACTGTAGGACAGGTGATGGAAACATTGAAAAAACTGAATCTGGATGATAATACTATTATAATTCTGTCCAGTGACAACGGTGCTGTTATTGATGACGGATATAAAGATCAGGCAGTAGAGCTATTGGGAAATCATAAGGCTACCGGGGTATACAGAGGTGGTAAGTATAGCAGTTATGAGGGAGGTACAAGAGTACCTTGCGTTATTCGCTGGAAGGGAAAGATTCCTGCTGGAGTATCAGACAATCTGGTAAGTCAGATCGACTGGTTTGCATCGTTTGCTTCGATGTGTGGAGTAAATTTACCGGAAGGTAGTGCGCCCGATAGTGAAAATCATCTGGATTCATGGCTTAAGGCTGATGTGAAAGGCCGCTCTTGGGCTGTGGAACAGAACTTGCATAACAATTTATCGATAACGGATGGTGTGTGGAAGTATATTCCTGCGGCAAACGGTCCTGCTGTCAATAAGCAGACCAATACTGAATTGGGGAATAACCCAAAGGCTGATCAGCTATATAATTTGTTATCCGATCCGGGAGAACATTCTAATGTAGCAGAAGAAAATAAGGAGCTTGTTCAGAAAATGCGTGATGAGCTTATACGCATTGTAGAAAGCGGGTTGCATATTCAGCCGGGGCACGGCTCTTTCATTTAAAACAACCTCTATAATCCTTGTTATTCTCCGAAAAACC
>DXLO01000051.1 GCA_019414665.1 Bacteroides sp. | reverse complement strand
ATAAACCTGTCCTACTTTGTGTGTAGGACGCTTAATATTTACGTATGAAAAAGTATTTAGTTTACCTGATGATGGTACTTTCAGCCTTTACTTTCAACGCTTGCGGGAATGATGATCCCATAATGGAAGATCCTGGAACAGAACAACCCGAAACACCGGGCGATTCCACAGACAATCCAGATGACCCGGCCAATCCGGATGAACCGTCGGGAGACAGCAATATTCTTATTGCCTACTTTACTCGTACCAATAATACAGGTACAGTAGCCCAAGCCATTGCCGATCTGACTGGAGGCACTTTATACCGCATTGAGACAGTTGTTCCGTATCCGGAAGATTATACGGAATGTACCGAGGTGGCACGTGAAGAACTGGAAAACAGTATACGTCCGGAATTGAGCGGAACAGTTGAGAATATGGAGCAATACGACACCATTTTTGTAGGATGTCCCGTCTGGTGGGGTGACGCACCAATGCCGATATGGTCGTTTTTAGAAAGTGAGGAGTACAACTTCACGGGAAAGACCGTCATACCATTCTGCACATATGCTTCGACAGGTCGTGACGCGACATTGCAGCGCATAGTAGCTCTCACACCAGACTCAGAACATTTGGAAGGCTTCGGTACAAGCGGACGTAACATCAACGGCGTGGAAGCGTGGTTGCGGAAAATAGGAATCATCAAGTAACATAACCAGTAAATAAGAACAAATATGAGAACAAAGATTATTATCCTTATCGCCCTTATCCTAATAGGAGGAATGAATCTGTACGCACAAAATGGCAAAACATTAATTGCTTATTTCAGTTGGAGTGGCAACACGCAGCATGTGGCAGAGTATATTGCCGGACAGACCGGCGGCACACTTTTCCGTATCGATCCGGTAAAGCCATATCCTACAGACTATAAACCTTGTACAGAGGTAGCAAAGAAAGAAAAGGAACAGAATGCCCGCCCTGCTATCAAGAACAAGGTGGAAGATTGGAACAGTTATGATACAATCTTTATCGGTTGTCCTGTATGGTGGTGGACTGCACCAATGATTATCAATACTTTTACCGAAAGTTATAATTTTAAGGGCAAGACGGTCATTCCTTTCTGTACCTACGCATCTACCTACCGTGACGAGACCCTTGCCAAGATTGCAGAACTCACACCTGATGCCAAACACTTGAAAGGATTCGGTGCCATTAGCAGAAATACGGACGGTATCACAGAATGGTTAAAAGAAATCAGAGTTATCAAATAATGGAGGATAAAAAATGAGAATATACACATATTTCGCATTGTTCTGCGTATCGTTAATACTTGCTTCGTGCAGTGACAATGAAGATAACAATATCAGTTCCCCGACTGAAGAAGTGGTACCTGGAACAAATCATCATGTACTTATAGCTTATTTTTCTGAGCCCCTACCGGATGGGGTGGATGCCAACACTTCCGCCAGCCGTGTGATTGTAAACGGAGATTTGTATGGAAGTGTGGAATATATGGCTACCGTGATAGGCGAAGCTACTGGAGCTGATATGGTAAGAATACAGACAGCAACACCTTATCCGGGTAATTTCGATGATTTGGCTTCACAAGCCGACAATGAGCGGCAGAATAATATACATCCGGCTCTTGCTACCGATATAGAAAACTTTGATGATTATGATGTCATCTTTGTGGGCTATCCCATTTGGTGGTATCAGATGCCTATGGCTATGTATTCATTCTTTGACGAATACGACTTTGCAGGTAAAACAATTATTCCTTTCTCCTCACATGGAGGTAGTGGCTGGTCAGGAACAGTGGATGACATTGCTGGAATGGAACCTAATGCCACAATGGTAAATGGATATAGCATTTCACGTAGCAGTGTGGCCGGCTCGGAAGAAGGCATCCGCCAATGGCTGGAACGGATAGGAATGTTGGAACAACAAAATTAAGGAGGCATTATGAAAACAATAGGTTATCTGTTGGTAAGCCTGTTTTTGCTTTGTTCCTGTGCTCAGGAACAAAGCAAAGTGGTCAGCTTGACAAGCGGTCAGGCACAAGGTGTATATGCGGACAGCATCTACAGCTTCAAAGGCATTCCATACGCCAAGGCTGCACGCTTTATGCCACCTGAACAGCCCGATATTTGGGATACGGTACGGATATTTAATACATATGGAGATATATGTCCGCAGGCTCCCATACCACAAGGAAACGACTTTATCGCCATGCGTGAGCACCCTGCTGAGGGAGAGGATTGCCTGAACCTGAACGTATGGACTCCAGGCATCAACGACGGCAAGAAAGGTCCGGTAATGGTGTGGTTGCACGGAGGTGGGTTTCAGACTGGTTCTGCCATCGAGCAACTGGTTTATGATGGAGCAAACCTGAGTCGCAAAGGAGATGTTGTGATAGTGTCGGTTAACCATCGGCTGAATATGCTCGGCTTTCTTGATTTGTCCGCTTACAGTGAAAAATATAAATACTCCGGTAATGTCGGTACGATGGATATGGTAACAGCCCTGCAATGGATACAGAAGAACATTGCTGTCTTTGGAGGTGATCCAAACAATGTCACTCTATTCGGACAATCAGGTGGAGGTGCCAAAGTATTGGTACTGATGACAGTTCCGGCTGCACAGGGACTGTTCCATAAGGCCATCGTTCAGAGCGGAGCTGTAGAAGCTTGTGGAATGACCAATGTTACGCAAAAGACAGCACACCGGGTAGCAGAACTGATGCTTGACTCATTAGGAATCTCACCGCAAAATGCCGACAAGTTACAAACCATTCCCTACAGCCAATTGATAGCAGCAGGAAATAAGGCAATGGCTCAAACCGCTCAAGAGGAAAACAGCATAGACAGTTGGGGTAATCCTGGACTGCTATGGACCCCCGTGGTAGACGGTGACTATCTGCCATATCAGCCGGTCATAGATTCCATTGCTTCACAGGCAAAGGATATTCCGTTGCTTATCGGTTCGTGTATGACCGAATGGACTACAATGCCGATGTTGGGAAATCCGGATAAATTTGCCCATGACAATATGCACACATGGAATAAGGAAGAGACAATGAAAAAGTTGCAAGCACGATTCGGAAACCGTACAGACTCGGTTATTGCTGCCTTCACGTCTGCCTATCCCGGTCGTTCCATCAGCGAAGCACTTTACATAGATACAATGTTGAGACTGCCTGCCTTGAAGACAGCCCGCTTGAAAGCCGACCAGCATGGGGCTCCTGTATATAATTATTTGTTTGCCTGGGACACACCTATTCACGGAGGTTTTGCCATGTCATATCATTGTTCGGAAATACCGTTTGTATTCAGCAACACCAGTCTGTCACCTGCAGCCTCTGCTGGAGGCTCGGAAGTCAAGGAGTTGGAAGAGCGCATCAGCAAAGCATGGATAAATTTCGCCCGTACCGGCAATCCCAATCACGAAGGACTTCCTTCATGGCCTGCTTTTACCCGTGAAAACGGAAACACGATGATATTTGGGAACAAATGTGAGGTAAGGAAAGATTTCGACTATAAGCTGTTGTCACTGTTACGACCCAACTATAAATTTTAAACAAAATGACACACAAAATAATATCATTCCTTAGCATCCTGCTGCTTTCCCTACCGCTTGTGGCTTGTAGTACAGATGACTCTGAAGTTGAAACACCAATTAATCCAGACAACGGAGAAGAAAATTCTTCGTCTGATGACGTGGCAATGATCAGCTTCACACATGCTGTACCAGACGGTTATGAGCAGGAAGCCGAAAAAAGAGGCAGCATAGTCCGCATCGATTATGCCACACGGGACTATGCAGAAGGCACTGGTGCGAAACGTACCAATACGGCATACGTCTATCTACCTTATGGATATAATGAAAGCCAACGGTACAATATCCTCTATTTTGTACACGGTCATTACAGTACGGCGACATCTACCTTTGAAGATGAAAATGGTGTGGTACGCAAACTGCTCGACCAAATGATAGCTCACGGTGATATCGACCCGATGATTGTGGTCACACCCAGCTACAACTACGGACAGCCTACACCTGACTATGTGGATGCAGCCCCTTACTGCAGGGCCTTGCCCATAGAATTGGTAAACGACCTGATTCCTGCTGTAGAAGGCCGTTACCACACGTATGCGGAAACAACCGACAGGGAGGGTATTGAAGTATCACGCAGTCACCGTGCCATCGGAGGTTTTTCAATGGGAGCAGTCACCACTTGGTATGCCTTTGATGAAACATTGAACGCATTCCGATACTTTATGCCAGTCAGTGGCGATTGCTGGTCTTTGGGACGGTTTGCCGGGATGAATCGTCCTGACGATACAGCAGCTTATTTGGCAGAAAGGGTACAACAGTCACCTTATGCCGGAACAGGTTTCTATATCTGGGCGGCAAGTGGGACAAATGACTCCGCTTATAGAGAGATACTTCTTCAAATAGAAGGTATGGCACGTTTGAACAACATGTTCAATACGGCTAATATGACCTTTCATCAGAAAGAAGGGGCACGGCATGAGTTCCGTCCTATTCCGGAATATCTGTACAATGCTTTGCCGTTCTTCTTTCCGAAAAGTGATGAATAAACAGAAAAAAACAAAGACATTTATGAATAGTTTTACTTATCGATACCCTGTCCGTCAACATTTTGGCAAAGGGTGCGCAGAGAACGCAATCAAGGAAGAATTAGACCGTATAGGACAGAATGTGCTGCTGGCATACGGCGGCAGCTCGCTGAAACGCACAGGGCTGTATGACAAAATTATAAGCTGGCTGCACGAACGTGGCAAGAACGTGGTGGACTTCGGAGGCATTATGCCCAATCCTACTTACGACAAGGTACAGGAAGGTGCACGACTGGTGCGTGAACATGACATAGACTTCATCCTTGCTGTGGGCGGCGGATCGGTTATCGACTGCTGCAAGGTAGTATCAGCACAAGTAAAATTAGACGAGGATATTTGGGAGATGCAGTACACGAAGCACCAGTATCCTACTGAATTTGTGCCTATGGGCGCTATCGTAACAGCATCAGGAACGGGTGCCGAGCAGAACAACGGGGCGGTTATCACCCACACCGAAAAGAAACTGAAACAGCCGTTGACAGGCGCTTACTACAGTTTTGCTATACTGGACAGCGACTTGACACGGACTCTTCCAATGGGGCAAGTCGTCAGTGGTGCATTCGACACGTTGAGTCATTGTATGGAAATCTATATGGGCAAACCTCAAACGGACAATCTCTCCGATGAAATCAATGAAGCGGTCATGCGTAACGTCATCAAAAACCTCCGTGAACTGATAGCCGATCCGGACAATGATTTTGCCCGTGGAGAACTGATGTGGGATTCTGCCCTTGCGGAAAACAGTCTGCTAAAACTCGGCAAGCAGACCGATTTTCAATGCCATATGCTGGAACATGCCGTAGGAGCCTATACCGACTGCAACCACGGAAAGGCATTGGCGGTTATCCATCCGGTTCTCTATCGCCATTTGCTAAATGAGGGCAAAGAAAAACTGGCTCGTATGGCGGAACGGGTATGGAATGTAAAGGGTGATACGGTAGAACAGACTGCTATACTTAGTATCGAAGCGTTGGAGGATTTTATAAAGGAAATCGGCTTGCCATCGCACTGGAGCGAAATGGGCATTAAGGACGAAAGTATCCTCCGTGCCGCTGTAGATACCTGTTTACTGATGCCGGGATGCTGCAAGCAGTTTTCCCGTGATGAACTGTTTGAGATATTGAAAGAATGCATGTAACAAACTTCTAAAAGAAAAAAATTATGAATACCTTATTAAAGACAATGTTGTGCGGTGTTACTGCACTTTTGTTCGCCGGAGCTTCAGCCGCTCAAAACAAACAACCATTTATTTCAGAGGATTTCTCTGCTATCCAAAGTCCTAACGACAATCCTTTCGGACTGGTTTATCGGGGAGCTATCACCAAGAATGAAATGGGCAAAGTTAATATCCATCGCATTACTTACGACTTGAGTGGCTTGAAGATTGTCGCCAACGTTTATACTCCAGCCGGATATGAAGTTTCAAGAAGCTATCCCGCTCTTGTCGTTGCACATCCAAACGGTGGATGTAAGGAACAGGTGGCAGGATTGTACAGCCAGCGGATGGCGGAACAGGGTTACATTTGTCTGGCATTTGATGCCGCCTATCAAGGTGGAAGCGAGGGTGAACCGCGCAATGTAGACAAGCCGGCCAGCCGTATCGAAGATATCCATCGTGCAGCCGATATACTGGCACAATATCCCGGAGTGGATGCAAATCGTATCGGTATACTCGGTATATGTGGCGGAGGTGGCTATACGCTTAAAGCTGCACAGACTGACAAACGTTTCAAGGCAGTTGCCACACTCAGTATGTTCAACTCCGGACTGGTACGTCGTAATGGCTTCCTTGATTCACAGATCGGCGATGTGCAACAACGACTTGCAGACGCCTGTGTTGCACGTCAGAAAGAAGCCAACGGAGAAGCTCCTGAGTATGTAGGTGATATGAGTGGAATGACGCCGGAACAGGCCAAACAGCTTCCGTTCGATCTCTATCGTGACGGTTATGAGTATTACCTTCAATCTCACGCGCACCCGGGTTCTACCTTCCGTTATACAAAGAGCAGTCTGATCGATCTGATGGCATTTGATGCCAGTGAGGGAATGTATCTCATCAACCAACCGTTGTTAATGATGGCGGGTAGTCTTGCCGACACGTTCTATATGACCGAACAATGTTTCAGCAAAGCTACTGGAACGAATGACAAGGAATTGTATCTAATCCCTGGTGCAAGACACATCCAGACGTATTGGGTACCGGAATATGTAGATAAGGCTGTAAACAAACTAACTGATTTCTTTGGTAAACATTTGTAATGAATCCATCTCATCCAATACTTGAGATGCTTTCATTGGAACTCATACCGTTTTCGTTGATTTTGGTGTTTCAATCCGTAATCTGTGTATAGACGCACCACGACGGAAACGGTATTTTTGTATCAGCACATAAAAACAAATAATAGTAATGAACGATATACAGTCACTCACTATAGACGAGTTCAACAAACAGATGCGTCAACCGACACTACATCCTCAAGTAGCGGTTATTGATCCGGGACAACTTGAAGATGATACTACGTTGTGTTTTACAGGTAACTTCTATGCAGTCCGTTTTGTAAGGACACGGTGTGGAGAAGTACGCTATGGCAGGCAATGTGTCGATTTTCAATACGGCACACTTACATTCACAAAACCGGGAGATACAATCTGTATCAGTCACGAAGATGCGATAGACGGTAGTATATCGGGACTCCTGTTACATCCGGAACTGTTTAGTACCAAGAGCCTTGTATTCAAGAAAGCGGACTATACTTTCTTTGATTATCGGGAGAATGAATCACTGCATCTTTCCTTGCAGGAAATGCATATCGTACAAGACTGTTTGGATCATATCCATGAAGAACTGCAGCGGGACATAGACCCTTACAGTCTACGATTGGTATCTGTGGGTGTAGAATTATTGTTGGACTATTGCCTCCGCTTCTATGAACGTCAGTTTGCCTGTCGTTCTGACATTTGTCAAGAATACCTAGCAACAGTAAACAAGACACTCTACCGCTATTTTTCCCTATGTGGACAGAAATCTCTGGAAGATGGAATCTGCCGGGTCGAATCTGCACTTTCCACCCTTTCGCCAGCTTATCTGAACGAAGTAGTACGGATAGAAACAGGAAAGATGCTTGCTGAGTATATTCGCCTAAAGATGATGGAATATATTAAGAAACGTGTTCGCAAGGATGATTGCCCATTAGAGCAAATAGCTGGAGAGTTCGGCTTTTATCAACCGCACATATTAGCCTTATTGTATCGGCAACTCTTCGGTCATCAGTCCGAATATTCTATTTTGACGTCTGATTATAAACTAAATTGATAACACTATGTATCCACAAATCATTTGTCATGTAATGGGCTCCGTAGATGGCCACCTGCTGACCGACCATTGGACGGAACCATTCAATGGAAAGAAGAACGAATTAATTGGTATATACGCAGCAATTGGTCGTAAACTGAATACCGATGCTTGGATGTTCGGAAAGCATACATTATGTGAAGGTTATTTCCCAAAAACCTTTCATACAGGGGATAGCACACCACTTGGTCATCCTGTACCTTATATTGCCGGAAGTACTTCTGAACGTCTTTTTGTGATAGCCGATCCGGACGCAAATATTCTCTATGAATCTTCCACTGTAAGAGGGGACAGCATTGTAGCCATCCTGCCTGAAACAGCTCCGGCATTTTATTTAGAGTACCTTCAGAAAAAGGGTATTTCCTACCTGTTTGCTGGAACAAAAGGTGATAACCTCAACATTGCCATGCAGACATTGGCGGAAACATTTGGTGTGGAGTCTCTCTCTTTACAGGGCGGCGGCATCATTGACGGAGCATTTCTGCAAGCCGGACTGATAGATGAACTGAGCCTTGTTATTTATCCCGGTATTGACGGCTCGACTAATTCAACATCTATTTTCCATTATATCGGTAAAGGAAATCCCTCACAAGGACAATCGCTTGAATTATTGTCTGTACAAACAATGGAGAACGGAGTGATTTGGTTAAGGTATAAATTCCATAAAAACAGTTGAATAGTATGCTACGTAAAATCAGATTGACACTTGCCGTTCTGTGTTTCGCCACTGTGACGTTGCTATTCCTCGACTTCACGGGAACGCTGCACGCTTGGTTGGGCTGGACGGCCAAAATACAGTTCCTGCCCGCGCTCTTGGCGTTGAATGTGGGGGTTGTGGGGTTCTTCGTGTTGCTGACACTTGTCTTCGGACGGGTGTACTGCTCAGTCATCTGTCCGCTGGGCGTGATGCAGGACATCATCGCTTGGATGGGCAAAAAACAGAAGAAGAACCGTTACTGCTATTCTCCGGTCAAATCATGGCTGCGGTATGGGGTGTTGGCTGTTTTCGTTGTAGCGATAATAGCCGGAATCGGCTCGCTGGTGGCATTGCTCGCGCCATACAGTTCATACGGACGGATCGCAAGCAATCTGTTCGCCCCGATATACGCTTGGGGAAACAACTTGCTCGCTTACTTTGCGGAACGGGCTGATTGTTACGCCTTCTATAAAACGGAGGTATGGTTGAAAAGTCTGCCGACATTCCTCATCGCCTTGCTTACCTTTATTATAATAGGAGTATTGGCGTGGCGGAACGGACGGACTTACTGCAATACCGTATGCCCGGTAGGTACGGTGTTAAGCTTACTTGCCCGTTTCTCGTGGTTGAAACCTGTGATTGATACGGATAAATGCGTGAATTGCAAGCTGTGTACCCAGAATTGTAAGGCGGCATGTATTGATATCGCCAAACATCGGATTGATTACAGCCGTTGTGTCACTTGCATGGATTGTATCAGTAAATGCCATAAGAGAGCTATCAATTACAAACATCCTACAAAAAAAGAAGCCACACAGCCAATAACAAATACATCCAAAATTTTAACTGATCAAATCAATGATACCCGTCGTTCATTTCTGACTGTTGTAGCTACGATTGCTACGACTGGCATATTGAAAGCACAGGAAAAGAAAGTAGATGGAGGCTTGGCTGTTATAGAGGATAAGAAAATTCCCAATCGTTTTACTTCAATTGTACCTCCGGGAGCACGGAGTGCACGGAGTTTTTTTCAACATTGTACCGCCTGCCAACTCTGTGTATCAACCTGTCCAAACGGAGTGCTTCGTCCGTCCACAGATCTGACCAAATTAATGCAGCCCGAAATGAGTTATGAGCGAGGATATTGTCGGCCTGAATGTACAAAATGCAGTGAAGTTTGTCCTGCTGGAGCTATACATTTAATATCAGTAGCAGAAAAATCCGCTACTCAGATAGGACATGCTGTATGGGTAAAGGAGAACTGTGTGCCATTGGCTGACGGTGTAGAATGCGGGAACTGTGCCCGTCATTGTCCTACCGGAGCTATTCAAATGATACATTCTATTGCTGATAATCCAGAATCTGCTAAAATTCCGGCAATCAATGTAGAGCGTTGTATCGGTTGCGGAGCTTGCGAGAATCTTTGTCCGGCACGTCCTTTCAGTGCCATTTATGTAGAAGGCAACGAAATACACAGAATGATATGAAAAGAGTTCAAAAAATAAAATAGATACTAAATATTTACTGCATATGGATAAAGAGAATGGAAAATCAATTTCCCGCCGTGATTTTTTCAAGATAGCAGGAGCCGCAGGAATGGTAACTGCCGGATTGGTAGGTTGTAATGAACAAAGCAAGTCATCATTTAATGTTATCGGAGAACCTGATGGCGATATGACTTACCGGATATTGACGGGCGACCGCGTGTCATTGCTTAGTTATGGTTGTATGCGATGGCCGATGATATCTAATCCAGATGGTGAAGGACAAATAGTTGACCAGGAAGAAGTGAACCGGCTGGTGGATTATGCTTTGGCACATGGCATAAACTATTTCGATACCGCTCCGCCATATTGTCAAGGTTTATCGGAAGAGGCTACTGGCATTGCACTCAGTCGGCACCCCCGTGATTCGTATTTCATTGCCACGAAAATGTCCAATCACCGTCTTTATGGAGCTGGACTTCGCGGTAAAGAACTACAAGAGGCAAGCGTAAAGATGTATCAGGATTCTTTTAAGCACCTGCGTACGGATTACTTCGATTATTACCTGTTTCATATTCTAGGTACAGGTAAGGGAATGGAAGAAATGCGCGGAAGACTGTATGATTGTGGTATCGCAGATTTTATCCTCAAGGAGAAAGAAGCCGGACGTATCCGTAAACTGGGGTTCTCGTTTCATGGGGATGTACGGGTATTTGACTATATGTTACAGGAATCGGGCATACCGTGGGACTTTGTACAAATACAGCTCAATTACCTTGACTGGCGGCACGCATCAGGCATCAACGTTAATGCAGAATACCTATATAGCGAACTGGCGAAGCGGAATATTCCAGCCGTGATTATGGAACCGTTGCTTGGTGGACGACTTTCCAAAGTTCATGATCACATTGTTAATAAATTAAAGCAACGAGAACCAGAACAGAGCGTAGCATCATGGGCGTTCCGTTTTGCTGGAAGTTTCCCTAATGTTTTGACTGTACTCAGCGGAATGACCTACATGGAACACTTGCAAGACAACCTGTGTACCTATTCGCCACTGCATCCGCTTTCTGATGATGAATTTGTATTCTTGCAAGAAACAGCAGACCTGATGGTACAATATCAGACAATCCCTTGTAATGACTGCAAATATTGTATGCCATGTCCTTATGGAATAGATATTCCTGCTATTCTTCTACATTATAATAAATGTATCAATGAGGGAAATATGCCACGAAACGGACATGATGAAAATTACCACAAGGCACGACAAGCTTTCTTGATTGGTTATGACCGCAGTGTACCAAGACTGAGGCAAGCCAGCCATTGCATCGGGTGCAATCAATGTTCGCCCGATTGCCCGCAAGGTATCAACATCCCTAAGGAGATGCAACGCATCGATCATTTTGTAGAACGATTGAAACAAAATTTAATGTACAAATTATAATTAATAGCATAGAAAAAGAAAGCTTACCAAAAGATTGGTAAACTTATAAAAATAAGTCATAAATAAAATAGTAACAAAAGGTACAATAAAATATATTGGTTCAGTTTCGTATTCCTTGTTTAAGTTTAGAATATACAGACTAAACCGATTTCTCTTTATGTCCAAGAAGAAGAGCTGTGCCATAGCCATGTGTAGCAGCTCTTTTATGTGATTCCTTAAGTAACATTCCTCCTATGCCTCTGTTCTGGTATTCAGGTAGAACGGCAAGTGGTGCTAGAGCCAAAGATGTATGGATTTCATTTTCTGAAACGATTTCCACTTTTGTCAGCAAAATGGGATGTGACGCCATCCGTACATCGCATAATATGCCTGCTCCCGAACTAGT
>DXLO01000050.1 GCA_019414665.1 Bacteroides sp. | reverse complement strand
ATAAAAAACACCCCAAAAGTTTTGTGTCTAACTTTTGGGGTGCAGTACAAAATGAGGAAGCCTCTTTTTTTGATGTTTTTTTTAAGAATTTTATATTTGTGTTATGCAGTTTTCTTATGTAATCAGCTACTGTGAACTTATTTTACAGGAGTGAGGGTAAAACAGTCTAAATCGGGAGACCAGCTGAATCGGCTTCCTATTCTTATCACATTATATCCTTTTTGCAAATTTACGGTGAATGTCGTTTGAGCGATACCTTTAGAACGGTCTGTTTCCAATTTGTCGACCACTGTCATGTTTCCGTTGACAGTAACTTCCAGGCGGCGGTCACTTATTTCACGTTCTTTCTTTTCGGCAGGTATGTATTGAACAGTCATCTGGTACGTACCACCTTGTTCACTGAAAACTTCATTCCATTGTGCGTAGTTGTCTTTATGTCCGCCAAGATTGGTTATTGTCATGCCTCCGGATGCTGTTTCGAAAGGCATGAAGGCTATTCCCCGTTTACGTTTTGCCAAGTCGTCAAACTGATTCAGATAAGCCTGTTCTGCCTCGTAGCGGGTAGGTTCCATACGTCTTTCACCTTCTACTCTCAGAATTTTGGTTCCGTGGGGGAGTACATCAAACTGTATGAAGTCTGTTACCGAACGTTCATCTTTTTGTTTTACAAGGTCGCGTATACGTGTTGTACCCTCCAGTTCGAGTACTGATAAGGGAACCCGGAAGGAACAGGTTTCTTCGGTCGGGTTATATAGAGCTACTGCCCGTATTGTTCCTCTTTTTTCTTCGATGTCTTTTACCAGTACATATCCTCCATGCTCGTGTTGCACTACATACGCCTGAAGTCCCAGCAGATCTTGGTTCAGTGCGATGAGTTCCTTATTTTTCAGCAGTTGCAGTGAAGATGCCGGGATGGCAGTCAGATCGCAGCCGATCAGCAGTGGTGAACTCATTATGCACCACATGCCAAAGTGAGTTTCCTCCTCTTCCGGCTTCAATCCTCGTCCTATTTCCAGCATGTCCATATCATTGTAATGTCCGTTACCGGCAAAGGCTGAGAGATACAGATTTTTGTCGATTATATATTTGACAGATTCCCACGACGGGTTGATATCTCCGCTGATTCTCCAGGAACGTGCCAGACTGCTTACCCATGTACCCGGATAAGCCCATCGGCAGATATTCAGAGAAATATTTCGTGGACAAACTTCGCGGATGGCATTGACAATTTCCGTATATCTTTCTTGTTCTTCAAGGTCGAGCTGCTGTCCGGCTCCGCAGTAGTCAATCTTGATAAAATCAAATCCCCATTCGTTGAAGAAAAGGTTGGCATCCTGATGTTCAAATCCATAAAGCCCAACCCCAATTCCGTTTTTATCTCCATCCCAAAGCGAACCGCATGTGTTGGCTCCCGCTTCCGAATAAATACCTGCTTTCAGACCCAGCGAATGGATATAGTCGGCTATTCCTTTCATTCCGTTTGGAAAACGTTGTGGATGGGTATGCAGGATACCTTTCTCATCGCGGAATCCGAAGAATCCGTCATCGATGTTTATGAAATGATAGCCAACCTTGTCAAGTCCCTGTGAAATCATGGCATCTGCCTGTTTCTTGATAAGCTCTTCGTTGATGTTGATGCGGTAAGTGTTCCATGAACTCCATCCCATTATAGGTGGTTCTACGTAATTGACTTGTGCATAGCCTCCCAGTGCAATGATTCCGAGTAAGCTTGCTGTGAAGCATTTTTTGAGGTTGGTATTTTTCATAGATTAGTTGTTACTTAGATGCATCCCTGAATGGAAAGGAAGAAGAATACTCCCGTAGCTATCATCAGCAGACCGATGGCGGCATAAAACAGACGTGCACGGTTTCTGCCGGCATTGGCTACGATGAATTGTGTGTTATGGGCCGTAAAAAACCAGTCCCAGTTGAATAGGGCAGCCAGCAACGCCAGCAGCCCCACCAGGACAAATATGCCCTGTATGATATAGTGTGTCACCATAATGCATTATTCTTCGGCATCGAAGCGGACGGTACGAGTGCCGTCTTCGTTTTCTTCGATATATACCTTTACTGCATTGCCCGGAAGCAAGTCTTCTATCAGTTCAGGCCATTCGATAAAGCACAGAGCTCCACTGTAAAAATAATCTTCATACCCCATGTCGTATACTTCTTCCAGTTTTTTGATACGGTAGAAGTCGAAATGATAAATCAGTTCTCCAGTAGTTTCCGAACGATACTCATTTACGATAGCGAATGTAGGTGAGTTGATGACATCTGTTACTCCCAGTTCTTCGCATACAGCTTTGGTAAAAGTAGTCTTTCCTGCTCCCATTTTGCCGTAGAAGGCAAATACTGTGTTATCGCCCATGGCTGCAATAAACTCTTTGGCAGCTTCGTGGATATGATCGAGTGAAGTAATTTTTATTTCCATAAGTATCTGTTTTTATTGTTCTTGCAAAAGTAAGTAAAAATCGCGAATATTTATTCCTGTTTACGGAACTGCCGGCAGATTTTTGCTGCGACATATATCAGTATGGATATAAAGATGATGGCTGCTCCTGAAGGAATCTGATATTTGTATGAGAACAGCAGTCCGCCCAGACAACTGATATAGCCGATGCCGATAGACAGCCAGATGATATTCTTGAAACGGCTGGTAAACAAGTTTGCCGTCATCTGTGGGAGAGTGAGTAGCGAGATGGCAAGCACGATGCCTACCATGCGCAGACATGATACGATAGTCAGAGCGATAAACATCATCAGCAGATACTCGAAAGTGGCTACGGGAAGATGTTGTGAACGCGCGAACTCACGGTCGAAAGCGATAGCTACAATTGGGCGTAGAAACAGTGAAAAGAATATGATAAGCACTATACTCAGTATACCAAGCAGCAGTATGTCACTTTGTGTGATGGTAAGTATATTTCCGAAAAGGAATGAAGAAAGGTCGGGAGTGAATCCCGGAGCAAGGAAACTGAAAATGATTCCGATAGCCATTCCGAATGTCCAGAATACAGCAATGGCAGAATCTTCACGCATATCACTCCGCTTGCTGAGCCATTCTACTCCGAAAGCTGACAGCACCGAAAAGATGGCTGCCGTGAGTAGGGGAGAAATACCCGTATAGAGTCCGATTCCGATACCTCCGAAAGAAGCATGTGTGATTCCTCCGCTGATAAAAACAAGCCGACGGGTGACAATGTAGGTTCCGATAATTCCGCAGGCGATGCTGGCAAACAGACTACCCAGTAAGGCATGTTGGAAAAAAGTATATTGTAACAGTTCTAATATATCCATGATAGTTGTATTCGGTAATGAGACAGACCGGCAGGAAGATTAATGAAATCTTCGTTCTCCTACGATAAGGAAAAGTTCATCTTTCAGTTCGTCGGGCAATTCAATGCCGCGAAGTTGCAGACTCCGGCTCCATCCTGCCACATCCACTTCCTGCATGGAGTACAGAATGTCGCGGAACTCTTCGATTTCCTCTTCCGAATATCCGTCAGAAGGACGTCCTTTGAAGCGGTCCAGTTCTTCGTCGTCGTAATATTCTATTTGCTTGCTTACAGCTGCCAGCAGACTTTCTTTTTCACAAATCTGATGCTGACCGCAGCATTCACTGTCTACGGTTACTACAGGAGGAGCTTCTTCCAGCTCTCCACGATCGATTTTCTTTTGTATGTTCCGGTTATAGAAATATCCGGCTACCAGTCCGAATAATGCTACTCCTATCAGTATGACAATAAGTATCCACATGATGATTTATTCCTCCGTGATGTTGAATCCCGCATGTATCAGGTTTTCCCAGTAATGCGGATATGATTTGGTAACTACTTGCGGATGATTGATGTATATATCTCCCAATCGGATGCAGACGGGAGCAAAAGCCATAGCCATGCGATGGTCTTCGTAAGTGTCTATGCAAGGGCTGGTGTCAGGAGTACAGCGTTCACCGTTCCACGACAGTACGGAACCTTCGCTTTCTGTAATGAGGTATCCCAGCTTTTTCATTTCGGCTATTAAAGCGGCTATGCGGTCGGTTTCTTTAATTTTCAGGCTCTGAAGTCCGGAGAAACGGAAAGGAATACCCATTACGGCACAAGTCACTACAAATGTCTGGGCTAAGTCAGGCTGATTAACGAAATCGTATTCCATGCGTGCAGTGATTTTTCCTGTTTTTCGAAGAGTCACTTCACGTTCCCCATAAACTGTTTCTACCCCCAGCTGTTCGAATAACCGTGCTACTTCCGAGTCACCTTGCGGGCTTTCGCGGAATAATCCCGGCAGACAGACTGTTGCCTGTTCCGATAATGCGCAGATTTCATACCAGTACGAAGCCGCGCTCCAGTCACTCTCTACATAATAGGGAACAGCTTGATAAGGTTGAGGCTTTACTTCCAGTTGATTTTCACTGATCCAGGTAACATTGGCTCCAAAGTCGCGCATCAGTTTCAGCGTAAGGTCGATATATGGGCGAGATACAATTTCTCCCGTCAGTGTAAGCTTTAGTCCGTTAGTCAGTGCCGGACCTATCATCAGCAAGGCAGAGATATATTGTGAACTTACATTTCCTGGCAAAGTCACTTCACTGTTTACCAGCTTGCGTCCTACGATGCGCAACGGTGGAAAACCTTCATTGCCTGCATATTCTACGTCAGCTCCCAGTGCACGGAGTGCATTGACCAGTATGCTGATAGGGCGCTGCTGCATACGCTGTGTTCCGGTTATGATGTGTGTGCCTTCGCCTACGGCAAGAAAAGCCGTCAGGAAACGCATGGCCGTACCGGCCGCCATAATGTCGATGATGGAAGGCATGTGTTGCAAAGCCTGTATCATCACCCGTGTGTCGTCGCAGTCGGACAGGTTTTCCGGGTGACAGTTTCCTTTGGCAAGGGCATTGATTATCAGTGCACGGTTGCAGATGCTTTTCGATGAAGGAAGCTGTATGCAAGTATTTATTCCGTGGGGGGAAGTGACTTTTATCCGCTTCATGCTATATCTTTTCTTGTTGTTTGCAAATTTGTTGTGTGGCAAAGATAGAAAAAAACGAAGAATTTATGAGGGCAACTCATTCAAATTCCGTCCCAATTCTATTTTCTCGAACTTGTATCCCAGACGTTTCAGCTCGATGGCTGCACCGATACGGAACATTGTGCAGCAGGCACGTGCGAAAACATGAAAAGCCATCGGACTCTGAGGTTCTATCTGTTCATGGCGTATCATGCTTACTGTAGCTTGTCCGCAGCGGCGGATAATGTCTTCCAGCTGACCCGCTTCTTTGCTGTCGAGCGGTAGCTGCAGCAGATCGCGTACGATGTGTTCGTCCATATCATCGAAACCTTGCTCACCGTAATACGACTGATAGCTGACCTGTGCGTAATATTCCCAGTCTTCATCCCATCCAAAAGCGACTCCCAGGCCAAGATAAGCAGCCCAAGCTACTGATACGACAGGATAATCACGAATTTGTCCTACTGCATCGGCTACATATTCGGGAGCCAGGTCGTGCCAGCGGTTGTCTATGTCATCGGCAGCAAGTAGCGTGCTGTCGAGCATGCCGTAATTGGTACACAAGTGCAGTAACTCTTGCTGTAGTTTCTCTTCAAAGTTGTTTAAATATTCTGTATTCATCTGTTTTCTTATTTTTTGCCAAAGATAGGCATTTTTACGTTTAGGAAATTAGGCATGAACAGAAAAACAGACATCAAACTTTAGGGAATTGGCAAAAAATACTGGCAGAATTTACTATCATAAATTCCGTTTGCGTACAAAATGTATGCATTCGGGTGAGTGATTCAGTTTTTTTTGTTAAAACTGTTTAATTGTAGGAACTATCTTTTATAGTCATGGAACATTGCGCTATATTTGTGAGGCAAACACACTTGTTTATTATATGGATGAGATAATCATAATTATCGGATTGATAGTACTTAACGGTATTTTCGCTATGTCCGAGGTGGCATTAATATCAGCCCGTAAATCTCGGCTTTCTTCAGATGCAAAAAAAGGCAGCAAGTCTGCTAAAGTAGCTTTAAAGCTGGCTAACGACCCCGACCGCTTCCTTTCAACAGTACAAATTGGAATTACCCTGATTGGTATTTTAACCGGTATCTATTCGGGAAACCGCATTGCTGCCGACCTGACCGAAACCATGATTTCGTGGGGAGTATCTGTTACCTATGCTTCGGCATTGGCTCAGGGTATCATTGTAGTCGTTGTAACTTACCTTACGATTATTTTCGGAGAACTCGTACCGAAGCGTATCGGATTGAGTGTTGCCGAAAAGGCTGCCAAAGTGGTTGCACGTCCCATGCGGGTACTTGCTTCTATCGCACTTCCTTTCGTTTGGCTGCTTTCCAAGAGTACTGAGATTATTTTCAATTTACTGGGGATCAAGGAAACCGACAATAAGGTGACCGAAGAGGAAATCAAATCTATCATCGAGGAGGGAACCG
Organism: Bacteroides sp.; assembly: GCA_019414665.1. GTDB lineage: Bacteria > Bacteroidota > Bacteroidia > Bacteroidales > Bacteroidaceae > Phocaeicola. The sequence goes on along the minus strand of DXLO01000050.1, from coordinate 5,614 downwards.
AAGAAGGAGAGGTACAGCCTGTAGAGAAAGATATCATGCAGCGTGTATTCTTGTTGGGAGATTTGAAAGTCAGCTCGATCATGACACACAAGAGTGATATTGTCTGGCTGGACATGGATATGACTGCCGACGAAGTCAGAGCGGTAGTAAATGAAAACTTGTTTGAGTTTTATCCGATAGCCGACGGTGACCTGGATCATGTGAAAGGAATTGTAAACTTGAAAGATCTGGTTGTACATCTGTCTAATCCCGATTTTAAGCTGGCGTCTTTGATTCATGAGGCTACGTATTTTCATGAGAGCATGAACGTTTATAAAGTGCTTGAGCAGATGAAGATGCAGAAAATCAGTCGTGCACTGGTTTGTGATGAATTTGGTATCTGTACCGGTATTATTACGCTGCGTGATATTCTGGAAGGATTAGTGGGTAATGTAGACGATCCGGAGGAAGAACCGGATATCATCAAACGAGTAAATAAGGAAGGCTGGCTGGTAGACGGACAGTGTTCATTATATGACTTCTTGTGTTATTTTAACCGCAGTGACTTATTCGAAGCTTCAGAGTATCATACGTTGGGAGGCTTGCTGCTGAAGGAATTGCAGCACATTCCTACCAGTGGTGAAACACTCCAGTGGAACGGATTTACTTTCGAGGTTGTCGATATGGACGGAGCGCGTATCGATAAGGTACTCGTCACCACACCGATAGCCGAAGATAACGGTGATGAAGAAGCTTGATATTATTAAGTGATACAGAATGATGATGAAAAGGGAATTCAAATCATATTTTTTGTTGGCAATCTGCATGCTGATGCTGGTTGCTCAGGTTTTCCCACATCATCATCATTCGGAAATATTCTGTTTGTCGACCGATCTGGTGGCACATGAGGCTACTGCAACATGCAGCAGATATATGCATCATAGCGACGATGCCGACCGCCATTCGTGTACCAGTGTGTGTGTTACCAATTTTCAATGCAGTACACCTGACCAGCATCTGTCTGACATAACTCCCGATTATTCTTTTTATTCCATACTTTATCCGTTGGTTAACGTATTGGGCGTACTGGCCTTACCGACTGACGATGCTGATGCCGACTGGGCGCTCTTTGTAGAAAGTCTGCATGCGTACCAGTTTATTCAGACAGCTGGGTTACGTGCACCTCCCGCTTCTGTAATTCTTGTATAAAAAACTGCAATCCGGTTGCAGGACAATGTCCGTACCTTTGCGGTGCGGAGAAATAAGTTTTTGTCTTTAATACATTAATTACATCATTATGAAGCATTATATTTTTATGGGAGCTCTGGCAGCGTGTATGCTGGGCTCTTGTGGAGGTCATGAAGGACATGACCACGAAGCTGAGGGGGAAGCAAAAGAGGCGCATGCTGCCCACGCAGACGAAATAGTTTTAACTCCTGAAAAAGCTCAGGCCGCCGGTGTACAAGTAGAGGAAGTACAACCAGCTGCTTTTCGTAGTGTGATTCCTACCAGCGGACAGGTATTGGCTGCTCAAGGCGATGAAGCCACTGTCGTTGCTGCTGTTTCGGGTGTTGTGAACTTTACCCGTTCATTGATTGAAGGTACACAAGTATCTGCCGGTATGGCACTGCTTACAGTTTCTTCACAGCATATTCAGGAGGGGGATCCGGTAAAGCGTGCCCGTATTGCTTACGAAACAGCAAAGAGTGAATACGAACGTGCGGCCAAGCTGGTGGACAAGCAAATCGTTTCGCAGAAAGATTTTAATCAGCTGAAAGAAAATTATGAAAATGCCCGCATAGCTTACGAGGCACTTTCTCCCAGCAAGGACGGAAAAGGAGTGGCTGTCAAGTCGCCGATAGGAGGCTATGTCAAGTCGTGTCTGGTAAAGGAAGGCGACTATGTAACCGTGGGACAGCCTTTGCTTACCGTTACCCAGACTCGCCGTTTACAGTTGAAAGCTGAAGTGTCCGAACGTTATTATGCTGGACTGAAATCGATTGTTTCGGCTAATTTCACAACTACTTACGATGACAAAGTATATCGGCTGGATGATTTGAAAGGACGTCTGCTGTCGTATGGCAAATCATCGGGCGATGCATCCTATTACATCCCGGTAACTTTTGAATTTGATAACCGTGGCGACGTGATACCTGGTTCTTTCGTAGAGGTATATCTGTTGTCGGAAGAGCGTCAGGGAGTTATCGGTCTGCCTGTTTCGGCAATTACCGAAGAGCAGGGACTGAATTTCGTATACTTGCAGGTAGATGCGGAATGTTACAAGAAACAGGAAGTAAAGCTTGGCATGAACGATGGCTGCCGTGTGGAAGTTCTTTCAGGACTGAAAGGCGGAGAAAAAGTGGTGACTGTCGGAGCCATGCATGTGAAACTGGCTGCTGCCGGCAATACCATTCCGGGACATACACACAATCATTAATCGTCGGACGTGTTTTGTTACAGACACGTATATCATTATAGAATATTATGCTGAATAAAATCATACATTTTTCATTACAGAACCGCTTGCTGGTTCTGGTGGCTTCGATATTATTGCTGATAGGAGGAACCTATACGGCATTTCATACCGAAGTGGATGTGTTTCCCGACTTGAATGCACCTACCGTAGTCGTAATGACGGAAGCGGGAGGCATGGCTGCCGAAGAAGTGGAGCAGCTGGTTACGTTCCCTATCGAAACGGCAGTGAATGGTGCTACGGGAGTACGTCGTGTACGCTCATCGTCGACAACGGGATTTTCTGTAGTATGGGTAGAGTTCGATTGGGATACGGACATTTACCTGGCACGTCAGATTGTATCTGAAAAACTGGCAACGGTAGGTGAGGATTTACCCGATAATGTGGGCAATCCTACACTCGGTCCACAGTCATCTATTTTAGGTGAGTTGCTGATCGTGGGACTGACTGCCGACAGTACCTCTATGCTCGATTTACGTACACTTGCCGACTGGACTATCCGTCCGCGTTTGCTGTCTACCGGAGGAGTTGCTCAGGTTGCCGTGTTGGGAGGTGACATTAAAGAATACCAGATACTGCTGCATCCCGAGCGTATGAAGCACTACGGTGTGACATTGGGAGAAGTCATGGCAGTAACTCGTGGCATGAATCAGAATACCAACGGAGGAGTAATTTATGAATATGGCAACGAATACATCGTGCGTGGAGTCGTTTCTACGGATAATGTACGCCAGATGGCACGTTCGGTTGTAAAGACAGTCGACGGTGCTCCGGTCACACTGGAAGATATTGCCGATGTACAGGTAGGAGCCCAGCAGCCTAAACTGGGACTTGCTTCGGAAAAAGGTAAACCTGCCGTACTGATAACTGTTACCAAACAGCCGAATACAGGAACTATCGAGCTGACGGAAAAGCTGGAAGCTGCTTTGAAAGACTTACAAAAGAATCTTCCGGCAGATGTAAAGGTTTCTACCGATATCTTCCGTCAGTCACGTTTCATCGAAAGCTCTATTGGCAATGTACAGGAATCTCTTTACGAAGGAGCTATCTTTGTGGTTATCGTACTTTTCCTTTTCCTTGCCAACACACGTACTACCATCATTTCGCTGGTTACACTTCCCTTGTCGCTGGTGGTAGCTATTCTGGTACTTCACTATATGGGACTCAGTATCAATACCATGAGTCTGGGAGGTATGGCCATTGCCATCGGTTCGCTGGTAGACGATGCCATAGTCGATGTGGAGAACGTATGGAAGCACCTGCGTGAAAACCGTATGCTTCCTGCCGGCGAACGTAAACCCGTATTGGATGTCGTATTCCATGCTTCGCGTGAAGTACGTATGCCTATCCTTAACTCAACCCTGATTATCGTAGTGAGTTTCATACCTCTGTTCTTCTTGAGTGGTATGGAAGGCAGAATGCTGGTTCCGCTGGGCATCGCGTTCATCGTATCATTATTCGCATCGACAGTCGTAGCGCTGACACTTACTCCCGTCCTGTGCAGCTATCTGCTGGGAGGAGATTTCAAGAAAAACGGGCTGCCCAAAGAGGCTTTTGTTGCCGTATGGATGAAAAAGCATTACGAACGCGGACTGCTCTGGGCACTGGAACATAAGCGGACGGTGCTGGGTGGTACTATAGCCCTGTTTATCGTGGCACTGGGAGCGTTCTTTACGTTAGGACATAGTTTCTTGCCACCGTTCAACGAAGGTTCGTTCACCATCAATGTAAGCTCTCTTCCCGGTATCTCACTGGAAGAGTCTGATAAGATTGGTCGTCAGGCAGAGGAACTGTTGCTTACCATTCCCGAAATAAAGACCGTAGCACGCAAGACAGGACGTGCCGAACTCGACGAGCATGCACTGGGTGTAAACGTTTCGGAAATAGAAGCCCCGTTCGAACTGGACGGTCGTTCCCATCAGGAAGTACTCGAAGAGGTTCGTCATAAATTGTCGGTGCTGACTGGGGCAAATATCGAAATCGGTCAGCCTATCAGTCACCGTATTGATGCCATGCTGAGTGGTACGCAGGCAAATATCGCTATCAAGCTTTTCGGTGATGACTTGAACAAGATGTTCTCTTTGGGTAATCAGATAAAAGAGGCTGTAAGCGATGTGGAAGGTATTGCTGACTTGAATGTGGAACAGCAGATTGAGCGTCCGGAACTGAAAATTATACCTCGCCGGGAGATGCTTGCCAAGTATGGCATTTCACTGGCACAGTTCAATGAATTTGTTACGGTAAACATGGCCGGAGAAGTTGTTTCTCAGGTATACGAAAAAGGAAAATCTTTCAATCTTGTGGTACGTGCAGCGGAAGATAACCGTGGCTCGATGGAACGTATCAAAGACCTGATGATAGACGATGCTCAGGGACGCAAGATACCGTTGAGCTACGTGGCGCGCGTGGAATCGTCTATGGGACCAAATACCATTAACCGTGAGAACGTAAAGCGTAAGATTGTCATTTCGGCAAATACCAGCGGGCGTGACCTGCGCAGTGTAGTAAACGATATCCAGACACGGGTGAACGAAAAGATACAGTTGCCCGAAGGTTATCACATCGAATACGGCGGACAGTTTGAAAGTGAACAGGCCGCCAGTCGTACCTTATTGCTTACTTCCCTGATGAGTATTGTGGTCATCTTCCTGTTGCTATACATGCAGTTCCGCAATGCTTCACAGAGTGGCGTGATTTTGCTGAACCTGCCACTTGCCCTGATAGGCGGTGTATTTGCCTTGCTGTGCACTACAGGTGAAGTCAGTATTCCGGCAATCATCGGATTTATATCATTATTCGGTATTGCTACCCGTAACGGTATGCTGCTTATCAGCCACTACAATACATTGCGTGATGAACAAGGAATGGGATTGCGCGAAAGTATCCTTCGAGGTTCTCTCGACCGTCTGAATCCGATTCTGATGACCGCCTTGTCGTCTGCTCTGGCATTGATACCTCTTGCTTTGCGTGGAGGTTTGCCCGGCAACGAAATCCAGAGTCCGATGGCAAAGGTTATCCTGGGAGGTTTGCTTACCTCAACTTTCCTCAATGCTTTTGTCATCCCTATTGTGTACGAACTGATGAACCGCAAGAAGTCAGATGCTAATAAACAGTTCCTATGTTTAAAATCGGAAGTGACGGATAACATAAGATAGCACTAAA
>DXLO01000005.1 GCA_019414665.1 Bacteroides sp. | reverse complement strand
CCAGTATCACTTCATATGCCATCTTATTTTTAGAGACATTTACTGAATGCCCCTATTTATTTGTCGAAGAATATACGGAGAAATACCTTTCATGTAATTAGGAGAATGCGCAAAGGTAGTATCGATAGGCAGCAACAAACCTTTATGCAGCATTCGTTCGATGATATATTCCGAAGGACATACCACATCAAAATCCTCATGCCCTTTTTCGATTTTGGTGAGCATGATTTCGTTTATATCGAAAGTCTGATAAACGATACGTATATCTTCTCCTGTCTGTTCTTTATAGTATTGCTGAAAATCTTCCAGCACGCCTTCACCAATATAGTCTGCCCAGTTATATACTTTCAATATATTCTGGCGTGACTCATCAGCATTATAGCAGCTTGCCATCGTAAGGCAAGCCCACAGACATACGATAAATTGATATAATCTTTTCATTCTATGTTTCAGCACACGGTTTCTATTCCGGCAAAGCCTTATTTCTTCTGAGCTTTTCCGGCTCTGCGGTTAATAATAATCAACAATACCAATATAACAACAAACGTAAGGGCGGACAACGGACGAAGCTCAGGAGTCAGTCCTCCCTTTCGGGCATCGGCATAAATATAAGTAGAGAGGGTTTCCAGTCCCTGATTACCGATGGTAAACACTGTTACGGCAAAATCATCGAACGAGATAGTCAGTGCCAGCAGGAAACCGCTGATCATACCCGGACGTATCTCAGGAATAATCACTTTCCAGAGTGCCTGCATCGGTGTAGCTCCCAGATCGAGTGCTGCTTCATACAGGTTCGGATTCATCTGTTTCAGACGGGGAAGTACACTCAGCACCACATAAGGCGTACAAAAAGTAATATGAGCCAGCACAACAGTTGTAAATCCCTGTGTTACTCCCAAAGAAACAAACAGCAGGAACAACGATATACCCGTAATGATATCCCCGTTTAAGATAGGAATCGTATTGATAAATCCTACAGCTTTCCGGCTGCGAGCCCGCAAGTTGAATATGCCAATGGCTGCAATACTTCCCAACAAAGTAGAAACCGTAGCAGCAATGAAAGCAATGGCGATCGTATTGATACAAGCATTCATCAGCGAATGGTGTGCACCGGTATTCATCAGTGACTCATAAAGCTTAAATGAAAAACCTGTCCAGTTGCCCAGCACTTTTGCTTCGGTAAACGAATAAACCACAATAATCAGAATAGGTGCATAAAGCAAAATCAGCAATATCCACAAATATGTCTGCTCGATGATTCTTCTTACCATACACCACCTCCTCTCTCCGACTCATCCTTATTTTCGGGAGTAAACAAGGAAGTTGCGGCAATAAGGAACAACATGATGAGCGAAAGAGCTGCTCCGTAGTTCCACAAGCTGTTGTTTATATTTTCCTGTATGGTAGTTCCGAAAAGCTTGATATTGTTCATGGTCAACAACTCGGCAATGGCAAAAGTCGAAATAGTAGGCATGAATACCATCATGATACCGCTTACCACACCCGGCATGGACAAAGGAAATATAACCTTCCAGAATACCTGGAAAGAGTTTGCTCCCAAATCCTGTGCTGCTTCAATGTAACTTCGGTCCATCTTTTGCAAGGTATTGTAAATGGGATAAATCATAAAGGGAATAAAATTGTATATCATACCGAAAATCAAAGCTCCCTCTCCCAACGGCAGTCTGCAAAAATCGAACAACGCTACCGTGGCAAGTGTACGTACCAGAATGTTTACCCACATCGGAAGGATAAACAGCATGATCAGCGTACGCGAATAACTCAGATTCTTGCTGTTGTTCAGAATCCAGGCTACCGGATAACCCAGTAATATACAGCCAAGAGTAGTAAGAATGGCAATACCTATGGAGTACACAAATGTATTGACAGACTCCGAATGAGCAAAAAACTTACTGAAATTAGCCAGTGTAAGATGTCCCATATCGTCAGTAAATGCATATACTACAATCAGCAACAGCGGAATAATTACGAATATGACCGAAAAAATGAGATACGGCAAAACCCAACTCTTGCGTGAAGAGAAAAAATGTTGCAATTTCTTCATTATCCTTATATTAACATATTACACGAATAGCCTCAGCAGGAATAGTGATACCTACACGGTCACCATCGTCCCACACATCATTAGTATCGACGAATACATTCTCGTCCCAATCGGAAAAGACAGTAAGATGATAATGGTTTCCTTTATAAAGTATGAATTTCACTTCACCGGTAAGCATACCGTCTTCTTCATTATCCTGCAAAATCACTTTGTCGAAATCGACCTCTACCTTCACATTTTTCCAGTCACGTGACGAGTCACTCATGTCCACCCGGGGACATTCGAACTCGCAACCGAGAAATTCCACATGCGTTTCATCCACCATGGATGCCTCAAACGTATTACATACACGTTCCTTCTGCATGATATGTATGTCCATCGGCTTAATCAGCAGACCGACTTCCGAACCTGCTTCGAAAGCATGATAATCTTGTACCAGAAACTCATAATCGCCCACGGCAACTGCCATTTCGTAATGCACTCCCTTAAAGATACACGACTGAACGATACCGCGAAGCTGTGCAGCATCGGAAACAGGAAATATATACAAGTCTTCCGGACGTATCACCACATCGACAGGAGCATTTTCTCCAAATCCCTTATCCACACACTCAAACTCCTGACCGCAGAAACGAACCAGACAGTCACGCACCATCGTACCGTTCAAGATATTACTTTCACCAATAAAATCGGCAACAAACGAATTGATCGGCTCATTATAGATATCTGTCGGTGTACCTATCTGCTGGATTTTTCCTTCGCTCATTACTACGATAGTATCACTCAGTGTCAATGCTTCTTCCTGATCGTGAGTAACATAAACAAAGGTAATGCCCAGACGGCGGTGCATTTCCTTCAACTCCATCTGCATGTCCTTACGCATTTTCAGGTCGAGTGCAGCAAGAGGCTCATCAAGCAACAACACTTCCGGCTCGTTTACAATAGCACGGGCAATAGCCACACGCTGTTGCTGTCCGCCCGACAAAGAGTTTACGTCACGGTACTCATAGTCGGTCATACCCACCATTTTCAACGCAGCCTTCACCTTTTTCTCCATTTCTGCCTTAGGCATTTTTTTCAGCTTCAGTCCGAAAGCGATATTATCATATACATTCAGGTGAGGAAACAAAGCATATTTCTGGAATACCGTATTCACCGGACGACGATGCGGAGGAATTTGTGTAATCTCCTTCCCACCAATGTACAACTCGCCCTCCGAGGCAGTCTGAAAACCTGCGATAAGCCGCAGCAAAGTAGTCTTTCCACATCCGGAAGGACCAAGAATTGTCACAAACTCACCTTTACGGATAGATAAGTTTATATTATCGAGTGCCGTTTTTTCACCAAAAAACTTCGACACATTCTTTACTTCAATAATAGGTTTATTGTCTTGTTGCATACACTTGTTCTGATTTCAGCCTGCAAAGGTACACATTATTATTAATTTATCCCGCCAAAATAAAACAGTTTTAGCAGTACAACCCAACGAGAATATTTTTAATTCTCTTTTCTGAAATCGAACATCAGGTTCAGACGTAACCCTTCATCTCCCTTCTTGATACGTATATTTCCCGGCTGACTGTTCGGACCTTGTTGTTCAATCGGCTTGAACGAACAGATGGCAGGGATATCAAGCAAGAACGATATATCCCCTTCAGGAAATTCGGGCATGGTCCGTTTTGCGCTGCCTTTCGGTTCTTCGGGTGTAAAGACACGATAGAAAATACCGTCCGTACGCGAATAAACAGTAAAAGGTGCTGTATCGCTTTCGAACGTAGCCCAATACATATTGGCATGATAGCCCTTAAATTCAGGGTAAACGAGATTGTCGTAACTCTCGCCCGTAACGGTATTGTTGTAATCTTTATGCCAGATACCATAATTCGTACCCGGAATACGGTTTTTCCACACCCTATAAGGTCCTCTGCCCAGCCATTTCATTCCCTTACAAATGCGTTCCGGATAAGAAAAAGTCAATCCCAGATTATATACCTCCGTATCCATGAAAGCATCATCGAAACCTCCGCCTCCTGATGCACGATTCAGCAGTACCGCATCCATGTAAAGCAATCCCTGAGAGGTAAGCCGCCAGACAATCGAATCGGCTCCTCCCTTGTAGCGGGCACAAAAAACGGCTTCTTCCGAATCCTGACGCACATAACTGATGGCAGGCTGGCAGAGCATCTTCATGCCGACTGCTACCGGACCATTGGTTAAAGGTATCTCAGTATTCCCCGAAAGCACACGGAGAATCATCCCCGTAGCCGCATCGAAAGTTACGCTTACCTTCTCACTTTTCAGTACAATTTCTTTTCCGTTGTTACGTGCCGAAACAGTATTGCCGGACAAGCCTGTGGAAACCTGTGCCAAATGACGCTGAAAATACGGATTTGCCAACCGGATAGGAAAAGACCAATCACAAATACGATGTCCGTCCCTGTCGAAGGCTTCCAGTTTCAATACATCTCCTTCAGCAAAAGAAGCCGGCAACGAAAAACGAGCTTTGCCTGTTTCACCCGGAGACAAGGCAGGAAGCGTAACCTCGCCACGCGCCAATATACGGGAAACAGCTCCCTGCATAGGAATGTCACACGACAAAACTTCATAAGTCATCCGGCAATCTTTTAAATTGGTATAGATATATTCATTCGAGACGAAAAAGCTTCCATCGAAATGTTCTGTTATAAGCAAGGGTTTTATCTGTACCGGCGACCACTGGGAACGTATGGCATAGAAACTTCCTTCCTTTTCCCTGCGTGGTCCCACAACACCATCGGGAGCATTCGATCCGTCCGAATCGAGCACGCCTCCTCTGTCGGAACGTTTGGGAGCCTCGTCACAGAATACCCAGATAAAGCCTCCTGCAAACATGGGATTCGTCATCCACCTGTCCCAAAAGTCACGAAGTCCGGCTCCTCCACCCTGATCGTACATGGCATGCATAAACTCTGTAGGCATAAACACCTTATATCCGTTAGTAAAGCGTGCCACACCTGTAAGGTAGGCCGGATAATGATGCGTATCAAGTCCGTCGAAATCAGCCCAGGGATGGATGACATGCCGACGCTGAAACTTATCGTATTTACAGAAAAGGCTGTCATTATCGGTATTCCATCCGCCTTCGTTTCCGTTACTCCATAAGATAACCGACGGATGATTCACATCCCGTTCTACCATTTCCCTGATCAGCCGTGCACCGGTTTCCGTATCATAACGTCCATGCCAGCCCGAAAGCTCATCGATATATACCAGTCCGAGAGAGTCGCACATATCAAGAAAATGTTCATCGGGCGGATAATGAGAACGTACAGCATTCATATTCATTTCTTTAATGAGCAGAGCATCCTGACGACTCATGGCTGCACTTGTAGTCCGTCCGCCGTCTACCGAAAACGAATGCCGGTTGATACCTTTCACAATCAGGCGGGTTCCGTTCAGATAAATACCGTCTTGCGGAAAAAACTCAATGGTACGGAATCCGATCCGTTCTTCACGAACCTGAATAACGTTTCCGCTACGATCTTTCAGTTCCAAACGCGCCACATAAAGTTCCGGAGCTTCGGTATTCCATACTTTTACATCCGACCATTTGGATGTAAACTCTGTTTCTCTGCCGAAGGTGGCAAGCGGACAACTGACCTGCTCTTTGCCTTGCAGTGTCCGTAAGGGCTTTCCGTCTTTCAACTCTCTTATGGATACAGCCAGCACATGTCCTTCGGCATTGCCAGTCGTGCGCACCGAAGCACGCAGCGAACCGTCTGCACGTGCATCGAGTATAAAATGTTCCATCGAAACAGCAGGAACGACCTCCAGCCATACCGGACGATAGATGCCCCCATACAGCCACCAGTCGGCACGTCGTTCGGCAGCATTCACCGACTTGTTTGCAGACTGCTTGGCTACTTTCACTTCGAGCAGGTTTTCCCCCTCGGCTTTCAGCAGTGAAGTTATGTCATAAGAAAAACGATAAAAAGCTCCCTGATGGATTTGTCCTGCCGATTTGCCATTTACCCAAACTTCGGCATCGGTCATCACTCCGTCGAAAAACAGTTTAATGCGGTCGTTTTTTTCACAATCGGGAGTAAGAAAACGATAGCGGTATATACCTGTTTCATCACTGGGTTTTGCTCCTTTGATGGTATAATAACGTCCATAAGTGTATTCTCCAAATCCTTGCAATTCCCAGCAGGAAGGGACTTCTATTGATTTCCACTTTCCGGAATTTTGTCCTTTGGAACAATAAAATTCCCATGTACGGGTATAGTCTGTACCTGTCCCCGACAGGTAGATACGTTCGGGATGTGGAGCCTGTGCCTGCATATTCAGTGCAGAACAGATGCCTAGTGCAAGCAAAGCACGACGGATAATGTGTGTTTTCATATAAAAAAATGCCTGAATTGGATTCTTTCAGGCAAAGATAAGGATTCGAAAAGAGCAGGGAAATAGAAATTTGTACACTTAGATGTATATTCGTGCATTTCAATGAATTACACTTACTGTATACGGACCTAAAAAAACATGCTCTTCTTTTCCGGAAAATATGCTCTTCTTTTGATTAAAATATCAGCATCTTTTTCTGAAAAGATGCTGATATTTTCAGAGCAGGAATAAATCTGTGTGATTTATGTCCGGAATGGTATTCTGGTTTCCTGCTGTTACCCCGGTTATCGGATAGTCACCATGGTAGCTCCGAAACCGTATTCACGGAACGAAGCGTCCTGACTGGGATAGTTTTTATATTTGCGCTTGAGTTCATCAAGTATGGCACGACGCAAGACTCCATCACCTTTTCCGTGGATAAACACGATTTTCTGTCCTTTCTTATTCTTGTATTCTTCCAGTGTCTTGCGGAATACATCAAGCTGATAGTTCAGCATTTCTGCATTTCCCATACCTGTAGTATCGTCCAGCAGTTCATGAATGTGCAAGTCTACTTCTACAATATCATTTTTTACCTTGTGCTGTTTCTTTTGCAGCTTGGCTGGAACATCCGACACATTCTTCTGCAACAGGGCTTCCTTGATATCGTTGGCCGAAACATATACTTGTTTTACTTCTTCATCATCGCGTACAATATCGTATATCAAAGCCGGTTCGGCAAAGAAATCACTCTGCTGGAACGTATGCAACTTGTAGAATTTTACGGTATCAATACGCACTTCCGTATTGATGGCATTCTTCAGAAGGAAAGTACGGTCGTCTTTATAAGCAAGCAGTTGCACGGCTACATGTTCCATACCGTTCAATGCACTCTTTTCGAACTCCTCCAGATGCATCTTCATATTCGGCTTGATGGTTCCTCTGCTGCGCAATGTCCAGCTTTTTCCTTCTGCCGACAAATACAGATAATCGACAAAATAGTTGCTGTCGTTCACCAGATAAGCATCAAAAGCAGTCGATGAAATGGCCTTTACATCCTGAGGCACATAAGCCAGATATACGTTCAATACATCATTTCCCCGTATCTCCGGAGCACGGTATGTTACAGGCTTTTCTTCCTCTATTTCTTCTTCGGCTGCTTGCGGTGCTTCGGGTTTCTTTGCCGACTTAAGCGGAATATTATAGTCATCCGTCTGAATGACAACACACTCCTTTATCAGCATAGGTATCTCAAAACCGTCTTCACCTTCTACCAGCGCAACATCTTTTCCCTGAAATCCTCTTACTATTCCTCCTCCTACTTCGCTAAGGAAGCGGACTTTATCTCCTATTTTCATATTTTCTTCTTATTTGGTTTATTACGCAAAAGTAAGGATTTTACTAGTGAGTAATGATATTTTTACCTACTTTTTAAAGCAATGTTTTTCCTTTATCTATATAGGAAATATTTGAAACCTGCTTCCCCAAAAGCGGACTTCAGGCAGTTTTTCCGATAAAAAACTGCCAGCTCATGTATCAGAAAGTGTATTCCGAAAGAAACAAGAATAAAAAAAGTTATTCTTATAGGACTGAGAACAAAAACCCGAAAGAAATTCAGTAATTTTGCAGATATAAAAAAATACTACTCAACACTATGACAGAAACTAAGCATATAAAAATCAGCGATTATAACTATCCGCTACCCGATGAACGTATTGCTAAATTCCCTCTTCCTGTACGCGACCAGTCGAAATTACTTGTATATCGTCACGGGGAAGTGAGCGAAACTGTATTTACTTCTTTACCCGACTATATGGAACCGGGTATGCTGATGGTTTTCAATAATACAAAAGTTATTCAGGCACGCCTGCACTTCAGAAAGGAAACAGGTGCACTGATCGAAATATTTTGTCTGGAACCTATTCAGCCAAACGATTATGTACTCAATTTCCAGCAGACTCATCATGCCGCATGGTTATGTATGATCGGTAACCTGAAGAAATGGAAAGAAGGGCCGCTGCATAAAGAGATGACGGTAAAAGGAAAAACAATCACGCTGACCGCTACACGCGGAGAATGTCACGGTACAAGTCATTGGGTAGATTTCACCTGGGATAATCCGGAAGTTACCTTTGCCGATATACTGGAAGTATTCGGCGAACTGCCTATTCCACCTTATCTGGATCGTGAAACTCAGGAAAGCGACAAGGAAACTTATCAGACTGTTTACTCTAAAATAAAAGGATCGGTTGCTGCTCCTACTGCCGGACTGCATTTTACAGAACGCGTACTGGCATCGCTCAAAGAAAAAGGTGTAGACTTGGAAGAAGTCACGCTGCACGTAGGAGCCGGAACATTCAAACCGGTCAAAAGCGAAGAAATAGAAGGTCACGAAATGCATACAGAATACATTTCGGTCAACAAAAGCACTATAGAAAAGCTGATTGCACATCGAGGAGAAGCTGTAGCTGTTGGTACAACTTCCGTACGTACACTCGAAAGCTTATATTATATAGGAGTAACTATCAGCCAGAATCCTGATGCCAGTCAGGAAGAATTGCACGTAAAACAGTGGCAACCCTATGAATCGGATGTTACACTCAGTACCATAGAGTCACTGCAATGTATATTGGATTATATGAACCGCCATAATCTTGACGCACTCCATACAAGTACGCAGATTATTATCGCTCCCGGATACGAATACAAAATAGTGAAGCGCATGGTCACAAACTTCCACCAGCCTCAAAGTACACTGCTTTTGCTGGTTTCGGCTTTCGTAAAAGGTGACTGGCATAAAATCTATGATTACGCACTGGCACACGATTTCCGTTTCCTGAGCTACGGAGACTCTTCGCTGCTTATTCCTTGAAGCACTCTTTGATATAAATCAAGAAAAGGGCATCGGAAGTCATTTTTTTCTTATTAGATGAATAAAGAATAAACAAAACCCTGTAATTTTGTGTTGTAAAACATAAAACAAGGATAACATTAACTAGACTAACCCCATAAAAAGAGGGGAAAAGCAATACTAAATTAACTTAGTAAACGCAAAAACAAAAGAAAGGGTAACAATTATGAAACAGGTAAAAGATTTATTCAAAGCTATTAAAAAAAACTTGAATGCAAGTGCAATGGCAATGTACGGTCAGTATACAAGATAATATACACCGTACTGATTTTAGAAAAACATCAATACATCATCCATAACCAGAGGACGAAAGATTTTCAGATAAAATCTTTTGTCCTCTTTTTTTATATTCAGTAAACTGAAGCTTTACACACTCTTACAGATTATTCATTACCACCAATCAAGATATCTTCCCCCTACCTTCTCAGCCTAAGGGATATTCTATTCTTCCACTCAGACCATGCAAGTTATCGCATGATATCTTTAAGACACTCATATTTCTCCAGAGAATAAGGCGAATGATCGGGTAAGGCGTGAACCAGTTGTTACGTTAATCCGTTTTTATCTTGAGCTCCAAATACGTATCGAAAGAATATATAAAAGAAAAAAGCATCTTGGATTTTCTCCAAAATGCTTTTAATCTGTTGGGCTACTCGGACTCGAACCAAGAAAAACAGGACCAGAATCTGTTGTGTTACCATTACACCATAGCCCAAACTTATATTTACGGTATCCTCTCCATGAAGACTTCCGCTTTTGTAAGATGTTGGGCTACTCGGACTCGAACCAAGAAAAACAGGACCAGAATCTGTTGTGTTACCATTACACCATAGCCCAAAATCTATTGTTTTGTCAGCCTCATTTGATTTTGACGGTGCAAAGGTACAACTTTTTTATAATATACCAATATTTTGGAGCTTTTTTTTCAAAAAAATACAAAAGAAAAAGAGAATTAAGCCTCATTCCTTCGTGATATACAGAAAAGCAAGTATATTTGCTACATTAATTTATATATGAATAATAAATAAAAACGGAAACAATAATAATGGACGAAACAAAAGACTTAGTAAAGAAAATTACAGAAGGCATTCAAGAGAAAAAAGGAAGAAACATTGTAATAGCTGACTTAACCAATATAGAAGATACTATTTGTAAATACTTCGTTATTTGTCAGGGAAACTCTCCCAGCCAGGTTCTGGCAATCGTTGACTCAGTAAAAGAATACGTCAGAAAGACAACCGGTCATAAAGTATACGGAATGGATGGTGTGCGTAATACACAATGGGTTGCAATGGACTACGGAGATGTACTGGTACATGTCTTTTTACCTGAAGTGAGAGATTTTTACAACCTGGAACATCTGTGGGCAGATGCCAAATTAACATCTCTCCCCGATATTGACTAACTTCATAAAAAAATTGTATGAGCGAAAATTTAAACAACAATAAACCTAAGATTAATGTACCCCGACCTAGTTTGAGTTGGCTGTACGTTATAATAGCACTTGTTTTTGGTTTTCTTTATTTCTCGAGCGAAGACGGAAGCGCTAGCAAGGAAATAACCTATACCGAATTCAAGGAAATGGTAAGCAAAGGATATGCAAGTAAAATCATTGCTTACGATGACAACACCGTAGATATGTTCATCAAGCCTGAAAACATTGTTGATGTGTTCGGAAAGGATGCTAATAAAGTAGGAAGAAGTCCTTCTGTAAATGTCAAGATAGGCTCAATGGAAGCACTCGATAAATTCCTTGACGAAGAACAAGACAGCGGAAACTTTACAGGTTCTATCAGCTACGAAAAGCAAACCAATTATTTTGGTATGATTTTCTGGAACATTGCTCCTTTCTTATTATTAATAGGAATATGGATGTTCGCCATGAGACGTATGAGTGGTGGCGGAGGTCCGGGAGGAGCCGGAAGTGTGTTCAGTGTAGGAAAAAGCAAAGCACAGCTTTTCGAAAAAGGAGCAAACCGCATCACTTTCAAGGATGTTGCTGGTCAGGCAGCAGCTAAACAGGAAGTAGAGGAAATAGTAGAATTTCTGAAACAACCTCAAAAGTATACGGAACTGGGAGGAAAGATACCTAAAGGAGCCCTGTTAGTAGGTCCTCCGGGAACAGGTAAGACATTGCTTGCCAAAGCTGTTGCAGGCGAAGCTGACGTACCTTTCTTCTCTATATCAGGTTCCGACTTCGTTGAAATGTTTGTCGGAGTGGGAGCTTCACGCGTACGCGACCTATTCCGCCAGGCCAAAGAAAAGTCACCTTGTATCATCTTTATCGATGAGATCGATGCCGTAGGTCGTGCCCGTGGAAAAAACCCGAGCATGGGAGGTAATGATGAACGCGAGAACACCCTGAACCAGCTGCTTACAGAAATGGACGGATTTGGTTCAAACAGTGGAGTTATTATCCTGGCTGCAACCAACCGTGTAGATATTTTGGATAAGGCCTTGCTTCGTGCCGGACGATTCGACCGACAGATTTATGTAGATCTGCCCGACTTGAACGAACGTAAAGAAGTATTTGGCGTACATCTCCGCCCATTGAAACTGGATAATACGGTAGACGTTGACTTGCTGGCTCGCCAGACTCCGGGATTCAGTGGAGCTGATATTGCCAATGTTTGTAATGAAGCTGCTCTGATAGCTGCCCGCCACTCAAAACCGTCAGTGGGAAAAGATGACTTTCTGGCTGCAATCGACCGTATAGTCGGTGGTCTGGAAAAGAAAACCAAGGTTATGACAGCAGCAGAGAAACGTGCCATTGCGCTGCACGAAGCAGGACATGCTACGATTTCATGGTTCCTGGAACATGCCAATCCGCTGATTAAGGTTACAATCGTTCCTCGCGGACGTGCATTGGGAGCAGCATGGTATCTGCCCGAAGAACGTCAGATTACAACCAAGGAACAGATGTTGGACGAAATGTGTGCTACGCTGGGAGGACGTGCTGCCGAAGAAGTATTTATCGGTCACATCTCAACCGGTGCTATGAATGACCTGGAGCGAGTTACCAAACAAGCTTACGGCATGATAGCATATGCAGGTATGAGCGACAAGTTGCCTAACTTATGTTATTACAGCAATGACGAATACAGCTTCAACAAACCTTACAGTGAACATACTGCTGAACTGATTGACCAGGAAGTGCAGAAGATGATCAACGAACAATATGCTCGTGCCAAGGCATTGTTGCAAGAGCACAAGGAAGGTCACAACCAGTTGGCACAGCTTCTGATAGACCGTGAAGTCATCTTTGCAGAAGATGTAGAAAAGATATTCGGAAAGCGTCCATGGGCATCTCGTTCGGAAGAAATCATGGCTGCTGAAGAAAAAGCTCTTCCTGCTCCCGAAAAGACAGAAGAAGCTGCAACAGCATCTGAACCGGAAACTAAGGAACAGACTGAAAACTCCGGAACTTCTGCTACACAAGATGAGGAAAAGCAAGCCTGACAATCATCTGATAAACAACAGATAACATAACTTTTGTCATTCAGAAGGCTCCAAACGAGCTTACTGAGTGACAAAAGTATTTTTAATAATAAACATTAAAACCTTACTGCCGTGAAAAGCAATTTTCTTCAACGAGCCATCACAGGAGTGATATTCGTAGCCGTACTTGTAGGCTGTATTCTGGGAGGGCCCATTTCATTTACAATTTTGTTTGCATTGATCAGTGCACTTACGATCAATGAATTCGGAAACATTGTCAACCGAATGGAGCATACGCACATGAACAAACCTATATCCATTCTGGCTGGTTTGTTCTTATTCCTCTGTTTCGGATATATCGGAGTAGTGCCGGGAGCGAATGAGATATTCATCCCTTATCTCTTCCTGATACTTTATCTGTTTATCAGTGAATTGTACAAGAAGCAACCTAATCCGCTCAATAACTGGGCATATGCCATGATGAGCCAGATATATATTGCCTTATCATTCGCTTTGCTCAACGTACTGGCTTACCACAGCAGCGCAACAGAAAGCGTATCTCAGTATAACCCTATACTGCCCTTATCCATTTTTATCTTCAACTGGGTAAACGATACGGGTGCTTACTGTACCGGCATGCTGTTTGGAAAACACCGTCTGTTCGAACGTATTTCCCCAAAGAAATCGTGGGAAGGTTCTATCGGTGGAGCTGTGTTCAGCATCATTGCAGCCATCGTTTTGGCACACTTCTTTACATTCCTGAGCACCGGTGTATGGATTGGACTGGGACTGACTGTAGTAGTATTTGGAACATGGGGTGACCTGACCGAATCGCTGATGAAACGTACCCTCGGCATTAAAGATTCAAGCAATATCCTGCCTGGACACGGAGGTATGCTCGACCGCTTCGACAGTACTTTGATGGCCGTTCCAGCAGCTGTAGTATACCTGTATCTGGTAGGACTTATCCTTGCATAAGAGCATAAAAATCGCCCTTCATTTCTTCTATACGTTTCAGATATGCATCTTGCTATGCAACAAACTGATTCACAACGCATTGATAAGCAGAAGAAATGAAGGGCTTATTATGTCTGAAATTCGTACAAAAAATAAAAAAAACATCAAGAAGTTTTTCTACACTTTTGCTCTTCTTTCAACAAAGTCTCCATGTAAAAACAGAAACCAATGGTATCAGGCTTTGTGATTCGACTTTAACAAAGCTGTAATCTGAGATGCAGCACGTTCCGATGCTCCGGGTTCTCCTAAAATTGCTATCAGCCGGTCGTATTCTGAATGCATAAGTGGACGTCCGC
Source organism: Bacteroides sp. (assembly GCA_019414665.1). Taxonomy (GTDB): domain Bacteria; phylum Bacteroidota; class Bacteroidia; order Bacteroidales; family Bacteroidaceae; genus Phocaeicola. The sequence goes on along the minus strand of DXLO01000005.1, from coordinate 79,087 downwards.
TTCCTCCCGGTACAATCTTAGCCAATTCCTTTTTTATATTGGCAACCGTCATACCGTCGGCAACCAGTTCAGTTACCACTTCACGGTCGGCTATCAGATTTACCAATGAAATGTATTTCACCTTCAAGATATGCCTGCGAAGGAAAGAAACCAACTTGCCTGCTGCCGTATAGTAACATACTACCTGAGGTACACGGAACAAAGCCGTTTCGAGCGTAGCTGTTCCCGAAGTAACCAGTGCAGCCTCAGCCTGCTGCAACAAACGGTAAGTCTGCCCGAACACAATCTTCGTGCTGCTGTCGATATATTGTTTGTAGAAATCAGGCTCAATACCAGGAGCTCCCGCCACCACAAACTGATACTGCGGAAAACTGCGTGCCGCCTCAATCATACGCGACAGATTATCTTTGATTTCCTGCCGGCGACTTCCTGCAAGTAAGGCTATGACCGGTCTGTTTTCCAACCCATTGGCAGCAATAAATTCACTGAAAGTTTCCTCACCATTCTTCCGGAAATCATCCACAGCGTCGACACAAGGATTGCCCACATAATGCACCGGATACTGGTGTTTCTTGAAAAAATCGACCTCGAAAGGCAGAATAGAAAACAGTTCATCTACATCGCGCTTGATATTTTTGATGCGATATTCCTTCCAAGCCCAAATCTTAGGCGAAATATAATAGTAGACAGGTATCCGCGTATGCTGTTTGATATATTCGGCTATCTTCAGGTTAAATCCCGGATAATCAACGAGGATCAGCACATTTGGCTGCCACGCTTCAACATCCTTCTTGCAGTAGTCCATGTTACGGAAAATAGTACGCAAGTGAAGCAGTACAGGAATAAAACCCATATATGCCAGTTCACGGTAATGCTTTACGCAAGTACCTCCCACCGCCTTCATCAAATCGCCTCCGAAAAAACGAAATTCGGCCTGCGGATCTTCGTGCTGCAAAGCACGCATCAGGTTCGATGCATGCAAGTCGCCCGATGCCTCTCCTACTATCAGATAATATTTCATACGTTCCAGTTCCAGTGTTTCAAGTCTTCCATCAGCGAATATGCCGTCACATCAATTTGCGTAGGAGTAATAGCCACGTAACCGTGTTCCAACGCCCAGTGATCGGTATCTTCAGCATCAGGCTCGTTATTCTGATACTCACCTGTCAGCCAGTAATAATATCCGCCACGCGGATGATCTGCCTTAACAAATTCATTGGTCCATACCCCATCAGTCTGACGGCAGATACGCACACCTTTCAGTTCGTTTGTATCAGGGAAATTCACATTCAGACACTTACCTACGGGAAGTTCCTTTGCAAGCACTTCTTCTACAATGCGGCGCACATAAGGCAGCGTTGCAGAAAAATCAGCATCCGCACTATGATTACAAAGCGAAAATCCTACCGAGGGGATTCCTTTCAGGCATCCTTCTATCACCACTCCCATCGTACCAGAGTAGTGTACATTGACCGACGAGTTGTCGCCATGATTAATACCTCCTATCACCATATCGGGCTTACGGGGAACCAAAGCGTGCAAAGCAAGTTTGACACAGTCGACAGGACTTCCCGAACACTTATATACAATGAGTCCCGGCTCCTGACGCATCTTTGTACAGCGAAGCGGATGCTCGGAAGTAATGGCTCCCGATGAACCCGAACGCGGCCCGTCGGGCGCAACAACAATGAGGTCGGCAACAGTGCGTAACGCAGCGATAAGTTCTTGTATTCCTTTGGCATTCACGCCATCATCATTCGACAGCAATAAAAGAGGTCTTTCGTTTGTCATATATTTCTCCATTAATAATCGCCGGTAAAGTTACAACAAATATTAATCTTCCCAAACCACGACGAATAATTACAGATAAATCGTTATCTTTGCCTCGCCGAAGTTATTAACAAAAGCCGTAAGTTATCAACATTTTCAAGAAATGTAGACATTTGCTGATACATAGTTTCGACGATTATTTGTTACTTCGCAATCAGATAAACTGATTAATATGGGAAAAATTATTGCTTTAGCCAACCAAAAAGGTGGCGTAGGTAAGACTACTACAACCATTAATCTGGCTGCATCATTAGCAACTCTCGAGAAGAAAGTGCTGGTAGTCGATGCCGACCCGCAGGCGAATGCTTCATCCGGTCTGGGAGTAGATTTAAAAGAAATAGATTGTTCTATTTATGAATGTCTTATCAATCAGACCGATATACGGGAAGCTATTTACACGACCGATATTGACGGATTGGATATTATTCCTTCTCACATCGACCTCGTGGGAGCAGAAATCGAAATGCTGAACCTGGAAAATCGTGAGAAGATTATGAAAAAGGCATTAGAGCCGATGAAAAGTGAATACGATTATATTCTGATAGACTGTTCACCGTCGCTGGGGCTGATTACCATCAACGCACTGACAGCTGCCGATTCAGTCATCATTCCGGTACAATGCGAATATTTTGCACTGGAAGGTATCAGCAAGCTGCTGAACACCATCAAGATAATCAAGACAAAACTGAACCCTTCGCTGGAAATAGAGGGTTTCCTGCTTACAATGTTCGACTCACGTCTGCGTCTGGCAAACCAGATATACGACGAAGTGAAACGTCATTTCCAGGAACTGGTATTCAAAACCATTATCCAGCGAAACGTCAAACTGAGTGAGGCTCCCAGCCACGGAATACCTGCCATCTTGTATGATGCGGATTCTACAGGAGCAAAAAACCACCTGGCTTTGGCAAACGAAATTATAAACAAAAATTAAGAAGCATAGAAAGCTGAAAGAATAAACAAATATGGCCGTACAGAAAAAATTTGCACTGGGCAGAGGACTCGACGCGCTGATTTCTACAAACGACGAGGTTAAGACTTCGGGCTCTTCTTCCATCAACGAAGTGGAACTGAGTAAAATCTCGGTAAACCCGAACCAGCCACGCCGCGAGTTCGATCCGATTGCCCTGCAAGAACTTGCCGACTCAATAGCTGAAATCGGCATCATACAACCTATCACTTTACGCAAGCTGAATGAGGATTCATATCAGATAATAGCAGGAGAACGACGTTACCGTGCTTCTATACAGGCAGGACTGAAGACTATTCCTGCTTACATCCGTACTGCCGACGATGAGAATGTAATGGAAATGGCTCTGATAGAGAATATCCAGCGCGAGGACTTGAACTCGCTGGAAATAGCTCTCGCCTACCAGCATCTGATCGAACAATATGAACTGACTCAGGAACGTCTGAGCGAACGTGTAGGCAAGAAGCGTACTACCATCGCCAATTACCTGCGACTGCTTAAACTTCCTGCTCCGATACAGGTTGCACTGAAAAATAAAGAAATAGATATGGGGCACGCACGTGCCTTGCTTGCGCTGGATGACCCGAAGACACAGATACGTATTTTCAACGAAATAATCACCCAAGGGTATTCGGTCCGCAAGGTAGAAGAAATAGTAAAAGCCCTTTCAGCCGGCGAAAGCGTAGAGTCGGGAGGCAAGAAGATTGCTCCCAAAGGCGCCAAACTGTCTGAAGAATATACGATGTTGCAAAATCATCTGTGTACCTTCTTCGGTACAAAGGTGCAGCTTTCGTGCAGCAACAAAGGAAAAGGTAAAATCAGTATCCCGTTCAGCAACGAAGCTGATCTGGAAAGAATCATGGAGATACTGGACTCATTGAAACCAAAAGAATAAAAAGGACAAGTTTTGAGAGAACGATCGTTTACATATGTATTGTATATCGTACTGATACTCTGTTTCGCATGGGGAGGAAGTACGGAAGGATATGCACAACGTGCACTCAAGCACCGGAAAGGCTTACTGAATGCCGATTCGATACGCGCACAAAACGTGGCCGACCGCCTTGCTTTACCCGATACGCTGAATATACGTCAAAAGCGCATCGAGGAACTGGAAGCTCCGGTAGATACGGCCAGACTTATGCGTCAGAGTGACTCTTTGCAAAGCCGGAAACCTGTAACCATAAAGGAGAAAAAGAAATGGCTTCCCACTCCCAATAATTCTATCTGGCTGTCGCTTGCCATACCCGGAGCAGGTCAGATATACAACCGGAAGTATTGGAAACTGCCTATCGTTTATGGAGGTTTCGTGGGATGTACTTATGCATTGACCTGGAACAGCAAGATGTATAAGGATTATACACAGGCATATCAGGACATCATGAGTGACAATCCGAATAACGACAGTTATATGGATTTCCTGCCAGCCGGATATACCAAAGAAGATGTACAAAACAGACTCGATTATTATCAAGAGTTGTTCCGTAAACGAAAAGATGTCTTCCGTCGTCAGCGAGATTTAAGTATAATTGCTTTCATCGGGGTTTATCTGTTGTCGGTAATCGACGCATATGTCGACGCTGAGCTATCGAACTTCGATATATCGAACGATCTGGGAATGACACTGGAACCTGCAATATTTAACGATGCATACCGCAAGCTTCCTCAAGGAATAGGCTTGCAATGCAGTATTAGATTTTAAATTATGAAAAAACTATGTATTGGCATACTCGCCTTCCTTAGCTTTTCGCCCCTCTTTGCCCAACAAACGGAAAAGAGTATTGTCGTCCGCTCCAGTTCAGGTGTGGAGGCAGCTGCCGATTTGCCCGAAGGTATGCTTTCTGAAACAGACAGTTTATATCTGGACTGGATTTCGAAAAATTATATCAATCTGGGAGAAAACTGTACTGCGACTTCTACCAATCCGGAAGTAAGCGACTCTATCTACATGGATCGTCTGCAACGTATTCCGGCCATCATCGAAATGCCGTATAACGAAGTGGTGCGCAAATTTATCGACATGTATGCTACCCGCTTGCGACAGAAGATTGCATTCATGCTGAGTGCTAATAATTTCTACATGCCCATCTTCGAAGAGGCACTCGACTTGCACGACCTGCCGCTGGAGTTAAAATATCTTCCTGTAATCGAATCGGCCTTAAACCCGATGGCAACTTCCCGTCAGGGAGCCGTAGGCTTATGGCAGTTCATGCTGGCTACAGGTAAAATTTACGGACTGCAAGTAACCAGTCTGATAGACGAACGTCGTGACCCGATCAAATCTACTCGTGCCGCAGCACGTTATCTGAAAGACTTATACGATATCTATCACGACTGGAATCTGGTACTTGCGGCTTACAATTGCGGTCCGGGCACAATAAACAAAGCTATCCGACGTTCGGGAGGAGAAAAGGACTTCTGGAAGCTATACAATTATCTGCCTCAGGAAACTCGTGGATATGTGCCGGCATTTATCGCTGCAAACTATATCATGACCTATTACTGTGAGCATAACATCAGCCCGCTGGAAATGAGAATGCCGGAAGGAACAGATACTATACACATATCTCGTCCGCTCAACCTCCAGCAGATAGCCGCCGTATGCAACTCAAACATCGATGAGCTTCGTGCCTTGAATCCGGAGTTTAAAAAAGATATCATTCCTGGAAATGAGAAGCCTTATGCGCTTCGCCTGTCCAACAAGATGATGAGCTGTTTCCTCGAAAACGAAGACAGCATCTATAACTATAAACCGGAGGTCTATCAGACACGACGCAGCAAAGTAGAAGTAGCCGATATTAAATCGTCTGCCAAATCAGGAAAAGCCGTTTATCACAGAATCAGAAACGGAGAAACCTTGGGAGGCATTGCAGCCAAATATGGAGTAAGCGTATCGCAGTTACGCAGATTGAACGGAATCAAAGGCAGTAACATACGTGCCGGAAGATCACTCCGCATCCGATAAGTATCATATTTTTACACCGAAATATCATAAAAACCATCCCGACAATCCCAAGATTTGTCAGGATGGTTTTTCATTTTTCTATCTTCCTTTTCCATAGCTTTGTAAGAAAAAACTTCATTCTACTTGTTAAATTCTTTATTTTCTTTATTTTTGCAATATAGATTAAGGGAGTAATACAATGACGGATGAAAAACTTACACAAGAGCAAGCAGATGAAAAGCAAATAAATGATGCCTTTCAAGAACTTTTAGATCGATACCTGGAAAGCAAGCACCGCAAAAAAGTAGAAATAATCACCAAAGCATTTAATTTTGCCAAGCAAGCACATAAAGGTGTACGACGCCGTTCGGGCGAACCTTATATACTGCACCCTATTGCGGTAGCACGCATTGCGTGTGTAGAAATCGGACTGGGGTCTACCTCCATCTGTTCGGCTTTGCTGCATGATGTAGTAGAGGATACCGACTATACGGTGGAAGATATAGAAAATCTGTTCGGACCTAAAATTGCACAGATTGTAGACGGACTGACAAAAATATCCGGAGGCATTTTCGGCGACCGCGCCTCGGCTCAGGCTGAAAATTTCAAAAAGCTCCTGCTTACAATGAATGACGACATCCGAGTCATTCTGATAAAAATAGCCGACCGTCTGCACAACATGCGTACCCTCGGTTCCATGCTTCCCAGCAAACAATATAAGATTGCGGGAGAAACCCTTTACATCTATGCTCCTCTTGCCAACAGACTAGGTCTGAACCGCATAAAAACAGAACTGGAAGACCTGAGTTTCAAATACGAACATCCGGAAACTTACAAAGAGATACAAGACAAGCTGCAAGCTACTCAGGCAGAGCGCGAAAGCGTCTTTACCGAGTTTACAGCTCCTATCCGTGCACAACTGGATAAGATGAAAATACCTTATCGCATTCTGGCACGTGTAAAATCTCCTTATTCCATCTGGAACAAGATGCAGACCAAGCATATCACGTTCGAAGAAATCTACGATATCCTTGCTGTGCGCATCATCTTTACTCCAAGAAACGAAGAAGAGGAACTGAACGACTGCTTCGATATCTATGTAGCTATCTCGAAAATATACAAGCCTCACCCCGACCGTCTGCGCGACTGGGTAAGCCATCCGAAAGCTAATGGCTATCAGGCACTGCACGTGACACTGATGAGTAACAAAGGGCAATGGATTGAAGTGCAAATCAGAAGTGAACGCATGAATGACGTTGCCGAGCAAGGATTTGCAGCTCACTGGAAATACAAGGAAGGTGGAGGCAGTGAAGATGAAGGCGAACTGAGCAAGTGGCTGAAGACCATTAAGGAAATTCTGGACGATCCACAGCCTGATGCGCTCGATTTCCTCGATACCATCAAACTGAACCTGTTTGCATCCGAAATTTTTGTCTTCACCCCCAAAGGAGAAATCAAGACTATGCCGCAAAACTGTACGGCACTCGATTTTGCTTTCTCTATCCATACATTCCTGGGCAGTCACTGTATCGGAGCTAAGGTAAACCATAAACTGGTTCCACTAAGCCACAAGCTACAAAGTGGTGATCAGGTAGAAATACTTACTTCCAAATCACAAAAGGTACAGCCTTCGTGGATAAACTTTGCCACCACAGCAAAAGCCAAAGCTAAGATACAAGCTATTCTGAAGCGTGAAAAGAAAGAGATGCAGCAGAAAGGTGAAGATATGCTTACCGATTTCTTCCATCAGGAAAACCTGCCGTCAAATGATGAGAATATCAAGAAGCTCTGCAACCTGCATCACGTAAAGAATTACGATGAACTGACCTTAAATATCGGTCAGGGAATATTCTCATTAGGTGAAGCAGACAAAAACGAACTGAAGGAAAAGCCATCGCCTACCAACTGGAAGAAATATATCAGCTTTGCATTCGGAGGAACCAGTAAAAACAAGCAGGAAGAGAAACAAGCTGAACAGCCTGCACTGAATATAGACAAAAAGAAAATCATCAAGCTGACTCCTGATGCCATTCAGAAGAATTACATTCTGGCTGATTGCTGTAAACCGATTCCGGGGGATGATGTACTTGGTTACATTGACGATAACAACCGTATTGTCATTCATAAACGCCAGTGCCCGATTGCAGCCCAGCTGAAGACCAGTTTCGGTAACCGACTGCTTGCTGTAGAATGGGAAACAGGCAAAGCATTAAACTTCCCGGTCAATGTATACATTAAAGGTATAGACGGCATAGGAGTCCTCAATCAAGTTACACAAGTTATATCTCAACAGTTGAATGTAAATATTCATAAATTGAATATTGAATCGAACGATGGTATTTTCGAAGGTCGCATTCAGCTTTACGTACACGATGTAGATGATGTGAATACCATCTGTACAAACCTCAAAAAGATAGATCACATCAAGAAAGTAACCCGTATCGAAAACTTTGAAGATACAATTGCCGACTAAAAAGACGTATCTTTCTGATGATGACAATAACAGATTACAACCATTAAGACGAAATAAAGATATTCAGCAAATATCCCTAAAAAATACAATGGCATATGAAGATGATAAACCATAATCACTTCATATGCCATTTTTATTGTTGTTTTTCGTTGTTTCCTCGCATATACGACGTCCGGAAAAAGTCTGATGATCGCTTAAAAAGACCTAGAATTAAGTCACCAGCCAAACAATTCACACCTGCAAGCATCAGGTGAGATAATCCAGCTCCTTACGTATACTGAGCAAATCTTCTTTGATACGCCGCAAGCGGTCGATGATTTCGGCCGTATCACGAATGCTTTCTTTATTCTGCTTCAAACGCTGTCTGGCTCCGGCAAGAGTCATTTTCTTTTCTTTTACAAGATGATATACCAGGCGAATATTTTCAATATCCTCTTTCGTATACTGCCGGATATTTCCTCCCGCCTTCTTGGGAGCAATTATAGGAAACTCCTTCTCCCAATAGCGCAAAAGCGACTCGTTTACATCAAACATTTCCGCCACTTCACGAATAGAATAATATAATTTCAAATTTTTATCGCTCTTCAAAGCCATGTCCTTTCTGTTTAGTCTGTAATATTAATCGAATACCTTACCGTGATTGGCAGCAATCTGAATCATCTTGTCGTAATCATCCGCATCCAAATCCATGAAGTAATAGTTCACCGGATTCATAATCTGCCCTTTCAGATGCACTTCGTAGTGTAAATGCGGTCCGGTACTCTTTCCCGTACTTCCTACCTTGCCAATAGTTTCTCCACGCACTACTTTCTGCCCTACCTTCACATCAATTTTACTCAAGTGAGCATATCGGGTGACATAACCGAAACCATGATTAATGACAATACAGTTGCCATACAATCCTTCCCAGCCTGCTTTCTGTACCGTACCGTTTCCAGTGGCATACACCGGTGTACCCACGTTTGCCGAAAAGTCCATGCCCGCATGAAACTTAACAGTCTTATAAATAGGGTCGATACGATTTCCATATCCCGAAGCCGTCTGCTTCAAATCCTTGTTGGCCACCGGCTGGATAGCAGGAATACATGCCAGCATATCATCCTGTTTCTTACACAACTCTACCACCTCGTCAAACGATTTCGACTGCATATAAATCTGACGTGAAAGCAAGTCCATCTTCTGAGTAGTATTCACTACCAGCTTGGCATTTGCCATATCCATCAAATCCTCGTAACGGTTCGTTTTACCGTAACTGGCCGAACGCAAGGCATCCGCCACGGGATCTGCCTGCATAATCACCCGGTACAGATTATCATCACGCTGCTGAAGCTGCTGCATCACACCAAGAGCCTCGTCCAGACGGGTAGATAAAATATGATATTGTGAAAGTAAGCGCGAATTTTCCACACGCAGGTCCTTTTCCGAAGGAGAACCGAAAATCAGCAACAGGATGATAAAACATCCTGCACCCAGTCCCATACCCACAAACAGACGCCGCAAATAGCTCATCGCCCGCTGGCGCATAGTGGGATAAATACGGTCGTATGTACGCGTTTTCGGATTATAAATATAATAGACTTTACGCATTCAAATCTAATTTTGAAAAATTTTAAGATGCAACATGTCAAGTTTTTGCATCAAACATACGGACAAAAATAATAAAACCGATTATCTTTGCAAATCAATTTTGAGAATATTAACTACAAGACATTATAAGCATTATGTTGACAGCAAACGAAATCCGCGACTCATTTGTAAAATTCTTTGAGTCGAAAGGACATCAGATTGTGCCTTCAGCACCGATGGTCATCAAAGACGACCCGACATTGATGTTCACCAATGCAGGTATGAACCAGTTTAAAGATATTATTCTGGGTAACCATCCTGCGAAATACAAACGTGTAACCGACTCACAGAAGTGCTTGCGTGTGAGTGGAAAACATAACGACCTGGAAGAAGTAGGTCACGATACATACCATCATACCATGTTCGAAATGCTGGGTAACTGGTCTTTCGGCGACTACTTCAAGAAAGAGGCTATCAGCTGGGCATACGAATACCTGGTAAGCGTACTGAAACTTGATCCGAAAGATCTGTATGTAACCGTATTCGAAGGAAGCCCGAGCGAAGGTATTTCCCGCGATGACGAAGCAGCAGGCTACTGGGGACAATTCTTCCCAGAAGATCATATCATCAACGGTAACAAACACGATAATTTCTGGGAAATGGGTGATACAGGTCCTTGCGGTCCTTGTTCAGAAATTCATATCGACTCGCGTTCGGCTGAAGAAAAGGCTGCCGTTCCGGGACGTGAACTGGTTAACAAAGATCATCCGCAGGTTATCGAAATCTGGAACCTGGTGTTCATGCAGTACAACCGTAAGGCTGACGGAACACTGGAACCGCTTCCAGCAAAAGTTATCGATACCGGTATGGGATTCGAACGTCTGGTACGTACTTTGCAAGGCAAGACATCCAACTACGATACTGACGTTTTCCAGCCTATCATCAAGGCAATCGGCGATTTGTCTGGCAAGAAGTATGGCGACGATGAAAAGGTAGACGTAGCTATGCGCGTAGTAGCCGACCATATCCGTACCATCGCTTTCTCTATTACCGACGGACAGTTGCCGTCTAATGCAAAGGCTGGTTACGTAATCCGCCGAATCCTGCGCCGTGCCGTTCGCTACGCTTACACTTTCCTCGGACAGAAACAAGTATTCATGTATAAGTTGCTTCCTGTACTGATTGAAAATATGGGTGGTGCTTATCCTGAACTGAAAGCACAGCAGGCATTGATCGAGAAAGTTATGAAGGAAGAAGAAGAATCATTCCTCCGTACACTGGAAACAGGTATCCGTCTGCTCGACAAGACAATGGCTGAAACTAAAGCTGCCGGTAAGACTGAAATCAGCGGTGTAGACGCATTTACACTGTATGATACATTCGGATTCCCATTCGACTTGACTGAACTTATTTTGCGTGAAAATGGTCTGACTGCCGACGTAAAAGGCTTTGAAGCTGAAATGCAGAAACAGAAAGAACGCGCACGTAATGCTGCTGCCGTAGAAACAGGCGACTGGGTTACACTGAAAGAAGGAGAAACAACTTTCGTAGGTTACGACTATACTGAATACGAAACAAGCATCCTGCGTTACCGTCAGATTAAGCAGAAGAATCAGACACTTTACCAGATTGTATTGAGCGATACTCCGTTCTATGCAGAAAGTGGTGGTCAGGTAGGTGATACCGGTGTATTGGTAAGCGAATTCGAAACTATCGATATCATCGATACCAAGAAGGAAAACAATCTTCCTATCCATATAGCAAAGAAACTTCCGGAACATCTGGAAGCTCCGATGATGGCATGTGTAGATACAGACAAACGTGCAGCTTGTGCAGCCAACCACTCTTGTACACACTTGCTGGACGAAGCATTGCGTCAGGTACTGGGTACTCACGTAGAACAGAAGGGTTCTCTTGTTACTCCTGACTCTTTGCGTTTCGACTTCTCTCATTTCCAGAAAGTAACTCCGGAACAGATTCGCGAAGTAGAACATCTGGTTAATGCTAAAATCCGCGAAAACGTTCCTTTGACTGAATACCGTAACCTGCCTATCGAAAAGGCAAAAGAACTGGGTGCAATCGCTTTGTTCGGTGAAAAATATGGCGACGAAGTACGTGTCGTACAGTTCGGTTCATCTATCGAATTCTGTGGTGGTACTCACGTATCGGCAACAGGAAAGATTGGTATGGTGAAGATTATCTCAGAAAGCTCTGTTGCTGCCGGTGTACGCCGTATCGAAGCTGTTACAGGTGCGAAGGTTGAAGAAATGTTCGATACTGTACAAGATACTATCAACGATCTGAAAGCTTTGTTCAACAACGCTCCCGACCTGAAAGCCGCTATCTCGAAATACATCGAAGAAAATGCCGGTCTGAAGAAACAGATGGAAGAATTCATGAAGGAAAAAGAAGCTGCTGTAAAGAACAAGCTGATTGAAGGTGCAAAAGAAATCAACGGTGTGAAAGTTATTCAGGCTGTTCTTCCGATGCCAGCTGACGCAGTCAAGAATATTGCCTTCCAGTTGAAAGGACAGTTCCCTGAAAACTTGTTCGTAGTAATTGGTAGCGTATTCGAAAACAAGCCGTTGCTTACTGTTACCATGAGCGACGATCAGGTGAAGGCCGGACTGAATGCCGGACAACTGGTTCGCGAAGCTGCCAAACTGATCCAAGGTGGTGGTGGTGGTCAGCCTCACTTTGCAACTGCCGGCGGTAAGAATCCTGACGGACTTAGTGCAGCAGTCGACAAGATTGTAAGCCTGGCTGGTTTCTGATTGTAAATTACAAGAATAAAATACAAAAAGGTTCTATCATTTTCCCGCTATGGGGTGATAGAACCTTTTTTATTACAGATTAGGATGATTAGCGTACAAATCAATTATTGCAGTCTGACAAGAATCTTCAATCCAAAGATAGAGTATTGATGAACAAGCAATTATCCTACAGAATTCAGCTATGCAGGTTATCTACAGGAACAATGCTGATAAGCTCATATTCATATATGTTTATCGGACACTTATCTAAACCAATAGCTCTTCTTTCTTGAATTGGAATTCCGGCCTCTACCTTTTCTTCTTTCCGAACGTGTTTCTCTTATCCTACAAATCCAGATAAGTCTTCAGTGCCTTTATATATTCTTCCATCGCTTTTCTGCCTGTTTCTGTAATCCGGCACGATGTACGAGTCTTTTTTCCGACAAACTCTTTCTCTACCTGAATGTATCCCGCCTTGCTCAGTTTATCCAGTTGCACACTGAGATTACCGGCAGTAGATTCAGTCTTCTCTTTCAAGTATACAAAGTCGGCCTCATCTACCGATAATAGGATAGACATAATCGCCAGACGCAGTTGCGAGTGTATCAACGGATCTAGTTCAGCAAGCATAAGCAGCGGCTTTTTTATTCAACAAATGTCCTGGTATCACCATCATAAGCAAGAAAGAAAAACCGAAATATAGATTCCATTCCGGAGCCACTCTACCGCCATTTGTCAGTACCATCAGCATATAGACAGCAACCAAAAAGGCAACAAGAGGTGAATACACCAGGGCTGGAACCCGAACAATCAGACCGGTAATCGAAGTTCCTATACCCGCATATAGTAAACACAGCGGAAGCATCAAGCCAAAATTGCACGAACCAATCACCATACCTATCAGTAGCATGGCCACAACAGTCAGTCCGAACAACGATCCTACGATGCACCAGGTATGAGCAAGCATCTTATCCATATGTGTTACCACAGAAGGTTTCTTACGAACCTGAAGTACTTTCATAACAATGGCAGGAATAAACATCAAAAACCACAAGGCGTTCCACAACGGTCTGCCTGTGATATACACGGCTGCATATACAACTACAGAAAGCACTACTGCAGCATATCCATAAATCAGAAAAACATTGCCACTACCCCGTTCCAAATTTTCTTTCGTCATTTGAATCATCTGGGAAATCAGTTCCAGACTCTCTTTTTCTGTAAACATCTTCTTTTCTTCCATACTCCTTACATTTTTAAAAGATAAAACAGTTTATTTTATAAACTACTACTGCAAAAAAAATAGAAATCCGCGCGTTTATTCCTATTTCTATTACATCACAAATATAAAGTAGTTTATTTTATAAACCAAATATTCTGTTGTTTTTTTCTGAAAAAAGTAAATTTCCTACCAAGTCAATTGTAATAAAGCACAACTATCCATGAAGATTTTGCTGTGACCAACGCATAATAAAACATTTCTGTCCGACAAAACATTTTCGAAAGCTCATAGTCGCTTGTAATATAGCAGTTGGTTTATTCATTGATACAACAGAGTTTTCAAAGCCTTAAATACAACTGAGAATCAACCTATTGATGAATTTATCACACAGCGATAACAATAAAAAAACTCTTCCCAAAGGCTTTTAAAAAAGACCTTCAGAAAGAGTTTCTATAATATCAGCAATTTCTGCCCAAAATATCTCGATGTTTTTTTATTTTCTGTACAAAAGTTCAGCAAGTTCGTACAAAAATTTTCAGAGAAATTATGTACTCCGTCGCAAGCCCAGCAATCAAAGATTACCGAAATACGTATCGAGCAACTTTTTCGCAGCCGAGAACGAAGTAGCCTTTCCTTGCAATACCTCCTGTTCCTGAGCTGTAAGCATCGAAGCGATAGCCGGATTGTTGTAGAAACTATCACGCAAATGTTCGTTTATCGTTTCGTACATCCAGTATTTAGCCTGTTCGTTGCGGCGGTAATCAAAGTATCCGTTCTTCTTCACAAAGTCGATATAACTGTACACCATGTCCCAGATCTCCTTGATTCCGATGCCATAAAAACCTGAATATGTCAGCACCTGTGGTGTCCACCCCGATTCAGGAGCCGGAAACAGATGTAGCGCATTGCGGAAATGAGCAGCAGCCAGCTTCGCCTTCTCGATGTTATTACCATCAGCCTTGTTGATGATGATACCGTCTGCCATCTCCATTATACCACGCTTGATACCTTGCAGTTCATCTCCTGTTCCGGCAAGCTGTATCAGCAGGAAGAAATCCACCATCGAATGAACGGCTGTTTCGCTCTGTCCTACTCCCACTGTTTCGACAAAAATTTTATCGAAACCTGCTGCTTCGCACAAAATAATCGTTTCACGGGTTTTACGGGCTACGCCACCCAGCGAACCGGCAGAAGGGCTGGGGCGGATAAAGGAATCTGGATGAACGGAAAGTTTTTCCATACGGGTTTTATCTCCCAAAATACTTCCTTTCGAACGCTCACTGCTCGGGTCGATAGCCAGTACAGCCAGCTTACCTCCACGTTCCAGTACATGCAGGCCGAATACATCAATCGACGTACTCTTCCCCGCTCCGGGAACACCACTGATACCCACACGGATAGAATTGCCTGAATACGGCAGACATTTTTCGATAACCTCCTGTGCGACTGCCTGATGCTCGGGTTTCACACTCTCTACCAGCGTGACAGCCTGACTAAGTACGGTTACATCGCCTTTTACGATACCTTCCACGTACTCGCCTACGGTAAACTGACGGCGCTTGGGTTTCTTTCTCAGGTTCAAATAAGGATTTATACTGGAGGGTTGTTCGATACCCTTGTTAACAGTCAATCCCTTGTACTCCTCACTGTTCTCAGGGTGTTCCATAGTCTTAGTATTTTAAGTTGATAATAATAGCCTTACGAGAAATCTTAAGGCTGTACGATTTTTGCCTTTACCCGAATGGTAACCGACGGTTTATTCGGGTCGTTGGTAATCATCAGTACACGGGGAGTACCTTTCACACGCGAAAGGTTCTCACCAAGTACGGTAATCTTCAGCTTAGCAGATTCACCCGGCTTCAGTACCGTTTTCTTCAAATTGACGGCTAGAGCGATGTTGAACACCTGCATATCCTGAATCACCAAATCGGTCTTTCCCGTATTAGTAATGATGACATTCTGCGATTTTTTCTGTTTCGGTTTCAGCGGAGGGAACTCCAACTGTGTAGTAGAAAGCGAAATCTGTGGAGGATTGTTCTTCTGCTGTTCGGTCAGTCCGGAGAAATCCGGTAACAAGACTGTCGATACAGGTATTTCGTTGTCGCTTCCCACTTTGTCGCCCGGATAGCGTGACAGATACACCGATGTACGGGTAATACCGAACTTCGGAAGTTTTTCCGTATCGAGCGTAACGATAATCTTACCGTTCTTACCTCTTCCCAGCACTTCAGGAACTGCCTTTGCACTCAGATAAGGAGGCAGATGCATCAGCACCGGAGAATAAGCTTTATTGGATGTATTGGCTACCAGAATACTAAATTCAGGATGGTCGCCTTTATTGACATCTTTAAATTCTATTTCATCTTTGTCCAGACGGATTGCACCAAACCCGAAAGGATGGGTAAACGAATAATTTCTGGCGTCGGCTGTTACTTCACCATTAAATTCCAGATAAATAGGACGATAAGAAGCGTTGCAGTAAATACCGACTTCTTTATAGAAATGTCCGATAGCCTCTGCGTCGAAAACGGCTGTTACCGTACCTTTTCCACCGGCAGGTATCGGAGACTTAGTCCAGTCGACCTCCGTACAGCCGCAGGAAGAAGTTACTTTCGAAATAACCAGCGGTTTGTCACCCGTATTCGTGAAATTATAAGTAATGGTCACCGGATTGCGCCAAAGCACATATCCCAACTCCTGCACATTCTTGTCGAATGTTATTTTCGGCTGTGCCTGAGCAACCAAAACTACGGCAAACAATATATTGAATAGAAATAAAATGCGTTTCATCTTTCAGTGTGTTACTTGTTTAGAGTGAACAAAGATAAAGAGAAAATCAAAGACGAACAAAGGTTGGTGGTGAATTAATATAAATTTGCCGATACAGCGGTAAAAAGAAATACAGGCTGATGCAGATTTTTCCATACCGGAAAATACATCAGCCTGTACTGTTTTCTAATGAATTATTCTACTGTCAGAGATTGTCCTCCTGTGTGTCCGCTGAATTCGGGAGCATAAACCGACTGGATGGTTGCCACACCAGCCTGATAATTTCCCGCACGGTCTAAATAAACTTCATACTCCAGCATATATGTACCCTTCGGCATCCGGTCGATAAAGAGTTCGGTCGAAGCATCCCGGTTCACCTGATAATATCCCAGACCGTTGTTCCAATGATAGCCGGACAACTGGTTTTCCGGTTCCATACATGCCGCACGCTCATCCTTTATCCGGATAAAGTCCATGTTGCGATCAGCCTTTACCGTCAGTCGTACAGTCAGTTTATCTCCAGCATGCAAGGCAGTCTTCCGCGAAACCTGCTTACCGTCGAGCCAATACTCACGTACTATTGAAACGCCGTTACCTTTTGCCGGAAGTACCTTATCCATATCCTCCAGATACTGCGCATATACAGCTCCCCAGCCTATACCGGTTCCCGACTTCGAAACGACAACACGTTCCACACGAGTATCCGTTCCGGTCAGCGTCTTTCGGGTATATCCTAAAGCATCGTCCGGAGTACGTACCTCGATATTACCGGCTACTGCCTTCATCTTTCCATTCACCTGCAACTGCTTACCGGAGCCATTCAAGAAAGCATACACCGCATCTGCTGTTGCAATACCGCTTTCCCACACCTGAACCTGTTTCTGTTTGAGCAGCCAAAGTTTCATACCGGCCAGCATATCCGCATCGGGGGCAATCTGCCGGATAGCCTCCATAGCAGCCACGTGTGCAGGGATTCTGTAATTGCTCCATGAATAAGGTGCTTTCGGTGTATCGAAATAGACTCCCAGTTGCGGCGTGCTTACCGTATATTCCTTAACAGACTGAACCAGTTCCTGAGCCTGACGCTTTCTGCCATCAGCCTGCATAATTAGAGCAATCATCGCCTTCTCACCGATAGAATAGTCGGCCGAACGGTTTTCCAGCTTATCCGTCATATAGGCGTTTATCTGTTTATCTGCTAACGAAGCAGCCTGCCCGTTGAGGGCACAAACATACAGATAGTGTACCACCTGCCCGTTGGGAACAAGGTTTTTCGCACCTTCCTTTTCCGCCTTCTTCATCATTTCATAATCTTCTTTCACTGCGTTCTGCAAATAGCGCAAAGCCTGTGTATACATCGGAGCGACCTTTCCGTCGAGCGTCACGTTCATGTGCTGCAAACGTGCCAGCATCTCCACAATCTGCGTTGTAATATATCGGCTACCTGTCATACCCTTATACCAGCTCCATGAGCCATCGGGAAGTTGCAGTTCTTGCAAACGTTCTACCGAAGTACGCAGGCGATTGTCCATCGAATTCAGATCGAACAACAAGGCTATACGCCGTTTCTGCTCACCTTCCTCAATTGCTTCAGAAAGCCACGGAGTTTCTTCCAGCAACAGATTCTTCAGATCCTGATTACGTTCGAGATTACTCAAAAGCGTTTCTTTACTTCCTCCCTGAGCAATCCAGGTATCAAACACCTGTTTGATGCGGGGATTTGCCTTTACAATAGCCTCAGCAAGTGAATTGGCATAATAGGCAGTTGCCCACGACAATGCATCTTCTTCTGCCGGATTGCCAATAACAGGCAACGCCTGAACAGCATACCAGTCGGGATTTGCAGTCAGCTCCACTGTCAGCCGTCGTTCGGTAGCCGTTTTGCTCTGCTTGTTGAACAAGTCTTCGGTTCCGACTTCCGTCATGCTTTCTCCACTCAATTGGACAGGAATGGTTTCCGTCATCCACTGCTTGTCGGTCAGTACCGGCAAGTAATGCTGTTCGCCGTCGCTATATTCTCCAGCCTCGGCCGTAATCCGGCATACCACCATATCATATTTATCAGGAATCTGGCAGTCAAACCGTACGACTCCCGTTGTTCCTTCTGCCACACTGAACGGTTGCTGATAATCGTAAACCACTTCTTCTGTCACCGGATCGTATAATTTGATACCGGCATTCCCTTCAATCTTGTCCATCGACAGATTGACCAGCGAAGCAGCAATAACGGTTCGGTCACCTTTGCGGACGAAGCGCGGCATATTAGGTTGCACCATAAATGGCTTGCTCGTCTTCACGGTCTGCGTCAGCATGCCGTAATCGACATCCTGTGTATGCGCCAGTCCTGTGAACTTCCATTCGGTCAACGCATCCGGTACGGTAAAGACGATACTTACCCTACCCTGTGAATCAGTCCGCAGATTCGGATAGAAAAAGGCTGTTTCGGCAAAGTTCTCACGCACCGGAATCATCGTTTCTTTATCATCTGTTCCTTCGACAGCTGCATCATTTTCTACAATCTGCAAAACTTCTTCTACGCCAGCACTGCCACTTTCTTTTTTAAAGCCGGACGATACAATATCCGGAGAGGCGACTACCGCCGATTCCTCAACAGTCATGGCAGGCTGATATTTCACCTCTACGGCATTTCCGGCATCGTGTTTCGCCAGAATACGGGTTGATGTGCCAGCCAGATTGATGCCACGCATATAAACACTTCCGGAAAAGACCAGCAAAGAACTATACTCACCATTCAGCAGATTCAGTCCGGTGTACGTCCTTACGTATGGAAAACCTGCAAACATGCCGATTCCCTGGTTTGCCGACAACATACCTGCATAAATCCATGGAACAGGACGAGAGAACCACAGATTAAAACGCCAGTCGTGCTGATACAGCTTATCGAGCGAAGCATCGTAAAGCGATGCCATCACATTAGCTTTTACCGGATTTCCGGCCGCATCTGTAATATGCATGCTCCATTCTTCCTTATTGCCCGGTTGCAACTTATCTCTGAAAGTTTCCCACTTCAATGTCAGTTTCTTTTCCGGTTCCGGCCGGATGATTGTCGCCTGCTTGCTATACAGGCTGCCATTCCGCATGAAAGCAAAGTTTACGGTAATACCATCGCCATACACCTCCTGATACGGATAACTGAATTTCTTGATTTCATCATTCAGTGTCAATCGCTGAGAATCGATCCGTTTGCTTCCACTGTACACATCGACCAGCAGATACACATTCTTTTCACTGGTTCCCACATACAAAGTTGCCGGAGCCAATTCGTTAAACTCGGTTCCATCCTGATAGAACCAGTCGACAGCAGGATACGGGAGTCGTGTATCCAGACGCGAGAACAATGTAAAATCTTGCTCTGCCGTACATACTCGTCCCTGCGCATCCGTTGCAGAAATTTCAATGCGATATCTGCCCGAAGGCAATGCAAGCAGTTCGGAAGGAACAAACGAACGTTGAGCTTCCGCCTTGCCTTCCAGTTGCAATCCGGCTTTCTTGCCCGCTTTATCCAATGCAAACACACGGTAAGCGACCTCTGTCTGTACAGAAGTTCCATTCAGATTCAATGCCATAAACTGCACCTTTTCCTGTTTCTCACGCATGACCATACCCGACAGTCCGCGTATCTGCAAGCCCAACGACTGCTTACCCACTGGAAGTGACAAGGTGTTTGTCTGTGTTTCGGCCGCTCCATCGGTTACCTCTGCCTGTACTTCATATACATAATAACGGTGCTCCAGCATATCCCTTCCGGTTGTTTCCGGGGCAGTAAGCACCACACGAACACTAAAATTACCATCAGCATCCGTCTGCACCTCACCGTTATCCAACTCTACTTTATTCATACCTCCCATACGGAACCACATATATTCCGAACGGGATATCGTATATTTTACCTTTGCCATGCGGACTGGTGCTCCGGCAAATGTCTTTGCTTCTCCTTTCACCACAATGGAATCGCCCATATTATATGTGTCTTCGTACGGAGTAAAGATCACATCGAAAGTAGGACGCTTGTATTCCTCTACCTTGATAATGGCAGAAGCTCCATCCATCGATACATAATAAGTACCGGGAAGCAGGTTCTGTGGCAGCACAAATTCACCCGACAATACGCCAAAGTCGTCTGTCGATACGGTATATTCGGCTACATTACGCTCGGAAGAATACAGTTTCAGAGAACTTTTTTCGCCCTTTATCACACGAAGAGAATCACCGTTCTGTTCGTAAACCATACCGGAAACATATACTTTCTGCCCCGGACGATACAACGAACGGTCGGTAAACAGATTTACCTTCTTCTTCCATCCCTGCACTGTTTCTCTGACAAACGAAGCATTTCCTCCTATACTTGAAATAGCAGTGAAATCATTTCCTGCCATACGGACATTGTAATAAATCCTGCCCGAACGGGGAACATCTACCGTAACACAGCCTTTACCATCGGTCTTATATACCTGAAGTACATTGTATTCATTTCCGTTCAACCGATACGTTACCACTTCTGCACCCGGAACTGGTCTGCCCGTCAGTTTATCTACAGCAACAAACTCCTTGCGTCCCTCTGACACAGGAATACTGATGCACTGATAAGGAGAAACAAACAACAACGAATAATCAATACCTTTCGCACTCCCTTGAGGAATTTGCTTTAACATGTAAATTCCCGCTTCGGGCAATGTATAATGCAATACCGTATCACGCTTCTCGTAATCGGGGGTAGAAGGCAAAGCGTAGTAACGTGAAGACACTTTTGTACCGTAATTCTGTATCAACGTTTCTTCCTTCAGATTGCCGCGAATCAATGAAGAAGCAGGAGATATATTCAGACGATACAATTCGAAAGACACTCCTTTCAGATTGGCATACGTCAGGTTCATATCCGCCTCATAGTTGGGATATACAAAAGGTATATTCATTGAAAGATACGGACTGGAAGCAAAATCAATGTATGAACGCAACTGAGACACCCATTCGTGCTTAGGATATTTTTCAATTCCTTCTCGTGCCACCTCAACCGACTTAAGCAGTTCATTGTTCATACGATAGACATAGGCCAGCTTTACATATACATCGGCACAGACAGGCAGATCCTTGTATTCTTCTGCCAGCTTACGCAATTCCTCCGCTACCTGCTCCGGGGTCAGCGCTTCACGTACGATGCTACTTCCCGCCCCTTCCCAGCAGTACAACAAACGGGCTTCCTTAGTCAGTAAAGCTGCCTGACGGTTGCTTTCACCGTAGAAAGCAATCAGTCCGTCGTACAGTGACAATGCTTCCGACACACATTTCAGTCTGTCGGAATTAAAACGATAAACAGACAAACGTTCAATTGCCTGCCGGGAAAGCAAGTCGAACATATTATCATCCAGATACTTTTCACTCAGCTCGCCTGAAGTTGTCATCGGACGGAAATCCTTGGCAGAAGCCTTACCCAGTACCTCTCTGTCTTTCAGCGAAAGACGGAAATACCGTATTGCATCATCTTCCGTACCCAACTGCTGATTATCCAGTATCAGGCTACCCATTACATGATTCAGTGCAGCACACCCCACCCTATCTGTTTCGCTTTCTGCCCATTTCCGGATACCATCGTACTCTGCCTGTGCACTGTCCGGAGTAAGCTGGATGCGTGATTCAGCACGCACAATATAGGCCTTCATCATCTGAGGGATGTTCTTTTCACTCTTTGCTTTAGTGTATATTTTATCAACTACACCAATAACCGTTTTCGGCAAGTCCTTCTTTTGGGCTGCTTCTACTTCTTTCCAAAGTTCATTATAACTCTGTGCCTGCAATACAGATGGAAACAAACTGAAAAACAGTATCAGCCAGCTCATCAAATGTACTTTCTTCATATCGCATATAGTTTGGTTTCACATAACATTGTTCTATAAAGAAAAGAAATTTTCACTTAAATGCTGCACAGATTTTAATTAAATTATCTGAAAGACTAAGTAAGTTACCATAAAAGACATTGAAACCTTATCCCAAAACATGCTGATGTTTCTTCTAAAAGATGCTCATGTTTTCCCCAAAAAATGCTGATGTTTTACAGAACTTCTGCCCGTATTTTTCAAAAAAAAATCCTTCGCGCTCCTGTATTTCCAAAGAAATTCCAAGAAGCGCAAAGGATTATGAAGGCATCCTTTAACGGGCTGTGGTACAAAATTTTCTGTCGTATCCGACACTATCAACGGGGTGCTTAAACCTTTCTGTCATTACATTTTCATAAGCATATCAGTTTGCCTTCCAAATTATATAGAGATTGTGTACTGTGTTGATTTTCAATTAAATTAAACGATATTCATCATATACACCCCAACAAATAAAAAGCGCCCACCTTATATATATTCACATCTATTGTTTCATATCTTATATCCGATTATAAGCCTTCATTCAGATAGACTTCCAGATTGGTATATCCTTCACGACTTAACGTTACTGCTGGTCCATCTGCCGGATTCTCGGGATCCAGTCCGTGTTTTCTTTCCCACACATCGGGCATACCGTCACCATCAGTATCCAGAAGAGCCTGCAAATCGGTATTTCCGCCGGAAAGGTCCACCCATGGTGATGAAGCTCCTTCAGGCATGACATCCTCGGGCAAGTCGATTATGCCAGGCGAACTGGCAGCCTTTTTATCAATGCTTCCCATATAAGTCGCCGTACCGGTACGAGTTTCTCTTACAATCCGCTCATCGATTTCATCTCTCCATTTGGAACATCCGGCTGAAGCCAGCACTTTCTCGAAGGCTTCGGCAGCTGTATGTGTGGTAACAATACCTTTTTCCAATGGAGCTTTCAGCCGTATCGTATCGCGTGTGACGGAAGAAAAGTATCCGTCGGCACTTGCCGTATCGAGCTGTTCGTATATACCTTTCGTCCAGTTATCGGCTGAAACTTCGGGAAAGCCTTCTACTACATTACCGTCCACATAAAACTTTCCCCACACATGCAGCATGGGATGCCAGATATTGGGCTCCCCTTTCTTATTATAACAATATTTTCTAGAACGCACACCGACAGAAGCAATCCGATAACGCACCTTGTTATGAGGTGTGGCAGGACCGGGTTTATAATAATTATTCACGATATTGACTTTCATTCCTTCGCCTCCATAGCAGCCATTGCCAGCCCAGTTGTAGTACACATTGTTACGGATATCCACATACTCTCTGGTCTGTGTTCCCGGACGAGGTCCCATACGCGGAACTCTACTCACATGATGTGCCATGAGATTATGATGGAACGAGGCATGATCTCCTCCTACTATACCGCCATATCCGTGCGCTCCCTTGGCATGACCTCCGTTATTCAGACTTTCTGAGATGATACACCATTGTACGGTAGTATTCTCATTTCCATATACAGAGCAAGTTTCGTCTACCGACCAGCTGATGGAGCAATGGTCTACAATGATATTGCGATGATCGGTAGCTCCAAGTCCGTCGGGTTCTCCCTTGATTTCGTTGCCAACCCGAAAGCGTACATAACGGATTATAACATCGTCTGCCTTGATAGTTACCGGATAACGTGCAATACATACTCCACGTCCCGGAGCTGTCTGTCCGGCAATGGTCAGGCTATCGTTCACTATTTGCAAGGGACGGTTCAGAAAAATGTTACCCGAAACATCGAACACCACGGTACGTGCCCCTTTCTTATTTACAGCATATCGGAGAGTTCCTTCCTGCTCTCCATCTTCGAGTGTGGTAACATGATATACCTTACCCCCTCTTCCTCCGACAGTGTATCTTCCGAATCCTTCAGCTCCCGGAAAAGCCGGAAGAGCAGTTCCACCGTCAGCTGCAATCATCGTTCCAGTTGGGAAAAACAATAATAAGATTAATAAAAATAACGGATGTTTCATAACTATCAGATTTTATTCCTGCTGTTTTCGATAACGCAAAAATAAGATACCCCTGAAGAAAAGGCGTGCATTATTTAAGTAAACAATGTATACTATTTAGGCAAACCGGCGATATGAATAAATATTGCATGACATACGGACTATTTTTCAAGACAAAGCAATGGCGCCATCAGCAGCCGGACGATAAATCGTACAGCAACCAATAACTCCATGCCTTAATCAACAACTATTTCCAGAAATTACTGCTGTTGTTTCTTTATAATATCCTGCACCAGACTATGCAGATACATTTCAAGATTTGTATATTTTCCAGCCGGATCGAGTGTATTCGCATTACCGTCATCCGGATTATTGGCATCGAGCCCGTATGCCGTTTCAAAAGCATCAGGCATACCGTCGCCGTCTGTATCGGTCACATCACGCGAGGTATCTTTCGCAAGTTCCGGATAAGGATTGTCACCCAGTTCGGACAATGCCTGCAATACATCTTCAGGTTCGTTGATGTATCCAGGCTTATTTCCTGAAGCCGTACACGTAGCTTTTCCTTCTTTGACATCCGAAAGGACAAGCTCGTCGATTGCATCCCGATAATTGCAGGCTCCAGCGTAGTTCAATACCGCCTGATAAGCTTCCTGCGCCGAATGTTCGGTTGTCATTACCGGATCGACTACCGGCGACTCCTTACGGATAGCCTTCATGGTTTCTTCAGTCCACAGATTATCTACCTTACTGCCGTTTTCCTGCTGTGCGTAGATACCTTTTGTCCAGTTGTCTGCCGTAACATCATCGTGTCCTTCCACCACGTTTCCCGTTACATAGAAAGTTCCCCATTTATGCAAGGAAGGATACCAGTCGTTGTAAGAACCATCGTCTTCAGTCACATAATCGAGAGTACGAACACCAATCTTGGCTATACGGTAACGGATACGGTCTGTTTCCTTACCCGAATTAGTAGCCGGTCCCGGTTTATAATAATTGTCTACAATATTTATATTCTGATTTTCGGCTCCGTAACAGCCCTCTCCTGCCCAGTTATAGAATACATTATTCCGGATATCGACATACTCATTAAGCTGTGTGCTGGCGCGCGGGCCCAGACGAGGAACACGGCTTTCGCAATGTGCTATCAAGTTATGGTGATAGGAAGCTTTGTTTCCACCCCAGTTTCCTCCGTAGCAATGTGTACCCTTGCCATGAACCGATACACGAAGTGCCTGAGCCGCGATGCACCACTGCACGGTAGAGTTCTCCATACCGTACACCGAGAGACATTCATCCACACTCCAGCTCACTGAACAATGGTCTATGATAATATTCTTTTTATCCATACCTCCCAGTCCGTCGGGTTCTTTTCCACTGTCATCTCCGGGACGGAAACGAAGGAAACGGATGATTACTTCATTCGAATTGATGACAAAAGCATAATCGGCAAGACAAATACCTCCCGGAGAAGTCTGTCCGGCAATAGTCAGATTATCGTTATTGGTTTTTAAGTCGGCTTTCAGATGAATGGTTCCTGCAACATCAAACACGACTGTCTTTGCACCTTTCTGTTTCAATACCCAGCGTAATGTTCCCTCTGCCGGATTGTTGGCATCGTCGTCCAGACTGGTCACGTGATAAACCTTTCCTCCTCGTCCGCCTACGGTATTCTTTCCATACCCTTCTGCACCCGGAAATGCAGCAAACTCTACCGGATCCATCTGCAAAGGTCCATCAGGATTATCTTCACCTCCTGGTTCCTCGGTTTCTCCACTCTCTGTACCTCCACCAGCAGGCTGTTCTGGTGTATCATCCGAACATGCTGTTCCTCCCAAAGCAGCAAGCAGACATGCACTGAAGAGGATTCTTTTAAAATTTCTGTTCATAATATTAAATGTTAAGTAATTTAGAACTTGTTTCGGAAGCAAATTTAGGGAAAGGCAACTATACGGAGTTGCACAAATTGATTTATGATGTACAAACATTAGTCAATCGTACATAAATATACCTCGCAGAGAAATTGTACAACGAATTGCATAAATACTGTACAAGGCTTTCTGGTATACGGGCTATTTTTGTGAACAACACTCAAAATTGTATCTTATGCATATCCTGAAAACTTCAATTTTAAGCGGTTTACTGCTGACAGCCGCTGCATGTATATCCTGCCAGACATCAGAACCGTGTTCATGGAAGGAGATGGAAAAGGTGTACAACCAGATTTCTCCTCCAACTTTTCCCGACAAGACGTATGTGATAACCGATTATTACAACGGAAAAGATTCACTATATACCGATGCGATTAATCGGGCCATCGAAGCCTGCTCTTCACAAGGAGGAGGAACCGTACTCGTTCCCGACGGCGAGTTTCTCACGGCTCCTATCCGCCTGAAATCGAACGTCAACCTTCACCTGTCGAACAGTACCATTCTGAAATTTACAACCGACTACAATCTGTTCGAAACCGTACTTACACGTATAGAAGGCATCGACTGCCATAACATATCTCCGCTGATTTATGCATACGGAGAAAACAATATTGCCATTACCGGAAAGGGGAAGCTAGACGGACAGGCTAGTACAGACAACTGGTTTGCAGAACAGCGCATCCGTGGCATTAAGTCAGAAAACGGAGAAACGGTCAACGAAAAGACCTTGCTATACCAGATGAAAGAAGATTCTATCCCCGTAAAAGAACGCATCTTTGAAAAAGCGAACGGTATCCGCCCGCAGTTCATCAATTTATATAAATGCAAGAACATTCTGCTGGAAGGATTCACCATCAACCGTTCTCCGTTCTGGCTTATCCATCCACTGCTGTCGGAAAACGTAACCATAAAAGGTGTGAAAATGCAAAGCCACGGTCCGAACAATGACGGATGCGATCCGGAATCGTGCGAAAACGTGCTGATAGAAGACTGCGACTTTGACACGGGCGACGACTGCATAGCCATAAAATCGGGACGCGATGAAGACGGACGTTACTGGAACATTCCCTGCAAAAACATCATCGTACGTGAATGTCGCATGAAGGACGGACATGCAGGAGTAGCCATAGGAAGCGAAATAACCGGAGGATGCCATAATGTATGGGTAGAGAACTGCCAGATGGACAGCCCCGAACTGGACCGTATTATCCGTATCAAGTCCAACCCTATGCGTGGTGGAAACGTAGAAAACGTCTTTGTACGGAATATCACCGTAGGCGAATGTAAACAATCTATTCTGGGTATAGAGCAAAAATACTGGCATGTAGACGAAGGTCCGTATCTGCCTCTCTTCGAGAATATCCACCTGGAAAATATTACCAGCAAGAAAAGCCAGTATGTGCTTCATCTTGACGGATTTGACGATAAATCTCAGATACGCAACATCTACCTGAAAGACTGCTCATTCGAAGGAGTAGAAAAGCCGGAAATCAACAAAGTAACAGGAGCTGAAAATATCCGTTTCGAAAATGTAACTGTAAACGGAGAACCATTCCACGAAATGTAATTATTTCGTGGAATGATTTTCCTTATATTCCGTAGGCGTACATCCCATTGCAGCCTTGAATACACGACTGAAATACTGGGGAGAAGAAAATCCACACATATAGGCAACTTCCGATACCGTATATTCTCCCGACTCCAGTAGCTGCACCGAACGTTTCACACGCATATCTTTCACAAAGTCAATCGGTGAAACACTCAGAATCGATTTTATCTTCCGATAGAACATCGAACGTCCCATTCCCATCGAGTCGGCAAGATCCTCTATCTTAAAGTCCGGATTATTCAGGTTATCTTCTACACTCTGTATGATATTCTTGATAAACTCTTCATCAAAATGAGTGATTTGCGGAAGTGAAGGCGACAGATCCTCCAGCCGGTGTTCCTGCTTTTCTTCAGTTGCCGTTACGGTCACCTCGTCCAGACTACGCCCTGCCAGCAGGAAGTCTTTCAGGTGAGTGCGCTGCAACAATACCGATTTCAGACGTGCACGTAAATAAGCAGAACTGAACGGCTTCGTAATATATCCGTCGGCACCATACTCCAGTCCCTTTATACGATCGTCCAGCGAAGCCTTTGCCGACAAGATAATAACAGGAATATGGCAGACATTATGATTTGTCTTGACAGCATTCAGCAGTTCAATACCATCCATTTCAGGCATCATGACATCACTAACCACTACATCGGGCATTTCTGCCAGAACTTTTTCCAGTCCGATTCGTCCGTTCGGAGCCTCCAGTACACGATATTCTTTCTGAAGGATATGAACAATGAAGTGACGCAGCTCATCATTATCTTCTACAACCAATATCGTTATATCCTTCTGATCTTCCAGTTCTTCGGGCATCTGAACTTCGGAAGAAACATCCCGGCTGCCGTCATCCAATATAAACTCTACATTCTGGTCATTGCGATAAGCCTCAGCCCTCAAAGGCAATGAAACAGTAAAAGTACTTCCTTGTCCCAACGCCGTATCAACTTCAATCTTGCCGTGCATCATCTCTACCAGATTGTGTACCAGCGAAAGTCCTATTCCTGTAGAAACCGCCGAGCGTTCGCTTCCAAGTGTTTCAAAACGGTCGAACAGCTTGCTCAGCTTTCCGATATCGATGCCTTTTCCCTCATCTTTTACCCGGATCAGTACATTATCCGCCTGCATCTCGACGATAAGCGAAATAGATTTTCCCTTGGGAGTATATTTGAAAGCATTCGAAAGCAGATTGAACACCACCTTCTCTACCTTATCTACATCTGTATAAATCTTGATTTCTTCCTGAGGTGCGACAAAACGGAAATCTATCTCCGACTGATGTGCCATGCCTACGAAATCGGAGTATGCCTTGTGGGCCAAAGATGCGATGTCGACCAGCTCTATATAAAGCTTCATCTTATTGTTCTGGATCTTACGGAAGTCGAGCAGCTGATTGATGAGCTGAAGCATACGTTCTGTATTACGCTTGGCCACCTGCATGTTCTCCTGTCCTTCGGGTGAAAGCTTTTCCTGTTCAAGTACTTCTTCAATCGGACCTTCGATAAGCGTAAGCGGAGTACGGAGTTCGTGCGATATATCAGTAAAGAAACGGAGTTTCATATTTGTAAGCTGTTTCTCGAAACCGATTTTTTTACGCAACCCCCATATATACACTACAATACCCGAAACCAGGGCCAAAGCCAGCAGAAACAAGATAATGTACAAGACCCATGCCCAACCTGTTTCCCAGAAAGTAGGTTTCACATGAATATGCAATACCTTGATATTATCCGACCATACTCCGTCGCTGTTGTTCGATTTCACTTCCAGATCAAAATCTCCTGCCGACAGATTTACAAGGCTTACCGAACGGTTCTTTCCGATATACGTCCATTCATCACTCAAATTCTTTATCCGATAAGCATATTCCAGATAAGCAGGCTTGGTAAAATCGAGTGCAGCAAACGAAACCGTAATGTTACGTTCATCGGGTTCCAGTGTCAGCGTATCGTTTACCAGTGAGTTTCTGACTGAGATTCCTCCTCGTTTCTGAATGTTGAAACTTGTAAAGGCTATGTTTGGTGCATAAGCAGTCTTTTTCAACTGTTCCAGATCGATGCGTAACGCTCCTTCATTGCAGCCTACATACATGTTACCCGAACGGTCTACCACCGGAGGTACTTCGGAAAGAATTAAATTGGAGTTGACATTAAAGTGGTCATACACTTCGAAATCAGGCTTTTCCGGAGAGAACTTACAGATAATATTCTCGAACATAATCCACAGTCTGCGTTTGTTATCCTCTACCATGGCAAAGGCTATGTCCGAAGGCAGACCGTTTTTCTTATTGTAATGGAAAAAGTCAATCTTGTCGGACAACAGTCCTCCCAGTTCCACCTGACTGATTCCTCCACAGAAGGTAGTAATGTATACTTCTCCGTCGGAAGTTTCCAGTATATGCATCACATCGTTATCACTCAAACTGTTCTCACGGTTCGGTTCACAGTAATTCAAGTAAAAATGAATATCCTCAGGATTGTCAAACTGCGAGGAGAATGAAATCAATCCGTCGGTCGTACCCACAAGTATCACATCATTCGACAACGGACAGACGCTGCGCACACGCATACATTTTCCGGAGGGATAATTTTTTTTCAGCTTGTTGGTAACATTTATAAAGTGCAGATTCTCCGGCTCACCTACGGCAAGATTCAAGCCACCCTCATATGTTCCTACCCAGATATGCCCGAAACGGTCTTGTGCTATAGAATAAACCGAATTACAGTTTATCCCGTCCGGATTGTTTTCCTCAATCTGATAGTGTTTAAAGACATACCCTTCTCCACGAGGTTTGCCTACAAACAACCCGTTACCGCGGCTTCCTATCCAGAAATTTCCACGGCTATCTTCAAAGAAAGAATAAATGTTAGCTCCAAACACCACCGAACCGTCTTTTACGATTCTGCCGTCAGGACTCAGGTTTCCGCAATATCCGAAATCTTTATCGTACACCTTCACCATTCCGTCCTTCGATGCCACCCAGATTCTTCCGCGCGAATCGATGTACAAGCCCCTGACCAATGCACTGGACGTGTTGAGATACTCAAAATTTGTATTCAGAAAAGCAATACGGTCAATTCCACCTTCCTGAGCCATCCATACATTTTTATGATTGTCTATGTAATAAACCCGGTTGATACCTTCGTACATCGTTTTGGTAGCATCGTTCAACATATAGCTCTGTTGAAACACATGCTTTTTAGGATTGTAATACGAGAAAAAGCCATTATTAGAATACGCCCATATATGACCATACTCATCTTCATGGATAAAACAGGCTTCATCTTCACTTGCCTGTCGGCGGGGATAGTCCAGAAACTCAGCTTGCCGGCACTTCGGATCCAACCTGACTATATGCTTGAACTTGTTTTGCACCCATATATTCTTTTTCGAATCCTGAAAAATATAAACCGGCTGAAAATCCTCCTGAGTTTCGTCGAGTAACAATGAAACCGACTTTCCGTCTGCCGGATTATAAACCGCAAAGCTTCTCTTCATCAATATACCCAGCAATCCGTCGGAAAGAGGAAAAATCTGCCGGATATTTTCTGCCGGACGAGATAGACGTACGTCAGACAGTCCCTTTTCCGGAAGGTATTCCATCAGCTTGTTTCTACTATCTGCCACGAAAAATCGCTTGCCGACACTAGCGGTATATCGATAAGCATCATTTCCTTTCAGTGCGTTATTGCCATATACAAAATATCCTTTGTCTGTCAGCACCCACTCATTGCCCTGCATATCGAGTGAGACTGTGAACACATATCGTTTGCGTTCCGCATCCGAATGGGTAGGCAAGTATACCAGCCCTCCCTTGTCTTTATACCTGAAACAATCGATACGCCACAAATCACCATTCGTACCTACAATCCACACCATTCCGTTTGGAAGGGTGATAATTTTCGAGGCAGCCGTACACAACTTTACCTCCGGATGATAGACAAATACATCCTCAAAACACTCCCGGCGTATATCGAACAGATACACCCTTCTGTCGTAACTCTGGCACACCAGCATCTGATTACCTCCGAGTTGCAGATTCACCAGACGGTTATACTGAAGCTTGACCTTGTCTGTAGGATATGTCTTATAGTTTTTAAAGGAATAGCCATCAAACTTTTCCAGTCCGTTCCAGGTAGCCATCCAGATGTAACCCTCATTGTCCTGCAAGACTCCCTGCACCGTATTCTGCGACATACCGTCCTTCACCGAATAGTGCTTCACATTGACAAGTCCTTGCGCTGCCATGTAACACAGGCTGCACACAGCATATATCACCGTTAGAAATAAACTTTTCCCCATACAAATTCATATCGTTTTAGATACGGCAAAGATATAAGAAAGTTTATAACTAAAAAAAATCCTGAAAAACAAATTTTCCCATTGCATCACGAAAGCTTTCTTCCGGACAAGTCCGGCAAAATATCAAGATAATGTATGGAAAACTACCCGACGTTTTTTTAAAACTTCATATAAAAACTTGCTGTATTTTCCTGACGTATGATATACTACCTGCCTAAACCTTACCGAAAACCTCGGCAAAGCTATTAAAAAGTGTGAAGTAAACGAGAAAACATCTGCAATCGGCATTTTTCGATGTAACGCAAGAAAGGGGGATTGCATTTTTTTATACCTTTGCTTCAGGTAAGTATGAATAATAATAAAAACAAGCATATCTACACAATGAAAAAACTGATTGCATTATTCTGCCTGCTGGCTTTCGTTATCGGAGCACAGGCACAGCGTAAGGTCAGCCTGCAAGATGTAGCACAAGGAACCTACCGTGCACAAAGCATCTACGGCATCAAACCAATGCTGGACGGAGAACATTACACGCAGATGAGTTCTGACAAAAAACGTATCGTGAAATACTCGTTCAAAACGGGCAAGGAAGTAGAAGCGATATTCGATGTTACTACGGCAAGAGATTGCCCCGTAAAGTCGTTCGACGATTATATCATGTCGCCCGACGAAAAGCTGATTCTGATTCAGACAGACACGAAACCCATCTACCGTCATTCGTTCACTGCCGAGTATTACATATACAACGTGAAAAACAACAAGATGGAACCGCTTTCTAAAAACGGTCCTCAGCAGGTTCCACTGTTTTCACCCGACGGCTTCCAGGTTGCTTTCGTACGCAACAACAATATTTTCCTTGTGAAGCTGCTTTTCGGCAACAGCGAATCGCAGGTTACAAAGGACGGTGAATACAATAAGGTACTGAACGGTATCCCCGACTGGGTATATGAAGAAGAGTTCTCTTTCAACCGCGCTTTCGACTTCAGTGCCGACAGCAAAATGATTGCCTATATCCGTTTCGACGAGAGTCAGGTTCCCATGTTCAGCTTCCCGTGGTACAAAGGTATGGCCCCCGAAAAGAGCCAGTATGCCACTTATCCGGGAGCTTACGAATACAAGTACCCGAAAGCCGGCGAAATGAATTCGAAAGTCAGTGTACACACATACGATATCAAGAGCCACGTTACACGTAAAATGGATTTGCCGCTCGACGAAGACGGATACATTCCACGTATCAAGTTTACTTCCGATCCTGAAAAACTTGCCATCATGACACTGAACCGCCACCAGAACCGGTTCGACATCTATATGGCCAACCCGAGAAGCGCACTGTGCAAGCTTACTATACGCGACGAAGCCGAACAGTACATCAAGGAACAGGCTTATTCTGACATTGTTTTCTATCCGGAAAATATCGTAATGATGAGTGAACGCGACGGATACAATCACTTGTACTTGTATACTATCGGAGGAAACCTGATCAAACAAGTTACCAAAGGTAAGTTCGAAGTGAAGGATTTTCTGGGATGGGATAAGCCAACCAATACGTTCTACTATACCAGCAACGAGGAAAGTCCGTTGCGTACGGCTGTATACAAGACCGATGCCAAAGGAAAGACTATCAAACTTTCTACCCGCACGGGAACCAACTCGGCAATATTCAGTACCAACCTGTCGTATTATATCAATAACTTCTCTAATATCGACACTCCTACACTGATAACGATAAACAATAACAAGGGTAAGGAGCTGACTACACTATTGGACAACTCGAAACTGAAATCGGAAGTTGCTACACTGAACATGCCGAAAAAAGAGTTTTTCAGTTTCCGTACAACCGAAGGTGTAGAGCTGAACGGCTGGATGATGAAACCTGCCAACTTCGATCCAAGCAAGAAATATCCGGTCATCATGCACCAGTACAGCGGACCGGGTTCGCAGCAGGTACTCGACAGATGGGGCATCGGAAGCTTCAGTGATGGAGGCATGTTCGAAGCTTACATGTGCGACAAAGGTTTTGTCATGGTATGTGTCGACGGACGTGGTACAGGCGGACGCGGTGTGGACTTTGAAAAATGTACATACTGCTTCCTGGGAGTAAAAGAATCGCACGACCAGGTAGAAGCTGCCAAACATCTGTCCTCACTGCCTTACATCGACGGAAACCGCATCGGTATCTGGGGATGGAGCTTCGGAGGTTACAATACACTGATGTCGATGAGTGAAGGTACACCAGTATTCAAGGCTGGTGTGGCGATTGCAGCTCCAAGCGACTGGCGCTTCTACGATACAGTATATACTGAACGCTTCATGCGTACACCGAAGGAAAACGGCGACGGTTACAATGCCGGTTCGGCTATCCTCCGTGCTCCGAAACTGCATGGCGACCTGCTTCTGATACACGGAACAGCCGACGACAACGTGCACTACCAGAACTGCGCCGAATACAGTGAAGCACTGGTACAGGCAGGCATACAGTTCGACATGCAGGTATATACCAACCGCAATCACAGCATCTTCGGCGGCAACACACGCAATCATCTGATGAACCGTGTAGCCAACTTCTTTATCGAAAAGCTGAAATAAACATCATAATCATACATTGAGAGTCATGAGGAATTAAAAATTCTACTGCCGATACAAGGCGGCGGTTTTTAATTCCTCATTTCTCATTCTTAGACCAATATACTATGGAACACGTAAAAAAGCCTGAATGGCTGAAAATAACTATCGGAACCAATGCACGCTATACCGATACAAAACGCATTGTCGATACGCATAAACTGCATACGATATGCAGCAGCGGCCGTTGTCCGAATCTGGGCGAATGCTGGGGAAAAGGAACGGCTACTTTCATGATAGGTGGTGCTATCTGTACCCGCTCATGCAAATTCTGTAACACCCTCAGCGGGAAACCGCTTCCGCTCGACACTCAGGAGCCTGAACGGGTAGCCGAATCGGTCCGTCTGATGAAACTGGATCATGCCGTTGTCACCTCGGTAGACCGCGACGATCTGCCTGATCTGGGAGCAGCTCACTGGGCTGCCACAATCAAAGCGATAAAAGAAGTCAATCCGAATACAACACTGGAAACACTCATCCCCGACTTTCAAGGCAGGGAAGAACTGATCCGCATGGTAACCGACGCCCGTCCCGATATTATTTCACACAACATGGAAACCGTACGCCGCATCAGCCCGCTGGTAAGAAGCGTGGCAACCTACGACCGAAGTCTGGAGGTTATCCGCCAGATAGCCGAGAGTGGAATAACGGCCAAGTCGGGCATCATGGTAGGACTGGGAGAAACTCCTGAAGAAGTAGAACAGACCATGGACGACCTGCTGGCAAACGGCTGCCGCATTCTCACCATTGGACAATATCTCCAGCCGAGCCGGAAACATTATCCCGTTCATGAGTATGTCACACCCGAACAATTTGCCCGCTACAAGGAAACCGGAGAAAAGAAAGGATTTGCCACAGTAGAAAGCGGTCCGCTGGTACGTTCTTCCTATCATGCCGAAAAACACATCCGCTATAAGTGAACAATTCGGAAAAGAACCTTGTTACACCTATAAAAAAGACCACGGCAGATGATGAAACTTATATTAAAATACAGAAACAAGATAGTATCGCTCGGACTGTTGCCTATCATAGCAACACTGATATGTTTGCATTTTTTCCAAAATACAATAGTGCTGGGAATAGGTTTTATAGTCTGCCTCGGTCTGCTGTTATACGGCATTGTACGCCTGAAGGATCTGAATTTTTTCCTTCTGCTAGGTAGTATAGGCATAGGTTCCTGCTTCGTACTTCGCCTGTTTACAGGCTACAAATTTATTCCATACGGAAGCATTACTCCCATACTGGAGCTGTTGCTGCTCATTGTGGCATTCATCCATATCACAGCTCCCGAAATCTACAAGGAACTGCAAGAACGGCTGCATCTGAGAAACTGTTTCTCTTTTGTTCTGGAAGCAAAAACCATTGTAATACTTTCATCACTGCATCTTACTATCCTGCTTTTTGTAGACCATATCGAACATCTGTTTTTGGAAGAGGGTTCTTTCTTCCTGATGTACGGCATACCGGTTATTATCTATGTGCTGTGCCTGGTCATCAATGTAGTAGGAATCCATCTCGCACTTCAGGAAAACTTCCGTTATAGTCTGGTGCGCATTGCAGTAGTACACGACGGAAAAATCTACCTGAAACAACGTACCGGATGTCCTGATGAAAAATACGAAAACGCTCCCATGTGGGATATTGCTGTAGAAAGTCCTTTTGAGGGACCAATCGAAAAGAGCTGCGAATACACCGCACGCATTGCCAAAAAGATATGTGCTTCGAAAGATACTACCCCACGGCTTATATTGAAATATACAACTACATCATGCGATGCCGACAACCAGCAACGCGTATCGTTGTACATTCTCCCTCTCCAGAACGAAACAGACCTGCAGAAAATAACCGGAGGCAGATTCTTTTCTTTCGACGAAATAAGCGAAACCGCTGCACGCAGATACAGTCCTTCCCTGCTTTCAGAACTGGATACACTTCAGATGGCAGCAGAAATGTGGAAGGCATTCGGTGCTTCCGAATAGTATTTTTATTTATAAATCAAAAATATGCACGGTATCTTTGAAAGGTCGGGCAAATGACCTTTCCATTCCTGAACAGTCTTGGTTTTGATATATTCCCCCTCACAGGTAATATTGGCAGCCACACAAAGTTTGGTTTGCGGACGGCAGGCTTTCAAGATATCCTCCAGCATCTTGTTGTTACGGTAAGGTGTTTCGATGAAAAGCTGTGTCTGATGCTCACTGTATACCCGCTGTTCCAGTTCCTTCAATCTTTTCTGACGTTCTCCCGGTTCGATAGGCAGATAACCGTGGAAAGCGAAGCTTTGTCCGTTGAAGCCCGAGCCCATGACCGACAGGATAATAGACGACGGTCCCACCAAAGGAACCACCTTCAGATTCTTGCGCTGTGCGATAGCTACAACATCTGCTCCCGGATCGGCAACGGCCGGACAACCTGCTTCCGAGATTACTCCCATGGAGTTTCCTTCCTGCAACGGTTTCAGATAACCCGAGATAGCTTCGGGTGACGTATGTTTGTTCAACGGATAAAACGTCAGTTCGTCGATATTGATATCCCGATCCACTTTTTTCAGGAATCGGCGTGCCGAGCGCACATCCTCTACGATAAAATGACGAATCTGCAGAATGATTTCTCTATTGTACGAAGGAAGGACTTTTTCTACCGGAGTATCACCAAGAGTCACCGGCAGCAAGTATAATGCTGTATCCATGATTGTCTATAATCTATATTTTTGTAGCTCAGTCTAAAGTCAGATTGCCGAAATCAGTACGTTCCAGCAGTGTGGCAATACTCACGTCAGAGTGTTGCTTCATGTATTTTTCTACAAGCTGCATTCCCAGCCATAAGCCTATTACCGGCGGAATCTTCTCACCGTTGAGTACCATGCTCGGATCGGAATGTGTATATGCACGAATCAGCATCGGGTCTGTACTCGCGAGATGTCCCCTTTCTTTCATCCATTTCCACATCTCCTTCTCATGTTCCTTGCACCAGTCTTCTTCCTCGCTGCTATATCCCAGCATTGCTCCGTTCGATTTCATCTTAAGTACCTTACGCACTACCCAGTGTATTTTTCCCTGGTGCATGATGACATCGTATAGCGAACGGTGTCCCGGATGCCATTCAAACGGATATAAGCTAAGCAGATAGAAGGTAAAACAGTCGGGAAGTATCCGGTCCGGATTCATCGAGCGGCGCTGATAGTCGTAATAATACCGGCGATAAAGCGGATAGTCTTCGCCCATGTACTTGTCAATACTGAAGCCCAGCAAGCTGTCGCCCACCACTACCGACTGGTTGAGTGCTGAGATTTGCGAGTAGACTGCCGGTATGGGAAATGAAGGTATCTCTTCCCGCAAACGGTGAAAACCTTCGGTAAATCCCTTTTCAAGGGAAGTCATATCTTTGAACTTCTCGGTCGCATCCTGCATCAGCCGGAGCAAAATTGTGTCCGAGTAATACTCACACAAGCGTTCGTTGATAGCCGGCTCGTCTACTGTACCCAGCATGAGCACATCTTCTATCAGAATCTTGGTAGCACGCGGACAGTCGAGGCTCATTTTCTGCAATGCCGAGAAGCTGTTCATTGCCGTGGCCTCAAATTGCAGACGGTCGTAACGGAAAACCTTTATATTCTTATTAAGCAAAACATCGCCGTCTTGCTCTCCTGTATGACAGGAAACAAGTACGACGATGCTTAGTAATATGAATATAAATTTTCTCATGTAAACAGTTTATCCGTCAGGTATTATCCGTAGATAATATTTCCGCTTTCGTCTTTGTATTCATCCAG
Source organism: Bacteroides sp. (assembly GCA_019414665.1). Taxonomy (GTDB): domain Bacteria; phylum Bacteroidota; class Bacteroidia; order Bacteroidales; family Bacteroidaceae; genus Phocaeicola. The sequence continues at coordinate 40,469 of DXLO01000005.1, read as the reverse complement.
ACCCTTTTCGTAAGTAGCCATAGCACGAAGACTCATACCTACGCTAGAGAAACCTCCATCGTGGAACAGGTTCTGCATAGTGACTTTACGAGTAAGGTCAGAGAACATTACGATACAGTAGTCAGCACATTCGTCAGCCGAAGCATTGCCCAGAGGCGACATGCGGTTGGCAAAGTCGAACAGTTTATCCATACCTTTTACTCCCGATCCGGCAGTAGTCATGGTAGGCGACTGTGAAATGGTATTGATACGTACGTGATGTTCGCGTCCGTAAATGTAACCGAAGCTACGTGCGATAGATTCAAGCAAAGCTTTCGCATCTGCCATATCATTGTAACCGTAGAATGTACGCTGTGCAGCTACATAGCTCAGTGCAACGATAGAACCGTATTCGTTGATAGCATTCAGTTTTTTAGCCGACTGAATCATCTTATGGAATGAAACGGCTGAAATATCCAGCGTTTTGTTCAACATATCATAGTCAAGGTCATCGTAAGTACGTTTCTTACGTACGTTAGGTGACATACCTATAGAGTGCAGTACAAAGTCGATTTTACCTCCCAATACCTCCATTGAACGCTTGAAAACGTTTTCCAAATCTTCTACGCTTGTAGCGTCTGCCGGAATCACTTCGCAATTCAGCTTTTCTGCCAATGCAGAAACTTCTCCCATACGGACAGCAACAGGAGTATTGGACAAAGTGATCACTGCTCCTTCTTCAACAGCTTTTTCTGCAACTTTCCATGCAATAGACTGTTCATTCAGAGCACCAAAAACAATACCTCTTTTTCCTTTCAGTAAATTATAACTCATACTTTTTTTATTATAAATTTGGGGCAAAGATACAAACAATTCTGTTAATCCTGACATTTTCAGGCATGAATCTATGAAAAATGAACAATATTCCCCCCTGCATACCAAAGAATGCATCTTTTGTCAATTTTTCATATATAAAAACACAAGATTGCACATTTTTTTCACCTATTGAATCAAAATGTTCACATCGTTTTCATGCGAACCTGCTAATTTTGTAAACATCAACAAGAGGTTTTTCATAATATTTATTAAGGTTAGAAATTAGGTTAAAAAAAGGTCTTTATTATCCTGCCTGTCAACCTTCTGTGAAAGAACGTTGCCGGGCGCTAAGGATAATAAGTACATTCAAGAAAACCTCACCTTTATTTAAATAGAGTAAAAGAACAACAAGATAAACATAAATATTAGCGCTCATGATTACATTTAGCAACTTAAGACAATGGGCTTTATCAGTATGCATCGCAGCTTTTGCACTGGGCTACACAAACAGTGTAACGGCAAAAAATGCAACAGAAGCCGATAACATCTACAGTGAACTGCCATTTCAGATGAATAAGGTTCAGCTGCCGGTATTTCCCGATTATTCGCGTTCTATTACTGAATTCGGTGCTGTAGCCGACGGTATTACGCTCAATACAGAAGCTTTCGACAAAGCTATCAAGGCCGTAGCCGAAAAGGGTGGCGGTAAGGTTATCGTACCTGCGGGACTGTGGCTTACCGGTCCTATCGTACTGCAAAGCAACATCAATTTATATCTGGAAGAAAACGCACTGGTTCTGTTTACAGCCGACCACACTCAGTATCCTATCGTCAAAACTTCATTCGAAGGACTGGAAACACGCCGCTGCCAGTCACCGATATCAGCTCTCAACGCTGAAAACGTTGCCATCACCGGAAAAGGTGTGATGGACGGAAACGGTGATACATGGCGTCCGGTAAAGAAAGACAAAATGACTGCCAACCAATGGAAAAAGCTGGTGGCTTCGGGTGGTGTACTCGATGAATCAGGACGTATCTGGTATCCGAGCGAAGGCTCTATCAAAGGAGCTATGGCATGCAAGAACTTCAATGTGCCCGAAGGAATCAATACCGATGAAGAATGGAACAGCATACGCGACTGGCTGCGTCCGGTTCTGCTGAGCTTTATCAAGTGTAAAAAGGTGTTGCTGGAAGGCGTAACCTTCAAGAACTCTCCAAGCTGGTGTCTGCATCCGCTTTCTTGCGAAGACATTACCATCAACAATATCAGCGTATCTAACCCCTGGTACTCACAGAATGGTGATGCACTCGACCTGGAGTCTTGCAACCGTGCACTGATTCAGAACAGCAGCTTCGATGCCGGCGACGATGGTATCTGTATCAAGTCGGGTAAGGACGAAGACGGACGCCGTCGTGGTGAACCTTGCCAGAATGTCATCATCCGCAACAACGTAGTTCTGCACGGACATGGAGGTTTCGTTGTAGGTAGCGAAATGTCAGGTGGTGTAAAGAACATCTACGTAGACAACTGTACATTCCTGGGAACTGATGTCGGCTTGCGTTTCAAGAGTACCCGCGGACGTGGTGGTGTAGTAGAAAATATCCATATCAACAACATCAACATGATCAACATCCCGAACGAAGGATTGATTTTCGACTTGTTCTATGGCGGAAAGGCTCCGGGTGAAGGCGACGGTTACAACAACCCGACAGAACAGAAGATTCCTGCCGTAACAGAAGAAACTCCTGCTTTCCGCGACATTTTCATCAAGAACGTTACAGCAAAGAACGTAGGACGTGCTATCTTGTTCAACGGTTTGCCGGAAATGCCTATCAAAAATATCCACATCGAAAACGTAACCATGTCGGATGCTAAAGACGGCGTAATACTGAACCGTGCAGATGGTGCTACACTGAAAAACGTGAAAGTCATTACTACTAAAGGTGGAAACAACCTGAAAATGCAGAATGTAACAAACGTTACTGTAGGCGACAAACAATATAAAAAGGTAGGAAACCAGGCAGAATCGTATAAATTCTAACCCGAATCCTTCCGTTATCAGAAATAAGAACGACGAAGGGTCTGTAAACATCCGGTTCAAGTCACGCAAGCTTGGTTCTCATGTTTACAGATCCTTTCTTCCTTTTCGGAACTTCCGACTATAAAATCATATACTACTCCGACAAGTTCTTTGATATCCGGAACTTATCGGATACCGATAAAATGCTGAATATATTATGAAAACATTCTCTGCAATCTGTCTGGCACTGCTGGCAGGAGAACTGAGTGCATCGGCACAAGGTCAGGAAAAGAAAATAGAAGTCATCGTTGAAAATCCGTGGAACGCTGAAAAGGTGGACGAGCCTGTCGTTATTGATCTCAGTTCCCTTGGAGCAGGATTTACTGTCAAGTCGGCTACTGTTTTCGACGGGACAAACGAAATTCCCTCACAGCTCGACGATATGAACGGTGACACCCGTGCCGACGAACTGGCTTTTGTCATCAACCTGCCGGCTTCGGGCAAGAAGACACTCAACGTCACACTATCCAGTCTTAAAAGCGACAAAACATATCCGGCACGTGTGTATGCCGAAATGTTGCTCCGCACTTCCAAGAAAAACAAATATGCCAAAGGATATGCCATCTATGCCGACGGTGCTTCGGACACTTACAACGTACAGCATCACCACGGAGCGGCTTTCGAAAGTGAGCTGGTAGCATACCGCATTTATTTCAATGAGAAACAGACTACCGACCTGTACGGAAAATTCCACAAAGGTCTGGAGCTGGAAGAAAGTCAGTTCTACCCTACCGGCGAACAGTTGAAGCGCGGCTTCGGCGATGATGTCATCAAGGTAAACAGCAGCTGCGGAGCCGGAACACTGAGAGGATGGGACGGTACACAGTCTACACTTATCAAACCGGTTGCCGTACGTGGACAGCGTATCCTGGCTTCAGGACCGGTACGTACCATTGTCGATGCAGAGGTAAAGGGCTGGCAGTATCAGAACAAGGAACTGAACATGATAAACCGCTATACACTGTATGCCGGACACCGCGATGCACAGGTAGATGTGCTGTTCGATGCTCCGCTGGATAAGGAAGTATTCTGTACCGGTGTGCAGAACATTACAGGACACGCCGACATGTTTTCCGACCATAACGGACTGGTTGCAAGCTGGGGTACAGACTGGCCGGTAAACGATACAGTGAAATATAAAAAAGAAACCGTAGGACTGGCTACTTATATTCCCAAGAAGTATGTGGTAAAAGAAACATCCGACAAGGAAAACTTCCTTTATACCATCAGCGCTCCCGGAAAAAGTTCGTTCCGCTACTATACATCATTCACCTCGTGCAAGGAAACCTTCGGTTATCCCGACAAGGAAAAATGGTTTGCCTACGTACAGGAATGGAAAAAGGCGTTGGAACAGCCGGTCAAAATTACAGTCGTCAAGAAATAGTCACAACATAAACACCACATCGGGACACAGAAGTTAAAAAAGACAAAGCGAATGGAGGTTTCAGGCACTTCGGACGTATTTTATAAAAGTCAGACGATGTGAATAACACACAAATGCGAACAAAATAATTTATTAACTAAATAACCATAATCCATGAAATCAATCGTATTCTCAATCTTACTGGGAAGCTGCCTCGTACCCTCGGTACAGGCACAAAACTATGTATCGAAGGTATGGGTTGCCGACCAGGGTGACGGAACATACAAGAATCCGGTACTATATGCCGATTACTCCGATCCCGATGTTTGCCGTGTAGGCGATGACTTCTACATGACCTCATCCAGCTTCGGATGTCTGCCGGCTTTGCAGATTCTCCACTCCAAAGATCTGGTAAACTGGAGTATCGTGAGCGCAGCCGTTCCGGCTTCACTTCCACCTCATACAGATGTGACGCCTCAGCATGGCAACCGTGTATGGGCTCCGTGTATCCGTCATCACAACGGTGAATTCTATATATTCTGGGGAGATCCTGATCAGGGTATCTTCATGACAAAGGCTAAAGACGTAAAAGGTCCGTGGTGCGAACCGGTACTGGTAAAGGCTGCCAAAGGTATCATTGATACTACTCCGCTGTGGGACGAAGACGGACGGGTATATCTGGCACACGCATATGCCGGAAGCCGTGCCGGACTGAAGAGTGTGATCGCCGTATGCGAACTGAGTGCTGATGCTACCCGTACCATCAGTCCGTCACGTATCGTTTTCGACGGTCATGAGGCACATGAAACTTGCGAAGGACCGAAGTTCTACAAGCGCAACGGATATTATTATATCTTCCATCCGGCTGGTGGTGTTCCTACAGGCTGGCAGGTTGTACTGCGTTCGAAAAACGTATACGGACCGTATGAATGGAAAACCGTGCTGGCACAAGGCAACAGCCCTGTCAACGGACCTCATCAGGGAGGCTGGGTAGATACCCCAAGCGGAGAAGACTGGTTCCTGCACTTCCAGGATGTGGGTGCAGCCGGACGTCTGGTTCACCTGCAACCGGTAAAATGGGTAAACGACTGGCCTGTAATCGGTGAAGACAAGGATGGCGACGGTTGTGGCGAACCTGTACTGACTTACAAAAAACCGAACGTAGGAAAGACATATCCTATCTGTACTCCGCAGGAAAGCGATGAGTTCAATACAAACGAACTGGGCCTGCAATGGCAATGGAATGCCAATATCAACGACAAGTGGTACTTTGCCGATCAGGAACATGGAGTATTGCGCCTCTATTCTTATCCGGTTCCTGAAAACTACAAGAGCCTGTGGGATGTGCCCAACATGCTGCTGCAAAAAATCCCTGCTCCAAGCTTCAGCGCTACCATGAAGATGAAGTTCTCTCCTATCGCCAAGTACAAAGGCGAACGTACAGGACTGGTAGTTATGGGTATGGACTATGCAGGTATCGTGCTCGAAAATACCGAAAACGGACTGGTTCTCTCTCAGGTAGAATGCAAGAAAGCCGATCGTGGCGGTCAGGAAACCGTAAACGAAACCCTTCCGCTGAAAGGTAATGAAATTTACCTGCGTGCCGAAATCACTACTACGGGTGAAAAGATCGGCAAGAGCGAAGGCGGACACGACCTGGTGGTAAAATGTCAGTTGAGCTACAGCACCAACGGAAAGAAATTCCACAAGTTCGGAAAAGAATTCCAGGTGAAAGAAGGCAAATGGATAGGTGCCAAAGTAGGTACATTCTGCACACGTCCGGCCATCAAGACCAACGACGGCGGCTGGGTAGATGTTGACTGGTTCAGAATCGACAAGTAAAAACGTACAAAAAAATAAAAAACTTGCCCACGTTTATCACAAAACATGGGCAAGTTTTTTTATACATATCAGCATAAAAAAAGCCCGGAAATCTCACGACTTCCGGACCCCAAATATGCTAAAATACAAAATATTCTATCTTATGATTCTCTTACTTCCCATCCCAAAGCACTAGCTCCGAGTACGGCAGCATCAGCATCTTTCAACTGAGAAAGAAGCAATTTTGTTTTTCCTTTATAGATATTCAATACATTTTCTTCCAATGCTTTCTGGATAGGCTTCATGATATAGTCACCCGACTTAGCCAGACCACCGAAGAGAATGATTGCTTCAGGGCTAGAGAATGCAACGAAGTTAGCCAATGCAGTACCCAAAACTTTACCGGTAAATTCGAAAATTTCCAAAGCCAGCTTATCGCCTTTTACAGCTGCATCGTAAACATCTTTAGACTGGATTTCTTCTGACGGGATGTTTCTCAACAAGCTTGGTTCAGAACGTGCAACGAGGAATTCGCGAGCTGTACGTGCCACACCTGTAGCCGAGCAGTAAGTTTCCAGACAGCCTTTACGTCCGCATCCGCACTGACGTCCTGCCGGATCAACAACAACATGGCCAAGTTCACCAGCAAAACCATCGTGACCGTAAACCAGCTGACCGTTGATAACGATACCGCTACCTACACCAGTACCCAATGTAATCATGATGAAATCTTTCAGACCGCGTGCTGCACCGTATGTCATTTCACCGATAGCTGCCGCATTTGCATCGTTTGTAAGTGCTGTAGGAATACCCAGACGTTCTTCGAACATAGCAGCCAAAGGAATAACTCCCTTCCATGGCAAGTTCGGAGCAAATTCGATTGTTCCACTATAATAGTTACCATTAGGAGCACCTACTCCCATACCTTTAATCTTTTCTGCACCGCCAAACTGCTGGAGCAACGGAAGAAGCTTCTTGCATACAGCGTCTACATATTCGTTTACTTCAGCGTACTGCTGTGTTTTTACAGAATCGGAAGCCAATACATTACCACGAGAATCTACTACTCCGAAAACAGTATTAGTACCACCGATGTCCATTCCCACCACGTAGGGTTTTTCCATATTTATTGTCATGACATTAAATTGTTAAAGGTTAGTTATATGTGGCAAATGTACGCAATCGGAGAAAACCGAACAAATTTTTTTATAAATTTATTCAACCCTCGTGTAACTTTTTATATCTTAGCCGCGTCTAACGACACGTAACCTGACACAAATCAATCTTAATCATGATACGCTTACAAGGCATCAACAAGACATATCACAACGGAGCACCGCTACACGTGCTGAAAGGCATAGATCTCCGCATCGAGAAAGGTGAATTCGTTTCTATTATGGGGGCCTCCGGATCGGGAAAGTCTACCTTACTAAATATATTAGGGATTCTCGACAACTACGATTCGGGCGAGTATTACCTGAACGATGTGTTAATAAAAAATCTGAACGAAACCCGTGCGGCGGAATACCGGAACCGCATGATCGGATTCATCTTTCAGTCGTTCAACCTGATTTCGTTTAAGAATGCCATGGAAAATGTGGCACTGCCGCTGTTTTATCAGGGAGTGGGCAGAAAGAAAAGAAACGAACTGGCTATGGAGTATCTCGACAAGCTGGGACTGAAGGAATGGGCACACCACCTGCCCAACGAGCTTTCGGGCGGACAGAAGCAGCGTGTGGCCATAGCCCGGGCACTGATATCGAAACCTCAGATTATCCTTGCCGACGAACCTACGGGTGCACTCGACAGCAAGACGTCGGTAGAGGTAATGAACATCCTGAAGGAGCTGCACGACAAAGAAGGACTGACCATCGTGGTTGTGACGCACGAAAGCGGAGTAGCCAACCAGACCAACAAAATCATCCACATCAAAGACGGAGTGATAGAGCGGATAGAAGACAACATCGACCACAATGCATCTCCTTTCGGCAAGAACGGATTTATGAAATAAACGCACACAGAACCAGCCATGACCGACTTGATACAGGAAATATACGGAACCATCATGCGCAACAAGCTGCGCACCATACTGACGGGATTTTCCGTAGCATGGGGAATTTTCATGCTGATTGTATTGCTGGGGGCAGGAAACGGACTTATCCATGCTTTCGAGGGACAATCGCAGAACATGAAAATGAACTCTATCAAAATTTATCCGGGATATACATCGAAACCGTTCAACGGACTGAAAGAAGGCCGAAGACTCTCGCTGAACGAAAGCGATCTTCAGCTTACCGCAGAGGCATTCCCCGATAAAGTCATCACCACCGGAGCCAGCATCAGCAAGAGCGACGCCATCCTCACCTTCGGCAAGGAATACGTTTCCATTTCGCTGGAGGGCGTCTTTCCCAACTATACGGAACTGGAAGCTGTAAAACTGAAACAGGGACGTTTCATCAACGACCGCGACATGAAGGAACGCCGGAAGATGATCGTACTGCACGAAAAGACTGTCAAGATGCTGTTTCCACGTACCCAGGCGATAGGAAAGTATATCGATGTACAAGGAGTGGCCTATCAGGTAATAGGCATCTACACCGACCAGAACAGTTTCTCGCCCTCGGCACTTGTTCCCTTCACGACACTTCAGCTTGTATACGGCAAGGGCGACAGTATAGACAACCTGACATTCACTACGCAAGGGCTGACAGACGAAGTCACCAATGAGAAATTCGAGCAGAGCTACCGCCGTGCCATGGGGCTCCACAAAAACTTCGACCCTACCGACCAGAGTGCCATCTGGATGTGGAACCGCTTCACTCAATATCTCCAGCAAGAATCGGCAGCCCGTATGCTGCACATAGCTATCTGGGTAATCGGTATATTCACCCTGCTGAGCGGCATCGTAGGGGTAAGCAATATCATGCTTATCACCGTACGCGAACGTACCCACGAGTTCGGCATCCGGAAAGCTCTGGGAGCCAAACCGATGTCTATCCTGTGGCTCATTATCTCGGAGAGTGTGGCCATCACTACTTTTTTCGGCTATATCGGCATGGTGGCAGGCATTGCCGTCACAGAATATATGAATCAGATAGCAGGCAGACAGACCGTCGATGCGGGTGTGTTCAGCGTAACGGTTTTCGAAAACCCGACAGTAGACCTCAGCATAGCTGTTCAGGCCACACTCACACTGATAATCGCCGGCACGCTTGCCGGACTCTTTCCGGCACGTAAGGCAGCCCGTATCCGTCCTATTGAAGCATTAAGAGCAGACTGACATGAGAAGAGTAGATTTTGACACCTGGGAGGAAATCCTCCTTACCATTACACGTAACAAGATACGAAGCGTGCTTACTGCCTTCGGTATCTTTTGGGGAATATTCATGCTGGTTGCCCTCATGGGCGGAGCTCAGGGTATGCAGGACATGCTTTCACGCCAGTTTCAGGGATTCGCCACCAATTCCGGCTTTATGGCGACAAACAAGACCTCGAAAGCCTACAAGGGTTTTCAGCAGGGAAGGTGGTGGAACATGGAAAATCAGGATGTGGAACGCATACGCAACTCTGTGCCAGGCATCGATGTGGTGACTGCCACCATCGCACAATGGGGAGTAAATATCGTACGCGAGGAATACACGCTGTCGGGAACCCTGAAAGGACTTTATCCGGAATACGACAAGATAGAAGAACCGATTATCCGTATGGGACGTTCGCTGAACGAAACCGACATACGCGACCGCCGGAAGGTGTGCGTCATCGGGAAGCGTATCTACGAAACGCTCTTTCCCAAGAAAGACAATCCGTGCGGACAATTCATCGAGATAAATGGCATCTATTACCGTGTAGTAGGCGTAAACGAGGCTACAGGTAACATGTCGGTCAACGGACAGTCGGAAACCTCGGTGGTTATCCCGTTCACCACCATGCAGCAGAACTATAACCGTGGCAAGCAAATCGACATGCTGGGATATACAGCCAAGAAAGGATATTCCATCAGTCAGGTGGAAAAGGATGTGGAACGTACCATCAAGCTGGCACACGCCATTCATCCCGACGACGAACAGGCAGTCATCCGTGTAAATGCGGAAGCAATGTTCAGCATGATGGACAACCTGTTTACGGGCATCCGGATGCTGGGATGGCTCGTAGGACTGGGTACACTGCTCGCCGGAGCCATCGGAGTCAGCAATATCATGATGATAACCGTCAAGGAACGGACAACTGAAATCGGTATCCGCCGCGCCATCGGTGCACGTCCCGACGACATTCTGCAACAGATTCTGCTGGAAAGTATGGTACTTACTACGCTGGCCGGTATGGCGGGCATATCGTTTGCCGTCTTCCTGCTCAACATCGTAGAAACGGCCACTTCAGAACCGGGACTTCCGGCACATTTCCTTATCAGTTTCTGGCAGGCTGTCGGAGCTTGCATCCTGCTCGTTGTTCTGGGACTGCTTGCAGGACTGATACCTGCTTACCGTGCCATGGCTATCAAACCGATAGAGGCGATACGCGACGAATAAACGCTTACCTGCTGTTAGTAATGAAGAAATAAAAACATAAACCAATTTATATGAAGAAGTATATCAAAATAGGCATATTGGTGCTCATCGCACTGATATTTATAGGAACATTCGTTTTCCTGTATCAGAAGTCACAGCCTAAAGACACGAAGTACGACATTCAGAAAGTAGAAACCACCAATCTGGTACAGACTACCGTAGCAACGGGAAAGATTGAACCGCGCGACGAGGTACAGATCAAGCCGCAGATTTCGGGTATCATTGCCGAAGTATACAAAGAAGCGGGCGAGAAAGTAAAGAAAGGTGAAGTCATAGCCAAAGTAAAGGTTATCCCCGAACTGGGACAACTGAACTCTGCCGAAAGCCGTGTCCGCCTGGCAGAAATGAACGGACGTCAGGCAGAAACCGACCTGACACGTATGGAAAAGCTTTACAACGATAAGCTGGTAAGCAACGAGGAATACGAAAAGACACTGCTGGCTGCCCGTCAGGCACGTGAAGAGATTCAGGCAGCCAAAGATAATCTGGAGATTGTAAAAGAAGGTATCACCAAAAACAGTGCTTCGTTCAGCAGCACTCTTATCCGTTCTACCATCGACGGTCTGATACTGGACGTACCTGTCAAGGTAGGAAACTCGGTTATCATGAGTAACACATTCAATGACGGTACGACCATCGCTACTGTAGCCGATATGAGCGACCTGATTTTCCGTGGCAACGTAGACGAAACAGAAGTAGGACATATCCATGAGGGAATCCCCGTAAAAATCACTCTGGGAGCCTTGCAGAACATGAAATTCGATGCCATACTGGAATATATCTCGCCCAAGAGCGTAGAAAACAACGGAGCCAACCAGTTTGAAATCAAGGCAGCCATTACCGTTCCCGACAGTGTCACCATCCGTTCGGGCTACAGTGCCAATGCCGAAATGGAGCTTCAGCGTGCAGATAATGTGTTGGCTGTACCGGAAAGCACACTGGAATTTTCGGGAGATTCTGCCTTTGTCTACGTACTGACCGACAGTGTTCCGCTACAGAAGTTCGTACGCCGTGCTGTCAAGACCGGTATCAGCGACGGAATCAAAATGGAAATCAAACAAGGTGTCAGTGCCGGCGAACTTGTCCGCGGACTGAAACACGAAGACTAATCTTTATGCAATCATGAAACTGAAACAATTATTTATCATAGCTTCCGTTGTCACAATGCCGGCTTATGCCCAGCAGAAATGGGACTTGAAGCAATGTATCGACCATGCCATTGCAAACAATCTGACCATCAAGCTACAGGAAGCCCAGCGCGAGCAGAGTAAAGTAGAGTTGAGCACAGCCAAAAACAGCTTCCTGCCCGACTTGAACGGAAGCGCATCGCACTCATTCAATTTCGGCCGGAGTCTTCAGGCAGACAATACCTATCAGAGCCTCAACACCCAAAATACGGGACTGAACCTGAGCACCAGCATTCCACTGTTCAGCGGACTTCAGAAAATAAACAACGTAGCACTCTCGAAACTGAATCTGCAAGCGGCTATGGAAGACCTGAACAAAGCCAAAGAAGATATCAGCATACAGGTAGCTTCGGCCTACCTGCAAGTGCTTTTCAATGAAGAACTGGTGAAAGTAGCCAACGAACAGCTTGCGCTGAGCAAGGAAATGCTGGAGCAGAAAACAGCTTTCTACAAAAACGGAAAGGCTTCGCAAGCCGAGTGGTATGAAGCCAAGGCTCGTGTGGCACAAGACGAACTATCAGCCGTACAGGCGGAAAACAACCGGTGTCTTTCGCTGCTCGACCTGAGCCAGCTGCTGGAGCTTCCCTCTCCCGATGATTTCGCTATCGTATCACCGGCTACCGACTCCATTGCCGGCCTCAAGATACAGACATCACCGGCCGAGGTATATGCCGAAGCGGTTCTGACCAAACCTTCCGTCAAGGCAGCACAGTACCGGCTGGAGGGAGCAGAAAAGAGCATCCGCATGGCTAAGGGAGCCTATTATCCGCAACTCAGCTTCGGAGCAGGTATCAGTACCAATTTCTATAATGTATCGGGCATGGAGAACGGTAATTTCGGTTCACAGTTGCGCGACAACTTCAGCCAGTATATCGGTTTCTCGCTCAGCGTTCCTATCTTCAACCGTTTTGAAACCCGTAACCGCGTACGCAGTGCCCGTATCCAGCAACATACATACTACTGGCAACTGGAGGAAAGTAAAAAGAACCTCTACAAAGAAATACAGCAGGCATACTACAATGCCGTAAACGCCGAAACCCAGTATCACAGCAGCCTTACAGCCGACGAAGCGGCACAGGCTTCCTTCCTGCTGATGAAAGAGAAGTACACCAACGGCAAGGCAAACGCTACGGAGTACAACGAATCGCGTACGGCCTGGATGAAAGCCGTTTCCGACCGTCTTCAGGCCAAATACGACTACCTGTTCCGCACCAAGATACTCGATTTCTACCGGGGTATTCCACTTACGCTGTAATACAACCCGAAACGATATACGTCTATATAAAAAGAGAGCCGCAGGCGATACTCCACGTACGACCTGCGGCATTTTTGTTGTGTATATTTCGGAAACTCGATATCGTGCCTACTATTTTGACGATACAAAAATAGGGATGTCATGTTACATCCCTATTTCCTGTGTGTGATAATATTATTTAGAATCGGTTACAATCGGAGCAATCCATGCTTCCGCCATTACTTTCCTGCCACCAGAGCAGCAGCTTCCAAAGGTTGGTCGGTCGTGATATAATCTACATTCAGGTCTATCATCTTTTTCATGTCTTTCTCATTGTTCACAGTCCAGACATTAACCTTCATGCCCAGTTCGTGAGCCTCTTTCACCCATTCCGGATGTTTTTCGAATGCTTTATAGTGATAGTCTATGCCATTAGCACCCTTTGCCTTTACGTCCTTGGGAGCGATGTCACTCTTCAGGTAAGCGATTTCCGATTTGGGAGTAAGACGAGCAAGCTGCTCACAGATATTCATGCTGAATGAGATATATTCCACCTGCTTTTCCAATCCGTATTCCTTTACCATCTTTACAGTAGTTTCTGCAATCTGGTCTTCCTGTGCCTTTGTTTTATGAGGCTTGATTTCCAGAATCAGCTGTACATCCGGCAATTTCTTTCCGGCTTCCAGATAATCGGCAAGCGTAGGAAGTTTCTCACCGTTCTTCAGTTTCAGGTCCTTCAGCTTATCGTAAGCCGTTTCACCGATAACCAGTCCGTCTATCGCATCATCGTGGTTTACTACCACCACTCCGTCGGCTGTGAGCTGTACGTCAAATTCAGAACCATACACTTTAGCTTCGGCAGCTTTTTTCAATCCTGCAATAGAATTCTGTGCCGAACCTTCTGCTTTCCAGAATCCGCGGTGAGCGATCACCTGTGTCTGAGCCTGACCTGCCAGTGTAAAGAGTGCACAGGCACAAGCCATCAGTAAATTTCTTGTTTTCATAATCATCGTTATTTATTTTCAGTTTGTTTATCAGAACGCATATCTCAACCCGATCTGAACCTGATAAGGAGTACCGTTCAGACTAGACACACCGGTATTTGCATTGACATTGTATACATACTCTTTTTTCTCCTTATCGAAGCTCTTGATGGTATAAATCTTCTGAGCTCCCAAGTTATGTCCTGCCCCCCAGTCCTTGTTCAGCATATTCAGTACGTTGAATATATCGACCGAGAGTTCCAGACTGTGTTTCTTGTAGAACTGGAATTTCTTAGCCAGACGCAAGTCGAGTGTACCGTAGAATCCGTTTACTCCACCGTTACGTTCGGCTACCTTTCCGAAACTCTTGCGAATATAATCTTTTGTACTTTCCTCTACATCCGGATTAGAAAGAATATTGTTAATACCGTCTTTCAGATACTGCGGAGTATTCGGATCGTTCGGATCGTAAATATAAGCCAAATCATTTGAATCTACAAAGTCACCGTTCACATTTCCACCTACGATGAGTGAATAGCGTGTACCGCCGATACCTGAGAAGCGTGCCCCCACACTGATTCCCCAGAAAGTAGGAGCTGTACCATATACTACCACTTTATGACGGAACTGATTGCTTGAATAGCTCATCTGGCTCAAATCACGCGGATCGTCTACAACCATCTGAGAAAGTGTAGCCGAGTTTGCCACGTTACCGTTGTAAGAAGTATTGTCTTTTGTATCGTTCCATGTATAGCTGAATGAAAGTTCTCCATCCTTGAAATAACGCCATGTACCATCGATAACGAAAGCAAACTGATTAACCTTACCTTCACTTACCATTTCGAGCACACGTCCTACCTTGTCGCTCTTTCTGCTCTCTTTCCAGTCGGCTACCCCCTTATCGTCGATAGTATTTGCAGGGACATACACTCCACGGTTTCCTTCGGAAGCGATACGGAAGTACGGTTCATCCACCATGTTACGGTCTACATACATATAGTTGTTGCGTCCCAGTGTCATATATCCGGCTACACTCATTTTCAGACGGTCGCTGAAGAAATGTGTATACGAGAGGTTAGCCTTATAAATAACCGGCACCTTACAGTCAGCACCATTCATGTTAATGGTAGAAAGTTTTTCCACATTCGGATTATTGAAAAGTCCGGCTCCCGGTGCTGTAGACGGATCCTTGCGGTACGAAGGGAAATCCGGACGGATGAGGTTCAGCATTTCCTGATAGTTGGAAGCTGTTTTGTCAAGTGTAATATCCAGCGAAGCAGTACGTGTACCGTCGAACACCATGTTGTTGATCATGGCATAGTTGTTGATATCGGAAGCAAAGATACCAGCACCGGCACGGATGATATCTTTATGTTTGTCATTGATATCCCAGGTAAACTGCAAACGCGGCTGAACCTGGAAAGTAGACAAGCCATTGTCTGTTCTCAATCCCAATTCATCGTATACAGTCTGATTGAACGTACCCTTGTTGAAATAAGTAGCATTATCCAGACGCAAGCCGGCAATCAGTTCAAATCCCGGGAAAAGCTTAGTCTGCAACTGTGCATAAGCACCGGCATTCAGAATGTTTTGTTTCACACGGTCGTCGGGAGTAAGATACAGTTCACGAACATAACGGTACGGTTCCAGATTGTCGAAAGCGTCCAGTCCGTTGAAGTAGAAACGTCCGTTCGTTTCACTACCATAGCGTGAGTTCATGTGTGTATACATCATGTCTACTCCAAACGTATAATTGATTTTGTTTGTATTGTAGTAGAAATTATCGACAAGCTGAAGCACATGATTGTAGAAGTTTTCAGGGCAATAGCGCTGTCCTCCCAACTGAATGCTGGTAGTAGCCGTCTTACCGTCAATCTGAGATTCTACATTGCTGACAACAGCTCGGGGAATATTGGAAGAAGGCAACTCATCGCCAGGCATAGATTCTTCCAGCGTATAAAGGTGCTGCAACTTCAGTTCATTGGTTCCTTTCGGACCTGCTACCGAACGCAAGGTAGCCATGGCACTGTTGTTCAGCGAATGTACATTACCATAAGTTTCGTACAGACAGATAGAGGTATTGTCCCCCAATCCCAGATTATTCATATCGTTTACAAAGTTATCTGTAAACGTCAAAAGATTGGTAGCATTGATCTGCCAGTCTAAACGGGCAAATACGGCATCAGTGCTTTGCTTCTTATCGAAAGCACCAAACTGAGGATTGGATGATACTCCATATTTATCGCGTGCAATTTGTAAGAAACGGTCGCGTACGTCTGTGGTCAGACTATAACGTTTTTCATCGGCAGCACTCTGGATATCGGCAATATACAGCGGACGAGAGTCTGCCTGATGATCCCATGCAATGAAGAAGTGAGCACGGTCTTTTACCAGCGCGCCTCCCAGTGAAGCACCAAACTGATAAGTAGAGAAGTCATTGTCGCGCTTGTTTCCGCGGATATCATACGGACTGGACAACCAGTTGGCACGGGCAAAAGTAAACGCGCTACCGGTCAGCGTATTGGTACCCGACTTGGTAACTGTACTCACCGTACCACCTCCGGCACGTCCGTTGGTCACATCGTACTGATTGGTTACCACCTTAAACTCACGGATAGCCTCCATAGAAATAGCATACGGCACACCGTTTCGGCTTGTCGTACTACCTCCCGAAGTCGGATTCTTTGCCGTCATACCGTCGATGGTATAGTTGGTAGACGATGCAAGCTGTCCTGACAGGCTGGAGCCGGTACTAAGTGGAGAAAGATCTACCAGCGAAGTAAAGTTACGTCCGTTTACAGGAAGCTTTGCCAGGTCGCGTTCCGTAACGGAAGTAGCAGCTCCGGTAGTGGCAATAGTATTCTTCAATGAATTTGCAACTACTTCTACCGCCTCCATCACTACACTCTCTTCTTTCAACTGAAAATCCAGTCGGAGCAAATCTCCCTGATTCAGTGTATATCCAGTTTTCTTCTGATCGCCATAGCCTACGTAAGTTACCGTTATACTGTATGGTCCACCCAGCGGTAACTGCTTGATGGTATATTCACCATTCTCATTTGTAATAGAACCGGTATTAAATCCGGTTGATTCATTCTTTACCTGAATAGCAGCTCCGATAACCCCCATTCCGGTTTCATCGGTTACAATACCCGAAATGACAGCCCGGTTGTCCTGAGCCATCACTTGTCCTGCCGAAAGCAGCAAGACCATAAAAAACAATAAGAACCGTTTAAATTTTGTTGTCATCATATTCTTTAGTTAAGTGTTTCTAAATTGACGCAACAAAAGTAAAAGCCGGGTATTACACCCACATAAACGCGATGTAAAGAAACCGTGTGATTCGTGTGAAGAAACTATTACAGATCTTTTCTCACGACCTGTATACCTATGAGTACATAAAAAAGAACGTTCCGCCAAGCCTTATAAGCCTGACGGAACGTTTTCCTTATCTCCTCTTATGAACTTTGTCCAGAAACATTCCGGACAAAGCCATGCAAGTAATATCCCAAAAGATTATTTTTTCATTGATTTAATCATTGACTGAGACTCGATAGAAGTCTTAAATGTATACTTCTTATCCAAGTACTTCTTGACAGCAGCTGCGGCAGCTTTAACATCGAGGTTACCAGCTTTCTTAAACAGAACTTTCGAAGTATTCAAATCCAAATACTTGTCAATTTCTTCAACTGGTGAGTAAGTACTTTCATTTACTTCAAGATCAACTGATCCAACTTTAGAATTCTTTTGAGCCTCATCAATTGTCATACTAAGCACTACCCAACTACCTTCTGAAGCAAGCCACAATGACTGTCTATCTGGAGAGCTATAATCAGCAAAAGCATTCAAAATTACAGCATAGAGAGTTTCATCAGTAATTTCTTCACCCGGATTTTGCTCTTCAACTTGCTTTCTCAAATCGGCCAATTCTTCAACTGTTACCGGATAAGTAAGTGTATAAGTACCGTTAGTTTCGATGTTATTGAACAAAATCGGTCTGCCTTTCAAATCATCTAGGCCCAAATGTGCAGCAAGTTCATCACCATCAAATGCCAATGCTGTCATGTCCAAAGTCAAGTTTTCAACCACCTGACCTTCTTCTGCTGTAAATCTAGTAACAACCAACTTAGTTGTTGCTGTATTGCCAGCGCGTCCGATAGCAGCACAAAATAAGGTATTCATGCTGACACATTGTATTTTCACCTTCCGATCCATAAAAAAAGGCGGAATAATATCTCGCCCAAGATGAAAAAAATTCCCCTCACCATCCGGTCGGCATGGTAAGGGGAATATCGAAAAACTCAGGAATTACAATTCAGTCGAGCACATGTTCGGGCATACTGTGTGTTTGGACTATAAAATAGCAGTCGACACCGGTTTCAGTATCCGTAGCGTGCATGACAATAGGCGACACTTCCCGAGTGACTGCCCCACCGTTCATATACTCTCTCCAGTCCCATCCCAGCAACGACTTTATTACAGCAAACATCTGCTGGTTTATCAAAGATATATCGTACAGACGGATCTTTTTCCCGTCCGTACCCTTTGCAAACGTCAGTTCCAGAAAAGGAGTTTCACCGTCGACATAAAACTTATAGCTGCCACTATCACGCAGCTGCCAGTTTTCGTCGTACAAATAGAAATCTCTATCCTCATTATTTATCAGGAAAAGTTCATCACCCTGAGCGTAAGGTTCATGTACCGGATTGGCTACCAAAAGATTCAGATAAGCGTCTACTATCTTTATTTCCAGACTAACGGTTTCATGGGTAACATTATCTTTCACCGTAACCATTGTTTTCCCTTTTTGTCTGGGAGCTATACGCAGGCTGCCCCTCCCGACCGGACTCGACAAATCGACTGTTACCTCCATAATTTCAGGATTCGCCACTTCCACGTCATAATCTCTGTTTCCCCCTCGTACCATGATACTCTTGGCCCCTATCAAAGGACATTCGTAATAATCTTTCTCGAACGAGAGATGGTAAACTTCAGTTGCCGGTTCGTCTGTGTCACTGCTGCACCCGTTCAAACCGAGCAGGCATAACAAGAAAATACATACACTCCATAAAAACGTTGTCTTCATATCCCAATAAATAAAATCAATATATAATAATTTGCCGTTTATTAATATAAGGTAAACTCATCACCAAATATACAATTATTATTATAAAATAATCTTTTTTCCTATAATATTTTGTTTTAAGCATCATTGTTTCAATCTCACACTCAAACAGAGGCAAAAGATATCTCATACAATAATCCCGTTTTTAAACACATTAGCATCAAAAGAATCATTTTCAATTTGTTTTATAGTATATTTGTTTCGTCACATAAAAACATATATACCTGTTGGCGGAATTAAAATAGCGCATATTTAACTCTGCCAATAGGCTTTTCATTTTTGTAGTTAATATATTGGAGGATTGTAAGTGCGCTAATCTTCCCGATAATCCGGGCAAACAATCCATCTGTATCTTTCGCATAATTCCTTATAATCATAAACTGGTCACACAATTGCGAGAATATGGTTTCAATTCTTTTTCTCGCTTTGGCAAAAGCTGGGAATGTTGGCTTCCATTCTTTTTGATTACATCTGTATGGTACCTCCAATCTGATATTGGCAGTTTCAAACAGATCCAATTGCACTTGGGCACTTATATATCCTCTGTCCCCTATGACTGTACAATTACTATAATCCACTTTCACATCCTTCAGGTAATGAATGTCATGCACACTTAGTTGTGCATACGATATTTGTCTATTAAAAAGTTTGGTCACCTTTAATTTACTAAATATCAACAATATGCACAACTTTTTAAACATAAATCTTTTATAATTTAATTCCGCCAATAGGTAATCTATAAGATTTTTACTTTCGCAGTTCCATTTTGAGACAACTCAAAGTGCCTAGCGCAAAATGTATACAGCCACTTGCCTTCACGCCCGTCCAGCAATAAAAAAGTGAGGGCTACCCCTATCACGAGGAATAACCCTCCAATGATTCTTTAAGAGAGAAATTAATAGAGAAAATTATTATTATTCATGATAACCAAACGGAGTTTCCTGATTGGTTACAACGATTACATTCTTCGTATTGCCAACTTCAGTCAGCGTCATCTTTGTTGGATTTACCGGATTGTCAGCAGTAACTGTAAATGTAACACCACCGTCCAGGTATGCAATCGGACGAACCACAGTATTAAATCCGGCATTCCACAAATCAAGTCCTGTCTGGTCACAGTTACCAGGCAAGTTCAGGTTAATATGATTGTCAGACAAAACAGTCGTTTCCAAAAGCATTACTCCATAATAAGGTCCATAAGCAATGTTTACAGCATTATCTGCATAGAAATAACTACCAAGAATCAAATAATCCAAAGAATTATTACCCGAAATATTGCTGCTCATCTTCTCCAATCCAGAAGTCACATAACTCTGTCCGTATGAACTCATACCGTCGTAAGTAACAAACCACGGACCACCGTTGGCAAATAACAATGCCGGAGGAGTAGTTTCACCGCTCAATACAGCTTTTCCATCTTCAGACTTCCAAGTACCAGAAGCACTATCGTAAACCAATTTCGATACTTCCATTCCACCCAATGTAATCGGGCTGTAGAATTCCATACCTTCCTTGGTCTGAATGTATGAAAAGACCTCTGTCACATTCTCACCGTCAACTTCATGCGAAATAGCCAATGTACGATATGACTTCTGTACAGAGTACTTTTCACCATTCAGTGTATATGTATAGAGAATATAATTCGCCTTTTTTTCAGCTTCACTGATATCAGTGAGATATGCCTCCCAAGTTTCATTTTCCGGCATCGGAGTCATGGTAATGGTATTACCAGTCTTTTTACCTTTCAATACAACCTGTTCCGGAGTGGCCGACTGAATAGTAAATTCATAGTCACCTTCCATACCGAGTCCTGTAGCACCTACACCCGAGGCCGGATCAGAGAAGAAGTGGAAAATTTCATTATAAGTATCTACAGTCAGTGTAGGACCAGCCTGTTCTTTCAAACGGTAGAGACTTGTCGACTTAGCACCGGGATCAGCGATATCAGCACTTACCGTAACTTCACCTTCTGCAGTAAATGACATCAGCACGTTGTATCCGCCAAAACTCTGCTGAGAAGAAGGATAATATTTCATCAACCATCCGTTCGGTGCCTCAACCAAAATCTTCTGAGCGTTTACCATCGCTTCCTCCACACGGTTCGAAGCCGATTCACCGAACAAGTTTTCCGTTTCTGAAGTACAGCCCGCCAGCAAGAACGAACTGATCAGAGTAAAAATATATAATAACTTTTTCATACTCATTCCGTTTTTATCATTTTAATGTTGTCCAATCCATTTCCAGTATATGCGACTGGCGTTCCTGCACTTCTTCATGCAAAGCCTGAATATCAATTCCCCATGAGTCACTCAGATATTCGGTAACCATATCCAGTTTTTCCTGAATCAATGCGCCACCTACTGTTCCGGCCTGGCTCATGATGTTCTGCCATTCAGCGTCCGATTTTACCACGTAGTTTGCAATGGTTTCTACAAAGTCTTCATCCGGTTTGCTGGAACCATAGGCGGTTACGAAACCGTCTTTACGTGCATCAGCGTCCTGAATGTTCACCCATCCTTCACCTGTATACTTACCGGCAGTAATGTCATTAAAGTCTGTAGAGTAATTCTTTGTCTGATGCAGGATATGAGCAAACTCATGGTGCATGGTCTTGAAGTACCATTCATTCAACACATCTATATTCGGATTTTCGACATCCAGTCCGTTTACGTTGAACAACGTAATCTTCATACCGCCTTCCGCAGTACCCAATACAATGGAACCGCTGGCTGCGTTATATTCCGGTGAACCTACAAAGTGCATGATTTTCGGACAGTAAGTAGGAAGAAACTCCGGAGCAGCCAGTTTGGCATACACTTCCAGCCACAGGTATTTCACCATCTGCGCCAAAGCAATCGACTTGTTGTAATCGGCCGGTATCACGTTATAGTCCATATCCGATTCGATATCCTCAAAACGATACTTCAAGTCGATATTATATGGAGTTGTATAGTTCGTAAGAATCCATTTATCAAACTCATTGCGCTGAGGAGCTGTCGTATCAAAAATGCTATCAGGAGACAAATCGTCTTCGCTGCATGAAGTAGCCGTACACATGGCTACCAATATCAAAAATAAGTATTTTATCTTTTTCATAACAACTATCATTTTAAAGTTCATTTATCGAGGATTAGCCTCCAGACCAGCTTCTATAACATCTTGTGGCAACTGGAATGCGCGACGCGGATCGTCTTTTGTCAATACGATCGGGTCCATACCATCACGGTTATGAGTAATTTCAATACCGTAGCGTTTTACATCCATCCAGCGTGAACCGTCGTGAATAGTTTCAATACGGCGCATCTGCAACACACAGTGGATCATATTTTCCTGTTTCTTGTTTACAAACGAGAAGCAAGGATTCAGGTGTTTCTTCACTGTACGCTTGGTTTCATCGGTTACAGGTATCGGTGTATATCCCACACCTTCATAGAAGTCTACAATTTTATCTTCTGTCAGTGTTTCCGGATATCCGTATCTTCCGTCACCCTTCGATGCATCCAGCCATTTGTTCATATATTCTACAGCAGTAGCATAGTCAGGCTGAGCCTTCAGAATATTAGCCTCGATGCAGCAAAGCAATGTTTCGTTGGTACTGAACGGAACGATTACAGCGTGACGCAAACCGATACCGTTTACCTTATCTGTATACTCAAAGTACATACGATACTTGAAGAAACACAACTTCTGTTCCACACCGTTCAGGCTGGCATAAAACAACGGGTTGTTCCATGGAGCGCCTGCCCACAAAGTTTCTGTTTCAGTCACCGTACGGTTCATGCCATAACGTTTTGCCATGTTGTAAGGACCATAAATATAAGGCCATGAACTGTAAATCGGAGTAATCAGCAAGTTAGCGTCTACCGATGCAGAAATATACGCATCGCCTCTTTCATCTATTTCAGTGATAGAACCCAGATCGGCCTGCAGCTGGCGCAGTGATCTTGCCGGATTTGTACCCAAAACAGCCTTACCATATTCCAGCACCTTTTCATAGTTCGACTTATCTTCTTTTACATAGAACAGGTAGAAACGTGCGGCAAAAGCATTGGCAGCCTTCTTGTTGAAATGATATTTAGGCACTGAATATAAATTGTCATTAATCAGCGGAAGTCCTTCCAGCAAATCAGCCTCAATATGCTGATAAGTTTCTTCCAGTGTACCTCTGGTATATTCAGGAGCTACTTCTGTTTCCGGTTTCGTAGCGTAAGGAATACCCAATTTTTCCGCAGCGGTAGCCGGATCGTAAGCTTCACAGAAGATATTAGCCAAGACAAAATGTGCATATGCACGGCACAACAGCGCTTCACCTTTCTGAGCGTTCAGCGAAGCCGGATTTCCCATCTGTTCGATAGCCTGCAGTGCATGGTTTGCCGAAGCAATCGCCATATAAAGTCCGTTCCACATTCCCTGCGGAGAGTCCTGACTCGTATCTGTCTTGATATCACTCCACAGATAGGCATCCTGTTCCTGCTGGAACTCAAAGCCATACATCTCACCGTTGTCAGCCGTATTGTCCGAAGCCTGCTCAAACATCATTATCGGATAATAGTTAGGATAAGCCGAAACCAGCAGACTGGTAACCTTCGACTCCGTATCAATTTCTGCACGATTATCTGGCACTGTATCCAGGAAATCGCTACACGAAGCGAAAGCCCACGCCATCAATAAAGCAGCACTGTATGTTTTTATATTTTTCATCATAATTTTCTCTTTTAAATCAAATTAAATACCCAATCTCAAAGTCAAAGTAAACTGCTTAGGAACAGGAGCAGCCACACCACCGGTGTTGAAGAATTCCGGATCCTGACCGTTCAGCTTCTTGTCGGCATAAATCAGGAACAGGTTGGTTGCCTGAAGTTTCAGTGACAGGTTGCTCAGTTTCATACGGCTGGCCAGTGATTTCGGGAAATCATAGTTCAGTGAAATTTCCTTCATACGGATGAAGTCACCTTTGGCGATACGTTCTGTAGAGTAGTTGTATGCATTGTATGCGCGGCTCAACTGAGAATCCTGACGGTTCATACGTGTATCGGCGATAACCGGTATGTTGGTAATATTTTCGTCACCCGGCTTAGTCCAGCGGTTTACAAACTCTTTCGGTGTTGCATCCAAGTCAGTATATTCATTGCTGAATACCGGATCCAGACGGATTACATTTCCGAATGAGTAAGTGATAAATACATTCAACTTAAAGTTCTTGTAGGTAAATACGTTACCGAAACTACCGGTAATAGTCGGATCGGTCGGACCTTCGTAAACCAGATGATCTTTAACGTTACGTTCCTGGAAGTTGATGTCACTTACAGTCACTTCACCTTTTTCATTGATGAATGTCGGGAGACCTTGTCCGTTCAGTCCCTGGAAGTCCATAGAGAACAGTGAACGTACCGGATAACCTTCCAGAGCAAAACCTGTACCTGCAATCAGGTCGATAACACGTGAGTTAGCATCCAGTTCGGTAACTTCGTTCTTCGCGTTAGAGAAGATAAAGTCGGTATTCCATTTGAAGTCGCGTGTTACAATGTTTCTTGTAGACAATGTAAATTCCACACCGTGTGACTTCATGCTGGCAACATTGGCATATTTTGAAATCTGTCCACCTACACCCATTGTATTGATGATACCGATCAAGTCGTAGTTGTTACGCTTGTACCAGTCCATAGCCAGATTGATGCGGTTATCCAGGAAACCGATTTCAGCACCGATATTCAACTCATGTTTCTTTTCGTAAGTCAGCTCACTGTTTTCCAGTTCTGTAATCTGAAGTCCGGATTCACTTACACTGGCAAACGGGCGGTAAGAGTTATAACTGTTGACGATTACGCGTGAGTTAGAAACCTCAGCCGGACCACGGTCGGCAGTCAGTGAGTAAGAAGCCTTCAGAGTCAGGTTAGACAAGGCCGGTCTCAGGTTTTCAAACCAGCTTTCTTCGTGTACGTTCCATGCACCCGAAACGTTCCATGTAGGAAGCCAGCGTGCCGAACGGCTCTTACCCAGCTTGTTAGAACCTTCATAACGGACTGTACCGTTTATTGTATATTTACCTTTCCATGAATAAGTAGCTGTACTGAAGAAAGCCACGTCACGAGAGCGGGTTGTAGACACACCGTAGTAAGCAGCATTTTCCTCATTACCCTGTTTGAAGTACAGATAGTCGTAAGAAGGAAGCATACCCATATCATACTGCAAACCTACACCCTGGAACCAAGTCTGTGTACGGTCGGTAGCGTTCAACTCCATACCACCGAAGAAGTTGAAGATATGGTTTTCATTAAATACGTCATTGTAGCTGGCAGTAGCACGGAAGTCGTAGCTGTTCATGCCATATTTAGTTTCACGGTAGAAACCTCCCACCGGAAGAACCGATACCGGCAACGCGTTCGATACATCCGGGTCAGTATACAACCACGGGTTAGCGTCACGGATAGTAGCATCATCCATTGCACGGTAAGCCCATGCCTGGTTAGAATAGTCAGTAATCTTGTGAGCCTGAGTAGTAGTAGAATACTTGTAAGCGCCCAGCACACTCAGTTCTACCTTATTGATAGGTTTGTATTTAAACTCACCCTGGAATTTCATATCTACTACATCCAGGTCCATATAGTTATTGTCCAGTTCATGCAAGATATTGAACGGCGCATAGTTACGTACGTAGTATTCATTCGGGTCGAGTGCACGTGAAGTATTCAGCGCGTAAGAATACGGGTTGATATCGAAGTCACGTTTTACTTCACCACTTACAGGGTCCAGATTCGAGCTTAACGAACCCGGTGCACGCTGTTTACGGTAAGAAGCGTTACCGATCAGGTTCAATGAAACTTTCTTGGTAATGTTATACAAAGCGTTCAGGTTGGCAGTGTAACGCTGTACCTTGCTCTGTTTGGTCCATCCCGGGTCGTTCATCACACTCAGTGAAGTATAGTACGAAGCCTTTTCAGTACCACTTGTCATACTGATTGCATGGTTCTGCGAAATGCTGTTATTGAACAAAACATCAAACCAGTCTGTATTTCTGTATTCAGCCTCACGCAGATAAGCATTTCTTGCTTCCGGAGTGTTTGGCATGCCAAATCCTGTGTTTGCGTCGTAACTGTTGATCAAATGATACATCTTACCATATACACCACTGTTAGAAGCACGGTATACATCGGCAAATGTCAGGTAACCGTTGCTTTCCAGTGTCTTGTATACGTCCATCTGCTCCTGAGAGTTCATGATGTTGAAGTTACGGTAGTTCGGTTTCATACGCATGGTGAATTCACCTGTATAGCTGATCTTGTTAGAACCTGCCTTACCTTTCTTGGTAGTAACGACAATCACACCCGCCATGGCACGAGCACCATAGATAGAAGTAGCCGAACCATCCTTCAGGATCTGGAAGTTTTCGATATCGTCAGCATTCAAACCAGAGATAGCCGAACTGATCAGTGTAACGGCATCACCCGAAGACAAATCGTCAGCACCTACTTCCGTTACATCCTCCATGATGACACCATCTACTACCCACAACGGTTTAGAGCTACCGTAGATAGATGTGGCACCACGTACACGGATTTTCGGAGCTGTACCGAAAGTACCTGATACGTTCTGAACCGATACACCGGCTGCACGTCCTTCCAGGGCACGGCTGATTTCCGGCACACCGTCAAGTTTAGAGTCTTCGGCAGATATTTTTGTTGACGCACCTGTAAATAATCGCTTGTCCATACGCTGCATACCGGTAACTACGACTTCATCCAGTACCTCTGTATCCGATTCCAGTACCACCTTCATATTATTTTTGGCAGCTACTGTCTGCGATTTCATACCGATATAGCTGATTTCAAGTTTATCCCCCTTGTTAACTTTCAGTATAAACTTTCCGTCGATATCCGTAATTGTACCATTAGAAGTTCCCTTAACCAAAATAGAAGCTCCCACGACAGGCATGTCATCCTCCGCAGACATCACGACACCTGTCACTTGTACAGCCTGAGCTATCGCCAGACTTATGCCTATTAACAAAAAGGCACAAAAAAGTGTAATTCGCTTTTTCATATTCTAATAAAATTTTAATAACGGACACAAATATACATATCATTTCATTAAAAAACAAAAAATTAAAGCAAAATACATAAATATTCTTGCATATTCTATAAATTATCAAATAGACAATTTTAGCTTTATTTTTTACTATAAATACCGATATTTTACTAACACATTGAACATCTTTATACCCCCTTCGAGAATCTATGGATAAAACCATATAAAAACAAACAATAACAAATATTTAAAAAATAAGGGACTCCTCAAAAGAGTCCCTTAATACAAATTACTATAAACCAAAGATTTATATAAGTGTTAAAATTTAATAATGCACATATTTATTTTACATATTACATTTTGACAGCTTTTTAACATAAAAACATATCATTATAACACTGTACATAAATTTTCTTATAATTCCGTCCCAACATCAAAGCAGGGACACACCTTTGTCCACTCTTCCGGTTCTATCACACCGTCACCGTCCAGGTCCGGACTCAGGTCGCGATGTCCTACTATCCGGCGTGTCTGGAAGTCCATGGCAAGCACTCTCACCAGCACCCTGAGCGAACGCTTCTGAAGTTCCGTACGTGTGTCGGCAGGACGTCCCTGCTCGTCCAGTCCTCCTTCGTAGCACACACCGATACTGTGCCGGTTATATCCTTTGGCGTGCGCTCCGGGACGGTCTACCGGACGCATCGTACATATTTCTCCGTCGCGCCTTACATAATAATGATACCCGCATCCGTCGAACCCGCGCTGCCGGTGCATTTCCTCCAATTGACGGGGCGAGAGCGGAACATCCGCTCTCGTTGCCGAACAATGAATGACAATCATGTCAATCTTTCTCATCACACCCTCCTTTCTTTCCGGTCAGTATGCAATACAGACACTTGATTATCCTGATCAGAATCCATTTTACCTTTCCAGTCATACATTCCTCCTTGTTTTTTATATTTCACATCTGTCCGCATCTCCCTTCCGGAGTCTTACTCCTCTTTTTTAGGCTTTACCGGCACACGTTCGTAGCTCAGCGAATTCAGAATGTCCGACAAATCGGCTCCCGGACGGAAGTTGATATGCGCCTTCTTTATCAGTCCGGTGTGATATTCTTCCTCCGTGACACTACCCTCACCGTTCAGACCGATCTGAAACGAACCCAGGTCGCCCAGACGCACGATTTCTCCGGCACACAGACCGTCACGCATCACCGTACCCAGCGAAATCAGCACCGCCATCGTATCGGCACGTGTCACCGTACACATCTGCTGAATACGGTCCGCCATTTCACGGATTCCCATCTCGCCGCGTGCCTGTGCCAGGGCATAATATTTGGCACTACCTTCCAGATCATTAGGTTTCTTTCTTGCTACTACCGAATAAGTCACTGCTCTTTCCATAATCTTTTTACTTTTTAAATGATTAAAACGAATACCTGTTGAAAGCTTTCAATCTCTTTTCTGTATCACAAAGATACATAGCCAGTTCCGGGCAGTGTCCGTCACCGTCCGCCTACAGGATTGCATTGTTACGATAAAAATAAAAAAACCACAGGCCGTACAGCTCGACGCCTGCCGGTGGAAAACCGTCTGCGTAAATGCTGTACAGCCTGTGGAACCTCTCTGCTACCGCACCTGTCAGTTGGCGCGGCTCAGTTTGATATTGTCGATAAACCAGCGGCGATAGACACTGCTGCCCGAAGTAGCGGCAGTTCCACACCGTCGGTCAGCATGTTCAGTGTGTTGCGCACATATCCGTCTACGGTAATGTTCAGGCGGTTCTTCAGCATGGTCAGGTCGAAACCGAAGTCCCACTGTTCCGAAGTTTCCCAGGTCAGGTCCGATACCACCGGCGCACCCAGTGTAGCATATTTCGCCATCGAGCTGCCCTCACCGAACGTGAAGCCGGCAAAGTCGCTTACCGAAATCAGACGCATGTATGTATAGTAAGAGGAAACATTCTGGTTACCCAGGCTACCGAACGAAGCACGCAGCTTCAGGTTGTCTACATATCCGCTCAGCGGCTTGAAGAACGGTTCTTCCGAGATACGCCATCCCACCGAACCCGAAGGGAAGAATCCCCAGCGGCTTCCGGCAGCAAAACGCGATGTACCGTCGTAGCGTCCGCTCGCCTCAAACAGGTAGCGTCCCTTGTAGTCGTAGTTCACACGGCCGAAGAAACCAGCCAGCGCATATTCGCTCTGTCCGCCGCCCACTTCGGTCAGCACTTCACCCTCGGCATTCTGTCCCACCAGGTCGAGGTCGTCCAGCGAAGTAGAAGTCAGGTTCTGTCCCGCAGCCGAAACATTCTTCAGATACATGCGTTCGTAGTTGAACCCGACCACTCCCGTCACGTGATGTGCTTCGCCGAATGTATCTTCGTAGTTGGCAAAAACGTTTGCCGAATAATAGTTGCGTGTGTTCACCGATTCACTCAGCTTGTTCAGACCGGCTCCGGTAGCATACGACAGCAGCGGTCCGTCCGGATATTCGCGGTAGAACAGGTTGTTCGAACGGTGTGTATTGCGTGTCTGGTACAGACGGTAGGTAAAGTCACCCGTCAGACTCAGCTGTTTGATCGGTGTGATGACCAGTCGTGTAGTATTCGAGAAGTCGTTCGTGCGGTTCACGTTGCGGTGCGATCCCTCACCCAGCATGATATGACGTCCGTTGCCCACCTTATAGTTCAGGTAAGGAGTACCGTACAGCCATGAGCCGTCAGGGTTCTTCATCGGGAAACATGCCAGCGCGTGACGTCCGCTGTAACCGATGGTATCGTCGATGCTTCCGTTACCCTGGAAAGTATACTGCGAGCCATAGAACGAAGTATTGTTGCTCAGCGTAGCATAGCGGTTGATGGTAAAGTCAATCTTCGAACGCAGGTTATACTTGCGGTAGATATCCGGATTCATGTTCAGGATACCTTTCTGGTAATCGTATGCCCCGCTCACCAGGTATTTCACATCCTTCGTACCCCCGCTCAGCGAGATGCTGTGCTGCTGGGTAGGACGACGGTCGTTGTACATCATGTGCCACCAGTCGTAGTTGCCGTAGTACACCCACTGACGGCGACCGTTTCTTGTATCTTCCACTACCCACGGGCGGTCGGGGTTCTCCGTCTTGTCGTTCACACGGGCCAGCAGCTGCTGCATGTCGTAGTCGGTATAATCCACGTAGTTCGTACCGTTCTTCGCACGCCAGAAGGTATTCACCGTATACACCGACCAGTAACCGGTTGTTTCGTAATCGGTAGTCGTGGTAGGAGCCTGCCATCCCAGACGGCCGCTGTAACGCACGGTAGCCTTTCCGTCCTGTGCCGATCCCGACTTGGTTGTGATCAGAATCACACCGAATGCCGCACGCGCACCGTATACTGCCGCAGCCGACGCATCCTTGATGACCGAGATAGACTCCACGTCGTTCGGGTTCACACGGTCCAGTTCACCCACCGCACCGTCTATCAGCACCAGCGGACCGGCACTGTTGATAGAAGTCGTACCACGCACGTTGATGCTGGGCGAGCTGCCCGGCACACCCGACGAGGTAGTGACATTCAGACCGGCTACCGAACCTTGCAGCATGTTTGCCAGCGACTGCGTCGCACGGTTTTCCAGCTTCTCGCTGCCCACCGTAGCCACGGCTCCCGTCAGGTTCACCTTCTTCTGCGTACCGTAACCGATAACCACCGCCTCATCCAGCATGATGGCATCTTCCTGCATATATACCACAATATTTTTCTGTCCCGGTTTCACCTTCACCTTTTCGGTAAGATAACCCACATAAGAGAAATTCAGAGTAGCCCCACCGGCAGGTATCTGAAGCTCGAAGGCTCCGTCTACATCAGTAATGCTTCCCTGGGCAGTTCCGTCGATGACGATAGACACCCCGATAAGCGGTTCCTGCAAGGCATCCAGTACCTTACCCGATACTGTTCTGTTCTGCGCCGACAGCGTAGAAACACTGCCCGTCAGCAACAGCAACAGCAAAAAAACATACGAATTGAAAACTTTCATAAATAAATATTTAGTAAAACATTAAGTAGCTTGTCAGTGCATCCCCGTTCAGCGAGGCAGGTAAGCATCCGTCGAGAACGCCTTCGGACGTTGCATCTGCTCGGTCCATTCGTGTCCGAACTCATCGCGCACGGTGATAGTCAGATCCACGTCGGCATCCGCCGCCTTCACCTTGAAGAAATGCGTAAACTTTTCGGTAATGAAGCTCGGTGTAGAGCTCAGTGTCGACGAGTTGAAACGCTTCACGCTCAGCGCTGCCACATGCAGCGGATCGTAAGCCCATACCTCCTCAGGAGTAAGCTTGTTGCCCTTCTCGTCGGTCACCGTCAGCGTCCAGCGCGGATTCCAGTTCCAGATGTTTATCAGCACCTCGTTGTCCTTGTTCACCGGATAAGCATCCACATAGCGCTGGAATTTCGCCTTGACCGAAGCCGGTACACTGGCCGGCATCTGCGGCACATCCGCCATCGAGAAATGCACATTGTTCAGGTCGTAGCTGCGGAACTGGTAATCCTCCGTCCATCCCGTAGCCTTGTATATCCATTCGATGTCCGTTCCGTTCACATCCCATACCGAGTATCCGCCCGGTGTTCCGTCGGGACTGATGTGCACACCCGGAGTAAGGTAGCCCGACCACCACCACGAAGCGCATATCGCACCCGCGTTATGTTCGTACACCTCGCGTCCGCCCGTTACCTCATCCTCCGGAGTCACGTTGAAACTCAGGTGCGTATGTCCGGTCACGAAATGCACCTTGTAGCCGTCCAGCACGTCCAGCAGCTGCGTAGTGTTCAGCACATCATGGTCTATCTTGAAACCTTCCGTCTGCGACGGGTAGAACAGCTGTGCGTGCATCACCACTACCAGCGGTGTCGACTTGTCGACATATGCCAGATCCTTCGACAGCCAGCTCAGCTGTTCGGCCGACACACGCTTCTCGTAGTCGCGCGAGGTAGTGCCGTCGTAGTTGCTGCAATCGATGTCATCCAGCACCACGTAATGCACCTTTCCGATGTTGAACGAATAATATGTCGGAGCGATATAATCCATGAAACGGCTTCCCGCCTCCTCATCGCTCATAGCCTTGTAGTCGTAGTCATGATTTCCGATAGTATGGAAAATCTGAAGTCCCTTCACCTGATTGTTGATGGTATTCAGGTACTCAGGCAGCGCATAACTGTTCGAATACCAGTACAGGTCCCAGGTCATGTCGCCCAACGTAATGGCATACATCTTTTCGTGCTGATGCAAGGCACGGTAGCTGTTCAGATCCTCGGTAAAGTCCATAAACTGTCCCAGGTCGCCCGTGCGGTTGGCCAGATGCATATCGCCCAGCATAAACACCTTATAGCTATCCTGTCCTTCCACCTCAGTCAGCGAGAAGTCCACACGCTCCGTTGTAGCGGCATCCCCCTTCATCATCTGGTAGAACCGAGGCAAGACTCCCTCGGCAGGAACTTCATATCCCGAAGGAACGGAGATAAACACATACCCCCATTTCTTTTCCGACTGAAGCTGGTAGATACCCCGTTCGTCGGTCACGCTCACCTCTACACCGTCCGATACCACAACACCCCGCACCGGACCGTCGGCTGTCGATACCACCCCGTACACCGTCGTTCCGGCATCCGGTGTGAAATCAATTCCCTTTACAATATTAATATAGGTAGTACCAATCTGTTTCTTGCGGTCACCACGCTTGACGAACACCCGGTACGTACCGCTTTCGCATCCGTCGGCAAGCTTTATGGTAAAACTGTTTTCCGAAACACTCACCAGCACACACGTATACGAGATTCCCCCTGTCGATTCCAGAATAATCACGTCCGATTCCGCCGGCTTGTTACTTCCGGTCACCTGGAACGTATATTCCCCTCCCTTGGCCACTTCTATCAGCGAAGGGCATTCAAACTGTACATCAAAGCTGTCCGCTACAGCTTCCGTCATTCCATCGTTGCTGCACGCCATCAGCGGCAAGACAGCAATCAGCAAAAACCAAAGTAAATACGCTGCAAATTTTTTCATTTTATTTTTAAATTGTAAATTTTCCCAACCTGTTCCTTACCTTTTCATTACCAGTTATCTACATGACAACCAGCGTTTTTCAAGCAATTAAAAATCCTTAATTTTCATTGCGCAAAATTAAAGGCAACGTATTTCAAAACAGAAACGCGCATGTGGCAATCCTGTTTCAAAACGGTTAAGTTTCCGATGCATCATACACACAAAAAACGGGGTGTGAACCACGCCGCGATACCGCAAACGTGAGGTTCACACCCCGTGTCAGTTAAAATAAAATCCTTATCCGACCTTTCCTGTTAACAGTTCTTCTTCCAAAAAAGCAAAAACATACTTAGGACTCTGGTAATAAAATGCAGCCTCCTCATTCATTACTTTCTGATACGTATCCGAGTTAAAAACAAATGAAAGCGCCTGTTCCATTGTTAATTCCCTGTTCTTCTCCATCAGTAACAGTGCAAGGTTCTTTACCATATCTGCCATCATTTCCTTTTTCTCATTCATATTCGCTTCAAGTATTTTATAGCACGTTCCGTACCGAAAAAATATTGTATTGTTACTCCTTTCATGTATTGCAAATTACGGACAAGTGTAGGCAAATCAATTGAATGATTTTCATACTTCCATAACTGTACTCCCACTCTATCGTCAGCAATAGGTCCTATTACCACATCATAATCATGAACAGGCTGATCAGACGGATTATTACGGTTTAAAAGTATAAATTTAGCCCATTCTTCAGAGTAATTTTCAAACCTTAATACGCGCAAACTGTCCCATGCCTCTTCGCTTATTTCATATTCCAACACAACAGGGCTTCCGGATTCCAGCTGTTCCATTTTCACATGCGCCATATTTAAAGCCTGATTGTAATCTGCTGAAAGATAAAAACCTCTCCCAAAATCCTTATTAGGTTTAGACTTCAGCAAATCAATTTCCAGAAACTCCTTATTCGTCCCATGATACAGCCTCATACCAGCGCCCCTCCGTGACGGTGACAATACTCAGCTATATCGTCCACCATCGAAGCAAACGACTGAGTATGCACATAATCATAATGGCGATCGATAAAATCAATCCCTTTGAAACGACTCAGGTAATTGAATGCCTGCTTCATCGAAAGTCCGTATTTACGTCCGAACTCCCTGATGAAAATAATCGTCCACTCCATTTTATCCTTTATATCATAATCCATATCTACAGCTGTTGATGATACATATGCAAATATAATGATTTTACTCATTTTTTCCTCATCCGATTCTGAAAAAGCGTCCAGGCCTCCGCCATTAAGTTTCCGATGCAGCATACACACAAAAAAACGGGGTGTGAACCACGCCGCGATACCGCAAACGTGAGGTTCACACCCCGTGTCAGTCAGATACAATGATTTCTTTATATTACGATAGAGTCAGAACAGAATATGATACAGCCTTATACCAGCGCCCCTCCGTGACGGTGAGAAACATTCGAAATAAATCAGCGGGGACCAAGGAATCTATCACCGTTAAGATGAATCATATGATCCGGCATATCAGCTATCCAGACTTCCGTTTCCCAAGCAAGTCGTCCGGAGAATTTTTTAAAAGTACCAAAGTCAAGAAAGGCTGTAACATATATACGGCCAGCAGTCACGTTACTTGTCATAGACTCAATCTCCAATATTCTTTTAGGATCCATCGGACCTACAGATGTAACAGCTTCAATAAAGTATATCCAATTCTTATCTTCCCTATACAAAACCACATCAGGCATCTTATCATGTAATGTTATCTCAAAGCCGAGAGAAGAAAGCCTTTCAACATCCTTTATCATATCCTTTTTAATGGTATCCCCCACATACAAACATTCAGAATGAGGAGCAAAGCGTGGCGCAAACTCTTCCAATATGGCTTTCTGCAACTGATTGTGCTTGCCCGGACTAAATGTAAAATCCTTGTTATTGATTCTGACAGGCATCTTTTGCATTTTCTTCTTGGAGGCATATATATCAGACAATGTATCGTGCATACGCAAGAACTGTATAAGAGCGTCACTCTCCTTGTCCGAATCACAATTATCTTTCACAGAACAGATAACAGTTAAGAACTCAGAGGTTATGCGATACCGAAAATTAGGACTATTGGTCGACAGGCCGTTATCTTCGATCAATGCGGCAGTCTTGAAAGGATGAATGACCTGCTTACGAAAAGTCTCTCTTGAATTTTCGGCATACTTTACGCCATAATATTCCGCAATAAACGAGATTATGTCATGTATTCTGATCCATTCATTTGTAGCCTCGGCCCAAGGCGTATCTTCTTTAAGATGAGCCATAGCAAGAAGGGTAAGACAACAGAGCGTACTCTGCTGTCGCAAAGGCATATTGATTCTGCCCAGCAAACTCTTAGCAGTTTCTAATTTATCCATTTATTAAAAATTTCATTACAATTTGTAACAGACAGTTCTTTATGCATCAACTCCCGTCCCATACTTTCTATAATCAATCTATCGGGAACCGGCATTTGATTGATTTCAGTAGAATTTACCTGCGTAGACCCATTCAGTATTCGATAGTATTTATCATAAAAACTGGAATTAAGTAACACGTACAGACCATAAGTAATACAAGGAGAATCGCATTTTATAAAGTTTATTTTATTCTGTGTACTAATATACGGAAATTGCGAAAATCTTTGTTTAAGATATATACCACACTGCAGTCTCCTGTCCTCTTCTTTTGAGGTGAAACGCTTAACCATAAGAAAATCACTGTTCTCCTGCAGAAAAGCCTTCCGGTCTGTTTTTATAACTTCCCCTTCTTTACCCAACGGCCATACTACCCGTCCGTTTCTGATATGCTGTGAATACAAAAGGGGATACGAACCATCTTCCAGATGATCACGAAGCACTTCCCTTGTTCTGAAATCAACAATTACACCTGTTTGCATACGCAGATTCATGTCGGGAAGAGTCTTGTCGAAGCGGTTAATGAGAGAAAGTACGGCAGCGTCAGCTTCGTTTGTAACCAGATATACAAACTGGTTTCGCGCCACCACGGTAGCATAAGGAGCACGGAAAGTCTTCAAATCAGTAAATTGAGAAGTAGAAGAAGAGGTTATATTGATATACTCCGGTGTAGCCGTAGTCTTCTTAACTTTTACGATTACTGTCTCCTGCAATACCGATTCACCCTCAAAAACCTTGTCACGGCTTTCGAACAAGTGCATATCGGTAATAACACAGTTTTTGAAAAAATATTCCCTGAATTTCTTGAAATAAGCTCCGGAGGTCCAGGAACGGGGCACAATATATACCAGTTCGTGTCCTTCCTTAAGGTTATGTATACCCATAGCCCAGAAAAGAAAATAAAGATTAGGAGCGCCATAACATATACTTGGCATCACTCTGGCTTCGTCCGCATCTTTCGGTATTTTAAGATAAGGAGGATTTCCTATGATATAATCATATACATTATCCTGAACAGAGAATAATGTATCCCCTTCAAAATCCTGCGAAGTAATATAATTATCCCTGACTATAGAATATTCAACTCCATACTCAGAATGAAGAAACTCAAGATTAGCCTCCAAAAGAGGTAAGACATTCTCATCCGTTTCATAACAAGTAAGATGAATCCTACCCTCATAGTCAGACTCCACCAACTTGTCAACAACCGCCGCCGACAAGATGCCTGTTCCAGCACCTGCGTCCAACAGGCGAATTTCAGGCTTTGAAAGATCGAAACAGAAAAGCGAAGCCATATAAGAAGCTGTAGTCCCGTTTGTAAAGAACTGACCATATTTCTTACGCTTGGTTTTAGGAACCGAAGCTATAAATTTCTCCGTATTTTCAATAACCGTTTCTAACATCTTTATATTCTTAAATTTTATCAACAATCAGATATTTCATCTCAACAGAAAGAATTTGAGTTTTTTCCATTCTACCTGCTGCAACATTACAACAACAAGCATTTGTCGCACTAAAACTTCTTACTATCCTAAGTTGACAAGTACCTTTGAAACAAATCATTTCCAACCAGTACGGGTTTCTTCCGATTCGGTTTCATAGAATAACTATTTAGCAACAAAAATACGAAATAATCCACTAATTACAGCATTAAACGTGACATAACATGACGAGAATACCGAATCCGACCGTGATGTAACATATACGTATCTTATATTGCCATATAAAAAAACATACACAAACACCGACTTAGCTTACAACACTCCCGACACAGAGGCACAGACCAAGTACGACAGGTATATGCAAGTCATTAAGGCCGATCCATACAACAGTTATGGTTACAAGGCTCCGGCTTTGAACAACCTCGGAGTACTCTACGAAAGTCTGGGTGACCTGAACAATGCCAAAGCATGCTATGAGTATGCACTGCAAGCCTGTCCTACCTACGACATGGCAAAGCAGAACCTTAAGAGTGTAAAAGCCCAGCGCAGAAGTAAGCGATGGAGCACCATCGGAAACATACTCGGTACCGTAGGCGAGACATTAGGAACGATGAGTAATAGCCAGGCAGCAGGAACATACGGCACATATCAGGAAAATGGATCTTCCTACAGCGGATCTTCTTCCGGAAGTTCTACAGGAAGCTCGATGTGTAAACGTTGCCACGGTTCAGGAAAATGTTCGTCAATGAGTGGAACCGCAGACAAATACTATTGCCATGGTTCTGGTAAATGCGGTTATTGTAACGGTAGCGGCATTGTACGTAATCTTGGTCAGAACATTGTCTGTACAGCTTGTAACGGACGTGGAAAATGCAGTTACTGCCATGGTTCAGGTAAATGCTCCGATTGCGACGGCTCAGGAAAGAGATAATGACAATCGGCTATATCATACATTATATATATCCACTTGCCCGCCATTGACAAATTCACGTCAATGGCGGGTTTCTTTTTAAAGAAACAGCGCGCAGCAATAGCCGCGGGACAGGAACAGGCCATGAAATTACAGAAAAAATAGTGCCTGGAATATAAAATCAAAAAACGGGGTGTGAACCACGCCGCGATACCGCAAACGTGAGGTTCACACCCCGTGCAAGTATATATCATAGTTTCTTTATCTTACGGCTCCCCCAGTCCCCGCACGATCACCTCCACCTCCGGCTTGAGGAAAAACTTGCGGTGCTTGTCGTGGCCCAGTGCCGCCAGCCCTTCGCGGATGGACGGACAGCGGTACATCCACCGGTACAGATTGCGCCGTGCCGTTTCCGGCGAACGGTCGGGAAAATACAGACAAGCCAGCTCCGACTTGCCGTAGATACGCAGACGGAATTCCCCGTCGCCGTGTTCATTTTCTTTCATACCGCATCCCCTTTCCGGCACGTCCGGCTTCCTTGCGCGGCGAAACCCGTTCGAAAGCCGCCCCGTCCAGCATCCCTTTCAGCACCATGCCCGGACGGAAACGCACCCATATCTTGTTTATCATCGATTCGTGGAAGTCAGCCTCCAGCCGCACTCCCTCGCTTTTCACTCCCACCTGAAGCGAACCCAGCTCACCCAGACGGACAATCTCGCCGTTGCACAGCCCGCGGCAGACCTCCTCTTCCAGCGCTACAAGCACCGCCAGCGTATCGGCACGTGTCACCGTACACCGCCGCTGAATACGGCGTGCCATGTCGCCCAGCGTCACCTCTCCCCGCGCCTGTGCACGGGCATAATACGTCATCTCTGCCGAGATATCACGCGGATCAACCCGCGGAACCACCGAATAAGTCACTGCTCTTTCTTTCATCATTCTTACGCTTTAAATTGTTTGCCGGCGCAGTCACAGGCGTACCCGCGAACTCGCCGATTTTCGTCATGCTGGGATTATACCCGTAATATACCTTTCCCGTCGCCCCGTTGCGGTGCTTGGCTACCGTGGCGATGCCCATGCCCCGCGTAGACCACCCCGTATCGGGATCCACCCGGATGTGATAACGCTCCGGACGGTGCAGCAGAATCACCAGATCGGCATCCTGCTCGATGGCCCCGCTCTCGCGCAGGTGACGCAGCTCCGGACTCCCCGCCCGGTCTTCCGCCTGACGGTTGAGCTGGCTCGACACGATGACCGGACAGCCCAGCGAGCGCGCCAGCCCCTTCAGCTTGCGGCTGCACTCCGCCACCTCCTGTTCACGCGTACGCCCCGGATTCACCGTGGCAAGCAGTTGCAGATAGTCGACGATAAGCAAGCCCAGCAGCCCCTTTGCCCGCAGCGACTTGGCGATGACACACAACTGGTCGACGTTGATGTACGGCGTATCGTCGACATGCACCGGCAGCGCGCTCATCCGTTCCGCCGTACGGTGCACATCCTCCACCTCCTCCGGCGAGAGCCTGCCCTGACGGATACGCAACGGATCGGCCGAACTCTCCGCCAGTACCATGCGCTCGCCCAGTTCCGAAGCCGTCATCTCCAGCGTGAAGAACACCACCGGCACACCCGCCATCGCCGCCTGACGCGCAAAGAACAAGTCGAGTGCCGTCTTTCCGTCGGCCGGACGCGCCGCCGTAAAAATCAGGTTGCCCGGCTGCCATCCCCCTGTCATCTCGTTCAGCCGCTGCAAGCCCGTAGGCACACCCGTCAGCCCGTTCACAGCCAGTTCCTGCCGGCGGTCCACCAGCGCCACCGTATCATCCATCACCTCCGGCATGGGGTGCAAGTGATTCTCCAGCGGCGAATCCTCGAGCAGCGCCCCCAGTTCCCGCTGCGTATCAATCAGCACATCATACACATCACACGTCATATCGTTTGCCGCCGCCAGCTCCCGTGTCAGCGCCTCCACCAGCTTCCGCCGCAGGTAATACTGAAACAGGATGCCGCAATGATACTCCAGGTGAGCCGACGTAGCCACCCCCGCCGCCAGTTTCGCCACGGCAAACGGACCGCCCGCATCGTCCAGCCGTCCCAGAGCACGCAGCTCCTCGGTCACCGTCAGCATATCCACCGCCGCTCCCCGTGCATACAGCGCGTTTATCGCCTCGAACACCACCCGGTGCGCCGTCAGGTAAAACATCTCGGCACGCAGACTTTTCAGCACCACCGCCTGAGCCGAACGCTCCAGCAGGCACGCCCCCAGTACCGCCCCTTCTATTTCTTCCGCATAAACCATCCCCATAATCCTAAAAATATGACTGCTGTCCGATACAGCTTTTTACATTACTGAAAATCCGATTGCCTTTACGGATAATCCCTCCTGTTAAAATTATTGCTTGATTTTTATATATCCTAAAATCCGCAAGCAATCTCAATGGCAATC
The DNA here is from genome assembly GCA_019414665.1 of Bacteroides sp. Classification (GTDB taxonomy): domain Bacteria; phylum Bacteroidota; class Bacteroidia; order Bacteroidales; family Bacteroidaceae; genus Phocaeicola. Next base: position 16 of record DXLO01000005.1, on the reverse strand, counting down.
TCAATTGCAGTAAAGA